>CASFPS010000014.1 GCA_949296355.1 uncultured bacterium | reverse complement strand
TTATAAAACCTGCCGCCGCTCTTTATAAAATATAAAAACTTAATGAAAAATTAATTTTTCAACGCTTGATTTTGCTTGATTAAGATTTTTGTTTGATTTAGGATAAAAATGTTAAGAGAAATAATTTTACTAATAAGAAGGAGTGAAAATTATGGTAAAAGTAGCTATTAACGGATTCGGAAGAATCGGTAGAAACACATTAAGAGCAGCAATCAGAGAAGGTATCTTCAATGAAATCGAATATGTTGCTATAAACGACCCTGGTTTAAAACCTGCAGAAGCTGCACTTCTTTTCAAACACGACTCTGTAATGGGTAAGTTTGACGGAACTGTTGAAGCTTATGAAGAAGGTATTATTGTAAACGGTAAGAAGATTAAATTCTTTGCAGAAAAAGACCCTGCACAATTACCTTGGAAAGATTTAGGTGTAGAAGTTGTTGTTGAATCAACTGGGTTCTTCACAGATGCTGAAAAAGCTAAAGCTCATATCACAGCAGGCGCTAAGAAGGTTATTATCTCCGCTCCTGCTACAAACGAAGATATTACAATTGTTTTAGGCGTAAACGACAAAGAATACGATCCTGCAAAACACAATGTAATTTCTATGGCATCTTGCACAACTAACTGCTTAGCTCCTGTAGCTAAAGTTATCGATGAAAAATTCGGTATTGTTAAAGGTTTGATGACAACTGTTCACTCATATACAGGTGATCAGAGAATCTTAGATGCAGGTCACAAAGATCCTCGCAGAGCCAGAGCAGGCGCTTTAAACATTGTTCCTACTAAGACCGGTGCTGCAAAAGCTGTTGCTCTTGTATTACCTCAATTAAAAGGTAAATTGGACGGTTTCGCTATGAGAGTTCCTACTCCGGACGTTTCTTTAGTAGACGTTGTATTTGAACTTAAAAAAGACGTAACTGTAGAAGAAGTTAACGCTGCATTAAAAGAAGGCGCTGACGGTCACGTTCTTTGCTACACTGAAGAACCGTTAGTATCTTCTGACTACATCGGAACTTCTCAATCTTCAACTGTTGACGCTTTATTAACACGTGTAATGGGCGGCAATCAGGTTAAGATTATTTCTTGGTATGATAATGAAATGGGTTACTCAACTCGTTTAGCTGAAACTACTAAGATGGTTGCTTCTAAATTATAATTTTCAATTATAATTGAAGATTTTCAATCGGGCGGTACAAATGTACCGTCCGATTTTTTGATATTTTATATTTTTACACCGGAAGTATTATTTTTATTTCTTCATTTTTTCTTCTTTGAAAAAGCAAGAAGAAAAAACGAAGCAAAAAAGAAGAAACTTGTTGTTTCCAATGCTCTTACGAGCATAAGTCCAAGTGGCTGTTGCGGGTAAACCCGCACCTTGCCCCTCGCTAAAAGACGCTCGTGAGGGCTCCGCCGCTGTTACTTTAGAACAATATATGTTTATAAAAAAAATTTTGTCAGGTAGAACCTGACCTACATGTTTTAACAAGTCCGGCGCCGCGAACGTGCTATGCGTCAGCATAGCAATAGTGAGCGTAAGAGTGCAGGCTCAGCCTGCAACATCTATTCAAACTCACGCTCGAAAGAGCGTAGAAAACAACCGCGTTTTTTCTCTTTCTTTTGGTATCTTTTCTTTCTCTTTATCTCGCAACAAAAGAGAAAGAAAAGTACAATTAATTATACAAATAGAGAAAAACAATAAAAAGGTTTTTATCAAGACAATACTTTTTATATATTGCTTTGATTTTTTGTTCTCATTATAATCAAGATTAGTATGAGTATTGTCCAAAAATCACAAAAAGCACTTGAATACGACAAAATTCTAGCCGAATTAGCAAAGTTTGCAAAGACAGAACAGTCTAAAAAGCTTTGCTTAGAGTTGACTCCGTACGTTAAGCCGGAGGATATTCAGGCGCAGTTAATTCTCACCAGAGAGGCAAAAGATGTATTAGATTTGGCGCAGGATATTCCGGTTGAAAAAATTCCTGATTTTTCCAAACTCAGAGAAAGAAACGAATATTTTGTAGAAGAAGAACTTATTGATATTGCAAAAGCAATGCGTACATCAAGAGTTGTGCGGAACTCCTTGAAAGAAAATCTGCCTTTTGACGCTTCAATGCAGAATCTTGCGGACAAATTATTCTCTGATAAACAGTTTGAGGAGAAGATTCTTAATACATTTGATGAAAATTGTACTGTTAAGCAGAATGCAAATCTTGAGTTAAAAGGGCTTTATTCTTCTCTCAAAGACACTGAGGCAAATTTAAAGCAAAAAGTTCAGGAACTAATGAATTCTCCGGAGTTTCAAAAACATTTGCAGGATAATGTTTATACAATTCGTGATGACAGAATAGTGTTTCAGGTTAAAGCCTCATCTAAGAGTAAGGTTGGCGGAATTGTTCACGATGTTTCCGCAACAAACAAAACTTTTTTTATTGAGCCGGCGCAAATTGTTCCGATTAACAACAAAATAAGAGAATTAAAATCCAAAATTTATGCCGAGATTATAAGAATTTTAACCGCATTAAGCTATGAAGTCAGAAAAGTAATGGATAATTTAATTCAAATGGAACATACGCTTGGAGAGATTGATTTCCATTTTGCAAAAGCCCGTTATGCCGTAAAAACTCAGGCAGTAGAGCCGGAGGTAAACAAAGATAAGAGTATTAAAATTGATTTAATGCGCCATCCGCTTTTAATCGGCAGGGTTGAAAAAATTGTAGAAAACGATTTTGAGATTGGCAAAGAATATAAATCCGTGATAATTACAGGCTCTAATACCGGCGGTAAAACAGTTGCCCTGAAAACAGTCGGGTTATTTATTTTAATGATGAAATCCGGTATGTTTTTACCCTGTGCAGAGGCTCATATTTATCCGTTTGAAAAAGTTCTGGCAGATATCGGTGACGAGCAGAGTATTTTGCAAAATTTATCCACCTTTTCTTCTCATATGACAAATGTAATTGATATTATGGAACTCTCTGACAGCGAGACTTTTGTTTTGATTGACGAGCTTTGTGCGGGAACAGATCCTCAGGAGGGCGCGGTTCTTGCGGAAGTTATTTTGAAGGATTTAGCTTCAAAACAGGCTCAGTCAATTATTACAACTCACTACGGCGAGTTAAAAACTTTAGAATACACCGATCCGTATTTCAAGAACGCAAGTGTCGAATTTGATGTAGAATCTTTATCTCCAACTTACAAGTTAATAATCGGAATTCCGGGCTTGAGTAATGCAATTGCAATAGCATCAAATCTGGGTATGCCTGAAGATTTGGTTTGGAAAGCGAAAGAACTTTTAATTACCCAGCGGGATACTTCAAGCCTTGTTGTAGAAAGGCTGCAGGATACGCAGCAGAGACTGGATGTAAATCTGAAAGAGGCAGAGACCAGAAATGCTGAAGCAGATGAGTTAAAAAAACATTATGAGAAGGAACTAAGTGAGCATAAAAAAGAAAAGAAAAAAGCTCTAAAAGTAATCAAAGACAAATTCGAAGGTCAGCTTGAGGAAGCAAAATCAGAGATAAAAGAAATTTTGACTGAGCTAAGACGCGAGAAGTCCGAAAAAATTGCAAGGCGTTCTTATGCACGCTTGGCGCAATTAGAACAGAATTTCCGTTCGGATATGCACGAACTCGAAGAAAAAGAACAATACACGGAACTTGATTGGGATAAGGTTCAGGTTAATGACAAAGTTATGATAAAGGACTTGAATCAGCAAGTTACGGTTCTTTCGCTGCCTGACAAGAACGACGCGCTTTATATTCAAATGGGAATGATAAAAACGAAGGTTAAGAAGGACAAACTTGCGGTTTACAATCCTCAGCTTGCCAAGAAAGTTAATCTTCCTCTCGGTGCAATGAAGAAAGAAACTTCTTTTTCTTTAAAGAAATATGATATTTCCAATACTCTTGATTTAAGAGGAGAAAGAGTGGAAGAAGCACTTGATGAATTGGAGGCATATCTTGATAAAGCAAGCCTTGCAAACCTTTCACCGGTTTATATTATCCACGGACACGGAACAGGGGCGCTAAAGGCTGCTGTAAGAGACTTTATATCAACGTCACCTTATGTAGCTAAATTTAGAGTTGGTGAGGACACGGAAGGCGGCGACGGGGTTAGTGTTATTGATATTAAGTAGGTATCTTTTTTATCAAATCTTGTGTATAATATCTTTACGTTGGGAGAGAAAGATATGTATAAATTAGGAATAATAGGGTATCCTTTAGGACATTCGATTTCTGCTGTAATTCAGAAGGCAGGGCTTGAGAGTATCGGACTTGGCGGTGAGTATGATGTAATGGAAACTCCGCCGGAGGAATTGATTAACCGGATTAAATATATAAAAGCGAACGGATATAACGGGTTTAATGTTACAATACCTTTAAAAGTTCCAATGTCACTTTTTCTTGAGGATATTGATGATTATGCAAACATTGCAGGATGTGTTAATACCGTAAAGGTTATGGAGGATAAGTCTTTTCACGGTTATAACACCGATATTTACGGGTTTAAGAAAGCTATTCCTGCTGAAATCGACTTGAATGGTAAGACTGCCAGTATTCTGGGAACCGGCGGAGCTTCAAGGGCTGCAGTTGTCGGGCTTGCTGAACGCGGAATTAAAAATATAGATTTTTATTCAAGGAATATTATTAACTCAAAACAGACTCTTGATTATGTTCGCGCAAAATTTCCGGATATAACTTTTAATGTCTACCAGATTCAGAATATAAGGTCGCTTTCCGGTTCTGCAATCGTAGTTAACGCAACACCAATCGGGATGAAAGGCTTTATGGCAGATCAAATGCCGCTGGAAAGGGAAGATTTAGATAAACTTTCTCCTGAAACAATAGTTTATGATATTGTTTACAACCCTGTAAAAACTGTTTTGATTCAGGAAGCTCAAAAACGCGGGTTAAGAACAATCGGCGGGCTGGATATGTTGATTTATCAGGCGGAGCGCGCGCTGGAAATTTGGACGGGCAGGACTCCTGATGTAAAACTTATGAAGATTGCCGCTCTGGAAGCACTTTAGTATATTTTTCCCTTGCGTTCATTCAGCTTCTTAGCCTAGCCCCTTTGTGGGAGTGGGAAGGAGTTCAAGTTGAGCAGGATTGAAACTTAGAAATTCAGGAGAGGGACTGGAAAACATTTAAATTATCACCCATCCCAGCCTTCCCTCAAAAAGGGAAGGAGTATACGTTGTCGTCCAATTAGCGCATTCCCCTCGCCCTTTGTGGGAGAGCGGATTTTCGGTAGGGCGACGGCTTTGCCTAGCCCGTAAGGTGGAGGGAAGCTGGGAACTTTCCGACACCCCGAATAATCCAAGACGGGTAGAATTTCAAGTTGAGCTTGAGTGAAACTTAGAAATTCGGGTGAGGGGTAAAACATTAAGAAATGTAACAATTTATTCTCTTACTGAAATTCAATAAATTTTATATACTTTTAATATATGTAAGATGAGTAAAACATAAGGAGACAAAATTATGTCAACTAACATTAATGCAAACGTTTTAAAGAATTTTATAGTAAAAACAATAGGCGCTGATAAATTAACTCAGGCTCAGGCTCAAAAGTTTGAAATCGGCGGAGATAAATATGTTGAAGCAAATAAAGATGAAAATGCATATTTGGAGCTGGATGAAATTCTTGCTGATACTGATTTGTATGAGCAGTTTGCTACAATGTATGTAGAAGAACAAGAAAATGCGGACAAAGCAGCAAATGAAGAGAAAGAGAAAGAAGAGGCTGAAAAAGTCCAAGATAAAGGCGAAAGCAAGGCATAGTTTCCAGGGAGAAACGAGAGAGATTTTGAATTAAATAAGGTATTTTAAGCGGGTTTTGACCCGCTTTTTTATTTTGAACAAGCAAAAAAAAGAGTCTGAACGACTCTAAAAACTTTAATGTGTGAAGTGTAGTATATATGTGTATGTGTAGTATAAAAAGTCTAATATCCTTATATATATTAAGTATTTTTAAGTTAAATAATTGATATAAAATTAAAATATTTTAACATTTCTTAATATAATTTGACTGTTGGTTAAATCTTATTAATAAAGAACCAGTGAGGTTTAACTGATGTTTATAACAAATTTATTTAGAATTAGCCGCAAATGCACTCATGAGCACGTAACTCCGGACAGAGAATGCGGCTATTGTCCTGATTGCGGAAAATTTATAAAAAATGAATGGTACATAACCCGCTGTGCATGCTGCGGTGTTAAGCTAAGAGCAATGATAAAAAACGGCGAAGTTGTTCCTCAGCATAAATTTTGTGCAAATTGCGGAAGTGAAGAGTTTATTGTCGAAAAACTTGATCAAATTAATTTTATAGATATAAATTTTGCGGTTTTAAAAAAGCAAGTAGTTGAAGATTATGCCAAAATATGCCCTACAACCCGCTGCTGGCAAGAAAGAACAGACGGGCAACCCAAATTGCTAGTACAATATTTGTAATATCTGCAATTATACCTGTAAGGAGGGCATATCTGTATTTTTTTATTCCAACAGAGCCAAAGTAAACTGCAAGTACATAGAAAGTGGTTTCCGAACTACCTACCATGATAGCTGCCAATTTAGCAATATAGGAGTCTGCACCGTATTCTTTTGCTATGTCAGAGAAGATGCCGAGTGCAGCTGAGCCCGAAAGTGGTCTTGTAATCATTAAAGGAATTATATCCGGAGGAATTATATTGTTGGCAAAGTCTTTAAGCCAGTCAAGTATTCCGGACGCTCTAAACATGGAAACAGCAACAATAATTGCTACAAGATAAGGTATTATTGATATAGATACCTTAAATCCGTCTTTTGCGCCTTCGATAAATTCTTCATAAACAGGAACTTTTTTTATGAGAGCAAGAGAAAGTATAAAAAGAATCATTACAGGCAATATGAAAAGTGATATTTTTTCAATCATATTTCCTCCAGATTCTTTGCAAGATTAATGCTGTAGTAATTGCCGTGATAAACGATAGTGTAGTTACAATAAGAGTCGGTATTATAATCTCTGTTGGATTTTTAGCGCCAAATCCTACAAGAATTGCTATAACAGTAGCCGGAATAATTTGAAATCCTGCTGTATTCATTCCGAGAAACATGCACATTGCATCAGTAGCCCTGTCTTTTTCCGGATTATCTTCCTGCAATTCTTTCATGACTTTTAAACCTATTGGTGTTGCTGCGTTTGTAAGTCCCAAGGCGTTTGCGGTTATACTCATTGTTATATCACCAACAGCCGGGCTGTCTTTTTTTACATCTTTAAAAAGATATCTGGTAAGCGGATATAAAATTTTAGATATTACCTGTACAAGTCCGCTTTTTTCTGCGATTCTCATGATGCCCAGCCAGAATGCCATAATCCCTATTAATGAGAGTGAAATTTCTACAGCCGTATTGCATGCCCCGAGCATGGAATTTACAACTTTATCAAGCGTATTATTAAATATCCCCGCAATAATTGATACTGCAATTAGAATGAAAAATATATAATTCATACATTAATATTAGAAAAAAATTTGATATTTGTCACTATTTTTATATTATTATATAATAAGTGATGAATGTAGAATGTGGGATAGAGTAACTATATGGCAGATATAAATAATTTTACGGAGATTGCAGAGAACTTTGATACTATTAAAACCTTGCTTAATTCAATAAGAGCACAGGGTATACTTAATACATCCGATGTAGATAAACTTTTAGCCGGCATTAATGCGAAGCTGGAAAAGTTGAATACCGAGGAGGATATTGATTTAATTAAAATCTTCCTGTCGGATTTAAAGAAGAATTTAGAAGAGCGTCATAGTGTTCTGCTCTCAAAATTTGGCGCAATAGAATCTCTTTTCTCCAATCTGTTGAAAAATAGTTCTGAAACATTAAAATCAAGTGAAGTAAAAGAACTGTTTGATATTGTTGCTACAAATCTTTCTGTATTTTCGCGCGAAGTCGTTTCGCAAAAAGAAACTCTTTCGGATATAACCTTGCGCTTAGATGCTATGCGTTCGGATGATTCGCAGAAAAAAGAAATTGTTAAAAATATTTCTTTCTTAAAAAATGATCTGGAAAGGCTTACTAACGGGTTTGACTCAATTGTACTAAGTTTAAATGAGAATTTTAAAACAGTTATAAAATCTATTTCAAGCGTTGATCCGTCTGAAGTTATAAATAATTTTGGAAAAGAGCTTGAAGATATTACTAATTCTTCAAATACTATATTATCTGCAATTCAAATGCTTGATAAAAAGAGTAATCAAATAGAAGACACCCTTAAGGGGCTTGCAACTCAGGAAGATTTAATCAGTACAAAAAAATGGATAAGCGACCTGGCTGCTCAGGAACAGTTGCTTACACAATCTATTGATAATTTGTCTGACAGATACTATAAGATAGATAATCTTGCTGAAAAAATTGATGCTTCTGTTGATATTATAGCCGGTCTGAAGACAATAATTTCAGATAAAAATGAACAGGGAGCTGCAGCTGTTATAGACAGGCTGAACCAGCTGGAAGAAATTGTTAAAAATGTCTCTTCTGATAAAGAGTTTGATGAATTTAAGCAGTCTCTGGAATCATCATTAAATAACATTTACAGCACTTCTGTTTCTCTGCAGGCTGCATTAAATGATTCAAAAGATGAATTGAATAATATATACGCTTCAATACAGGCTTTAGATATCAATGTGAGCTTCAAAAGTTTAGCTGCAGACTTAAATAAATCAGAGCAAAATATTAAAGACCATATCAATACAGAAGCTGATAAAATTATTCAACTGGTTGATGTTAATGCAACAAGAACACTGAATGAATTGTCAAATAATGCTGATAATCTTTCAGAAAAACTGGCTGAGACTCAAACTTTGATTTCAGGTTTATGCAGAAAAAGTTTCTCTGATTTAGAAGATAACATTTCCGGCTTGAAGAGTATTGTCTCTCAAATTGATGAAAATAACGTTTCTGCAAATAATGCAATATTCTCTAACATTACAGACAGACTGGCTCTTTTTGAAACCAGTTTAAAGACTTCTCTTGAAAAACAGGAAGATTATGTGGCTAATTCAGCGGCAGGGCTTGTTGAACAGATTAAAAATATAAAAGATTTAGCCGGGGTATTGGATTACAAGCTGGACTCTTCTGTAATTGAAATCAATAATTCAAAAACTGAATTTACAGATCTTAAAAAAGCTGTTGATGAAGTTTTGGCATTGGATTTTGTTACCAAGGTGAATGACCTTAAGGTTGATTTATTTGCCGTAAAACAAGATTTATTAACGTTTTTAGAATCATCCTCCGCGGAATTTTCCGATAAATTTTCAAATGATTTGTTCAGTAAATATGAGCTTTTAATCAGTAAGCTGGATATAGTCGAAGATGAAGTAAAGCAGGCTCAGACAGATTCTCTGACAGTTATTAAAGAAATTCTGGCTAATATTTCATCCTCTATTGTTGATATTTTGTCTTATGTAAGTTCTGACAGAGAAATAAGTACAGAAGCTATTGAAAATAAATTGGATAATATTTCAAAAGCTCTAAATGATAACGGTATCAGCTATATAGAGAATGTAAAGGATGCTGTAGAAGTAGCAAGAGTTCAGGTTGAAAATGACATTAAAAGTCTGCAGGAAGACACTTATAGACAGCTTCAGTCATTGAATTCTGCTATTGAAACTTCAAGCGAGGTTATACGTGAGGACATTAAGCACTCATATGATAAGCTGATAGAGGTTCAAAAAAGCTTTAATGATATAAATGATACATTAAAGGTTAATAATAGTACATTTACTGATAACATCAGCGGAGTGCTCCGGACTGCTTCTAATTTAAAAGATGATTTTGAGGGTAAGTTATCTTCATTGAAATCCGCAATATTGGAGAAAGTTGCTGATTTTCAAAAAGAGTTTACATGTGAAAATGCAGATAAAATAAGTGAGATAAAGTTTGCTTCTGAATCAATGCATGCTAAACAGATTCAAAGTGCTCAGGAAATTAAAGATGAACTAAAAACGGATATTGCTGAGCTTATAGACTCTTTAAAAATCTGCATTGAAAAACTGTCGGAATCGCTCGCCGGAACCTCTTCTAAAGTGGATAATCTAAATCAGGATATAGTAAGAGCAGATAATGAACTTACCGGCAAATTATCTGTTCTAAAGAGTGATATAATTGAACAGGTGACGGTTTCTCAGAATGAATTGGCTGAAGATAATGCCCAAAGGCTGTCTGTCATGAAATCTGAGGCTGAGAAATTGCAGGCAAAACAACTTCAATCTAATCAGGATATGCGTGATGAGTTGAAAGGAGAAATCGCCGGACTTGCAGGTTCTCTGAAATTGAGCATTGAGGAGTTGTCAGAGCTGCTTGTAGGCACAACTGCAAAAATCGGAAGCCTGAATGACAATATTGTAAATATTGTAAAAGATGATTTTGCGTCCAAAGTTGAAAACTCTGTAAATAATGTTAATAACAGTTTACATGATTTTTCAGATGCCATAAATAATAAGTTTGATGATTCAGTTTCAAAACTTAATGAACTGGATGGTTCGATTAATGCGCTTACAAATACTACAACAACAGTGCTAACTTCAACTTTGGCTAAAATTTTGGATAACTTTGTTGCACTCAAGGCTTTGCTGGGTAGTTTTAATGATAATAATTCCGAAAAATTACAAAATGCAGTAGAGACAATAATTAGTGATTTTGCTAATTTGCGTGAAAAGATTGAGTTTGTAGACACTAATATTGACGAAGATTTAACAAGGCAGCTGTCAATTATAGAATCTAATTTTGTGTCTTTAAATCAGAGTTTGGAAGATCAGTTCAAGCAGTCTACACAAATTCTCGGTAATACATTAAATGACGGACTTGTAAATGTTTCGGAGTCTTTAAGGGTTACCGTTGTAAAAGGTCTTGAGCAGTATAAAAATCAGATAGATACTGTATTTGCAAATGTTTCTGATGAAAATAACAAACAGCTGAAGCTAATGGAAACCAAGGTGCTTGAGTTGAATGATATTCTGCAAAAAAATCTTGCTGAACAGAATTCAAAATCGGCAGCCGTGTTATCAGATATAACAGAGAATATGAAAAATATTCTGAGCGAGAATATTGAACTTTCTAATGCCGACTACAATGCTCTTAAAGAAAATCTGGATAATTTTGTAAAATCCCTGCAAGAACAAAATTCTGTAAATGTTGAACATTTGAAACTGAAATTAGGCGATATAGCAAAGCTGCTTGATGCTGGCTTAAATACACAGGTTCAGGAAATCAATAAGAAATTTAATGAATTAACACTTGAAGTTTCAGAGATAGCAGGTTCTACTACAGGATTAAATAATGAAATAACAAATAGAGTGAGCAGTATTTCTGATGAAATTAATGTTATAAAATCTGATTTATCTCTTGTGCTTAATGATGTTTCAGAATCAGTCTCATCTAAGCTTAAAGCTCTTTCTGAAGTAATATCATCGGAATACAGCAACCTGCTTACATCTGTTACACAATCAACTTCGGAAGCAGCTGATGCTGTTAATGATAACTTATGCAGTGAAATCCAAAAAACTTCTGAGGTATTAAATACTGTTCTTCTGGAATTAAAGGAACAGCTGGAAAATACTGCAGAAGTACAGCAAAATAACTTGGTTTCACAAATTTGTTCTGTTGTAAATGAAATAAAAATTTTGAGTCAGGATGCAGAAAATAAGGCAGCCCAAATCAAACAGGCTATTTCCGGAAACATTGCAGATGAGATGAAAGGGTTGTTTGATAAAATAAATGCATTATTAGAAGAGCACTCTTTGAATTTAGAAACTTTATATAATAATAAGAATTCTACATATATCGAGGAGTTAAATTTAAAGGCTCTTGAGTTTAAAAACAACTTTGAAGCTCTAAATGACCGTCTTGATAAAGATGAAATTTCAAGAATGAATGTTTTTCAGTCTCAATTAAATGACTTAAGCAGTTCTTTTAATGTTCTGATTGAAGAAGCTAAAGTTGTTACTAAAAATGAAGTGTCATCAATATCAGAAACATTGATAAATAATAGCAGAGAAGCAATTTCTGATATTGAATTGTCGATTGAGGATAAGATAAACTCAATTCTTGCAGCCAGTGCTGATATTGCTGCAGGTGAGCTGCAATCAATGGAAATCTTTACCAACAGAATAATTGAACAGGTTAAACTGTCGCAGGAAACAGTAAAAAATTACCAAAACATTATTACTGATTTTGTAAAACGTGAGCTTGAAGTAATTTCCGGAAATATAGAGAAAGAAACAGATGTTCTGGTAAAAGATTTATTGGAGCAAATGAGTATTATAAAAGATTTTCAGCGAGATGAGCTTTCTAAGCTGGCAACACAGATAGAAGCTTCTGTTGAGGATTATATTTATACTAACATTAGCGAGCTGAAATCTTATCTGGATGTGAAGAGTGATACTTCTATATTGAACGGAAAATTAGACAGTATAAGTACTGAATTGAGCCGTACTGCAGAGGATATACTGGCAGCTTCAAATAAACTCTTAACTGCCAGTGTTTTTGATAATGCTATGGCTGATATGAAAACGGCAAATAATGTCCTTATCTCGACAATGGCAGAGAATTTGAATTCAAGAATTCAAAATTTTGTTAAATCCGATGTTATAAGCGGTTTTGATGAAAGGTTTAATTTATTTGATAAAAAATTTGTAGACACTGTCGTTGATAAATATGAAGAAATTAAACTTATTTCTTCAAAGTATAATAATTCTTTTGAGACAATACAGGCATCTGTTTCAGATTTGTTATCTAAATTTACAGAGTCAAAAGAAGAAATTTATAAAACTCTTTTATCTGTAGTGAACGGTATAAGCAGTGAGATTGATGAATTAAACTTAAGCTTTGCAAATTTAAAAGAGCAAATATTAAGTAAATCTTTTGATGAAGCTTTCCAATCTTCTTTAAAGGCTCAGATTGAAAGCATTGAGAATCTTGTTAAAGAGCAGCTTGGGTATGTGGAAGACATCAGTGATTTATGCTGCAGTAATCTTCCTGAGCTAACAGAGATGAATGCGCTTATCAAATATAATATAATTCAATCAGTGGATGAATTGAAGGCAAGATTGGATAATAAAGATTCTGTTGTTGTTGAAGAGCTGAATACACTGAAAACAGATATAATAACTCAATTTTTAAATATATTTAATCAGATCTCTTTTGTAGCTGAACAGGAAGAAATTCTTGATTTTATTCAGGAAAAGCATTCGGAGTTAATTACAGTTTTGAGTCATATTGTGACATCAGTTGAAGATATCGGGACTGTTAAAGACAATGTTGTTTTAATTGATAATAAGGTTGATTCAATAAGAGATGATATAGATTTAATTAATGAAAAAATAACCTCTATTATTTCTTCCGACGGTGATATTGATTATGTATACAGCCTGCAGGATTTAGAATCCGATATTGCAAACCTGCGGTTGACTTTAAATGAGTTAAAAGATAATAATAAATCAAAAGAGCTTGAGGAGTTGATTGCTTCAACAAATAATATCTATTCTCTTGTAGATTCATTAAGAAATGAGTTTCCGAAATTTGATTCAGAAGAGTTTAAAAAAGACTTTGAGGCTCTGAATGAGGATATTGTAAGTATAAGTACAAGAACAAACAAGCTCATCTTAGCATCTGATGAATCATACAAGACATTGCAGGAAAATCTGCAGGACTTCAAGCTTGTAATAAATGATTTAGACGAAAGAACCCGTAATTTTGCCCATGAAGCCGGAATCGACAGAATCGATAATAAGCTGGGTGTTATAAACTCAATGATACAAAACGGGGCAAAAACGAATCAGGTATTTAATCAGGTATTTGAATACCTGGCAGAATGGGTAGATAATGCCGGAGCACAGATTTCAGCTATTTCCGATAAGGTGGAAACTCTCGATGATATAGGGCAGATTAAGGTAATGCTTGAGGACTTAAAAGCAGAGGCGGAAGATGATTCTGAAAGTGCTGAATTAATAGAAGCTTTAAGTAATGTTTTTGAAAGACAGGCAAAGAAAATAAGCTCTCTTGAGGCAAAGCTTGACAGAGTTATTGTTGAAACTACAATTAGTAATAAGAATAACAAAGTTGATTTAACACCGTTTGAAGAAACTTTGAACAGATTTTTGGTTGCCATAGATGATAAAATGTTATTACAGCAGTCGAAAATAGATTCTCTTGAGTCAAAGCTCGAAAGTGCCATGTCTGTTATGAATCCAAAAGATACTGCTCAATTAACTAAAAAAGTCGGCGGTATGGACAGGCAAATAGCGAAATTAAATAAGAGTATTGAAAAAATAGCGTCACATGTTGTTGAAAAATAGTATAGAAAATATTAGAGATATTGTAAAAAAAGCTGATATACTAACAGACGAAGCAGAGTTATATTGCTATGCCGAAGATTCTTCGAATAACCATGTCTCGGCTAAGAAGCCTGATGCGGTGGTTTTTGCAGAAAGCATTGAGGATGTGCGGGATGTTTTAAGATATGCTGCAAAGAACAAGATTCCTCTCATCCCAAGAGGGGCTGGTACTAATATGGTCGGGGCTTGTACATGTCCTAATGGCGGAATTGTTCTGAATTTTTCAAGAATGAATAAAATTCTTGACTTCAATCCGGTAAATATGACAATGAAAGTTCAGCCCGGTGTCATTCTTGGTGATATCAAAAAACTTGCTGAAGAAAACGGATTATTCTATCCGCCGGATCCGTCTAATTTTAAGGTCTCAACAATCGGCGGAAGTATTGCTCAATCCTCAGGCGGAGCTTGTGCTTTTAAATATGGAACAACAAAAGATTATATATTAAATTTGACTGTAGTGCTTGCCGATGGAACTATAATGAAGCTTGGTGCGAATACAATCAAGGATGCAGTCGGGTATCATCTTAACCAGCTGATAATAGGCAGTGAAGGTACACTTGCCATAGTTGTTGAAGCGGAATTAAAATTAATTCCGAAACCGGAGGCTAAACGAACGGTTTTAGGGTATTTTGACTCAATAGAAGCCGTAGTTGAAGGGGTTAATAATGTAATAAAGAACAAGATTTTTCCTGCAACTATAGATTTTATGGATAAGAATTCAATTATGACCGTAGAACAATTTTTCCCTAGCGGTTTAATAACAGATAAGGAGGCTATGCTCCTTGTAGATATTGATGGATTCGAAGTTTCAATGAATTATCAGCAAGCTCTTGTGATGGATGCATTAGAAAAAGCCGGTGCATCTTTTATAAAAGTGGCAGTTACAGATGAAGAAATTGAAAATATATGGACTGCAAGACGCGCCAGTTTTGCCGCGACTGCAAAATTAGCACCGGACGTCCTTTCTGATGATATAATTGTTCCGCGGACAAATATTGCAAAAATGGTCAGAGGGTGTCGAGATATTTGTGACAAGTATAATTTAAAGGTATGCATGGTCGGGCATTTAGGAGACGGAAACCTGCATCCTCAAGCAGCATTAAATCTGGAAAATGAAGATGAATTTAAGCGGTATTTTCTTGCAAAAGGTGAAATTTACAATCTGGCAGTTTCGCTTGGCGGGACAATTTCGGCTGAGCATGGTGTCGGTGTTGAAAAGATTGAATATATCGACAATATTATTGATAATACTACAATTGAGTATATGAAGCAGGTGAAAAAGATTTTTGATCCTAATAATATATTGAATCCGGGAAAGATATTCAGAAAATAAGGAGAACTTATGGATATTATAGTTATTTATTGTACAGTGCCTGATAAAAAGGTTGCTAAGAATATTACTAAAATTATAATGAAGCATAAGTTGGCGGCTTGTGTAAGTATGGTAGACAGAGTAAACTCAGTTTTTTCATGGGATGGTGAAATCTGTGAAGAAAAAGAAATCTTAATGATGATTAAAACAAGACGCACTAATTATGCAAAGATAAAACTTGTGATTGAAGATTTGCATCCTTATACTGTTCCTGAAATTATTGCATTGCCGGTAGTAGATTGTAGTGAAGATTACTTAAAATGGTTAGTAAAAGAAACAGGGAACTCATAGATTATTTTGAGTCTCTTGGAATAGAGATAAATATTGGCAAGAATAAAGCCCGGGGAAATCAGGGAATTTTTGTTGCAAAGAAAGGCGAAAAGTTCAGGATAGATATTTCACGCGAAGTCGATGAGAATAATATACTTTCTATAATGCTTCATGAATTTGCCCATTATGTCCATTATTGTTATGATTCCTCTTTAAAATCTCTTGATTTTGTATTTGAAGATATTTCAGATGCTGAAACAGAAGAACTGCTGCGTATTACTGTCGAGAAAATACCAAAAGCAACGGCGCAAATTTTGTATGATAAGAAGGAAGAGATTGCCCAAAGCGTAAAACAACTAGCCGCTGCTATACGTTCGTATTATCCGGAATACTCTCTTGCAAAGCCTTTTAAGCCTATAGAGAGAAGTCTGCATTATCCGGTTAAGTATTTATTGAGGTATGACAAAATTAGATATTTAAACTCTTTTTATTCTATAGAAAATTTGCATGACGATTTTCCGGAACTATCTGATTGCCAGAGGGTGTATATAGCCCTTAAATCAAAACAAAGAGCCCTGGCAAGAATAAATTCCCGTATAAACAGGCTTAATAAATACTATAATACTCCAACAGAGTTATGGGCGAGATTTTGTGAATTATTTTTTACGAACCCTGCTAAAATAAATAAATTAGCTCCGCAATTGTCGATAAAGTTTAGAAGTTGTCTTAATACTAATAAAATTAAGGAGCTTTCGGAACTTGACAAAATATTACATAACGTTACATAGGGACTTTATTTTTTAGTTAAAATAGTATAAAATATATATAAGAGGAAGAGAGAAATATATGATTACAAATATGAAGAAACAAAGTCGCAAAAGCGATACAATAATATTAACATGGGTTGCAGTTATATTACTGTTAGTAATTTATTTTGTTACGCCTCCTGCGAATAAATTTAACCAATTATGCTTTTGGGGCAATAATACAAAGTTCTTTTTTGCTAAGATAATAGGCACAAGTGCTTCTACTGAATATATTTTTCATAGGAACAACGCGATATATTTGGCAAGAATGTATCCCACAAAAGATACTGCTATAAAGGAAATGGATAAAGCAGTAAAAACTCTGCCTTCATACGCATCTGATACTGAGCTGAGAAGCTTATACAAAGACAGAGCAGAAATAAAGTTATTCTTAGGTGATTATAAAGGTGCTTTAAATGATTATGTTAACTCTAATATGATAAACTTTAATGATAGCTTAAAGGTAGCCATGTTATTCAAACTTGCAGGTAATAATAAGGAAGCCTTGTCATATTGCAATAATATAATCTCAAGAGATAGTTCTGCTTATGCAGGTTTTGCATGTCTTGCAGATATTTATACGTCCGCAAACAGACCTGATGTTGCTTTAAGAATTTGGGATTTAGCTATTGATAGAAATAAAAATAACCCGAGAGCGTATGTAGACAGAGCAAAAATTAAGAAGTCTATGGGGGATTTTGAAGGATACGATAATGATATAAAAATTGCGAAACAATATTCTCCATCAATAGACATTGAAGCTTCAATTATTGAAGAAGCCTTACATCCTAAAATGTTGCGCCTTGATATTAAATAATAAATCTTAATATTTAATTTATACATTGTTTGCTGTGTTTGTTTTAAAATAGAATAAGATAGATAACCGGCGGAGCGATGGTATGAAATATTCTGAATATTCAGTGGTGATAGTAGGAAGCGGTGCAGCAGGTTTATATGCGGCTTTAAAAATTTCCCAGCAAATAAATTTACCTGACGGGATTTTATTGATAACAAAATCTTTTCTTGGTGACAGCAATTCTATGTATGCTCAAGGAGGTATTGTCGGTGTTTTACATCAGAATCCCGATGATGCTGTCGAAAAACACGTTGTCGATACTCTTAATGCCGGGGCAGGGCTTAGTGAAAGAGATTCTGTACAATATATCTCAGAAGCTTCGGATGAAGTTATTAATGATTTAATGGATAACGGAGTTAATTTTGACAGAAATGAGTCAGGCGGCTTAACATTTACTCTTGAAGCAGCTCATAGCGTCAGAAGAATATTACACTCAGGCGGTGATGCAACGGGACGAGGTATTACTCAGGCATTGTGTGATGATGTCAGAAATAATGAAAATATTGTAGTAATGGAAGATGCAATTGCAGCAGAGCTACTTGTGGATTCTGATAATGAATGCAAAGGGGTAATTGTCTATAATGAGCTAACCGGTGAACATGAAATTGTTTACACTTCCGCTCTGGTTCTTGCAACCGGCGGGCTGGGACAGCTTTACAAATATACAACAAACCCGGAATGTGCAACAGGTGACGGTATTGACCTTGCATATAATGCAGGAGCTATAATTCAGGATATGGAATTTGTTCAATTTCACCCTACAGCCCTGGCTCTGGATCCTAACAGCAAAGACAGATTTTTGATATCAGAAGCTGTACGGGGCGAAGGGGCTAAGTTAGTTAACAATCATGGTGATGAATTTATGTCAAAATACCATGATAGACGCGAATTGGCTCCGAGAGATGTTGTTACCAGAGCAATATACAGTGAAATGAAAAAAGAGCATAAGTTCAACGTATTTTTAAACGCTTCGATGATAGATTCGTTAAAATTATTAAAGCGTTTCCCTACAATTTCTAAAAGATGCAGCGAAAAAGGTATAGATATTGCTAAAAATCCTATTCCTGTAGCACCGGCTGCACACTATAGCATGGGCGGAATTAAAGCTACTGTTGAGGGGAAAACTTCAATACGAGGGCTTTATGCAATCGGGGAATGCGCTTCGACAGGTTTACACGGGGCTAACAGGTTAGCCAGCAACTCGTTATTAGAGTGTGTTGTCTGCGCATATGAACTTGCTGACTACCTTTCGTTTGCAAATCTGACAACTCCTAAGAAAATAGATGACAGTATACGTAAAATTATTGATATTTATTCGCAGCCAATAAGTGAGACTGATTATAATATTAATGAACTCAAGAGTAAGTTAAAAGAGATTATGTGGAATAATGTCGGTATAATAAGGTCTCAAGAATCATTAGAGGACGCAAAAAACAAGATTAATTTATTGAAAAACGGGTTTAAACGCCGGAGAAAATGCTTAAACAGGGATGAATACGAGTATAGAAATATGCTTACGGCAGCTTCATTAATTGTCGAAAGTGCTTTAGAAAGAAAAGAGTCCCGCGGAGCACATTGTCGTTCGGATTATCCGCAGACAGACAGTATTGCTAAACATTCAAATATGATAAAGAATTCAGAAAAGGAGCTTGTGTATGTTAAATAAATTTTTCATAGAAGAGCATATAAAAAATGCTTTAAACGAGGATATCGGATTCGGAGATATTACAACAGATTATTTAACAACAGAAGCTGATATGATGAGCAGCACCTTGAATACGCGTGTGGACGGGATATTTTGCGGCAGGGATGTCTTTGAATCTGTATTTAAAATATTATCACCTAAAGTTGATATAAAATTCTATTTTAATGATGGTGATATTATAAAAAAATGTGATAAAATTGCTGATATATCCGGTCCTGCTAAATATATTCTTATGGGAGAGCGTACAGCACTAAATTATATTCAGCGTATGAGCGGAATTGCAACAGAGACAAATAAATATCAGAAAGCAATAGGCGAATATAAGGCAAAAATAGTTGATACAAGAAAAACTACGCCCGGCTTTAGAGCGTTTGAGAAATATTCAGTTAAAATGGGCGGAGGAAGTCTGCATAGATTCAATCTTGCTGACTGTGCAATGATTAAGGATAATCATATAAAATTCGCCGGCTCATTAACAAATGCCGTAACAAAGCTTAAACAACATATTTCTCATGCGCATAAAATCGAAGTGGAATGCGATACATTAGAACAGGTGAAAGAGGCTCTTACATGCGGCGTTGATATTATTATGTTTGACAATATGGATTTGAATACAATGCGTGAGGGGGTAAAACTTATTAATGGTCGTGCTATTATTGAGGCGAGCGGTAATGTTAATTTGAATACAGTGCATGACATTGCTGCAACGGGAGTTGATATTATATCCTCAAGTGCTATAGTTGCAAAGGCTCCGACACTGGATTTGGGCTTAGATATGTAATCAGGCGCGTTTTATTTTGTTGAGTTCATTATCAAGCTCGCGTTTCTGGTTTTTTATGTCCTGTAAATCTAAATCTAATTCGTGAACCTGACTTTTGATTTGTGCAAGTTCGTTGTTTAATTCACGTTTTTCATCTTTAATCTTGTTGGTTTCAATGTCAAGTTCACGTTTTTGGTTCTCAATATCTCGTTGTTCCTGAGCGAGTGAGCTGCTGAATGTTGATTTGTAAGAAACGTTGTTAAGAGCAAATATTTTCATATAACCTCCATCAAATATATTAAAACATCTAAATATAAATTTTGCTATTATTTAACAAAACTATGTTAAAATTAATGTATGACTCCCTGTAGCTCAGTTGGATAGAGTGCAGGTCTCCGAAGCCTGAGGTCGCGGGTTCAATTCCCGCCGGGGAGGTTTTATTTACAGCGAGAATATGTTATACTCTATATGTAACTTGGAATTTGAGGACATGCCCTGTGGGTTTTTTCGATAGTATAAGAAATTTTAAACGTCAGCTGGATCAGGTTGAATCTACGGTATATTCAGGTAAACAGTCATTGCTTGAAGTATACGAGATTAATGCCAAGTTAGAGGCTGAAATTGCAGACAGAACGCGAGAACTGGATAGGGCTAACAGACAAATGCTTACCCTGCAGCATATCTGGGATATGATGAATTCTTCCAAGCCTCTTTCAAGCGTTTTGAATGCTATAGTTAATAGTTTGCAAGGTGAACTGGGGTATTTGTACAGCTTTATTGTAAAAGAAAAAGCTGACAATGACGGAACTTATCTTCAGGTCGTAGCATCATCAAGAGATGATTTGGATACAAAATTCTGGGAGAAATTTAACTGCAATGTGTCAGATTTTAGAATGAATTTCCCTGATATTCCAGAACTCAGGAATGCTGTAAAAAATAATCAGATTTATCAGTCAGTAAACTTAAATGAGCTTATTTGCGGGCTGGTACCTGATTTTAATAAGGATGGTGTAGATGATTTTTTAAAGGAAGCCAATATGAAATCCTATATTCTGGTTCCTTTGAAATCCAAGCAAACGCATTTTGGCTCGCTTCTGGTGTTCTCCTCAAGAGAAAGAGTCAGCGGCAGTGAATTGAATTTTTTAAGTCTTTTTGCCAAACAAATCGAACTTGCTATAACAATAGCGGATCTGTTTGAGGCGGTTAAGGAGCAGGCTGTAACTGACGGCATGACAGGACTGTATAACAGAAGGTATTTTGAAGAATTTATAAAAAAAGAAGCAATTCGTGCAAACCGCCAGAATCAGAAATTTACTGTAATCGGACTGGATTTAGACCATCTGAAGCAAATCAATGATACTTATGGTCATAATTACGGCGATATTGCCATTAAAGCTATAGCGGAAGTCTTAAAAAATAACGCCAGATCAATCGATATTGCGGCAAGAATGGGGGGAGAAGAGTTTAATCTTATACTTCCGGGGGTTGATTCAGCAGGCGGATGTATAGCTGCAGAGCGTATCAGAAAGGCTATTGAAGCTGTTGAACTTGAGAAAATCGGTCATATTACGGCAAGTCTCGGGGTGGCAACTTACCTGGAGCATTCTGATGATATTGAAGAACTTCTGGAAATTACCGACAGAGCCATGTATGAATCCAAGAGAAACGGCAGGAACAGGGTTACAATTGCGCGTCCTGCTTATGAAACTTCATGGCAGGAAATTGCGGTTAACACATTTATTGATATCTTAACAAAACATAGGATTCCTGTTGATGATGTGACTTCAAGACTTTTGACAAAGAAACTTGAAGAGATGAATATAAACAATGAAAAGCTTTATCAGGTTGCGGACAGTCTTGTAGAAACTTATAATCCGGAACATATTCAAGGAAGTGTAAAAAAGAAAGTTGAAATTGCAAGTCTGCTTGCAAAACGCTTTGATTTACCAAAAGAGGCTGTAGACAGGCTAAAAATAGCAGTTCTTCTTTATGATATAGGAAATACAATGCTTCCGAAAGAAATTTTAAGAAAAAAAGAGCCTTTGACAGAAGAGGATAAGGCTTCTATTAAGCAGCATCCCGTTATTGCTGCAAGAGAGATTCTTAAACCTATATCTAATATAACAGAAGTTATTCCTATTATTGAAAAGCATCATGAGAACTGGAACGGAACAGGATATCCTTCAAAGTTATCGGGAGAAGCAATCCCTATAGAATCTCAGATTATATTGATTGTGGATGCTTATTTTGCGCTTCTTGAAAAACGTCCTTACAGAGAGGCTATGTCAAAGGAAGAAGCAATAAAACAGATAGAGCAGGAAATTAATCAAAAATGGAGCGAAAAGCTTGCCGGTGAGTTTATAGGCATATTAAGAAACGATTTGGACTAGAATGATTGAGCTTTTAATATTATTTGAATTAAACAGAAAAGTATTAACAATGTATGGAGTTTCAAAGGAGATTAGAAACTCGTTTTCCGTCCTTACAACCCCGAGTTACGGAACGATTAAACCTGCTCTTACAAGACTCGGAGCCGGAGGATTTGTAAACTCTCAAAAAATAATGTCACAAGGAGGCAGACCCTCTGTATACTATTCAATTACAAAAGAGGGGGTAAATGAATTGAAGCGGTTAATTTGTGAACCTCCGCTGGAGAATCCTATCCAGTTTCTGCCTGCGGCAAGGATTAAACTTGCCTGCGCGGACATTTTAAATCAGGAAGAGCAGGTGAAGCTTTTTAGTCAGCTAAAAACTAAGGCTGAAAGTATTTTAATTGATACGCAAAATTTGATTAGATCAAAAGAATTGGCGTTTTATCCGAGAATGGTGTTTGATAATCTGATGTGTGAATACAAAAATTTTATAACTCTTGTGGAAGGATTTGAGCATGCCGGCAATAGTAAGCAGTGTTGAACCCGGTTCAATAGCCGAAGAGCTGGAAATCACATCCGGAGATATTCTCCTCTCTATTGACGGAGAAAAACCTCAGGATATGATTGATTATCAATTTATGATAAAAAGCGAGCTTTTGACCATTGAAATTCAAAAGCAAGACGGCTCAATAGAAGAAATAGAAATTGAAAAAGACTTTGATGAAGATTTAGGCATAATATTTGAAAGCGCTGTATTTGACAGAGTGAAACCCTGTCTTAATAATTGTATATTTTGTTTTGTTGCCCAGCAGCCAGAGGGACTACGTGATACATTATATATAAAGGATGATGATTACAGGCTTTCATATTTACAGGGAACTTATATTACAACTACAAACCTTACCGATAAAGACAGGGAACGGATTGCAAGGATGCATCTCGGACCTTTTTACATTTCTGTTCATACAACAAATCCAGAACTTCGGGTTAAAATGCTGAGAAACCCGAATGCAGCAAAGATTATGGAAAATTTGAGATGGTTTAAGGATAATGAGATTCCGTTTCATGCGCAAATCGTCCTCTGTCCTGGTTATAATGACGGAGCGGAGCTTGAAAGGACTCTTAAAGATTTAGAGACTCTCGGAGAGGCGCTTTTATCAGTCGCAATAGTTCCTGTCGGAGTAACGCAATTTAGAGATACGGAATTAAAGACTGTAGACAAAAGAGTTGCGGAAGAGACTATAAATATTTCATCAAAGTATGATAAAGTCTGCTGCTCTGATGAGTTTTTCCTGATCGCCGGAGAAAAGATTCCGGAGGCTGGATATTACGGAAATTTTTCACAACTAGATGACGGAGTCGGGGCTTTGAGAACACTTGTAGATGATTTTGACTCAATAGAATTGCCTTGCAGACTTCAAAAGCGGATGAAAATATCATTTGCCTGTTCCGTTGCCGCAAAATCAGCTTTTGAATACATTGCAGGCAGAATGAATACAATTGAAGGGCTTGAAGTAAATGTTAATCCCGTAAAGTCGACTTACTGGGGCGCAAATATAACTGTTGCGGGGCTTATTACTTCTCAAGATTTGATTAATGCTATTAAAGATATTGATGCTGATTACATAATTGTTCCTTCAATAATGCTAAAACCATATTCAGACCTGTTTTTGGACGGTGTTTCTTTATCAGATGTAAAAAGCAGAACCGGTAAAAATATTTTTGTTGTTAAAGATAATTACTCGGTACGTGAAGTTGTAGATTTACTAAATAAGCCCCTTCACCCGCATTCGTAACTTTCGCCTTATGGCTCAATCCGTCCGTAAATCCGCTCTCCCACAAGGGACGAGGGAAATGCGTCAATTTACAAATTCATTGCATGGGCGAATAGCTCCCCGACTTTTGCATTGTAAGCTCTACCGTCGTCTTTTGTAAATAAATTTTCCCAATGGCTTTCAGGAGTTCCGTCAGTTGAATATGACGGATTTGTCATCATAAGATGATGGGTGTTGGTATCGTACCTTAGCGGAAACAAATCTTCCATCTGCATGAAACTCGGAAGTTTGTCGCTCGGATATTCATACCCGAAGAGTGATGAATTTATGCGGTTAAGCCTGTCTTCGTAGCTTCTTCCGCCTTCGTCATTATCATTTGAAACTTCTACTCCGGGGGCGTAGTTTTTATTGTACTTAAGTTTTTCCGACCAGCATTTAACTTTGTCATAATTATCCGGAGGGATAAATGCCGTACCGGTTGTAAGACCGAGATTTTCATATCTTGCAAAGTCTCCCGTGCTTTTTTCGCCTGCAAAACTTATTGAAGTTACGCCGGAGCGGGCGCGTATTTCATAAAGAATATACTGCATCTGCTCATACCCGGGAAACGCTCCGACTCCTGTATAATTTCCCATATCATACCCTCCGATATGCTTGGCAGAATCAATGAATATAGCTTCAAAACCGGTTTTAATAAGTTTTACGTGTTCATTTATAAACAAATCCTGATGTTCAGGGTTATTCCAATCAAAAGTTACGTCATCAGTATCGGGGTACGAAACTTTTATCTGGTCAGCAGAAATTACCGTTCTGAAACCGGTTTTAAGTCCGTGAATATGTGCTAAATTATTAAAAGCACAGAATTGTTCTTCTCCGGAAAGATTTATGTCATAATCAATAATATTACCGCTGTATCCTGCATTGAGCTTGATTCCGTATATCGAGTTTTCTTCGCTGACGCCTTTATTGTAACCATCTCCGTAGATATTAGGAAAAATCTGGGACAGAATAATACAGTTTGCCCAGCTTTTTGCAGAAGGCGGGATTGCCGGAAGGATTTTTATGGAACTTAAGATTCCGTTTCTTGTCCTGTCTCCAAGCATTTCTGCAATTGCGCGGTTGTTAATTTCTATATAATTAGCACTTCTGCCCCACCTGTCGCCGTAGTCGGGCGTTTCTATATTATCGGGAAAAGTTTTGTAAAACTCTCCGCTTTCATTGATTGTAACAAGTGATTCTACAGCCTGCTTAACTGAGCGTTTAAGAAGTTCTGCGGGCAGAATATTTGATATCCATTTTTTGCTGCCGGCTCGAATTATATGCTCTTCGCTCCACCTGTCTGGAGCAAGATTTATATCTTCGCCTAAGGCTTCTAGTAATTTATTTGCACAATTTGTCATACCCGAGTTTAACCCGTGGGGTATAAAATTTAATCCGATAGTTGTGTAATATTACTTATGTCACTTTTACCCCTTGAGCTCTGAAAGTTCTGCTTTTAATGCATCAAGGTTAGTTAGTTCTCTGAGTTGGTCTAGCATTCTGTTAACTTCTGCCGGAGTACCCATTCTGGATTCCCCCATTACTACATATTTACCGTTTGTCATGTTGAGAAGTTCATCACAAATTACCCGCAGATCAGAAGGAGCCCCTGCTCCGACATCTGTATGCCAGAACGCTTTTATTAATCTTGTAGTCTTTTTCAATTCCTGAACGCCTGCTTCATCTGTAACTTTAAAACCGGAGGATAAAATATCGGCAAATTTTGCTTTGAATTTTTCAATATCGTCAGCTCTTTCGAGTATTGATTCAATAGTATGTATTCTTTCCTGTTTTTGAACATCAGACATTCTGCCGGCAGAATTATCGGCTCTCTGACCTCTGTTACTTCCGGAAGAGCCTTCGCTGCGGTTTTGTCCGTTGGCACTTTCGCTTCTGCCGCCGTTATCATAATTATAGCGCACATAATCTTGTTCTTTTACGGTGATTCTTCCGTTTTCAATTGAAAATTCGTAAGCAATACCACCCTTGCGCAAACGGCAAGTTTCACCGTTAGAAAGTCTATTGATTATGTATGATTGAGTTTCCGGACTAAATCTTGGCATTTTATCGCTCATTGCCCACCAGATATCGTTCAGGTCGTCTATATCGTAAGTGGTTTGTGTATTGTAATCGTCAATTTTAGTTTCCTTGATATTGTATTTTGCCTTGATATCAAACTCTTCTAATCTGATATTATTGCCTCTTCTGACAAACAGATATTCAACTCCGTTTTTCTGAAGCCTGCAAAAACCTCTGTTATTCAAATCATGCAAAATTTTGTTTTGAGAATTGATGCTAAAACGCTCTAATACATCTCTCATTTGATATTTCAGGTCATTTATATTATTAAATGTATAGGCTTTTGTACTTGTTCTTCCTCTGGAAGCACCGTTTGCCTGACCGGAAGCACCTGAAGCATTTGCGCCCTGTGAGGCAGCTCTTGAGTAGCATCTTGTTCCGCCATTTGCAGAAACATCTTTCATTACAATACGTCCATTATGGCGTGTAATCAAAATATGATGTCTTGAGACATTGTTTCCTGCATTATTCAAGCGGATATCACCCTGTCTTCCTATCGTTATATATTCGCCTTCCTGAAGCGAAGCGATTCGGTTTTTAATTTGTGCGGAATTAAGGTCAACCGTTGTACCGTCAAGAAGAGTTAAACGAGGTAAGTTGTTCAAATCCAGTACATATTGCCTGCTCTGGTTTAATACACTCTGACCCTGCTGCAAGCCGTATACCGGAGCATTTTTGTCAAATTTTGCATAAGCTCTCGCTTTATTAGGGTCAACATTTTGGGAAGAATTATTTGCGCTTCCGCTTCTGTTAGCACCTTGAGAAGCTCTGCTGCCATTTACCCCATATGGCTGCGCATTCGGATCAGAAGGGTCAAAATCTCTCCAGATATCATCTTCAGGAGTCATGTCATCAGCAAGGTGTCTGCCTTCGCCACGGTTTCCGTCATAGTATCCGCCTATTTGATTGCCATATTTATCATATTGTATATATTTGTTTCTGTCAGCAGGATTGTTTAAGTCGAGAATTTCATCCTGATACTGCTTTGAATTAAATTCATATCTGTAGAATAAACGTCCCGTGCTGCCCAATTGTGCATCGCCGGTTATATGAGAACCGGAAGTCTCCAATTTGTTCTTTCTTATAATATAGTCTAAATCTTTTGCTATTTTTGCCATATCTTCATTGTTCTTAGGATAAATCGTAAATGCTTTACCCTGCTGTTTGCTTCCGTTTAAATAATCCGCACCATAGCCTGAACCAAAAGTTTTCCAGTCAATATCGTGTTCTTTAAGATATGGAATTATAACATCGCACATTTTTCGCCAATCGGCTTCGCTAACGGAATACAAGTGCATTTTCCAGGCACCATGATGCTGATCTTTTGCATCAAAAGACCGCCAGCAGCCCCATTCTTTGCTATAATTGCCAAACAAATCTTTGCGGGAATTCATCCATTCATCATGAGACTTGGACATATCAATACCCTTACCGCTCGGTTTGTATTTATCCAGAGATACACCGTCAGTCTTAATGCCGACACGTTTATAAACATCCTGTATGGATTCTTTAACTGATAAACCTATAGCTTTTGCGCGGTCATAAAGCTTATCAATAAGAGTTTTCATATCATCATAAAATCCTGCAAAACGGGTAGTAATCTTTTTAAGGATCTTATTAAACTGCTTTTCGTTTGTCATTTTTGCAATGGCATTTTCCATTTTTGTATAGAATTTTGCCAGACTTTTACCCATACGAGCAGTTCTGTCGATACTGTTTTCAACAACTTTTAAACCGATTTTCTTGGCTTTGGCGTTTAATCTCTTTATAAGTTCACTGAACTCAGGAAAGTGATTTTTAAACTGATTGGCAATTATGGTTTTAATTTTGTTGTATCCTGCAATATCTTTTAGATTTTCGATACTTTTTTCAATTCCCTGATACATAGCAAAGAGTTTTGCATTCAATCTTTTACGCAAATTCATTGCTTTTTCAGGATTTTCATACGAAGGTCTTACATCTTCAATATCAACGTCTTCTGTTTTAGGAGCTTCGCTTTTTGATCCCTCTTTTTTTATTTTAACCAATTTGTCGCCTTCTATTCTAAAGCCTTTTTGTTCAAGAAGGGTCGAAATTTCTTTCATTTTATTAATATTTGCAGCTTTATCAGCATTGCTCAAAGGAGAGTAAGTTACTTCCATTTTTAATCTGTAATACTCCGTAAATAACTCATCCGGATTCATTTCTGCATAAGTTTTTTGTGCCGTGCCTGATTCTTGAGCACTGCCTGTCTTAGTAGCTTCTTCCGATTTTGGAGCCTCTTCTGTTTTTGGAGTTTCTTTCCCCTCTCCTGCTTCAGAAGTTTCTTTGTTTTTTGGAGCTTCCCCGGTTTTCGGCGGCTCTTCTGTTTTCGGAGCTTCACCGGCTCTTTGTGCTGCTTCTGCATTAGAAGTTTCTTCCGCTCTTGGCGCTTCTTTCGCCTTTTCTGCGTTAACAGCATCTTTTCCATTTGGAGTTTCACCACTTTTTGGAGCATTAGGTTCTTCTGCTTTTGGACTTCCTTCTGCCTTTGGAGCTTGAGGCGCATCTGCATTCTTTGCCGCAACACTATGACCGACAAGGTTTGCACCTAAAGACATACAAAGTGCCATCAGGAAAGATTCTTCATCAAACTCACCTGTCATACAATAAGCCTGTACAAGAGATTGAATCATATCACTTGTAACTTCCAAGCCGCAAGCTTCAGCTCTTGCAAATAATACGCTTGCTCTTTCTACGCTGTTAAGGTTTGCACCAGGATTTTTGGCAAGAATTTGTGCTTTTCTTGCTTCCAGAACATTTTTACCAATTTTTCCTGAATAAGCTTGTATTTTGTCTGCAACTTCTTTTGCTTTGCTTGCGACTTTGCCCAGTTGATTGCGTGGAATGCTTGCAAGCCTGTTTGTCAAACCGCCTTTAGGCTGTTTTGTAAGCCAGCTTATCCATTTGTTCTGGCTTGATACAATCTGGCTGCCGCGTGCAAAACCTTCCGCAAATTGACCAACTTTAAAGCCGATTGCGGCTAATGCACCATCCCACATAGCCTGTGCAGCGTCTGAAGTCCATTCGGAATTTGTATAACCGTCGGCATCAGTAGAATTTTCAAGAGCATTAAGCCCCATAGAAGCTGCCGCAGTCTTTGCAAATACTGCAAGAGATCCACCTACGGTAAACGGAGCAGCAACCATTGCACCTATCATTACACCAACATTCAAAACTGTCATGCCGGTATTTATTGTACTCATATAATCTTCAACCATTTCATCAGGAACTTCCTGCCCGAAAGCATCCTTAAATTCCTGCTTGAAGCTTTCCATCTTGCTTTCATAGCCACTTGCCAGTATCTCATTAACTTTTCCATAGCTGGAATCAAGCGGGAGCTCTGCGTCAAATAAAATTTTGGACATATCTGAAAGTCCCTGCTTTAGATATTTTACAAGCTCTTGTAGCTTAGCCAAAGCAACGGGCATCCCTGATTGATCAACTATTAAGCCATTTTTTTCGCTATATCCAAATCCTTCAAGTGAAAGGTTTAGACCTGATATTGCTGATAATTTTTCCAATGTATCAATTATTGCTACGGATAATTGAGATAGTGTTTTAGCATTGCTTAACTCATCCCAGCATATTGCAATGTTATCTTTTGCATATTCCATTGCAACCATAGTCTCTGCCTGTTTTGCAACTTTTTCCACCTTGGCTGCATCGAAATTTGTTCCGACATTGCGCTCTGCAAATACTTCCTCAAAACTTACCGCTACAGTCTTTCCGTTTTCTACTTTTGCAAGCTTACCTTCTGCTGCTAATTTCAAAAGACGTAATGTTTCTGTATCATGTTCAATTCTGGCTTCGATTTCTTCTCTTGTAGTACCAAGTCCGTATGCTTCACAAAATGCATTAATTGCCCCTGAAACTACACCCTGACTGTCAAGCGCTTTTTGATAATCTTCTTTCATTTTGTTAAGCTTTTGCTCAAAAATACGAACCGTCATTTCGTATGCTGACTTTTGTGCTTTAGTTAAATGCTGCGAAGTTTTAGCCTCTACATACATATTGTCTGAAGCATCGGTATTTTCCCTATATCCGTCAGAAATTGTATCTGCTACAACCGGCGGAAGAATAAACTTAGCCAAACCGTCCCAGAATTTTGCTTTTTCTTTGTATTCAGCTTTTTCCTTATTAAATTTATCAAGTTCCTGTGCAAGTGACGAACCTTTTGTTTTTAAATAGCCGTCCACAATTGTTGCGACTTCCTCGTTTCTTATCGCTTTAAAGCCCATTGCACGTTTATCATAATCAGAATTTAATATTAATCTGAATGCAACATCAGCAGCTTCTTTACCTTCTATAATACTATTAGCCGCAAGTTCTGCATTAACAAGATCTGATTTTTCCTGACCAAGTTTTGCCATAAAGAAATCAGCAAGTGATTTGCCTGATATTTTTGCAAAAATCTGAAGCATTCTTGCGTAAACCTTAGGATCTTTTATCTGCTGAATTGCATCTTTTGCATTGGCAAAGTCGCCTTCCATTATCTGTAATGCAGCCTGCTCTGCTCTAAGATTTATAATTTCCTGCTCATTATATGCACCCTGTGCAATAAGCATTTCATTAAACTTACGGATTTCTTTATGGTCACGTGAAATTCCCATAAATGTATCGCATTCATCATAAAGAATCGCTTGCAGGTAAGATTGACCTTCATATTGAGGTTTTACATTATGCTTCCGGCAATATTCTTCTAGTTTTGCCTCTACTGCAAGTCTGTCCTCACGTGAATTTATTGCTTTAATGGCTTGAGTAAGGTATTCGATATCAGTTCCTGCTCCTGAAACAGCTTCTTCTGTTAAATCATGAACCGCCTGAGCTTTTTGTTTACCTTGAATTGCGTTATTTTCCGCTAAAATACCGTCGAGATATCTGCATTCTGATTCCCACATCTCGCCTTCGCAGTAATCTCTAAGATTTTTGCAAGGAGAGCCCAAACCATAGAACGTTCTGTGTTTTACGAGAATCTCGTTTACCTTATCATAAACTGCTTTTGCAGCAGCCTTATCAGCAGCATCATTACCACTCGGCTTCGGACATTTTATCATACGAACACCTTTTTTGATTTTGTCACAATCAGTACCAAAACCGTCGCCGCCGTCAAAAATAACTCTTGCTGCCATTCTTGCCTGGGCATTAATAGCATCCTTACCTTTTAATGTTCCGTTATCTATCCATTTTTGAACTGTCTGTTCCAAAAAGTCGGAAGAATTATACGTATGTACATAACTATGATTATTCTCTTCATAAATGAATCTTTCTATTGAAGAGTATAGATCCGTAGCTTTATAACCCTCTGCTTCCAGAAGTCTATTTACTTCCGCAAGTTCCTCCGGATTATCAATACGTGCAATTATGCGTTGTATTTTATCAGTATCATTCCAGCCTTTTATTGCATCTTTCAATTCTTCAACAATCTGTCTTGCAGAATCTTTTTGAATATTAGTTGCTTTAGTCCGTTGATTCGCTTCTTTTGCCTCTACGGATTTGAAATAACTTTCTTTCAATTCCGTACCGTCGGCTGCGTAATATCTTGATTTACCGCCAATAGTAACAATATATCTGCCGGAAGGTTTCATATCAACAACCTTACCCTCTTTTGATTCAAAATATTCTTTTTTTAATTGAGTCCCGTCTGCTGCATAGTATTTTACCTTACCTCGCTGTACTGTTACATACCTTCCGCTCGGAAGAGTATATTTTTGAGGTTTGGATTTTTGCTGCTGCTCTTCTTCTGCCCGTCTTGCAGCTTCCGCATCCGCCCTGCGTCTTGCTTCTTCTGCACGTCTTTGCTGGTCAGCTCTATATTCAGCAAGAACTTCATCCCTTGATTTCCTGCCCTGCAAAGCAGGAGCATCTGCCTCTAATTTACGTGGAATTTTAATTTCGTCGCCTGCATTAAAAGAAGCATTAGGATATTTACCTTTAACTTTTGAAGCATTAACTTTTATTAAATCCTTTACAGAAACACCGAATCTTTCCGCAATTTGTTGTATAGTTTCTCCGCATTGAACGATTACACCAAGAGTATTGCCTGCTTCATCATATCTTACATTATAACTTGTACCGTTAACAGTCTTATTCTGCGCAATATGCCTGCTTTCCGGATTATAATAATCCGTTACTTCTGCGTTACCCTCCTGAAAATTATCGGTATAACTCCTGTCTTTTTCACGCTTAATTGTATGAACCGGCTCGCCATAATTTGAAATAATTTCAGTTGAAGTCCCATCGGAATTATAACTTTTCTCTATCGTACCGGAAGAAGTTTTAATTGACTCACTGATTTTATTACCGGCATCATCATATTCATAAACAGTTTTCTGCTCAAAACCATTTACATTTTCCGTCTTTTCCGTTAAAAGCCACTGTTCTTTGCCATTTACATCTGATTTCTCATAAGTTTCTGTTATAGAACCTTTTTGTTTTTCTTTTTTTACAGGGTTTTCAGATGAGTCTAAATAAACAGTTGTTTTCTCGTGCTTTTTTGGATTTTCTAAAACAACTTTAGTCTTTTTGCCGGCATCATAAGTGGTTGTTTCTTCCCAATCACCTTCTGCAATAGTTTCTTCTTTTTTATTATCATCTTTATCGTACGTCGTAGAAACTTTTGAATTGCCTTTTGTAATAGTTATAATTCTTGAACCGTCAGGAAAAACTTTTTCAGTCTTATTATTGTTATATAAAATAACTTCAACCTGCTTACCATCAATCGTTTCATATGTAATATCCTGAACTTCTTTAGAAAGTTCACTCAATTTATTCAAAACAGCAAAAAGAGCATCTTTGCCTTTTCTGCCTATATTTTCACCATTAAGCTGGTACTTACGTCCTTCTCTGCTTGATAAATTGCCATCTCCTTTAGATAATTTTTCAAGCTCTTCATAAAATGACTGCAGCTCTTCACGACTGAGCATATTGTCATCAGGATTTGTATCTATCTTGTTAATTATTTGTTCAAAAACAGATTTAAGTTTCGGATCAACGCCTTCAAGAAGCTCTTTCTTTTTAATTCCGCTTCTGATTTTACTAAAGTCGATTTCTCCGGATTTTCCTTTTCTTCCTAACGATAAATTTTCTGTCATCTTACGCCCTTTCTGCGTAACATTTTGTACAAAATGTTACGTTTACTTTATTTGTGCGGATTTTGCCGATATTTTGTGCTCTTTTATTTCTTTATAATCTTACGTCAGCTTTTCCTTATAAGCTGGTATAACATTTTGTACAAAATGTTACATCTAGTATTACGGCAACTTTGGATTAAAACTTTAGTAAAATAAAAGAATTTGTTACAAAAATTTACAAATTATTGGGAGATAAAATTTGCTTTTATATAATTTGTATACAAAATATAAGCAGGGTGGGTAATATACTATAAAGCGGGTGTATTATTTAATATTGGAGTAGGGGATACAATAATACAAACTACCCCGATAGGAGGATTTATAAAGATGAGTACAGCAGCAGTAAGCGCAGAGAAGAAAACAATCAGTGTAATTATTATTGAGGATTTTAAGCTTACAAGAGTAGGGCTAAGATGCGCTCTTAATTCTAACGAGGATATAAAAGTTGTAGCAGAATCGGACAACGCTACTGACGGATTAAGACTAATCGAACAATATACGCCGGATATTGTTTTGATGGATTTAGGGCTTGCAGGGATGAACGGTATTGAGGCAACAGTTAAGGTTAAGGAAATGAACAGAGATATAAAGGTTATTGCACTAACTTCTCACGATAGAGAAGAAGAGGTTATTGCTGCTTTATCCTCTGGAGCAATGGCGTATTGTCTTAAAGATATTGACCCTACTAAGCTTGCAGATGTTATAAGGGATGTTAAAAACGGTGTCTGCTGGCTTGATCCTGTTATTGCCAGAAAAGTTCTTGATTCTTTCCCTAAGCAGGAAACGCTTGGTATTTTAAAGGATAAATCCTCTGAAGAAGGTCGGGTTCCGCTTACTGAAAGAGAGTTTGAAGTTCTAAAACATCTGGTAGAAGGTAAAAGTAATACAGAAATTGCTAAAGAACTTATCGTAAGTGTTCATACAGCGAAAGCACATGTTTGTTCAATTTTGCAGAAAATGTGTGTAAATGACAGAGTTCAGGCGGCAGTAAAAGCCGTAAAAGAGGGGTTAGTTTAATTCTTGAACCATGAGAATATATCAGGGCAGGAGATAAGTCCTGCCCTGTTTTGTATTCTGATTAGTTTATGCTAAAATCAGAAAAAAGGATTGGAATTTTGACTGTAAAAATAGCTGTAACAGGAAAAAGCGGAAGCGGTAAAACTACTATTACCAAAGCTTTATTAAAAAATATACAAAACAGATTTCCTGATAAATCAATACTACTCTTTGATAATGACCTTACGAGCGAACTTGCCCATTCTTTTGGTCTGGATATAAGAAATACAATTTATGGTATAAGAAGCGGCAAGCACGAATACAAAACCGGCATTCCGGAAGGAATGACAAAGCATGAGTATATTGAGTGGGCAATGGAAGATATTCTTGTCTCTTTGAGTGAGAATGTTGATATAATAGTTTCGTGGTTTGTCGGTGCTAAAGACTGCCGCTGCCCGATTACTGGACAAATTAATGATGCCTGTCAGAGGCTTATTGAAAGATATGACTTTGTAATCTTTGACTGCGAATTTGACCTTAAATACTTAAATCAGCTAGTCGATACTAATATCGATCTAGCCCTGATTGTTACAAATCCGACTTTAGATTCTATTCATCTTGCAAAGCGAATATCGGAATTTTCTGCAAAATATGCGGCAGGGGGACAGTTGTGTATTGTTGTGAATAAAGTTAAAGATGAAGATATGAATCTCATTTCAGTTCAACTTCAAGATATTGAAACGGATGTTGTAGGCACTATCCCTTTTGATAAAGAGTTAGAATCCGGGAAATTGGACAGAAATTCTAATGTAGTAAAAGAGGCGGTTGATCAGTTTTATTTCAGGCTGAATCTGCCGCAGGAGAACAAGCAATGATTCTGGACGGAAAAGCTGTTTCGCAAAAAATTCTTGAGGGAGTAAAAAAGAGAGTTGAAGCTGAAAATATTAAGGCTCATCTCGTTGTAATCCTCGTAGGAGAAGATTCTGCAAGTAAAATTTATGTCAAAAACAAAAAGATTGCTGCCGAGAAAGTCGGAATAAAGTCTACAGTAATAGAACTTCCTGACTCTACAACAGAATCAGAGCTTCTGGATAAAATTGATAAATTGAATAAAGATCAAGATGTAACAGGGATTCTTGTCCAGCTTCCTCTGCCTGAACATATAGATAAAAACAAAATCGTACAGGCAATATCTCCTAAAAAAGATGTTGACGGATTTACGCCGGAGAATGTCGGAAAACTTGCCATAGGGCTGGAACCGTACTTTTATCCTGCAACTCCGCAGGGAATAATAATGCTTCTTGATGAGTATAAAATCCCGCTTGAAGGTACAGACGCGGTGGTAATAGGGCGTTCTAATATTGTAGGCAGACCAATGGCGCAAATGCTTTTGAGAAGAAATGCAACAGTCACAATTGCGCATTCTTATACAAAAGACCTTGAAAGCAAAATAAAAACCGCTGATATCGTTGTATCTGCGGTTGGTAAAAAGGTTGTAAGATGTAAGATGGTTAATAGAAATTCTGTTATTGTTGATGTTGGAATCTTTAGAGACTCCAATGGCAAACTAACCGGTGACGTAGACTTCGATTTAGTTTCACCGTCTGTAAAATACATAACTCCGACTCCGGGTGGAGTTGGTCCGATGACCATAGCATCATTAATGTACAATGCATCAAAGGTTTATCATTAATTATTATGACTGCAATAAACCTGTGTCCTGAGCAGCATTTGAAGTAGCTGTTTTCTGACCTTCCTGCTGAGCTCTTAATTGTTCAAGCATTGATTCATACATTGTCTGCATTGTGTCATACTCTACATCCATTTCAGCAAGTTCTAATGATAATTCTTCATTATACTGTTTTACTTTTGCGTGAGCGTAAGCATCAGCGAGTTGCTCGTTTTTGTTATTTTCGCCAACTCTAACTCCGCCTGCATTTAATTCCTTAGTATTATCAATAGCAGAATCAAATGCACTTTCCCATTTTTCTTCGTACTTAACCTGCTTTGATAACTTTTCACTGTTAGCTTCGTACTTGCCGCTCCAGTAAATCTGCTGCTGGGTATAGTAGTTAATCTCTGCTTTTGTGTTTAATAATGTTCCTAATAAAGCTGCTGTGTTTGCCATCTTTCTATACCTTATTTTTCATCTTACATATATATAAAGTATTTAATTAATATGTAATTTCAATAAGGTTTATATTTGTTACAAAACTTAATAAAAAAATTCTAAATACGAAAACTCCTGATAAGATAAATTATCAGGAGTTTTAAATCTTATATATAACAAATTTAGTTGTTACTGAGAACAAGTCTAAATGTTGCTAAATTCTTGATTGAAAGCATTCTGTGTTTGTTGCCCTGCTTTTCTGCTATAGCGAAAATTCTACAGATTCTCTGAATTTCTTCTACATCCTGTCTGGTTTCCAATTTGTAAACATTATTAATTGGATCTGATATAACTGACATTGCTGCGTTTAATTCTTCTTCTTTCATGCTTCATTTCCTTTTCTATGCTTATGTATATATAAAGTATTTCATTTCAAAAAAATTGCCTTTTTTATTTAAAATATTAAGTTTTGTAAAGCAGAATAATAAAAAAACATACTGAAACTATGATTATGATTGCTAAATATTGTTTTTTATAGTATCTTGATTTTGTGGTTAATAAAGCATTAGATTTTGGTGTTATATTGGAGAAATGCGGTATCGAAAGTGATACTCCGGCAGTTGTTCTTAAAAATATTGCAGCAGAACTGGAGAATTTGCAGGAGTCTGATAAACCTGAATTTATTAATTATATGCTTATTAATATAAAAAATGGTGAAGTGCTTGCTGGTATTGTTAAAATGACAGGCGTTATGGATGCTGCATTGATTTTGCCGGTACTGCTGGATTTTTTGTTGTTGAAAAATTATGATAGTGAATACTCAGATGAGTTAATTAATGCCAGAGCAATGTGTGCAAAAGTTATTGCCGGTTTTAAAGAAACTTCTGCAGTTGGAGCTTTGCTGTATTGTTTAAATAACAAGAATGAAAATTATAAAGTACGTCTTGCCTGCGCGGATGCGCTGGGCAGAATCGGCGACAGATATGCTGTTATGCCGTTAATTAATGTAGTTCAGGACGAAGATGAAAAATCTGTTTATGTTCAGGAATCTGCGACTTTTGCTCTCGGTATGCTTGGGGATAGCAGTGCAATTGATCCTCTAATAAGTATTATGGAGGCAAAGCAGGGATTGATAGGCAAATTTTCTTTTTTAAAAGAACGTATTGTAGAGGCTTTAGGCAAGCTTAATCCGAATAATAAAAAAGTCTTGCAGGTCTTAAAAAATTCACTTCTTGACTCTTCTCCAATGGTAAGAATTAATGCAATTGAAGCTTTGATGAACAGTGATTATGAAAACGCTCCGGAAATAATCAAAGAGGCGTTAAATGACGAAGATGACGAAGTTAAACGTAATGCTTTAATTGCATTATATAATCTTAAAGGGCGGGATATTCTTGATGAAGTAATATCTCTCCCCGGTTATGGCAATTTCTTAAAAAATGAAGCACAAAATTTGATTGATGAGTATGAGGAAGAGTAGTTGAAAAAAGCAATTATATTAATGTCGGGAGGATTAGATTCCGTAGTTGCGGCAGGATTTCCGCAAAATGAATACAATATTGAATTTGCACTTACATTTGACTACGGACAAAAAGCTGCAAAAAATGAAATTAAAGCTGCAGAAGATATTTGCAGATACTACAATATAAAACATCAAGTTATAAAACTGGATTGGTTAAGAGAAATAACTCACACATCGCTCGTTTCAAATGATGAAATTCCAATACAAAATCTCGGAACTAAAGAGAGTGCAAAAGCCGTATGGATTCCTAATAGAAACGGTTTATTTTTAAATATTGCAGCCTCTTTTGCTGACTCCTTCGGGTATGATTATATATTATTCGGCGCCAATAAGGATGAAGGCGGAACTTTTCCGGATAACACGGAAGAATTCAGAGAAGAAATTTCAAAAGTTTTTGAAACTTCTACACTAAAGAAACCTAAAGTCATTGCACCCTTGATTAATTATACCAAGGATGATATAGTAAAAATTGCGATAGAGAATGACATTCCGCTTAACCTTATTTGGAGTTGTTACGGGTCGGGAAAGTATCATTGCGGGGAGTGCGAATCCTGTCGCCGATTAAAGAACGCCTTAATTACAAATCAAAAAGAAGATTATATAATTTTTGAAAAATGATGAAAACAAAATTAATAAAAGAAGAGATAAAGTATATCGGCTCACAGCTTGCACCACACTGGATTTATAAAAACTTTGGGCTGCAAGGCGATGCAATAGTTGCATTTAAAGGTGAATGTGAAGTTAAATTAACCGAAATGGTTGATATAGAAGATGTTATCAATAATGAGCCGATCTACAGCAAATATATGCTTAGTTTTATATCCGAACAGTTCGGAGTAAATCTGGTTGAAGGAGTTTTCAGGCAAAGGCTTTTGATGTGTATTATTAAAGAATTGCTTGAAGAAAGAGGTGTTTTTGTCAAAAGAAACGGGGATGATTTAATAGTAGGCGGCGGCAAATTATCCGTATCTATTGCAACCAAGTCAGTAACTTCAATATTAATCCATACCGGACTTAATATCCTTTCAGAAGGTGCACCGGTAAAAGCTTCCGGACTTACAAGTGAATTAGGTATAACAGACATAGATGAATTTGCAATACAAGTTATGAGCCGGTATGCAGAAGAAATAAATGACATACAATCAGCAAGTACGAAAGTGCGTGGAGTATAAGATGGGCAAACAGTTTGGATACAAAAAGTATATGAAAAAAGAAGCTCAGCAGGATAACAATTCACTGCTTAAAATTTTTGTAATCTCTTTTTTCGGTATGTTATTAGTATTCACTTTTCTTATAAAATCATTTTCTCCTTCTGTTGATACTACAATAGGAGATTATTCACCGGAGCCTGAGGAACAGGAAATTGAAACCAAGAAAATTGTTGATGACAGGTTGACGATGATACAGAGTGAAGATCAGGGACGTAATTTTTCTGATTTAATGTCCAAGCCTGATGATGTTAAAAACTCGGAACCGGAAAGACGAGAAGTTACAGAGGAAACTGTAGTGCAGGATTCCGCCCCGGCAGAGGTAACTCCAGCGGTTTCAGACCCGCAGCTGGAACCTGTATATAAGGTGTTTGTAGGGACATATACTTCTGCCGAGCAGGCAAAGGTGGCTAAAGAAATTATTCAGGAAACAGGTTCCGGCTTGAATCCGATTGTCAAGTGTCTTGGCTCTAACAATTACACTTTACAGGTCGGTATCTTTAAAAATAAGCAAAGTGCCGAGTCTTTGCTTTATACAGTACAGCAAAATCATCTGCCGGGCAGAATTGTACAGGATTATTAAGGTTTGAAAATAAATCTTTACATCACGAAATATTTTGATTAAATTTTCAAGTTTTGTGATACATTATATATATAATCCGTTATGGGGAATTAAGTTAGACTATCATAGGTTAATATAGGAGATATTTGATGCCTAATTATTTGACGAAGGAAGAGATAAGACAGTGGAGAAGTTCTTTGGAAAAGATTACACTGGAAGAATTTGCTGCAAGATTGGGAAAAGAAGTTGAAGAAAAGAAACCTACTAATGATTTAGTCGATATTATTATGACGAAAGGAACTTCTTCTACAACTGACACAAATATTAATGACGGATTTTCCAAAATTGCAGAAAGAGCCTTTGAAAGGGAGCGGCAAATATCTCATACACCGTTTTCTATCAGCAGAAATCAACTATTGGATAAAGCCGGCAGCAAAGTAAAAAAAGTTGTTGAAAATCAATCTGCTAAAGAAAAACCAACGCTCAAAGAGCCGGTAAAACAGAATATTATAGAAGAAAACAGCTCAGTTTTGAAAGAAGCAAAAGTGCTGGCTTCAAAAAAGGATGTCCAAATTAAATTAAAAAAGGCACTTACAGATAGAGAGCAGATGGTTTTTGATTATTTAATGACAAATATCGGCAAAACGGTATTTGCGAAGGATCTTGCAAATTTATTAGATTTGCCGAGGGACTATGTTTATAAGTATATAAAGAATTTACGTGCAAAAATTGAAGGTGACAAGCTTAAAAATGTGCCGTCCGGCGGGTTTGTTTTGTCTGAGTAATGATGAAAGTTGTAAATTTACTGGAATTTATTAATAAAGCAAAAGACTTATACACATTAGATTATGCAAGATGTGATAATAATCTTGTAAATTTTCTTGACTTGATGACGGAAGATGAACAATTTACTCAAAAAGTAGATTTAGGTATAATTTTTGTTAATCAAAAGACTTTTGACCAGTATACAATAGTAGACGGAGTTAATAGGCTCCTGTCATTGTCATTATTATTACATGCTGTATGCGAATGCTACAAAAAAACAACGGCACAAAACGAGAAAGCCATAAAGACTATCCGTTCAAAATATTTGCTTACTAATCATCGTATAAAGCTTCACTTAAATGAAAAAGACAGCATTATATATTCAAAAATTATTAACGGAGAACGGCTTTCGGGACATGAAAAACAGTCTGCAATATTTAAACTGCTTCATAATTTCTGGTCTCAAATAAAAGAGGAAAAACTTCAGGCTGCGAATATTTTTACAATGTTGAAGAAAGTATTTGTGACGCTTGTAGAAACAGATAACGTGTCGAAAAGAAATTTATATTACAAGCTAAACGGAGCCAGAAAGCTTAACCAGATTGCTTTAATAGAAGATTACTTAAAGGAAAACGGTATAGAAGATGACTGGAATATAATAAGAAATAAGTATTTTCCTAATGAGAGTGATTTAATACAATTTCTTAAAGACTTCTTTATAACTAAATTCAATTATAAAGAATTCAATCCGGATAGACTTTACGAGAGTTTTGTTAACTATTTTGAGACAATGATGCAGTATATGCCTGAAGATACTGTAATAAAGAAAATGAAGAAGTCTGCGTCTTTATATTGCAACATCATAAATGTTAATTTTAAAAATGACACTGTAAAGCAGGCGTTCATAAATATAAAAAAGAATTCAGGCGAAGACACTTATGCTTATATTTTAGAAGTTTATGAGGACTATCTTGATAATAATATATCGGAAACAACATTTATAGAAATTCTTAATACAATTGCAGATTATCTGAAAAATCGTAAAAATACAGATAACAAAGTATCTTTTAATGAATTAATTCAATATTTAAATGCATTTATTACCTGCAAATAAGAAATTGGAAAATATATTAACAACATTTGCCATTGACGTTTTATACTATAAATAGGAATTAAGAATATAGTATAGAAAGTTTATTGGAGGGCTTAATTATGTGCAAAAAACATATAAATAATCTGTTGCATTTTTGCAGAAATCTGTATGAAAATTTAGAGAGAATTAATACTATTATAGTAATTACACGTAATTATTATGAAAATAAAGAAATGCACGGTCAGTATTACAACCTGCCGGAGGAGTGTACGATACATATAAGCAGAGAAAGAAGTCATTGCATCAATATGCTGTCTCTGCTATTTGATGAAATAATTGTTCTTAAACGCGGATTTGAGACAATAGAGGACGAGTTACATGATAACGCCGACAATCGCAGCTGATAGATAACAGCTAAGCGTTCCGCAGATTAAAGCTCTTAAGCCGAGTCTTGCCAGATTTTTTTTCTGGTTAGGTGCAAGTTCACCTATACCGCCTATTTGAATTGCAATAGAACCGAAGTTACCAAAACTGCATAGAGCAAAGCTTGCAAGCATAAAGCTTTTTGCCTGCAGGGTCGGTGCCAGATGCGAAAGATCGACATAGGCAACCATCTCGTTAAGTACGAGTTTTGTACCCATTAATGCACCTACAATAGAAGCATCTTTGAGTGGAACGCCAATTATAATCGCGAATATTGCAAATATTTTACCTAATATAAATTTAAGCGACAGGTGGGTAAGGAATGCAAAATGAGAGCAGCCCGGACAGAATTTGTAAAGCAGTAAGCCGCTCATTCCTAAAATCCAGTCAATAAAGGCAACAAGTGCTACAAGAGCCAGAATCATTGCTGTAACATTTATTGCGACTTTCATACCTTCTGAAGCGCCATTGGAAATCGCTTCAAACACATTTGCAAAAGTTCTTCTCTTGGAAATTCTGATATTGTCTCGTGTTTCCGGTTCTCCTGTTTCAGGATACATAATTTTTGCTAAGATTAGCGCTCCCGGCGCTGCCATTACAGACGAAGCCAGTATATAGTGTGCAGGAATTCCCATACCTATATAAATCGGCATAATAGCCCCGGAAATACAAGCCATAGAGCCTGACATTGAAGCCAGAAGTTCAGAGCGGGTAAGTTTTTCCAGATAAGGCTTAATCATGATTTGTGCAAGAATTTGTCCGACAAATGAGCTTGCTACGTTTGAAAGAGCTTCTGCTCCTGATACGTGCATAATTTTGTTCATAGCTTTGCCGAGTGCCGCAACAACACGCTGCATTATGCCGTAATAATAAAGTATATTAACAAGCACCATCATGAATATATTTGTACAGATCAGCTGTACGGCGAAAATGCTGCTTCCAGCACCAAATAATTTGCTCAACCTAGCTTTTTGAAGCAGAGGTCCAAACACAAATAATCCGCCTTCAGTTGCAAAATCAAGGATTTTCTTGATAAATGCGCCTATCATAAGAAAGATTTTTTCACCTAAAGGAACTTTAAATATAAATATTGCAAGTAATATCTGTAATATAAAACCTGTAACAATAGTTTTATAATTAATAGCTTTTTTATTATTAGACATTAAAAATACAATTAAAAATATAACAATAATGCCTATAATCCCGACAAATCTTTCCATTCATACTCCTAAGTTTTGTGATTAAAATTATTATATCAAAAAAGAAGCTGCCCTGGTTAGACAGCTTCAATATAATTTACAATTTCTTCTTCCGTATTCATCTCTGTTGTGCAGACCAGAATATGACGGCTATCCAGCTTTATTCCGCCAAGGATATTTGCCTCTTTGAGCTTTGACAGGAATTTATCAGAATCAGGAACTTCAATTACAAATTCATTAAAGAAGTTTTTATTCAGAGTTTTAATTCCTTTACCGTTAAGCATCTTAGAAAGGGCATGCGCCATATTTGCTGAAATTATACCTGTTTCGCGGAATCCTTCTTCACCCATAAGGCTCAGATAAAGAGTTGCGGAAAGCGCAATTAAAGACTGGTTAGAGCAGATATTGCTCGTCGCTTTTTCCCTTTTTATATGCTGTTCCCTTGTTTGTATTGTAAGAGTAAACGCCTGATTCCCATCTTTATCAACTGTACGACCTACAAGACGCCCCGGCATTTGTCTCATATAAGGTTCTTTACAAGCCATGAAACCTGCATGCGGTCCGCCAAAGTTCATCCCGATACCCAGCGGCTGAATATCACCGACAACAATATCAGCTTCAACAGGAGGTTTTATTATTGATAATGCAGATATATTTGCACATACAATAAAAGTCGTATCCGGTTTTGAAAGCTCCGGAATCTCGCCAAAGTAATCAGGGTATTGTATAAGAACTGCAAAATAGTCCTCAGTATTTTGAGGCAGCTCCTCAAACCATTCTATTTCAATATCCTGAGCCCAGCAGTATGTCTTTACAACTTCGCTGTATTCCGGATTAAGCTTATTTGAAACAAGAACTTTGTTCTTTTTCCCGCGGGCAATTCTATGTGCCATAAGAACAGCTTCCGCGCAGGCAGAACCGCCGTCATACATGGAAGCATTTGCAATATCCATGCCGGTAAGACGTGATATCATTGTCTGATATTCATATATTACCTGCAGTGTTCCTTGTGAAATTTCCGGCTGATAAGGCGTATATGCAGTCAAAAATTCAAATCTCTGCGCCACATAGTTTACACATGCCGGAATGAATTTGTTATAAACGCCGCCGCCTGTAAAACAGGAGTATTCTGTTTTATTTTTTCTTGCAAGCGCTTTTATTTTGCGTTGTGCTTCCAGCTCGCTTAATGGATTTCCGACTGAAAAATCCTTGCATTTTACCGGTACCTGATTAAACAAGTCCTCTAATGATGCCTGAGAAATTTCTCTGAGCATTTCTTTTCTAATATTATCTGTATGTGCTAAAAATTTATTCATTATTCTATTTCTTCTTTATAATCCGAGTAATCCAAAAGGTCTGCAAATTCGACCTGATCTGCTGATGATTCTATTTTTACAAACCATTTATCATCAAAATTTTCGTCATTTAATAATTCAGGACTGTTTACTATTTGTTCATTGATTTCAACAACTTTTCCAGATATCGGCATATAAATTTCAGAAGCAGCCTTTACTGATTCAATAGTTGCGAAAGCTTCATTTTTGGAAAACTCTGTTCCGACTTCCGGCAATTCAACAAAAACAATGTCTCCAAGCTGTTCAATTGCATAATCGGTAATTCCTACTTCATATTTGTTTTTGTCCTGTTCAAGAAGATATTCGTGTGTTTTAGTGCATAACATACTTTCGTTCATTAAAATTGTCTCCTTTATAGCTATTTATCCTTTATTATTTTTCTTTACAAAAGGGCGTTTTACTATTTCCGCATTGTGTAATTTTTCTCTTATCATAACTTGAATTGTAGAGCCTACAGCTAAATTGTCAAGATTTTTTATGTAAGCAAGTGCAATGTTATCTCCTCTTACCGGAGAAATTCCGCCGCTTGTAATCACCCCGATTTTTTCTCCGTTATAGTATACATCATATCCGTGACGCGCAATATTTTTATCAAGCATTTTTAGTCCTACAAGCTTCTTTTCCACTCCGTTATTAATCTGCTCCATAATCCTTTTTTTGCCGTTATAATCTTCTGTCTTCTCTTTTGCTACAGACCAGGCTAAACCGGCTTCTACCGGAGTCGTATTTTCGTCAAGATCATTTCCGTACAAGTGTAAAGCTGCTTCTAATCTCAAAGTATCCCTTGCCCCGAGCCCGATAGGCTTTATGCCGAAAGGTTTGCCTGCTTCAAGAAGTTTGTCCCATAAATACTCGGAAAATTCATTTTTTACAAGAATTTCAACACCGTCTTCACCTGTATATCCCGTTCTTGATACCCAGAGGTTTATATTAAACAGAGTTGCACGTTTTATTGTAAAAAACGGCGGTAAATCATTAAGCCCCAGACTTTTTATTAAATCACATGCTTTAGGTCCCTGTACAGCTAAGAGCGAATAATTGTGAGACTCGTTTACAATTTCCACATTAAATCCTAGCTTATTCCTGACCATCCAGTTTAGATCCTCATCAATTCTTGAGGCGTTTGCTATGATTAAATATTTATTATCCTCTAATTTATATATAATTAAATCATCAATAATACCTCCGTTTTTGTTAGTAAGCTGGCAGTAAACAGCCTTTAGATCAACAAGTTTCTTTAAATCCTGAGGAACCAGCTTGTTAAGGAACGGAAGCGCATCTTCTCCGTATACAATCATTTCTCCCATGTGAGAGACATCGAACAGACCGACACTTTCTCTTACTGTTTTATGCTCTTCTATTATTGAAGAATACTGTACAGGCATATCCCATCCGGCAAAGTCAACCATTCTTGCTCCGAGAGCAATGTGCTTATCGTGTAAAAAAGTCTGTTTTGTCATATATACTCCTCTTGTTTCTTATTTTATTGTCTTTATAAATACCGGTTATGTCAAGTTTTGTATGTAATACGGAAAAAGTTCTATTTAATGTTAATTTTTGTAAAACTTAATTTACAAACCGTTATAAATTTCTAAAATGTGGCATATATTAAATATAGAGTATATACAAATGATTAAGGATATGTATAATATACTTTTAAATAAAGCCGGTGAAAACCCGCTCCCATGGCTGCTTTTGGCTTTTAGGAGGGGGGGGTAGAAGCCTGTTGTAGAGCGGGCTTTGGTTGTGTTGATTTAGTTGAGAAGTTTAGGAGTTTAGAAGTTGAGAAGGATTTAATAATAATTCTTTCAGCCGAGACTTCATTGTGTCTAATATTCACACTCTTCACTCGCCCAATAATCGCGCTTACCTCCCCAGTTGGGGAGGTCGCAGTTGTGCGAACGCCAGTGAGCTACAAATGCGGGTGGGGTTCTGTCAAAGCTATTCCCAATCCGAACCTGCTTGAGCCGCCAGGCAAAATTTACGGATGTGGGAGCGGGCTGAAAAACTATTATTCCATACAACACCCCCCTACCCCCTTCGGGTACTGTCTTGGATTTGCTCCACGCTCGCAAAATCTCACTTTCGGAGCAGAGCTCCTGTCCGTTCGTTTTGCTCGCTATCC
>CASFPS010000013.1 GCA_949296355.1 uncultured bacterium | reverse complement strand
TAATCCTATGCTCGAAGAGCATCCAAAACAACAATATTTCTTCTTTTTTGCTTCGTTTTTTCTTCTTTGTTTTCCAAAGAAGAAAAAATGAAGATATATGAAAAGTAGTAGCTAGTAGTGTGGAGCTTGCTCCGCAACCATTGTGTAAGTCGGTGTTGGGAAAATGTTTATGCTTAATAAAGCTGCATATGCAGCGTCGAGGTGTTCCCATACCTAAGTTATAGATTTTTTATAATTTCGGATAATTAATCTTTTTTGAAAGAAATATTAAAATGATAAGTATGGAAATCCGTTCGTCACAAAAATTTTGCATAATTACCCCGCTCAGCCCGCGCCTTGATGCGCGTGAAACATGCCGTTTGAGAGAAGAAATTAATCTTCATCCGGACAAACATATAGGTATTGACCTTAATTATGTTGAAGACTGTACAATAGATTTTCTGGAACTGGCAAAAAAAATGCATGCCGGATTTTTTAACATTCAGTCGGATATTTTTTCATTGTTTATAGTCATGGACATTGATAAATCAACAGAACTTTATACAACGGAAGAAGATTTTATTACCGGAAAACGCCGGCTTTTAAACCGCAGATTCAGCATCGTATAGCGCGTAAATACTGACGATTAAGTGTATAAATTATACATAAGGGTTGAAAAATTTTCTTTTTTGTATTAATATATTGGAGACATAAATTCTGTAGGATTATTTATCCAAGCCGGAGCGCGGGGAATTATAAAGATAGTCGCCTAACAAATTTTGGTGCCGGGTAACAAAAAATTTAGGAAAGACGCTTTATACGGAACCAAGCGAGAACAAAGTGAAACCGTAGGGAGGATTTTTAGGATAGTCTACAGAATCCAATTTACAATAATATAAGAGGATTTCAATGATTAGAAAAACAGTCTTAACAACTATTGCATTGCTGGCTTTGCTATGCGTTAGGGTTCAAGCTGCTCCGACTCCGGAGAATGTAATTAAAGAAACCATTGTCAAACATTCATTAGAGATGAATGTAGATCCGGCACTGGCTCTTAGTATTGCAAAGAAAGAATCGGGATTCAAACATGAACTTAGGAGTCCTTACGGTGCGGTCGGTGTATTCCAGCTGCTCCCGTCAACAGCACAAAGAATGGGATTTAACCCTTATTACTTAAGCGAAAACATTAAAGCCGGACTGACATATTACAAAATGATGTATAAGATGTTCGGCTCGACAGAACTGGCTCTTGCTGCTTATAATGCAGGTCCCGGTAATGTTAAAAAATTCGGAGGAACAATTCCGCCGTACAGCGAAACAAAAAGATTCGTATCCCAGATTATGCTTGAGTATAACAGGCAGAAAACAGATCCTGACCCTGCGATTACAAAAGTAATTCAAGCAAAAGCAAAAATGCCGGACAGGGAAACGGAAGCTAAAAATACCCCGAAACAAATTGAGCTTCCTAACCTGAGCGAGATACCGGAGGTTAGACATTCGGAACCGGCAATGGAAATACTTTAAAGTAAAACAAAAAAGGATGATTTTTTAATCATCCTTTTTTGTTGTTCGGGTAATTTCCCTGCCGCTTTGTTCCTGATTTACAGTCTTGGCGGTCTGAAATTCTGTTGTTTTTTGCCCTTACCGCTTTTTATTCCTACAAGTACTCTTTCGCCCTCGTGAATATTATTCCCGATAACTTCGGTATATGAATCATCACTTGCTCCGACTTCAATATTCACACGTGAAATTTTAAATCCGTCTTTTACCCACAAGCCCTGGGTTTTATACTTTTTCCCGCTTGTTTCCGGCGTGAATTTTAGTGCAACATTAGGAACGGTAAGCACATTTTCATTTTGTGCTGTGATTATTGAAACATTAGCGGTCATGCCGGGTTTTAGTTTTAAATCAGAGTTGTCGACGGTTACGATTACGGAATAAGTTACAACATTGGAGACAGTTGTCGGTGAAATTCTGACCTGCGTGACTTTTCCCTGAAAAACACTGTTCGGATACCCGTCGAGTGTGTAAGTTACGTCCTGACCTTCTTTTACTTCTCCGATATCTGCTTCTGAGACGTTAACTTCAATCTGCATTTTCTCTAAGTCCTGCGCGATTGTGAAAAGCTCCGGAGCCTGAAAGCTTGCAGCAACCGGCTGCCCGAGGTCAATTTCACGGGAAATTATCATTCCGCTTACGGGAGCAGTAATTTTTGTGTAGTTTAAATTTACAAGAGACTGGTTGTACTGGGCTTTTGTCTGGCTGATTTTAGCTTTTGCAGCATTAACTTGCGCGAGAGCGGATTCATAATCCGCTTCTGCCTGATCAAGTTCTGATTTCGGGATAAAACTTTTTGTATAGAGATTTTTGTACCGTCTTAGAGTCTTGGCACACATTTCAAATGTTGCCTGCCTGTTTGCAAGATCCGCTTCTGCCGAGGCAACATTTGCCGCGTTCTGGTCTACTGTTGCCTGAAATGTTCTGGGGTCGATTTCCGCAAGAAGCTGACCTTTTTCGACTTTTGAGTTGAAATCCACATAAATTGCGCTTATAAGCCCTGAAACGGTTGAACCTACAGAGACGGTGTTTACAGGGTTAATAGTTCCGGAGGCTTCAACTACCTGAGTTATTGTCCGGCGTTTAATTTTCACGGTCTGATATTCTACGCGGTTGTTTTTTATGGTCGATATTACAACAGAGAGTACTATAACAACAAGTATTATTAGTAATACCTGCTTCCGGTTCAGACCTTTTAATTTATTTAAAATTTCCCGAAAATTCATACATTATCCTTTTTGTTTGGTTTTTTTATTTCTTTTTTTGCTTTCTTTGCGGCTTTAGCTTCCTGTTTTTCCTGCTTGTGAAGCGTTTTTGAGTAGTCTTTTATGTCTTCAACAGTAAGCGTATTTTCCTGCGGCAGCGCAATTTCTCTCTCCAGAGTTGCGCGGGCTACGTTGTAATTATAAACCGCCTGAATATAAGAACTCTGGGCATTATTGTAATTTACTCTCGCGTCCTGAAGCTGGATATAATCACCCAGACCTACCATATACCTGCCGTCTGCAAGTTCAAGGTTTTCTAAAGTCTGGCGGACGTTGGTTTCCATAAGCGGAATTTGTTTTTCAAGCTGAATCATATCAACGTAAGCGCTCTGGATATCGAAGTACAAATTTTGATTAAGAAGCTCTACTTCTGTTTTTGCAAGGTCTAATTGTGAGTTTGCAATATCGACTTCGTGCTTAACCTGTTTCATATTAAATGTTGTGCTCAAATTTAAGGAAACATTCATTCCGTTATCGTTGTAAAGCCGCGTATTTGCATAGCTGTAACCGACATTTCCGGTAAGGTTCGGAAGATACTGGCGTTTGGTTAACAAAACATATTGCTGCATAGCCTTAACCGAAGCCAGTAAAGCTTTTAAATCAGGGCGGTTTTCTTTTGCAATCTCAACAGATTTTTCAAAAGAATAAGGATATTTAGCAAAAGAGTAATTTTTTAAAACATCACTCTTTTCAGCTTTTACTGCGTATACAGCGTCATTTATATCCTCGGGAAGCTTCAAAAGCCTTTGATAATGGTCAATATGCGTAAGGCTCATCGGAACATAAGGATTATCAAGATTAAATGTTTCGGTGTTCATAATCCTGTATTCCGGAGCGTAAGCCACATACATTGCGTTATTCAGGCTTACGATTGCGTTTTTGTAAGTGTTTTCCGCTCTTACTAACGCTATTTTTGAATCAGAGAGGTTAACTTCTGCATTAACAAGGTCGATTTTTGAGCGGATACCTTCTTCATAATAAGCCAGAGTTCTCTGATAGTTTCTCTCGTTAATCTGGACATTGAGTTTTTCAACTTCCATTAAAGAGCGGGCTGCAAGAACCGCATAATACTGGAGTTTTACATTAAAAATCGTAGTCAGGACTGTTTCGTCAAAATCAAATTCTGCGGCAATACGGTTGAATTTTTCCATTCTGATGTTTGCGCCGGTTTTGCCGAAGTTCCACAAAAGCTGCGAAAGAGAAGCGTCAAAACCCGGAAGAGTCCTTGACTGGTAGCTTCTGCCGTTGCTTCTTTCTCCGAAAGACTGGTTATACCCTACTCCGAGTGAAATGGACGGAAAGTAGGCGGATTTTGCAACACCGACTGAGGAAACTGCTATATCGTAGTTAAAAATAGACCTTTTTACGACCGGACTGTTATTAAGCGCAATTTTAATGCAGTCATTTAATGACAATGCAGAATCTTTCTCTATCTGTATTGCCTGTATTGTCTGAACCGCATATGCCTGTAATCCCGTAGATAACAAAATTACAGCAAGTAATATTTTAAATTTTCTCTTCATCCGCTCAGTTTATTTTTTAAAACACGACCTCTAATATTATATACGATAAATAAAAATAAATGTTCATTTTTTATTTTTTTTATTTCTGTTATCATGTTTGTATGACAAAGTTTTTGTTAATTAGTGAGGATAGTGAAAAAGAGGGTATCGTAAGGGAGGTTTTTCCATCTGATGAAGTTATCGTATCAGTGGATCAAACTCTTATTTTTGATATTTTAAAAGTTGAAGAGCCGGATATTGTGCTCGCGGACGGTGATATTGAGTCTCTTGATTTAAAACCTCTTTGCAGAAAAATTAAGCAGTTTCCTGTTGTTATTTTGCTTATTCTTGGCGAGAAAGAGCATACAAAAGATGTTATGCACAATGCCAATCTGTTTATCAAGACTCCGATTGACAGGAAACTTCTTTCAGCGACCGTTGATTCAAGCCTTAAAACAAGACATGCGCTCTTGAGGATGACAAAATCCAATCAGGAACTTGCAAGGAGCCTGTACCAGCTTAATGTTTTGTATAACACAAGCTCCCAGCTTGCCGGAACCCTCGATAAAGATGCGCTTATTAAAATTATGATAGACGGGATTGAAAAGTCTCTGAATTTTGAACTTTCCTGCACTTTGATGTTTCGCTCGGAGCGCGAGCCGGTTTTAATCATAAATTCGCTTTACAAAATCTCGGACAGGCTTCTGGAAGCCCTCAAACTCAGGACGATTTTGAGTTACAAATCTTTGCTTGAAGACCCGCCCGTGGATATTAAAATCGGGAATTTGAAAATAGAAAAAAATATCAAACATAATATTCAGGAATACGATTTTTCAGTTTTAAGATTTGATAATATGTTTGCTCCGATTACACTAAATGACGAGTTTTTCGGGTTCACGGAAATTTACAGGGAAAAACCTTTTACAACGGAAGATGCAACCTGTTTTCAGACTCTTGTCCAGCAGGTAACGATTCCGCTTCAAAGTGCATCTTTTACGCAGGAATTAAAGGCAACAAACAGAAAACTCCAAAAGCTAGAGCGGCTAAAGTCTGAATTTATTTCAATTGTTTCACACGAATTGAGAACACCGCTTACGGCAATAAAAAATGCTATGGATATTATTCTGAGCGGAAAAGCCGGAGAGATGACGGAAAATATCGAAAAATTTGTTTCTATGGGAAAAAGAAACGCTATAAGGCTCTCGGGAATTATCAATGACCTTCTTGATATTTCCAAAATCGAAGCCGGAAAAATGGATTTCAAATTTGAACTTATTCATATTGAGCCGGTTATTGAGTATGTAAAAAATAATCTGTCAGAAGTTGCAAAAGAAAAGAATCTTGAGATAAAATACACCCCGTCCGGCGAGGATGTGGAAATTTATGCCGATTCTAACCGTCTGGAGCAGGTGCTTACAAACCTTGTGTCAAATGCAATTAAGTTTACGCCTGATGCCGGAACCATTGAAATATCTTCAAAAGTTGTTAATGCAAGAGAATTACAGTATGACCACTGTTTTGAGGATGATATAAAAAGGCTTCAGGGAAATTATCTGCTGGTATGCGTAGAAGACCACGGTATCGGTATCGAAAGAAAAGACTTGAACCACGTATTTGACAAATTTGCGCAGATAGAAAACTCGCTTTCCCGCAAAGTCGGCGGTTCAGGTCTGGGGCTTCCGATTGCAAGACAGCTTATGGAATCACATAACGGCGCAATCTGGTGTGACAGTGAAATTAACAAAGGTTCAAAATTCTATTTTGTAATCCCTGTTGCAAATGACAGGTCAAATTTCCTGATGATAAGAAAGCAGCTTGCGCAAAAAGCACGTTCAAACGGCTCTACTATTGCGGTTATCAGGATAAAATCAACAAATGAAGTTATTGAAAACTTGCTTAGAGAAAATAATTTATTAAATAAAACATATATGACAAATTCTCTTATTGAAAAAGAAGGCGCAATGACAACACTGTCATTGATTCTTGTTGACGGTGACAAGCCTTCTGCCGAGTTTCTGAAGAAGAAAATAGATTCTGTTATTGAGCAGAACAAGAACTTGTACGGAGAATGTGATATAATGTATTCATACGATATTGAAGGAGACACGCATGAAAAAGATTCTTATAGTGGATGATGAGCAGGATATTGTAGAAAGTCTCAAATTTGTGCTGGAAGTTTCAGGTTATGTGTGTTATACCGCATTCAACGGCGAGGACGGCTTAAGACTTGCAAAAGAAATCATGCCGGATTTAATAATACTTGATGTTATGATGCCGAAAATTAACGGGTATAAAATAAGCCGTCTCCTTAAGTATGACAGCAAATACAAAGATATACCGATAATTATGGTAACTGCACGTTCACAATTAGAAGACAAAATGATAGGCGAAGAAACCGGTGCCGATGAATATATCACCAAGCCTTTTGAACTGGATCAGATAGTGAAAAAGGTCGGGGAGTATCTGGGTGGTGACTAGTGAGTAGTGAGTAGTGAATAGTGAGTAGAAATGTAGGTTGGGTGAAACCCAACATTAACTAAGTTTTTGTCGGGCTTTAGCCCGACCTATAATTAAACAGGCAAAACTTGATAATTGAATAGAATATATAAAAGACGACCGGTAGCAAAGTCAGCAGAGGTTGACAGGGCAGCATAAAATAAAATCGGTAATAAATATCAATGTCAACCGATAAATTAAAGTTAAAAGCGCCCGATGCAGCCGGTTAGTAGTAAAGTCAGCAGAGGTTGACAGGGCAGCATAAAATAAAATCGGTAATAAGCACTAATGTCAACCGATAAGTATAGGTTAAAAAGATGGAAACAATAACAAACAAAACCTTAGAAAAACTAAAATACGAACTTGTAAGAGACGGAATTGTGTCTTACGAAACTTTAGAAAAAGCGGAAGAGCTTGCTAATGTTCAGAGAATCAACATCGGGCAGGCGCTTATTAATTCCGGAATTCTCGGAGAAGATACCCTGCTTAAGTTTCTGGAAGGCAAACTCCATATTCCTTATGTTAACCTCGATGACTATGAACCTGACCCTAAGTGTTTCAAATACGTATCATTTGCAGATGCAAGAAGATACAGAATTATTCCGCTTTTTAAGATAGAAGACGTTCTGACTGTTGCAATGGCAGACCCTCTGGATTTGTTTGCAATAGATAAGGTTATTGAGACGGCGGAATGCTCTATTGAGCCGGTTATAGCGTCAGAACACAGTATCGTAAAGAAGATTGATGAATACTACAAAGTCGCTGATACAGTAGATAGTATTACTCTCACTTCAGAAGAGGATGAAGAATTCGACTGGACAGAAGAGCTTCATAAAGAAGAAGCCGGAGAAGAGCATATTCAGCACGTAATAAGGGCAATTCTTAAGCAGGCAATTATTGAAGATATTCACGAACTGAATTTTGAACAGGTTGAAGAAGGTTTGAAAGTTGTATTCAAGAAAAACGGAGAACCGTCAGATAAGGGAACAATTCCTGCTATTTTAAATTCTGCTTTTGTATCAAAATTAAAAACGCTTTCCAATCTGGACGCTGCCGTATGTGAAATTCCGCAGCTCGGAAAACTTTGTTTTAAAGTCGAAAATACAATGCTTATAGCTTCTGTCTCATCTTTCCCGACAATTATGGGAGAGAGAATTTCACTCAAAATTTACAAACCGCCTAAAACTCTTGATAAGATTATTACAGACGAAAAACAGAGAAGCATAATTCTTCATGCGCTCAATCATCCGGGAATTATTCTGGTATGCGGCTCACCTCTGAGCGGGAAAACCCATATTATTTATTCGCTCCTGATGGAAATGTCGGAATCCCGTAAAAACATCATGACAATAGAATCTATTGCCAAGTATGAACTTAAAGGGGTTAACCAGTGCGAATTAAACGAAAATATCGGGTTTAATATGGATAAAGCGCTTAAATACGTTGAATTCCAGTCGCCTGATACAATTTACCTTGAAGGTGTCAAGACAAGAGACGCGTTTGAATTCCTCTCTGAATTGTTTTATAACGACAAAACAATTATTACTGAATTTATGGCAAATAATATGACGGATTTGAGGCAAAAGCTTGCTTTTGAAGATTTTCAGTCTTTCAAATCCCTTATTACCTGTCTTATATTTATTCATTCAAAAGACAGCATAGAAGTGTTTGATAAAGAAACGCTGCAAAAATATCTTGCATAATACCTGAGGGGGTAAATATATTTAGTTAAAAAGTAATACTACAGACTCGAAAGCAGTGAGGGGGGTAAATATATTTAGTCAAAAGTAATACTACAGACTCGAAAGCCGTGAGAGGGGTAAATATATTTAGTCAAAAGTAATACTACAGACTTGGAAGCAGTGAGGGGGGTAAATATATTTAGTCAAAAGTAATACTACAGACTTGAAAGCCGTGAGGGGGGTAAATATATTTAGTCAAAAGTAATACTACAGACTTGAAAGCAGTGAGCGGGAGTAAATTACACTGCTAATATATTTTTTCAAAAACGGGTTAGGCATACATTTTCCTCTGTTTGAGAGTCAAAGGGTTCTTGTATCAAAAGTGTTAGGCTTGACAAACATGGTATAATAAAATATATGAGGAAAGGTTTTTTAGTACTGTTTTTTCTTGCGCTTTTTTGCTGGAATTTATGCCCTGCTTCTATGGCGCACGACGATGATGAACTCTTTCACCCTGTTGATATAAAGGATGGAAGCAGTTTGTCTATGACTGATTGCGTGGCTTCGGCTTTCAAAAACAGTCCGAAGATTAAAAGACAAAAGTACAATCTTGATATTGCAAAGAGTAATCTGGGGATTGCCCGTTCCTCGTACTTTCCGGTAATCAGTGCCGGTGCCGGATTTTATAATGAAAATAATTCTGATAATGTTTATTACAATCATTATTACCGCGAACTTCCCAATATAGGCGTTTCTGTTAACAAAATGATATGGGATTTTGGAAAAACTACTGCTTATATTAAGATGGAAGAGTTTTATAAAATCGGTGCCGAGTATGAATTTATGGACAGCCTTTGCGCGACATTATTTGATATAAAAGTCAAGTATTATAATATGCTCAGGGCGCAGGCTCTGATGCAGGTTGCAGAAAATAATGCGGAAATTAACAGAGAGTTTGTAAAAAATGCAAAGCCGGGAGCGGATTTGACCACTGCAAAACTTAATTTAAGCGAGGCAGAGGTTAGATTGCTTGAGGCGAAGAATAATTTTTATAATTCAAAAGTTGATCTTACTAATTCCATGTATCTTGACAGCCAGCCTGATTTCAGTATAAAAAATACCGGTACTTTTAATTTTGAGAATGATTATGCGTATACTTCCAATCCGCACAAGCCAGCTGCTTATTCAAAATACATATTTCCTTTTGACAGAGAAAAAGCCGTAGAGCTTGCTTATGAGAGCAGTCCTGATTTAAGAGTGCTGACTTCTACAAGAGACGCAATGATTCAATCGCTCAAATATATCAGAAAAACTTATCTTCCAACGCTTTCCGGCAATGTCGGGTACGGGTTTAATAACACAAATGAAGTCTCAAATAACAGTCTGCAGGTCGGGGTTAATCTGAGTTCAAACGTTAATCTTATGGAACTCAGGCATTCAATTAAGGGGGCTGACGCGCAGGTCAGTCTTGCAGACAATGAAATTACATTGTTTAAAAAGGATTTGTATTATGAAGTCAAACGGGCTTTCAATAATTTTGACAAAGCCGAGAATCAGATTCCGACTTCACAACAGGAAGCTTTGCAGGCGCTCGAAAATTTAAGACTTGTTGATGCTAAATATAAAAGCGGTGAATTGAATTATGTAGCGCTGCAGGATGCAAGAAAAGATTATATAATGGCAGTAAACCATTACATTGAGACGATTTATAACTACAATATGGCTCTGATTCAGGTAGAAATGGCAATGCATTATCATATTGTCGATATTCACCACAAATCTGAGCATGCAATGTGTTATCACTCGGAAGCTCTGATTAACCACCTGAATGAAGTTTTGGGCTGCGACGAACACGAGGAGAGCATGCCTAAACAGAAAATAAAAAGACAGAAGAATAATGCACGGACAGACTTGTAAATTTATCCGATAGAAGAAACCGTATCCTAGTTTTCAATAATCAGGTTCATAAACTCAATGTCGTCATAATCGATATAAGCAGTTTGCATAACATTTCTGCCGGTTTTTATTGTGATTTCATTAACCTGATTTTTTCTGATTAAATTTGACGGTAGTTTTATTCTTTGTCCGTCGCCGTTAAGCTGGATTTCTGAAATCTTGTTGCCGTTAAAATAAACCTCCGGCGGCGAGGCAAAAGCGTTTGGTATGCTGTTTTGCCCCATAGAACGCGCCATTGCCGTATCTATACCGATTATTGAGCCGATTACAAGATAAACCGGCTTTGCAAGATTAAGTTTCTTAAGAGTAAATCTTTTTGTATAAAAAGGTCCGATTGCCATCATTCTGAATTCACCCGCGTTTGCCGAAAGGTCTGAATAACTGTTGTCGCCGAGGTGATACATATTAGAGTCCAGGGCAAGGTCAGAGGCATTGGATTTTTCAATCCCTACAACTATCGGGGCGCTGAAAGTATTATCGTTGACAGTCATTGTGAACGGTTTGTAATTCTCTTTTTGGACAGACATTATGCTCGGACCGTCAATCCGGGTGTCAAGTTCAAAAAATCCGTTCGGGTCGGTTTGGGTTGCATAGTTTTGTTTAGGAAGATTAATCTGAGCCCCGCCGATACCTTCGCCTGTCTGTTTATCAATGATTCTGCTTGCCTGACCGCTTCCCTGTTCGGAAACTCCGCCCTGAAACGTTGCCGCGCCTGCCGGAAGAAGGAAAAATGCTATTAATATTATTGAACCCAAAAATTTTTTCATACGATTATTATTCTGCTTTTCATTAACTATAGAAATTAGTCTTTTGTACATGTTTAAGGATAATTTTAGAAAAGTCTACAATTAGTGCAGAGTTGTGTCTATAAAATATGAAATGTTTATTTGTCATTGCGAGAAAATCTTTGATTTTCGTGGCAATTCATTTTTTATTAAATTGTCAAATATGTTCCGGATTGCTTCGGGCTAAATGGCTGTTCCCTCGCAATGACGCGGATTGATGATTTACTTACCCCCGTATTGACGTAGGGCTTGTAGGTTCACTCCACAACTGGAATCATTTACCCCCGCAATGACGCCAAGCTTGTAGTCTCACCTGACAACCCAAATACATTTACCTCTGCAGTCATTCAGAGGGCGTGAGCCCGAAGAATCTCTATAACTTTTGTAAAAATTTCTATTCACTATTCACTCCTCACTATTCACCATTTTAAGAGATTCTTCGCCCCTGAATTGCTGTCGGGCTCAGAATGACGGCAAGCTTGTCGGCTTAATTCCAGGTTTGCTGTCATTGCGAGGCGCGTGAGCGCCGCGGCAATCCATTTTTTATTTAATTTTTGGATTGGTATTAATCTAAACTTGCTTCAAATGTATTTTTTGCATGGTATGAACTTCTGACAAGCGGGGCTATCTGATAATTTTTGAATCCGGTTTTGCGCGCAAGTTTTTTTAAATCTTCAAACTCCTCCGGAGTGTAATATTTTGCAACTTCAAGGTGGGCTTTAGACGGCTGAATATACTGCCCTATTGTAATAATATCCACGCCTGCGTTTTTCAAATCAAGAAGAGTTTCTTCAATATCTTCCCCAGTTTCGCCCAATCCGACCATTAGACCTGATTTTGTAACAATGGAGGAATTTTCTTTGATATATTTTAAAACCCTCAAAGAGCAGTCATAATCTCCCTGCGGTCTAGCGGTTTTAAAAATCCGTCGTACGGTTTCAATGTTGTGGTTAAAGACATCCGGTTTTGCGGAGATTATGGTGTCGAGAGAAGCTCTGTTTCCCTTAAAGTCCGGCGTAAGAATTTCAATTTTTGCGTCTGAAACCTTCCTGATTTCATCAATACAGTTTTTGAAATGTTCTGCTCCCCCGTCCGGCAGGTCGTCGCGGGTTACGGAAGTAATGACTGCATACTTAAGCCCCAGCTCTTTTACCGCTTCTGCAATGTGTTCCGGTTCCTGCCGGTCAAGAGGCTCGGGTCTGGCGGGAGAGATGTTGCAGTATCTGCAGTTGCGTGTACAAACCTGTCCCATAATTAAAAATGTCGCGGTATTATGAGAATAACATTCGCTCTTGTTCGGGCAGCGAGCGCCTTCACAAACGGTATTCAGGCATTTTGTTTTCAAAATCCGTCTTACTGTTTTGGTTGTTTCAGTGTCAATTATCGGGCGTTTCAAGTATTCCGGAAGTCTCGGCATATTTTCTCCTAATTTATTACAACAATTTCCGGCATAGAGCAGAACCTTACCGGCAGAATGCTTGTTCCTATGCCTTTTGTAATAATCATTGTGTTTTGTGTCTCTTTTATAATCCTTCTTGCAAATTTTGAACCGTATTTGGAAGGTACAATCGGCGCGCCGAAAGGCGGAAAGCTTACCTGCCCGCCGTGGGTATGCCCGGCAAGAATTAAATCTACAGGTTCTTTTACATCATAATAAATATCCGGACTGTGAGTTATAAGAATTACCGGTGATTTTGTTCCGCCAAGCGCTTTATTAATATCGGGATTTCCTGTCTGAATATCTTCAACCCCTGCAATATAAAGGTCTTTAAGCTCTGTATTAGAATTTCCTAAAACGGTAAATCCGCTTTCTTGCAGAACTCCGGTAACTTTTTTCTTGTCGTACCATCCGTCATGATTCCCTAGAACAGTGATAAAAGGCGCGTTCAGGGTTTTTAAAATCTCTGCCTGTTCTTCTATCGGAAGTGTATACTTGCCGTCATGTCCCTTTATGAAATCTCCGCCGGAGAGAACAATATCCGGATTTTGTTTGTTGATAAGTTTTACGATTCTTTTTAGTCTGCGTTTTCCGTATTTTGAGATATGAAAGTCACTTACAAAAACAATTTTTCTCCCTTTCAATGCCTCGATTTTGTAGTGTTTGACAATAAGCAAGTTCGGCTCAATAAAAAACGACCAGACAAAAAGAATCAGTAAAATTATTAACATTGCCTTAACCATAGAATCATTTTAGCAAATTAATGTTAGAATTAAAATAGGGAAGGGGGAATGGATGTTATTGGTGACTGAGTGATTAAGTGACTGAGTGACTGAGAATTGTAGGTCAGGTTTTACCTGACAATAACTTTATAAAGTAAATGTAGGTTGGGTTTACTAACCCAACAAAAAACTAAATGGATTGCCACGAAAATCAAAGATTTTCTCGCAATGACAGTTAATGGATTGCGACTCTAACGGTCTCGCAATGACCGGCTGTCATACTACAAGATAACAGAAAACTGTAGGTTGGGTGAAACCCAACAATAACTTTAAGTTAGTAGTCAGGCGGGATGAAGCCCGTCGGAAAGGATAAAAAAGCGCACGCTCGGTGTGGAAGCCGTTCAAAAGGGCTTCCTGGAGGTTAAGAATAAGTTAGTAGTCAGGCGGGATGAAGCCCGCCGGAAAGGATAAAAAAAGCGCACGCTCGGTGTGGAAGCCGTTCAAAAGGGCTTCCTGGCGGTTAAGAATAAATTAGTAGCAAGGCGGGATGAAGCCCGCCAGAAAGGATAAAAAAATGATTGATGAGAAGTTAGCGGAAGCATTTAATGATCAGATTAACAAAGAGCTTTATTCAGAGTATCTTTACCATGCAATGAAGATTTATTTTCAGGAACTTAATTTGCAGGGGTTTGTAAACTGGTTTGACGTGCAGGTACAGGAAGAGAGAGCGCATGCTGTCGGAATGATAAACTATTTAAATGACAGGGGCGGAAAAGTTGACTTGAGAGCAATAGACAAGCCTGTAATAGAGGGCAGTACTCCGCTGGAAGTATTTGAACATGTTTTGAGACATGAGGAGTTTGTAACTTCAAGAATAAACCACGTTATGGATGTAGCGGAAGAGGTTCGGGACAGAGCTGCAATGCACCTTCTGGACTGGTATATTAAGGAACAGGTAGAAGAGGAAGCAAATGTCAGCGGAGTTCTGGCAACATTGAGATTAATCGGTGACGATAAGAAGGCATTGTTAATGCTGGATAAAGATCTTGCGACAAGGACATTTGTTGCGCCTGTAATCGGGTAAATCAGGTTTTGGGCGGGCGGGCTTTTGCCCGCCCGCTTTTTTGTTTTTTAATAATTTGAAGAATTTATCCGCCCATGCCAACATCGTTACAAAACTTAATTAAAAATAAAACCCATGCAAACATGCAAGCGGCATGGGTTTTCATGTTTTAAAAAGCGCAAACCATGTAATGGCAGGTAATAAGCATGTCTCAAATTTACAATAGCCAATAGATACAGGAGTTTGCAAGATGATTAAGAAAACGTTACAATTGGCTGGTTATGGGTTGTAAAAGGTTTCTTAACCTATATAATAGAAATATGTTAAGGAGTTTTGGGGATTTCCTTAATTCAGTGAGAGAATAAATTAATAAATAATACTTTGGGAGGAATAAGTGTTCAAGAGTCGTGATATGGGAAGAGCTATTGCCGTGAAGAGATGGACTCCTACGGCGTTAGAGTGTTATAAGAGAGGGTGTGTGTGTGAAGGCTGTTTTTACAGTGACTTTTTTAGTGCAACGGCTCAAAAATGCCAGATGAAGGCTGCGGTTCTGGAGCTTGTAAGAACAATCGGCGCTCCTAATGTTGATTTGCCTCAAATTATTGAGAGCTAGTTCTGCTTCCTGACGAGCTTCATATTACTTAACCTTTTATTTGACTAATAATCATGTTTTGTATAGCATGAAAACATCATAAGTAAAATTAGCTGAAAAGGAAATAGAACAATGAGACGTACACTAGAAGGAACAAAGATTAAAAGACAGCACGTGAGCGGTTTCAGAGCAAGAATGTCAACTCCTGGCGGTCAGGAAGTATTGAACAGACGCCGTGCTAAAGGCAGACATCAAATAGCAATCTCAGGCAGCAAAAGAGCCTAGAAATTAAAGTTTTAATTGAAAAGAAGAAGGCAGCTTTCAAAGCCGCCTTCTTTTTTGTCGAAACTTTTTACTTTACTCTTTGACAGCTCCGCTCATCGGGTTGTTAATCAAATATTTTTTGCCGGTAATAAAAATGAGGATTACCGGTATTGAGCAAATGCAGGAGCAAGCCATAAGCTCTCCCCAGAGGGTAATCTCTCTGAACGAGCTTTTGAAAACAGTAAGTCCTACTGCAAGAGTGCGCATACTTTCCGTATTTGTGACAATTAACGGCCACATAAAGCTATTCCAGGTTGTGACAAACGTAAAAATCCCGAGTGTGGCAATTGCAGGCATGGCGCAGGGGAGCGCGATTTTATAAAATGTTTGGAAAATATTACAGCCGTCGAGTTTGGAGGCATCTTCCAGCTCTTTTGAAAATGAGAGAAAATACTGTCTCATCATAAATACGCCGAATCCGCCGAAGATTCCGGGTATAATAAGCGCCTGATAGGTATTTATCCAGCCGAGTTTACTCATTATGAAAAACAGAGGAACAATATTGACCTGCGGCGGTACCATCATTGTGAGGATGATTATGAAAAACAGAAAATCCTTTCCTTTAAAATCAAGCCTTGCAAATCCGTACCCTGCAAGCGCTGCAATAACAATTTGTCCGGCAGTTGTAAAGAGTGCAACAATAAGACTGTTTAAAAAATAGCGGATTACGGGTATTGATGAAAAAACATTTTTATAACTTAATAAAGAAAGGTTGATGTTTTTATAATCCGTAAAAATGTTTTCATTTCCGCTTAAGGAAATCAAAAACATCATAAAAAACGGAATAACCATAGAAAGTGCAAGCAGAATTAAAATAATTGGCAAAAAAAATTTTTTCATACTTTTATTTTAGTATAAAACAATTTTTATGATTAGATAATTATTATGAAGTCGTCGGTTTTAATTAACAGAATACTTGATTCTTCAACACTTGCAGCCGGAATGTTTATTGCAAGCGGCTGCTATAAGACATACAAAGATTACAAAACCGCAAGTCCTGAATACAAAGACCGTTTTCTTGCAAAAGATTGTGTTATTTTATCGGGTGCAGCACTCGGCATGTTCGTACATAATGCTGCTTCAAATAAGATTTCCGGAAGCAGGGTATATAATAAAATCATTGCAGACATTTCAAAAAAAGTTAATGAATCAAGTATAAAAAACGGGATAAAAACGTCGCTTCAATATACAACTGATATTGTGAAAGATTTAGCGTCAGGTTTTATCTCAACCGCTTCCGGTATAATCGGCGCGCTATGTGCGGATTATCTGCTTTCGAAGACAAGTTTTGAACAGCCAAAATATACAAAGCGCGAGCCGGAGAAAGACAAATTTGCAATGTATCTTGAAGATAATCTTTCAAAATTTACTGATGAAAATACAAGAAATATTATATATACAAGTGTTTCTGATTTGCCTAAAATTCGTGTATTATCATCGGGCATGCTCGGGGCGGATGCTATAGAGATTGCAAAAAACAGGGAATTTGACAAAAAGTTGCAGAATACGACAGAATATCTGGTAAACGATACGCTTATTCCGCTTATATTTCTTTCGACTTCAAGCGCGCTTACGAAAAATATGAAGGCAAAATACAGAGTCCCGATAATATTTGCCTCTTTATTCTGCGGAATCCTCGGAATACAGAAAATATCAGACAAATTTATAAACAATAAAATGTAAATTTTTCTAAAAATCGTATATACTTTTATTGCACTAATCGCAACATATGCTAAAATCATGCTTAAGATATGAATATGTGCAGTGTAAATAATATAAATTTTGGTGCAAGAGTTAAGTTTGATAACAAAGGTAAAACTTTGACGAATAAGGGTTCTCATCCGGCATTATGTACCAGAGCAAAGTATGTGTTTATTATTCCTGCATTTTTTTCTGCAATACTGACAAAAATTATCAAGGTCAAAAAGAGTATAAAATTACCATCCTAAGTGGAAGAAAGGAAAAAGGGAAAGATGAAAATTAATGCTATTGGTGTAACAACATTCGGAAACAAACAGCAAATGATTAAGAAAGCTGCAGCAGGATTTATGGCAGCAGCAGGCGCCGGTCTTGCAGCAGATACATTTGTAAAAGGTTTATCTAAACCCGATAAAGCAGTTGAAAATGATATTTTAAAAGGTAATGATGAAGGCTGGAATCCTGTAGACCCGTGCTGTGATGCTGCTTGCGGCACTCCGGCTGATCAACGTGAAGATTGCTGCTAATGATGATATTACCGTTATCAATATCAGATACAAGAAATAATTATACAAGAGGGTCGGGCTTTAAAAGTTCCGCCCTTTTGTCTGATAAAACCGCTTCTGTCTTAAAAAAGCCGGAAGTAAATTCTGCTGACTATATCAAATATATTTACGGGCGGCTTAAAAAAGTTTGCAATGAAGTTGTTGAGATAAATGTTGAGACAAATAAACTGCAGGATATTGTGCACTCTGACGAGCCGCGGATTTTTATTATGAATCATACAAGTACCCAGTGGAAAGATATTAATGCGGCAAAATTTTTTAATACGCTTCTTTACCGTGAATACATATATCAATCCAGAGCGGAAAGCTGCCCGCGGAGCAGGATTCTTACAAATACCGGACTGCTGCAGAAACGTAAAGACGGGGGCGAAGAGCTTAAATGGATGGGGGCTGTCCCGATAAATGCGGGTTTGGGTGTAAAAAAGGATGCAAAAAACGGAAATGCCGTAACGCTGAAACATCTGACAAAGGAGCTTATAAACGGAGATATTAATCTGTTTTTGTTTCCGGAAGGGGCTCTTGCCGCTCTGACTTTTTTGCCGTTAAAATACAAGTTCCAGCCCGGAGTGTCGGCGATTATAAGAAGAGTTCTGGAGGAAAAAAATGAAATTAGAGTTACTCCGCTCGGGTTTGCGCATAATAGTCGGGAAAGTGCAATTCATATAGGAGATGAAATTGTTTTTTCTAAAACAGACGGTGAATATTATGCAACAAGAGGCAATGCTGATTCAAAATATTTTGATAAAAAATTAGCAGGATTTTTCGGGGATAAAGAAAAAACTTTAATAACAGAAAATGGAACAGTAGTCAATTCGAACAGAATAGTACCTTTTATCTCGGGTATTCTGATGAGAAATCTTGAATGCTGTACAAAAGAAGCAAAAAAAGATTTGAAAAACAGCAGCGGAGAGATTTATACACTATGAAAATTTCATCAAGAATTACTGCTTTGAGGTACAAATTTACGTACAATTCTCTTCTTTATCTGAATAAAAATAATTCCAAAACCCGAAAATATCAGGAAGAAGGGTTGAAACTTCTTGAAGGAAAGGTGGATAAGCTTCCGGAACAGATAGCTTTTCGACCGCGCTTTATTACACAATCAAGCTGTATTAAAGTTTTTGACAAACTCTATCTTTTTATTTCAAAAGCAAATCTTAAAAAACCGGCGTCAAAGAAATTTGATGCACTTTTTCATGAAATCGGGCATTGGCTGCACTTTCCTCAAATGCCTCCGCGAAGCGAGTGCCGTGAAATCTGGAAATCAGTTGATATTGAAAAAATTAAAAATGATGTTTCTGAATATGCCGTAAAAACGGATGACGGGCGGGAATTTGTTGCAGAAGTATTCAAAGGGCTTGTAAAAGGGCAAGAGTACGATGATTATATTATGAACCTTTACGAAAAGCTCAATGGTCCGAAAGTTTTATCCCGAAAATAAAAATCTGGTCAGATTGCCCGATTTGCGCTATAATATAATGTATTGGCGAGTGGTATCTTATGGGTGACTGAGTGATTAAGTGACTAGGTGACTGAGGAAATAAAAATAGTAGAATTGTAGCTTGGGTGAAACCCAACAATAACTCTAAATAAAAATGGATTGCCGCGTCGCTTACGCTCCTCGCAATGACAGCACTTTGAGAAGTAAGCCTACAAGTAGTGTGGAGCTTGCTCCACAAGGTAAGATAATAGGTCTGGCTGAAGCCCGACAAAAACTTTTTCCGGTGGGAACGCTGACGCTTTTCCCACCCTACACCGACTTATACAATGGTTGTGGAGCAAGCTCCACACTACTACTGATAAACTTGCCGTCATTCAGAGCCCGACAGCAATTCAGGGGCGAAGAATCACTGAAACTGGTGAATAGTGAGGAGTGAATAGAAAATTTTTACAAAAGTTAAAGAGATTCTTCGGGCTAACGCCCTCTTAAGCTAGTGAATAGTGAGGAGAAAAAAATAATTAAAAGGAGAGAACTATGGAAATTAAATATCTCGGACACAGCGCTTTTGAACTTGAAACAAACGGAAAGAAAATTTTAATCGACCCGTTTCTGGTTTGTGTTCCAAATTACAAACCGGAAAATATTTATGATATTTTTGTAACCCACGGGCATGGAGACCATCTCGGAAGTGCTATAGATATTTCTAAACAAACAGGAGCACCGATTACAGCCATTTTTGAACTGGCGAATTACTGTAGAACGCAAGGCGCAAAGGTTAATGATGTAGGTATTGGTGCCTGGACGGAGTTTAGCTGGGGAAGAGCCGCTGCAACACCGGCTTTTCACTCAAATTCCACTCCTGACGGGGCGTATGCCGGAATGCCATGCGGATTTGTTTTTGAAATTGAAGGCAAAACTTTATACCATGCCGGCGACACCGGATTAAATTCCGAGATGAAAATGATTGGTGAAGTTTACGAGCCTGATATTGCAATGCTTCCGGTAGGCGGTAAATATACTATGGATATTGAACATGCGGTTAAGGCGGCTGAATGGCTCGGAGCAAGTGAAATTATTCCTATGCATTACAACACTTTTGATGCGATTGCGGTTGATATTAGCGAGTTTGAACGCAGGATAAGAGAAATAGGTAAATTCCCGCGTACTATGGGAATTGAGGAGTGATATTAAATTCCTTTGCACAGGATTGATGGTAAGAACTTAAAAACCGCTCTCTAAAAGAGGGCGGTTTGATTATTTTTTTAATTTGTGATGCTCTTTTATTCAATCACGGCATCATCGGTGGCTTGAAGCTGTTTTGACTTGTAATTGTGGATGACAGCGTCAACCAGTAAGTCGTAAGAAGAACTCTTTTCAATATTAGGAAACTCTTCTTTTAATTGTTGTCTGACCATTGCTTCCAGCCTCTGTTCGTCAGCTTTTATTTTTAGTTCATTGCTTGACAATGACTCTATATAACTCTCATTCATCTGCCTTTGACCGCTAGAGAATGTTAATAAGTTTGCTTTTGTATCTAATGCTTGTTTCAGTGACTTTAAAAATTTCAGGTTGAACATAACGACCTCTTTGTTTTTACTACCTTCACTTGTACTTTTATAAAGTCTCCTCAAGATAAAAATTGACTGTTTTTACGGAACTTGTTACAAATTTTTACAATCTTGAGAAATCTGTTAGTATTATATACTTATTTTTCAAACTCTTCAATAGTGCAAGCCTGTTATTTTTAATTTTTTCGTCTTTGTCCATAACAAGAACATCGTCAAAGAATTTTGTAACAACAGGATTTATGTCTGTTAATTCTTTGAGATATTTTTTGTAATCACCGTCAAATTTTACGCCTTCAATTGCCTTGTATAAATCCTTTTCTGCATCAAGTACAAAGAGTTCCGGCTTAATTTCACCTGCATCTTCTTTTAAGATGCGCAGAACCCTGTTTGCGTTTTCAACAAGTTTTTCATCAACACCTGATGAAACAGCTTTTACTCTTTCTGAATAATCGCAGAAATCTTTGCAAGGGTTATTTGTTGAGCAGGCTTCCAGAATATTTTTTGAGTAATCGTTATTCATAAAAATAATCAATCTTTGAACAAAAAACTCTTCCACGTCTTTTTTAACATCAGCCTTCATAGGAAGAAGTTCTAATGTTTCATCAATCAATTTTGAGATATCAAGTTTTAAGTTATGCTCAAGAATTGTTTTAATAATACCTAAAGCTGCACGTCTTACGCCCAGCGGGTCGGAAGAGCCGGTTGGTTTTTTACCGGATACAAATACTGCACAAATTGTATCGATTTTATCTGCAATACCTACAATCTGACCTTCGATTGATTTTGCGGTTTCGCTGTCGGCATTAAGCGGGAAATAATGTTCTTTAATACCTTCTGCTATTTCTGAGGATTCTCCGGATACTCTTGCATAATCAGCCCCGATGAATCCTTGAAGCTCCGTAAATTCAAATACAAGGTTTGTTGCTAAATCAGCTTTGCAAAGCTCTGCCGTTCTCTTGATTGAAGTCTTGTTTACTCCAAGCTCTGATGAAATCTTTTCGGAAAGCTTAATTATTCTTTGAGTTTTATCATAAACAGAGCCCATTCCTTTCTGGAAAGTCATGCCTTTTAAGTTTTCGACATAAGATTCAAGAGGTTTTTTAGTATCTTCTTTAAAGAAAAATACCGCATCATCCAGCCTTGCCTTGATTACTCTCAAGTTACCGGCTTTAATGTTTTCAAACTCATCACCTACATAGTTTGTAATAGTAACAAATTTGTTTATTAATTTACCTTCTTTAGTGTAGAGCGCAAAATATCTCTGATGAGTTTCCATAACCGTAACCGCAACTTCTTGCGGAATTGTAAGAAAAGCTTCATCAAAATTACATACTACAGCAACCGGCCATTCGCAGAGAAAAGTTACTTCTTCCAGTAAGTCGTCGGAAATCTTAGTAATTGCATTCAATTTATCTGCTTCTTTTTTAGTTAATTCTAAAATACGCTCTTTTCTTTCTTCCTGATCGACTATAACTTTTGCATCTCTTAATTTATCTGCATATTCATCAGGATTATTGATTACAATATTCTGTTTAGAGAATCTGTGCCCGTTTGTAGTATTGGAAGAGTCTTTATCAATAATTCTGACTTTGACTTCTTCACCGTCAAGGAGCGAAAGAACCCATCTAATCGGACGTGAAAATTTAACATCATTATTTCCCCATCTCATAAAATGCGGTCCTTGAAGTTTTGAAAATATTGAAGGAACATTTTCCTGGAGCAAATCTTTTGTGTTTTTACCTTTGATAAAGATTTTTGCATATACATAATTATCTTCTACATAAAGGTCATTAATCCCGACGCCGTTTTTGTTTGCAAACCCTTCTGCTGCTTTTGTAGGTTTATTGTTCTCATCAAATGCAGCTTTTGCAATAGGACCTTTAACAACTTTTTCCACATCCGGCTGGGAAGAAGATAACCCGTCAACAATGACAGCCAGACGCCTTGGCGTTGCCATGACTTTAATCTTATCAAATTTTACTTTGTTATCATCCAAAAAAGTTTTAAATCCGTTTTCTAATTGCGCAATTGCCATAGGTATAAATTTATAAGGCAATTCCTCAACACCGACTTCCAATAAATATTTACTCATTTATATTTCTCCGTTTCTCTTATAAATTATACATGATAAAGATAAAATTGAAATTTGATGAGAAAACCCCCTGAAAAAAACTTTTTATCAGGGGGTTAAAAGTTATTCTGCCTGTTATATGGCAAGCCTTATTTTTTAATACTTTGCAGTAATTCTACTATGTTTTTTGTGGCATCAAGTTTTGCAAGATGAGAAGAATTCTGCTTGATGTAATTCATCTTGACCGGATTTTCTATAAGACTTACAACCGCTTCTCTAAGCTTATTCGGATCAAGTTCTTTATCTTCTATATAAATGCAGGCGCCCATTTCAAGTAAATATTTGGCGTTTATTCTCTGATGATTTGCAGCCGCATAAGGATAAGGTATCAAAACCGGCGCGGCTCCGGAAGCGCAAATCTCTGAAATACTTAAAGACCCGGCGCGGGAGACAACAATGTCACTCGCTTTCAAAACTGATATCATATCCATAAAATAAGGTTTTATAATAAGGTTTTTATCCTGTTCAAATGCCGGATAAATCTGTCTTACGCGTTCAATTACATCGTCATAATTCTTTTTTCCGGTCTGGAAAATTACCTGAATATTCCGCTCCTGCACAAATTCTTTTAAAAGTTCTATAGCAGTATTGTTAATTGATTTTGCGCCTTGAGAGCCGCCCATAATGCAAAGTGTCAGCTTATTAGGATTTAATCCGTTATTCGCGGCAGCCTCCGGTCTTGTCATTGTTGCAAAATCGTCTCTTATAGGATTTCCTGTAACAACAGTATGCTTGTTCGGGATGTATCTTTTTGCTTTTTCAAACGCAAGAGTTACATACTTTGCCCTTTTTGAAAGTTTTTTTGTCACAAGTCCCGGCATGGCGTCGCAATCGTGCATCATATAAGGCGTTTTGGTAATAATGCAGGCAAAAATCATCGGAGCAGAAACGTATCCGCCGGTTGCAAATACAGCGTCCGGTTTGTATTTTTTTAGATACCTTACGGAGCGCAAAATAGCCTTAACAAGCTTGATTCCCCAGATAAAGAATTTAGGGTTCAATCCTCTCGGCATTCCTTTTATGCTTACATGAAGAAACTTGTAACCTTTTTTTGCTGCAAGTTCAAATTCCATGTTCCGCTTATTGCCCACATAATAAACCTTTGAACCGCCCGCAGCAAGTTCATCCGCAACGGCAAGTGCGGGATAAATGTGTCCTCCGGTACCTCCGCCGGTTACAAAATAAACGCTATTGTATACTTCTGACATTACCAAACCTTACCCTTTTTACATTATCTTTTGAAATATTTAAAATAATTCCGACCATCCATAAAGAAACCATAACGGAAGAGCCGCCATAGCTTATAAACGGCATAGGAACACCTGTTGCGGGAACAAATGAACTTGCAACCCACATATTTAAAAATCCCTGAAAACATATAGAAAATGTTAACCCGAGAGCCAGTAATTTTCCGTACATATCCTGACATTTTGTCGCAATCAAAAATCCTCTTTGCAAAATTGTCCAGAACAAACAAATAATCAGCAGGCAGCCGATAAATCCGTGTTCTTCACCGATTACAGCGTAAATAAAATCTGTATGAGCCTCAGGAAGCCAGGCAAGCTTTTGTTTTGAGCTTCCGTAACCGACTCCGTAAAGTCCTCCGGAGGCGAAAGCAACAAGAGATTGTATAATATTATACCCTGCCCCGAGCGGATCTGCCTCCGGATGAAGCCAGGTTGTTATTCTTGAAGATTGATATCCTTTTAAACCTTTTAAAAGCAAAAGAGGTATGAATGCACACATAGAGCCGATGATAAGCTGTATTGAGCCGCCTGCACAAATATAAATTGCAACTGATGCCGCAAGCAGAAGGAGCACCATACTTAAGTTCGGCTGGGTAAAAATTAAGCCTACCATAATAAGTATAGGAATAAACGCCGTAACAATTTTATTATTATCAAACAGATTTGTATCTTTATAAAAAACTCCCGCAAGAAGCATTACAACTGCAGGTTTTGCAAACTCTGAAGGCTGCAGGCTCAAAGGTCCTATATTAATCCATCTCTGTGCGCCGTTAACAGTTGTTCCGGCAACTTTTACCATAACAAGCATTATGATTACAAATACTGCAAACGGAAGGGTGTAAGTCATAAGCTTTTTGTAATGAAAGTTTGCCAGAAACCTCATACCAATAAGCCCCACAACCACTCCAAAGATTTGCTGAATCAGAAATCTCGCCGGATTCAAGCCCATATCAATACATTTTGGCGCACTTGCGGAGAATATTGCCATCAATCCGATAACAACAAGAAAAATTACAGCAACAAAGAGCGGTCTGTCTGACTGCATGTTCTGCGAACTCAATTTATCAGGATTGTTGTTATTTTGATAGGACATAATCCTTGAAAACTTCCCCTCTTTCCTCGTAACTCTTGAACATATCGAAACTTGCGCATGCCGGTGAAAGAAGTACCACATCAGGCTTTAGGCTGATTGCTTTATCAATAGCTTCTTCCATGGTGCGTTCTTTTATTATATTACTAAAACCATTTTTTTTCAGATTTTTTTCAAATCTTTCTGTTGCTTCGCCAATCAAAAGAACAGTTTTAATATGTTTGTTTATTGACCGGCACATCTCCGTCAAATCCGTGTTCTTGTCTCTTCCTCCGAGAATCAAAGCAACATCCTGATTGTTAAAAGAATCAATTGCAACAATAGATGCTTCAGGATTTGTAGCCTTAGAATCGTTGTAGAAAGTTATTCCGTTTAACTCTCTAACCCTTTCCAGACGATGCTCCGGTGCTTTAAAAGACATGATTTGTTCTCTTATATCTTCGTTTTTCATGCCGGCAAGCTTTGCAATAATCACCCCGCACATAATGTTCTGGTAATTGTGATGACCCACAAGCGGACAGTCTTTAAGGTCTATTATTTTTTCGTCATTATAATAGATAGCGTTGTTTTTTATTAGTGAATAGTGAGTAGTGAATAGTGAATCGGAGGTTTTATCAGATAACGCGGCGGTCATCTGCCCCCCTTGCGGGGGAAGTGGCACGGAGTGCCGTAGGGGGGTGTTAATTCCCAAATCTCCGGCGCCGGCATTTGCCCCCCCAGCGTAGGCAATGTCCGAAGGACAAGGCGAGGTATTAACTTCTGAATCTCCGGCGGCAGCGTTTGCCCCCCTTGCGGGGGAAATGTCCGAAGGACAAAGGGGGGTGTCAATTTCCCGCTTTAAAAAGTTAATACAACCTTCAATATTAGAATCAATTTCATTATTCCAAAATCTAATTACTCTGAAATTTTGTTTATTCAAATAAAATGTTCTTTGTACATCATTGAAATTCCCTGAGTGCTGCCCTCCGTCTATTTCAATAATAATACGTTTTTCAAGACAAACAAAATCCGCAATATATTTATTATCTATAGCAAATTGGCGTCTGAATTTTACACCGAGTTTTTCTTTACGTATTAACTGCCACAATTTAACTTCCTGCGGTGTCATTTCTTTTCGCATTTTACGTGAAAATTCTTTTATGTAAGGGGCGTAATATCTGTGATTTACTTCTTTTACCCCCCTTTGTCCTCCGGACATTTCCCCCGCAAGGTGGGCAAAAACCTCCGGCGTCAGATTGGCGTACTCACCTTTTCTAAGCGTTAAGAAAGCGCAGCAATCATCTGCCCCCCTTGCGGGGGAAGTACCCGAAGGGGGTAGGGGGGTGTTTTCATCCGCATCAAAAAATATTACATTCTTGCACTTCTTTGCAAACTCAACTAACTTTTCATCTTTTGCATTCAAAATTGCAAACTCAGGCTCCTGCGGCGGCAAAAATATCTTAGCCTTTGCGTTGAAATAATTTTCCAATCCGCCATGCCAGTCAATATGGTCAGGCGTAAAATTCGTCCAGCACGCGTATTTTGCCTTAAACTTTTCTGTCATCTGAGCCTGAAAAGAACTTATTTCACACACAAGAAAATCGTGCTTTTCTTCTATCAAAGATGTCGGAGGAACTCCTATATTTCCGCAAACAGGAGCGGAAAATTTTTTACTCAAAATATGCGATACAAGAGCGGTTGTGGTAGTTTTCCCGTTAGTTCCGGTAATTGCAATAAACGGAATATCCGTATTCAAATATGCAAGTTCAATTTCAGAAATTATTTTTATATTTTTTTCGTTTAACCTTTTAAATATTTCAGATTTCGGCGGAATCCCCGGACTTGTAACCGCAAAAGCAGAGCCTTCAATAAATTCTTCGCTGTGTCCTCCGCATTCAACCTTAACTCCCATCTCTTCAAGCACTTTAATCTGCGGGCGGTACTCTTCTCTAACCTCATTTACTCCCTTAGATTCCGTTAAATATACATCATAATCCCTTTTGGCAAGAAATTTTGCCGCTGAAATTCCGCTTTTTGATAAACCCAAAATTAAAACTTTTTCTGACATAATCTTTTTCTCTCCGGTTTTAATTTTACCTCAAAAAGAAAAGTTAAGAAATAAATAGCGGCGGCGCATTTTATGCGCCGCCGCCATATAATTTTAAATCAAGTAAAATTATGCTCTGTCTTTGATTTCTTTTTCAATTTCAGCAATAAATTCATCAACGGATTTTGTTCCGACCTGTCCGACGCCGCGTTTTCTTACGGCAACAGAATTCGATTCGATTTCTTTATCACCGATTACACATACATAAGGGATTTTCTTGTCTTGCAGAGATTCTCTGATTTTGTAATTCATAGATTCAGAGCGGTCATCAAGTTTTACTCTTATGCCTGCTGCACGCATTTTTTTGTAAACCTGCTCGGCAAAATCAACGTGTTTTTCATTAGAAATCGGAACAATTGCAACCTGAGTCGGTGCAAGCCAGGTCGGGAATGCGCCGGCATAATGTTCAATCAGAATTCCGTGGAATCTTTCCATTGAACCGAAGATTACCCTGTGAAGCATAATCGGTGTTTTCATAGAGCCGTCTTTATCCTGATATTTGATATCAAATCTTTCAGGAAGGTTAAAGTCAAGCTGGATTGTAGCGCACTGCCATGTTCTTCCGATAGCGTCTTTAACTTTAAAGTCGATTTTCGGTCCGTAGAATGCGCCGTCACCTTCGTTAATGTCGTATTTCATACCGCGCCTGTCCATTGCTTCCTTCAAACCGGCTTCTGCTCTGTTCCAGTTTTCGATTTCACCTACATAGCTTTCCGGACGGGTTGAGAGTTCAACTTCAAATTCCATATTAAAGATTTTCATTGTATCAGCAACAAAATCAATAATATCGTTGATTTCATCTACAAGCTGTTCCGGTGTGCAGAAAATATGCGCATCGTCCTGAGTGAACCCTTGAACACGGGTTAAGCCGGAAAGAGCGCCGGATTTTTCTTTTCTGTAAACCGTTCCCAGCTCTGCCATTCTCAAAGGCAATGAGCGGTATGAATACCTGTTTGCCTGATAAATTAATATATGGAAAGGACAGTTCATCGGTTTAACTACAAACTGCTCGTCAGAATCTTCTTCTTTCTGGATAAAGAACATATTTTCTTTGTAGTGATCCATATGACCTGATATTTCCCACAATTTTGACTTGGCAATTTGAGGAGTATTAACGATTACATAACCTCTTTTTCTATGTTCTTCTCTCCAGTAGTTTTCTATTTGTTCTCTGACTACTGCAAGATTCGGATGCCACAATACAAGCCCGCCTCCGATTTCTTCTCTTACGGAGAATAAATCAAGCTGGGTGCCGAGTTTTCTATGGTCACGTTTTTCCGCTTCTTCAAGGAAAGTCAGATAAGCTTGTAAATCTTCTTTATTCCAGTATGCGGTTGCGTAAATTCTCTGAAGCATTTTGTTCTTCTCATTTCCGCGCCAGTAAGCTCCTGCAACTTTCAGAAGTTTAATTGCGTTGCCTTTAATGTAAGAAGTGTTCGGAATATGAGGTCCTGCACAAAGGTCATTGAATAAAACATTTCCGTCTTTGTCTTTTGTTAAATACAAAGTCGGATTGTCGTTTCTATGCTCTTCAAGAAGTTCTGCTTTGTAAATCTCGCCTTCCGCTTTAAATTCAGCTATTTGTTTGTCCACATCAGGTATTTCATATCTTTCAAACGTCAAATTTTGTTTGATGATATTTTTCATCTCTTCTTCGATTTTGGCTAAATCGTCGTGGGTAAAAGCGTACCCGTCCGTCAGGTCAAAATCGTAGTAAAATCCGCTGTCAGTTGCCGGTCCTATAGCTAACTTTGCCTGCGGAAACAGCTTTTGTACAGCCTGTGCCATGATGTGTGAGCATGAATGTCTTAATACATGCAATGTTTCGTTGTTCTTTTCCATTTTTCTATCCTTTCCGGCGTAAACATTGGTCTGCGGCAACATTCCGCTAACTTATTTACACCCCAAAGAGGTGGATCCCTCTAACTATTACATGGTTATTCTAGCATAAAAAGCCAAAAGAGAGGTTTTTGATAAAATTAGTAATCAGAGGGCTGAGAAATAATTTTTTTATGATATGATTACTTTTATGAGAAAGCTTTTATTGTTAAGTTTGATTTTGTTTTCAACATTAAGCGCAAATGCAACCTGCTGCAGCGATTATCTTGCGGATTTGTATTCTAAAGAGTATAACTCGAAAGTTAAAATTGTATCCAAAAAAGAACACATTGAGAAATACGAACAAAAAATCGGTGATAATTTTGTTTCGTCAATTGTGTACGGTGTCGGGTATATGAAAAGACCGAAGTGTAAAAAACTTAGAATAACATACATTTGTCTTCTGGAAAGCTGCGATAAACCGCCAATCTGGGGTTATGTTATTCCGCGCTGAGACTTAATATTATTCTGCATCAGCTTTTTTGTGCTTGCTCATCACGCCGGTTATAACTCCGGCACTCCCGCCGATAACCCCGTTTAAAGCAAGCGAGTTTTTCATCGGAGACTGGGAGAATCTTATTTTTCTTGATAATAAATCAAGTGCCACGCCAAATCCGAACCACGCGCCTGCAGTTGTTAATCCTTCCTGCATCGGATTAATGTTTTTGTGTACTGCAGGCTTGGAATTTGCAGCACAAAAATAAAGCTTAGGTGTGTTTTGTATATTCTGTATTCGCATATTTATATTTCTAATTTATTAATACCGGATTCTTTTGACCTGCCGGTTCTGCCTGAAATTCATAATTTCAATAAAAAATACCTGCCCGGGTCAGGTATTTTTTATTTGCCGATGGCCGGGGTCGAACCGGCACGTAGTTGCCTACACCAGATTTTGAGTCTGGCACGTCTACCAATTCCATCACATCGGCGTATTAAGTTTTCAAAATTCATATTCTTATACCAACTGTACCGAGCTGCATTAACTCTGATAATCAAACCCGCTCAGGCATCACATCGGCATATTAAGTTTTCAAAATCTAATCTTCTTCCCCTCGCCGGTTGGGAGAGGGAGCAGCCGTTCTTGAGCCGGATGGCGAAAGTTACGGATGCGGGTGAGGGCTCGACCCGTCAGGGTAATTCCCACGCCTCAAACCAAATTAAAACAAAAACAAAACTAAATTTCAAGTGCAGTTTATGCTAAAATACTTACCGGAGGTTTTTATAGTGGTCAATGTTCTTATTATCGGTGATGAAAATGCAAAATCTCTTCCGATGGTTCTTAAATCAAAATACCTGAGCCGGCTGTATACAAATTTTGAATATCCGAACCTCATAGATATCAAATTTAATACCTTTAAGGAGCTTGCGAGGAAGTGCAAAGCACTCAAAATCGATATTGTCCTTGTTGAAGATAAAAAACTTATACTGCAGGGTATTGTTGATGTTTTAAGAAAAAATTTTGTAAACTGTATCGGCGTGAGCGCAAAATGGACAAATCTTGTTCTCTCCAGAAAATTTGCCGGTGAAATTTTGCAGAAATACGACATTGATGTTCCTGAAAAATTTCTTTATCCAAAAGAATTTCCGCTTATGGTAAAGGCAGACGGGTTTTCAAAAACTGCCGGTTCTATGGAAGAAGTGATTCAAATCCGGCAGGAAATTTTTAACTATTCTCCTGAAATTGCAAAAACGGTTTTTCTTGAAAAATATATTGACGGGGAAAAATATAACCTGACTTCGCTTTATGACGGCATGACACTGATAACATTACCGGCAGAAGGTTTGGCGCAGGATAAGACAGAAGAATACAATAAAAAATTGCATTTAATGCTTAAAGATGAAAACGCGGATTTTATCGGCTACATAAATTCTTCTGTTATTTTTTCTGACAATAGATTATTCAATATCGGTTTTAATTTTGAGTTTCCGGAATTGAATACTGATGTTTTGTTTGTTCTTCACGCTATGATTTATCAAAAACTGGATGAAATTGACCTACTCTTCAGCAAAAACATCTGAAAACCATTTCCGAACCCTTTTCCAGATTCCTGGCTTTTTCTTTTCTTCCGGCATATTTTCCCAAACTTTTGCGTATTCATCACGTTTAATTTTATCCTGTTGTTTAAGCCATTTATTGTTACGTTTATCACTTGCTTTGCTCGCTTTAGCCATCTCTTTGTCTAAAGCTTTAATCTTTTTCTCAACGGCTTTTCTTCCACGCTCACGTTCAAATTCTTTATCAAGTTTATGTTCATACCATTTTACCTGAAGGGCATTTTTTAAACGTGTAAACAAACCGCCTTTTTTAGCTTTTGCCTCTTTTTTTGCAGCCTTTTTGGCTTCCTTTTCAGCTTTTGCCTTGGCTTCCTGCTCAGCCTTTGCCTTGGCTTCCTGTTCGGCTTTCGCTTTGGCTTCCTGTTCAGCCTTTGCCTTGGCTTCCTGTTCGGCTTTTGCTTTGGCTTCCTGCTCGGCTTTCGCTTTGGCTTCCTGCTCAGCCTTTACCTTAGCTTCTTTGGCAGCCGCTTTATTTTCTTTATATTTTGTTATCTTATTTTTCAGTTTTTTGAAAATATTTGTTTTTTCTTTCTTTTGTTCTGATTCTGCCTGCGGCTTTGAATCAGATTTTGATTTAAGCTGTGCAATTTTTTCTTCTGCTTTTTCCAGTCTATTTCTGAGTTTTTTTATTGTTTTGTTTTCATTTTTTTTCGTGGTTGCAGATGTTTTATTATCGTTGTTTCCGGAAAACTTTCTGCCGATTTTTTTGAAGAATTTTTTTGTTTTCTTCCAGGCTTTTTTGCCTTTCTTTTTTAATTTTCTGCCGATATTGCCTGTCTTTTCGTCTTTTGATACCGAAACTTCATCAAGCTTTTTCTGGGTTTCAGCAATTTTTTCTTTTGCGGCATTCAGACTGTTTTCAGTATTTTTTAACTTATTAAGTGTTTCTTGCAAAACTTTACCTGTTTTGTGGTTTTTGTAAAGAGCTACACCTGCAACTGCTGCAGATGCTGCTGCGACACTTCCTAAAAGAATTCCACTGCCATTTGACTGATTACCTGTTTCTCTTGCCTGAAAAGAAGGCTTTGTTGATGTTTGGTAATTCGAAAATGTTGTTCTAACTTCTGAAATTTTCATAAACTTCTGCTTCCTACACTGCTACTTATATTAAATAAACCTTCTGAAAGTTTAGAATTGCCATCAGAAGGTCTATCATGTTACAAATCTTTACAAATCTTAAGCTAGTGAATAGTGAGGAGTGAATAGTGAATAGAAAATTTTCATAAGTTATAGAGATTCTTCGGGCTAACGCCCTCTGAATGACGGCACACCGGTAAGTGAATCTACAAATTTGCTGTCATTCTGAACCCGATTACAATTCAGGGGTGAAGAATCTCTAAAACTTTATTCACTAAAACCGGTGGATAACCCCTCACCCGAATTTCTAAGTTCGCTAAACGCTCACTAAGAAATTCTTCCCTCTCCCACAAGGGGCGAGGGGAACTTTAGTAAATCCGACAGTAACTTTACAAACCTGCTGTCATTCTGAACCCGATAATAATTCAGGGGTGAAGAATCACTTAGGCTGGTGAATAGTGAGGAGTGAGGAGTGAATAGAAAATCTTTAACTTTTGAATTCTGCTATCCGGCTTCAATATCATCCAAATCTTTTTTTACAGATGTAAGACTGTTTATTCCGAACAGATTTTTGAGTGTTATCATCATATTGGGATTCAGCATAATCGGCGTGCATTTTCCTACGTAAATATTTATCCTTTCATTCCGGTTAAGATAAATCATTTGTGAAATTGAGTGTCTGTCGCATTTTGGAAAGAATACAGATATTGGAGCCGAAGTCTCTTCCGAGATACCTTCTGCAATTTTTGTCAGAGCAAAACTGTCAAAACAGGCATTTACACAAATTATATTGTCACGCTGAATGCAATAAGAAAGAGAGATTATTAAAACATTATCCGGAGTTTTTGCCAGAAGTTTTTCAAAATACGCTTTTTGTTCAAGCGTGTAAGCCCCGAGTCCGATTATAAAAATTCTGTCAAACTTGCGTTGTTTTACTTCATTCATCAACTTGTCATAATCATATCCGGCACTAATGCTTTCGCACTGTCTGCCGGTTTTAAAGCCTTTTGCGTTTTCGGCGGATTGTATAACTTCCGAGAAATCTTTGTTTTTGATTTTTATAACTCCTTTTGAAGTTGCAAAATCCGTTGTAAATAATAATCCGCGGTAGAGATGTTTTACATTATAAAGTGAATGTCTTGTAAGTATAATAGGTCCAGGAAAGGTTGCAAAGTCAAGCAGGCAGTTTTCAATACCCTGTCCGAACTGACCTTTGAGGTTTTTGTACTCACTGAACTTCGGGTACGTATTTGCAAGCAGCATTTCATCATGTGTATAAATATCAATTTCTGTACCTTTGAAAGCTTCCAGAACATCTTCAAGCTCTCTTATGTTAGACCCGACAACAAGAACCGCTTTGCCCGGTGTAGTTGTGTATGAAACTTCGTACCGGCGCTGCTTTCCATACCGTTTTTCTTTGGCTGAGTGTAATTCTTTCATCAGCGTACTGTCAATAACAGAGGTTTCTTCGATGAGTTCTTTGAGTTTTTCGGAATCCTCTGTATTAAGAGAATTTAAAAGCCTCAAAATCGCAACGTATCCGCCCGGGTCTTCAATTCCGAAGCTTTCTAAATCAAGGACATTTATGCAAAGGCTCTTTGCAAGTACAAATAGTATTTTATATAAGTCCCGTGTTTGAGCCGAAAGTTGTTTTGATTTTTTCAAAAACTCTTTTTCTCCGAACCGGATGGACTTGATAATATCAGAGCTTTGTTTGAATTTAAGAATGGATTTCAGGCATTCCGGAACAATGTTGTTATCTTTGCAGTTTGCTTCATATTTTTGGATAAGCGGAGGCAAGATTCTGTTGAACCCTTGTGTTATTACTTTAAAATCCCTTTCCGAGAATTCAAAATTTGAAACAAGAATAGATATGGTGTTTAAAATCAAGTTTCTTGTATCGTCATCCTGAACGCCGTTTTCATAGAGCTTGAGTGCATAATAAGCCGCAAGTTTCAGATACATAATCAGAACTTCCTGCAGAGATGATGTTCTCGGATTCACAGAGCAAACGCCTTGCGAAACGCAGCTGTCGTATTGGTAATCTTCGTTGTAGTTATAAATCATAGCAAATATATGATATACTTACCGCTAAAAAAATATATTCACTATATGTATAATATGTAAAGGCAATGTAAAAAAATATATTGTCAGGGTTGACAAAATAATATATTTGATGTAATGTGCAAGGGTGTGTTAAAAAAAGAGGGTAAGATTATGAGAATCTCTGCTATCCGAAATTATGAGCCGGCTCGTGCTGTCTCAAAAATGAACAAAGGTCGAAATTACTCAAAGACACTTGGAGTTGACGGTACAAATCAAGATACTGTTGCATTCAAAGCGCATGAAACAGCAAAAGGTGTCGGTATCGGAGCTCTAATTGGTCTCGGCGCCGTGACAATTCTCAGCGGAGGCGCAGCAGCTCCTCTTGTATGCGGGCTTTATGCAGCAGCAAGCGGTGTTGCAGGAGGCATGCTCGGCAATGCAATCGAAAGTACTAACAAAAAGGACAAAGATGAAGACAAAAAAAGTTAGTTTTTGACGTTGTAGAAAGAACAAGGAAGAATTGAAGCAGCATTCAATTCTTTTTTTGTGCTATAATTAGGTAAAAGTCAGGAGAATAGAATGTTTAGCACTGATATAATTTATGAAGTCGTTACTTTTTCAATAGGAGATACCAAGTCCGGAAGCAAAATGGGCAAGCTCCAGCTAAAAGACCCGAATACAGGAGAATTTCTCAATTGTATTTTGTGGGAAGAAGCTTTGAACCGGATGGATTCAAAATTATTCAGATGCGGAAATCTGCTCAGAATTGTATCGGGCTCTTTTAATGAAAAATATAATAACTGTCTCGTATCTGCCCTTGAACTTATAAAAGAGGCTAAAACCGGTCTGAGCGAAGAAGAGCGCGAACAGGAATATGCTGCAATATGCGAATATATTGATAAAATCAAAGATGATAAGTTAAGAGAATTTGTCCGCGATATTTACACAAAAAACAGAGATAAAATTCTGATTATGCCGGCAGCTAAGCTTATGCATCACAACTATATCGGCGGGCTTATGGTTCATATTCTGGAGTGTTTAAAGTATGCGGAAGCTAATATGAATGTATTTTTCCAGAGAGTTAACCATGATGAAGTCTACGCTGCATGTCTTTTGCATGATATCGGCAAAATTTTTGAGTATACGGTTAATACTGAATCAGGGTTGATTGATTATGATGAAAACTTCCGCAAAGAGTGGATTTCTCATTCTCAGTACGGGTTTTCAATATGCATGACTGCAGGTTTTAAGCGTGTGGCTAAGATGATAGCTGCACATCATGCGAGAACTGATTGGGGTGCAATTGTTGATTTGAATGAAAAAGATTTAGAGCCGTTTGTGTATTTGATTCATCACATAGATGATTTATCAGCCAAGTTTGGCAAAACAAATGTTGCAATGCTCGGGTAAATCCAGAATGGATTGCCACGACCCTGACGGGTCTCGCAATGACGCCAAGCTTGTAGTCTCATCTACCAGTCCAAATACATTTACCCCTGCCGTCATTCAGAGCCCGACAGCAATTTAGGGGCGAAGAATCACTTTAACTTGAATTTGCGCTTGATATTATTATTCTCGTATTTGTGTTAGAATTTTCATATAAATGTTGAATCTTTTTTAGTGAGAAACCTCCGCGAGGAGAGAAGATAAAAGGAGAGGAAAGATATGGAATTCATTCACAATTTTGTCGCGGCGCACAATGTGATGATATCTGCCGGATTATTAATCCTTGCGTATATCTTTATCGCAACGGAAAAAATCCCTAAGGTTACAATTGCACTTCTGGGCGCTGCAATCACTATTATTTTAGGGCTTGTGAGCCAGACAAGAGTTTTGGACGGCGGAGCTTTAAACCCGATTTATTTTGTACAGTATGTTGATTTTAACGTAGTATTCCTTCTGGTTTCCATGATGATTATTGTTAATATCACTACAAGAAGCGGTATTTTTAGCTTTTTGGCTAATGAACTTTTGAAAATGACAAAAGGTCATCCGGTAATTATTCTTGCAGCACTCGGTATTTTTACTGCTGTAGTAAGTGCTTTTCTGGATAACGTAACAACGGTTATTCTTATTATGCCTATTACTTTTGCTATTGCAAACAAACTGGATATTGATCCGATACCTTATTTACTTACAGAAGTTTTTGCTTCCAATATCGGCGGTACTGCAACACTTATCGGCGACCCGCCTAATATTATTATCGGAAGCGCTGCAGGCTTCTCATTTATGGATTTTGTAAACAACTTAACTATAGTTGTTGCAATAATTCTCATTGCTGTAATTTTAGTTATGATGTTATTTTTCAAAAAGAAATTACAGACAACTCCTGAAAAAATGAAAGAAGCAGCAAGTATTGACAACTCAAATACAATCACTGATAAAGTTCATATGATTCGTTCATTGATTGTTTTAGGTCTTGTTATTCTCGGTTTTGTAACTCACGACCAGACACATATTGAAACAAGCGTTGCTGCAATGCTCGGCGCAAGCGTTCTGTTGTTGTTTGAAAAACCAACCGATATTTTGCGTGATGTTGAATGGAATACAATTTTCTTCTTCGTCGGCTTATTCATTATAATCGGCGGTGTAGAAGCATCAGGCGGTATCAGATTGCTGGCAGAATGGATATTGAAAATTACCCAGGGCTCTCAGGAAGCTGCTTCAATGCTCATCCTCTGGGCTTCAGGTATTATTTCCGGTATCATTGATAACATTCCTTACACTGCAACAATGTCACCTATGCTTGTTGAAATTGAAAAAACAATGGGTGCAGATTATACTTATCCGCTCTGGTGGTGCTTGTCTTTAGGCGCATGTTTAGGCGGAAACATGACAATGATTGGTGCTGCAGCAAACGTTATCGTTTCAGAAACTTCTGCAAAACACGGACATCCGATGTTTTTCATGAGATTTATGAAATACGGGGTAATCGTTGTAGCTATTTCACTTATAATAAGTTCAATTTATATTAATGTAAGATATTTACATTAGTAAATAAAGGACTTTAACAGAACAAAGTGGGGGCGCGGTTTTCAACCGCGCCCCCACTGTTAATTTATCATTCTATTTAAGCAATAAATTTGTTATAAAATTCTGGAGAAAGGTGACTCCTCCGGAAGGTTTTCCGGAAATTTTCGGCATAGAAGCTTCTACTTTTTTGAGTGCTTCGTTTACAATATCTTCTCCGCCTTTATTTTTAAGTTCTCTTAATTTAGTTAACTCTCCGTTATCAAGGAAAGTTGCGCCGCAGATGTTGCATGAATCTATTTCAACTTCAGTTCCGGAGCCTTGTTTTACCATTGGAATATTGCATAAAGGGCAAATTCTTTTTGCTGTTGTGTCAACTTTTTCAAACTCTTTGTTCTGAATAGCTTTAAGAATTTCGTCAATGTTGTCAATTGGTTCATCAACCTGCTGCAGCTCTCTGTTGTCAAAGAATATGCCCCCGCAGCCGTCAAGACAAATATCGACTTCGATATTTGACTCCGGAACTGTAATTTTTGTCATTTTCTTTCCGCATGCCGGACATGTAATTGTTGTTTTGTTATCCATAAAATCTCCTTTCTTACCTGTTTAATGAGTCGTGAGTAAAAATTTATTTCTGGGGGTAAATGTTTGGGCTGGTAAGTAAAGCTACCGGTTTGGCGTCATTGCGAGACCCGTAAGGGGCGTGGCAATCCTGCAGGTTATTGTTGGTTTCACCCAATCTACATTTCCGGTATTGAGACTTACCAATGTGCTGTCATTGCGAGAAAATCTTTGATTTTCGTGGCAATCCATTTTTTATTTAGTTATTGTCGGGCTAAAACCCGACCTATCTACTTTTCCGGTGGGAACGCTAACGCTTTTCCCACCCTACGTCGACTGACAACCCAAATATATTTACCCTTGCCGTCATTCAGAGGGCGTTAGCCCGAAGAATCTCTATAACTATTGTAAAAATTTTCTATTCACTATTCACTCCTCACTATTCACCAGTTTCAGTGATTCTTCGCCCCTGAATTGCTGTCGGGCTCTGAATGACGCCCGACTTGTAGGCTTACCTACCGGAGTGCTGTCACTCATTTGGCGTGACACAAGTCTGTATCAGGTGTAGGGTGGGAAAAGCGTCAGCGTTCCCACCGGAATAGAAAAGTTATTGTCTACTCTAAAACTTTTGAGTCGAATTTCTATTCACCCGTCAACCCCATTACACCTAGCCGAGGATTAAATCACCGTGCTTTTTAATGTGTTCAATGAGCCCGCCGTCTTCAAGAAGCTTAATCATAACATCCGGAAGCGGTTCTATTGTTGTAATTGTTCCTTTTGTCAAATTCTTAAGCGTACCGGCTTTGATGTCTAAATCCAGTTCATCTCCGGCATCAATTCCGTCTGTGTCGCATTCAATTGCCAGAAGCCCGATATTTATTGCATTTCTGTAGAAAATTCTGGCAAAAGATTTGGCAATAACCGCGCCGACGCCTGCAATTTTAATAATTTGCGGGGCGTGTTCTCGTGAAGAACCCAAGCCAAAGTTGTTTCCGGCAACGACAAAGTCGCCTTTTTTCATATTTTTTGCAAAATTTTCATCTGCATCTTCTAATACATGTTTTGCAAACTCCTGCAGGTCGGAGCGCAGGTGAAATAATCTGCCCGGGGCTATGTGGTCGGTAGAAATGTTGTCCCCGAATTTAAATGCCTTTCCTTTCATATCTTTCCTTCTTTTTTCTCTTTATTCTTTTTATTTTACTACTTTAAACCGTTTTTTGTCTACTTTGTGCGGGCAAAATTAAACATTCAGCATTTTTGCTTCAAACACGTATTCTGCAGAACCGGTTAAGAAAACATCTTTAGCTGTCAGAATTTTATCTCCTGCCCAGTCAATTTTTACAGTACCGCCCGGAAGCTCAACTTCTGCTGAATTATTGAGGCAGCCTTTCAAAATTCCGGCGACAACGCTTGCGCATGCTCCGGTTCCGCAGGCAAGTGTGATTCCGCAGCCGCGCTCCCAGACACATAATTTTATTTTGTTAGGAGAAAGAATTTTTACAAATTCGACATTTGTTTTTTCAGGAAATTCTGCAGAGGTTTCAATTAAAGGACCGTACTCTTTTGCAAGCTTCATCAAATCTTCTTCCGGCGAGACAAATATTACAAAATGCGGATTTCCCATAGAAATGGCATTCCCTTCAAATACAATATTTTTTACTGCCATTTTGTAATTCATATTATCATGCGGAATAAACGGGATTAATTCAGACTTGAGAACCGGTTTGGACATGTTTACCTGAACCTCTCCGTTTTCAAGGATTTTAGGAGATATTATGCCTGCAAGAGTTTTTACCGAAAACTCATTTTTTTGTACCAGACCTCTGTCAAATACGTATTTTGCAAAACATCTCATTCCGTTGCCGCACATCTGGGCTGTCGAGCCGTCAGAATTATAAAAGTACCAGCCGATGTCTGCAGACTCTTCAAAAGTATCAGGAATAATAAGCCCGTCGGCTCCGATTCCAAAATGTCTGTCACAAAGGGCTTTTGCCGTATCAGACATTGATAAATTGAACTTTAAAAATTCTTCATAATCCAATATTACAAAGTCATTACCGCAGCCCTGCATTTTAGTAACTTTTATTTCCATCTCAGCCCTTCCTTTTTGTAGTACAATTATAATTAAAGTATATAAGGGAATCGGGATTATGGCAATAATAAAAGTACAAAAAGGAACAAAAGATATATTACCTTCTGAAATGCCTGTATGGCATTTTATGGAAGAAAAAGCAAATCAGGTTTTTTCAAGTTACGGCGCAAAAGAAATAAGGACTCCGATATTTGAAGCAACCGAACTCTTTGCGCGCGGCGTTGGAGATACCACTGATATTGTAAACAAAGAAATGTATACGTTTGAAAAAAGCGAACGTTCTTTGACTTTGAGACCGGAAAATACAGCAGGAGTAGTACGTTCGTTTATAGAAAACGGCATGCACAGATTATCAGCTCCGGTAAAACTCTGGTATAAAGGACCTATGTTCAGATACGAGCGCCCGCAGGCAGGAAGGCAGAGACAATTCCATCAGGTCGGGGTGGAAGTTTTCGGGATAAAACAGGCAACTGCTGATGCGGAAGTTATTTTGATGGCTGTAAATTATCTTAAAGCTCTCGGTTTAAACGATTTGTCAGTAGAGCTAAATTCTCTCGGCTGTCCGGAGTGCAGAGAAACATTTAAAACAAAGCTAAAAGCGGTTATTAAACCTTATTTGAATGAACTTTGCCCTGATTGTCAGGCAAGATACGAAAAAAATCCGCTGAGACTTCTGGACTGCAAAGTGGAAGAGTGCAAAGCAATTTATGCAAAGCCTGAAATTCAGGCGGTTATTCAATCTGATTTTATTTGCGAAGATTGTGCAAATCACTTTAACGAATTAAAAGAATATCTTGATGCGCTCGGAATAAAATATGAGATTAACAAGCTGCTTGTAAGAGGCTTGGATTATTATAACCGGACGGTTTTTGAGATTAAGTCAAATAATCTCGGCTCTCAAAACGCTGTATGCGGGGGCGGAAGATATGACAGTCTGGTCAGAAATCTCGGCGGAGAAGATACTCCGGCAATAGGGTTTGCAATGGGCATGGAAAGGCTGGCTTCACTTATCGGCAGTAAGACGGAAGAAAAGACAAAGGCTTTCGTTGTCTCCGGCAATATGATTGAAGCTGTTAAACTGGCAGAAGAACTGCGGAGTAAGGGTATCAGCTGTGAATTTGACCTTACTAATAAAAAGTTTGTCAAGCAGCTTGAAAAGGCTTCAAAAGTGGCAAAATATGCTTTAATACTCGGTGAAGATGAGCTTAGCACTAATCAGGTTACAGTGAAAAATCTGGAAACATCAGAGCAAAAAACCGTAAAAAGAGAAAATATTGAGTTAATTTAATTATAAGAAGCATGGCTAAAATTAAATTATTACAAACTATAAAAGGGTTGTTTTTGTCTAAAACGCCCTTTTAAAGCGGTTTTTAAGGCTAAACGCCGGAAGCCAGACTTTGTGAGTATTTTCAAGAAAAAAAGCTTGCATTCTTTTATGGAGTCTGTATAATAGAATTTGTAAATAGAAGAAAGGAGTTTTATAATGAACAAAGAAGAATTAGTACAAGAAATTTCTAAGAAATCAAAAGTTACTCAAAAAGAAGCTAACGAAGTTTTATCAGCTTTAATCGAAACAGTTCAAAAAACAGTTTCTAAAGGTAAAAAAGTTACTTTAGTTGGCTTTGGTACTTTTGAACCACGCAAGAGAGCTGCTAGAAACGGCAGAAACCCTCAAACCGGTAAGGAAATCAAAATCCCTGCTAAGACAGTTCCTGTATTCTCTGCCGGTAAGAAATTCAAAGAAGTTGTTAACGGCAAGTAATTAGCAGCTTATAAGTTTTTTAAAGCGTGTGTCTTATTTAAGACACACGCTTTTTATATTTAAAGAGGGGTAAATGTGTCTTACGGGTGACTGAGTGATTAAGTGACTAAGTGACTGAGAAATGTAGGTTTGGTTTTAGTTGTGTAAGTTATTGTCTGGCTAAAGCACAACCATTTACTAACTACTTCTAACCCCCTCCCTAGCCCTCCCCGTTGGTGAGGGAATGCGCGCTGATGTTCAATTTGTTTAGAAATATAGGTCAGGTTTTACCTGACAAAAAATTTTTAGAGATTCTTCGGGCTGACGCCCTCTGAATGACGGCAGGGGTAAATGTATTTGGGGTGTCAGGTGAGACTACAAGCTTGGCGTCATTGCGGGGGTAAATGTATTTTGGTTGGTAGGTAGAACTACAAGTTTAGCGTTATTGCGGGGGGGGGGGAATGTTTGGGTTAGTAGATAAGCATACTATTTGAGTGTCATTGCGAGGAGCGAGAGCGACGCGGCAATCCAGTATATATTTTAATATCAGCCCCTCACCCGCATCCGTAAATTTCGCCTTTCGGCTCAATAACGCCTGCTCCCTCTCCCCAAAAGGGCGAGGGGAATGTGTTAATTGAGCATTGCGGGGTACTTCATACTAACTCAACCGTAACTTATTTTACCACTTACCAATGTGCATTTTATCTTCTGCTTTATATTGAATTTGTTCTGCTTCAGATTTATTTTCTGCAGGGTAGCCTAAGCCGATATAGCAAGGTAATAAGTAATTATCAGGAGCTCCGACAATGTCTGCAACTTTTTCCCCTTCAATACCAACCGGGATTCTCATAGAACATGCAAGACCTTCTGCTGTAGCAGCTAAAAATATATTTTCAATTACACACCAAATTGATGAAATAGGATTCAATGAACTTACACAACTTGGTTTCAAAACGCCTGAATTTGATTTAAAAAACGGTAGAATGACGTGAGAAGCATTCATTAGCATTGAATATTGTCTGGGCATAGCGAGTGCATACATTTTTTGCTGGGGAGTTCCTTCTACAAGAACTTTTTTTAAAATTTCAAGAGTAGGTTCAACACCAAGTCTTATAAATTGCAAAGCTCTTTCTTTATCCTCTTTATCTTTTAAAATTACAAACTCCCAATTCCTGAGATGGTCGTGTGTCGGAGCTTGCAAACCTGCATTAATTATGCGTGTTAAAACTTCATCCGGTACAACTTTGTCTTTAAAATCTCTAACTGTACGTCTGTTGTATATAGCTTCATATAAATCCACTTTAATAACCTCAATTTTGTATTATTTTCTTACTCTCTTGTCATGGATAGCAGAATTTCCTGCGGGATGTAGGTGTTTTTGACTCCGGAATCCGTATTTGCAAGGAAAAATTCAACTGTTTCTCCCTGCTGAATCCCGAGTTTTTCAAACGGAATAGAAATATCAATTACATCTTTGTATACAGTTTTAATTCCGTCCGGATTATCGAGCGTCCACATATTAGGGTGCAATGATGCAGTTAACCTCGGCGGGAAAAGCGTATCGCTTATAAGCGTAAGTGTGATTTCATGTTCAAATTTTTCCAGAAGAATAGGATACGGGTTATCCGTTTTGCTTATAAGTCTTATGTATGCCCTGTTTTGCGGAGTAGTTGCGTTTCTTGTATAAATATAAAACTGGTTTATGCGGTCGACAAAACTTATCTCCCCCGAACCTTTGTTAACGTGCAGCCGGAAGTAGATATTATCCCTGTCGCACCCGAAGTTGATTTTATCTACATTTTTATTTTCCCTGAATACAGGACCGTCTAGCATGCTCAGAGAACCTGCATTATACCAGTCGTCCGAACTTGAATTTAAGCCGTCCATCTTTGGAGTAATATTGCGTTTAGGATATCTGAACGGAACTTCTATTGCGGTTATAAGAGTTTTGTCCAGATATTCCGGATAAGTTTTGCCGAGAACTGTATATACATTTTTCAGCCGTTCTCTAAACATATAGTCAAACACAAAATCCTGACCCGAGTTATTAGGCTCGCCGTACCACCAGAACCAGTCGCTGCCTTCTGCTATCAAAAGTTCGCGTTTTGCGTATTTAATATTAGGATTAGCGCTGTCCTCTTTTACAAAACTGTCAAAATCGTCTTTTGTTTTCTTCAAATAAGCCCACGCTTTATTTTTCTCAGGCTCTCCTATCCAGAACTGAAAAGTCTTATCAATCCAGGAGCCGGAATGAATTTTTTTGAGCTCTTTTTTGTATTTGTCCTTACGGATGTAGTCACTTATTAAGACAGTTTCAAGCGAATCGTCATTTTCTATCAGAGAATAAATATTTTCAAGAAAATCCCGCCCGTCGTTCTGGTAGTTTTCCCAGCAGTTTTCGCAGTCGGAAGCTATTGTCAAAAGATGCGTATTATCAGGTGAAACAAGCAGTTTGTTCTGAATCATTTTGATTTTTTCGTACAAATCTCCCGCTGCCATCTGAGGATTAATTCCCGCATATTCAAAGTTTATAAGATTAGGTATTGACCTGTCTCTGAAAATCACGTCAATCCCGGAATCTTTTGTCTCATAAGTATAAACTTTTAAAAGATGATAAGGGTCGTTTAAGTTGCCTTTAAAGTCTCTTATAAAATCAAAATTAATAGAATTTGATAAAACACCCTCATCTGAAATTGTCCATTTAATACCTTCTTTTGCAAGCAAATTCAAAGTTTTAGGTCCGAGACATAATTCAGGCGGCCACATACCTTCCGGTCTTACGCCGAAAATTTGTTCGATTCTGTCAAGCGCGCTTCTTACCTGATATTTAGCATCTTCAAGCATCCCCAGAGACGCCGGAAGCCCTTCTGTTGTTATAACTGATTTTGTTGCGGCTTTAAGGTCAATCAAAATCGGTAAAATTGCGTGGTAATAAGGGCTTGTTGTAAGTTCAATTCTTCCTGTCTGAATATATTTTTTGTAAGCCGGAATAATTTCTCTTATTATTTGTTTCTGAATATCAATAATTTCTCTTCTGTCTTCTGTTGTATACCCGCTCTGCTTTTCCCAGAGTTCCTGCAGGCGCGGATATCTTTCAAAGTGAACCGGATCAATCCATACCAGATTAAACAATGCCATTAAATCCGACAGTTCCTGCAAGGAAAAATCATTGATGTCAATTGAATCTTTTCCAAACCTTTTCTGAAAAAGATTTTTATAAGTTTCGCTCCTGTATATCATTGTTTCATATTGGGAGCTGAAAAAATTGTTAATAATGAATGCTTTTTCTTCGTCGGTTAGTTTTTCTGTATCAGAAACCGTGAGTTCCGAATGAATATCGTGATAACCTTCTTCCGAATAATCAATAATAGCGTCCAGAAGTGCCGGTACAATATTGAAATTAAGTTTCAATGTCGGAAATTTTTCCAGAATCAAAACCATATCCAGATAGTCTTTTACAGCGTGCAGGCGAACCCAGGGCATAAGATATGTCCCTTCAAGTTCATAGACCGGTTGATGCATATGCCAGTATAAGGCAAGCGAAAGTTTCTGCTTATTCATACAACTAGAGTATACAGGAAATAACAAACGTTATCAATACAAACTTTTTCAAATATTAAAATTTCCTTAATTTTTTATTAAAATTTCAAAATCTATTATATAAATATAATTGTTAGTAAAAAGGAGGATTATATTATGGCACTAAAACCATTACAGGACAGAATTGTTATCAAAGTTATTGAAGATACAGAACAGACTTCCGGCGGAATATTTATTCCTGACAGTGCAAAAGAAAAACCTCAAAAGGGTGAAGTAGTTGCAGTCGGCGAAGGTAAAGTAAATGACAACGGTGAAAGAGAACCGATGGATGTTAAAGTAGGCGATATCATTCTTTACGCTAAATACGCAGGTACAGACGTTAAAATGGACGGGGTTGAATACAAGATTCTTTCTATTAAGGATGCTTTAGCGATTGTTGAGTAGCAGATTAGTGAATAGTGATTAGTGACTAGTGAATAGATGTTATGAATCATAAAGATCTTGAAGTTTGGAAAGAGTCTATAGAGTTGGTTACAGAAATCTATAAATTGACATCAGAATTTCCAACAGAAGAAAAATTTGGAATTGTAAACCAAATAAGACGAGCCGCAGTTTCTGTACCTTCAAATATTGCAGAAGGAAGTGCAAGAAGTTCTGATAAAGAAAATCTCAGGTTTTTGGATATGGCTTGCGGTTCACTTGCAGAACTGGAAACACAAATATTAATATCTGAAAATTTAGGCTTTATTAATTCACAAGAGATCATAACAAAGATTGATAATATAGGTAAAATGCTTTCAGGTCTTAAAAGACATTTAAAAAATAAATTATAAATCTCTATTCACTACTCACTATTCACTATTCACTCCACAAAAATTCATCTAAAAATAAAAAAGGAGAAAATAAAAATGGCAAAACGTATAGTTTTTGAAGAAGAAGCAAGAAAATCGCTTCTAAAAGGTATTGATGCAGTAGCAGATGCCGTTAAGGTTACTTTAGGACCTAAAGGCAGAAATGTTATTTTGCAAAAGAAATTCGGTGCTCCGCAAATCGTTAACGACGGTGTAACTATTGCAAAAGAAATCGAATTACAGGATGGTTTGGAAAATGCAGGCGCACAACTTCTTAAAGAAGTTTCATCAAAAACAAACGATGTAGCCGGCGACGGTACAACAACCGCTTCAGTATTGGCTCAAGCTATTGTAAGAGAAGGCTTGAAGAATCTGACTGCAGGCGCTAATCCGATGTCAATGAAACGCGGTATTGATAAAGCTGTTGATATTGCTATCAACAAAATCAGAGACCTGTCAAAATCAGTAAGCACAAAAGAAGAAATTGCACAGGTTGCAGGAATTTCAGCCGGTAACAACTCTGAAATCGGTGAATTGATTGCAGAAGCAATGGAAAAAGTTGGTCATGACGGTGTTATTACTGTTGAAGAAAGCAAATCTTTCGGTACTAACTTAAAGGTTGTTGAAGGTATGCAATTCGACAAAGGCTACATTTCACCTTACTTCGTAACTGACCCTGAAAGAATGGAATGCGTTTTAGAAGACGCTTACGTTCTTTGTGTTAACAAGAAAATCAACCTGATTGCCGATTTAGTTCCGGTTCTTGAACAGGTTGCACGTGACGGACGTTCATTGTTGTTAATTGCAGAAGATGTTGAAGGCGAAGCTCTTGCGACATTAGTAGTCAACACTATGAGAAAAGTTTTAAGAGCAGTTGCTGTTAAAGCTCCGGGATTCGGTGACAGAAGAAAAGCTATGTTGGAAGATATCGCTATCCTGACAGGCGGTCAAATGTTCACGGAAGAACTCGGTATCAAGCTGGAAAATATTACAACCGATATGATGGGTCTTGCAAAACGTGTTACCGTAACAAAAGACGAAACTACAATCGTTGTAGGAAACGAAACTAAAGAAGCAGTAGCAGAACGTGTAAGATTAATCAAGAAACAAATTGAAGCTTCTGACAGCGAATATGATAAAGAAAAACTTCAAGAACGTATGGCTAAACTTTCAGGCGGTGTTGCAGTAATCGAAGTCGGCGCTGCTACAGAAATCGAACTTAAAGAAAGAAAATTAAGAATCGAAGACGCTCTTAACGCAACAAGAGCAGCTAACGAAGAAGGTATCGTACCGGGAGGCGGCGTTGCATTAATCAGAGTACAGCAGGAACTTGAATCAAAACTTAACACTTTGACTTTTGAATCAGATGATGAAAAGAGCGGTTACAAGATTTTGATGGCTGCACTTGATGTACCTTTAAGAGCAATTGCTTCTAACTCAGGCGCTAAAGCTGATGTAGTTGTAGAAAACGTAAGAGCAGAAAAAGATGCATACGGCTATGATGCACTTCTTGACAGATATACAGATATGTTTGCAGCAGGTATTGTAGACCCTGCAAAGGTTACAAGAAGCGCTCTTGAAAACGCCGCATCTGTAGGCTCTATGTTACTTACAACTCAGGCTGCAGTTGTTGAAATTCCGGAAGAAACAAAACCTGATATGTCAGCAATGGCAGGCATGGGCGGCGGAATGGGTATGATGTAATTCCTTCAATCCGGTAACAAAAGAAATAAAAAGAGGGCGGCTTTTTAGCCGCCCTCTTTGTTTTAGAAAAAGGCGGCGGTGTTTCACACCGCCGCCTTTTTCTAAATTATAA
>CASFPS010000012.1 GCA_949296355.1 uncultured bacterium | reverse complement strand
CCGACCGGTTTGTTTTGCCTCGATTTAACCTTCTGGACCGGAGACATCCCGCTATACTACTAATTTGTTTTGCGCTTACCGGTCTCCCTTTTGAACAAACTATCAACCGGCTTGCTATGCCTCGATTACCCTTTGAGCGGGAGAGATCACTTGCAAACTATTTCATACGGGAGGTTTTTCGCAAATCAATTGTTATCAGTCTTGACTTTGAAGTTGAAATGTAGATATTGCTACTACATTTGCCCCCCCCTGGGATTTACCCCTAGCCCATCATGCCGGATAGTTTCATTGCTATAACTAATGCGTAAATAGCACAAGCTTCTGCAAGAGCAGCACCAACGAGGAAGAAACCTACTGCTTTACCTGCAATTTCCGGTTGTCTTGAAATAGCATCCATCAAACCTTTTGTTGCAACACCAATACCAAGACCGGCACCGATTGCACCAAAACCCATTGCAATACCTGCTCCTAATTGTGCTAAATCTGAAATTGTTTTTACGTCTTCCATTTTCTTCTCCTTCGTATTGAATTATATATCTTTATTTTTTTAATGTTCATCATTTACAGCAGTTGCAATATAGACAGTTGTTAACATCGTAAATACTAATGCCTGTACACACGCTACTAGTATCTCAAAAAACATTATCGGAAGCGGAAGCCCCCAGGCACATAGTCCTAAAAGCGCCGTTATCAATATTTCTCCGGCAAGGATATTGCCGAAAAGTCGTAACGCAAGTGTTAATGGTCTTGTGAATAATTCCAAAATTTCAACAAGCATTGAAATTATACCGACAAAAGAAAATTCGTGAAGTAAAAATTTCCCTTTTTTCTTAATTAACCCTGCAGTTACATAATATATAAGAACGATAATTGCAAGACCGGCTGTCAGGTTTATGTCGTTAGTAGGGCTTGCAAGTTCGCCATGTTTCAGCTGTATCATCTTAAACGGCAGCTGTCCCATAAGGTTTGCCGTTATTATAAATAAAAATAATGATGCAATAAGAGGGAAATGTTTTTTACCTTCTTTTGGCATCATACCTGTAACTAAATCCGAGAAATATCCGAGAATATTCTCAAAAACTATTTGTAATTTGGTAGGGAAAATTGTGAGTTTTCTGGTTGCAATAAATGAGACAACCAGCAGAAATATCATAGCTGCCCACATTGTAATCAGAGTATCCATGTTAAAAGCCATAGAATGTCCGGCAATAACTTTATTTACAATCCAATGTCCTTCGCTCATTGAACAACCTCTCTTATCCTCGGGAAAAACGGACTTTTTCCGTATCTGCCCTCCCCACTTCTGTACAGATAGTAGCACAAAAGAAAAAGATATGCAATGAAATTTTTAGTCCAGCCTTATCTCGACATTTTCGACATTTGTAACTTCGGTTTCAGTCTGGTAATACTCATCCGTAAGTTCTGTTTTTGTAATCTTTGCATTAACAAGCTTTTGCAGCAGCTTTACATAATTCAGACACTCTTTTCCCTTAACTCCGATGGTTTCCATCTGAATTTCTCCGTTCGGAAGGAGTCTTATTTTTAACTTTTTTGACATACTCTTACTCCAGATTTACCGTTAGTACAATCGTATTATCATCACAAACTTCTTCGTTTTCTATTTCTAAATTGTTTTCTTCCAGTTTTGAAACAATACTGTTGTAACTAGCTTCCTGAACATTAACGGCGTATTCGCTGTTTAAATCATTTAATTTACTTTCCGTGTCATCAGTATCAAGAGCTTTTATCCTGACATAATACGGATTATTAGCATTTGTTTTCTCAAAAATCAATTCATAGTGATCGCAAAAGCATTTTATTTGTCCGAAGTCAGTCTCATTAATCCCGTTTGCACCGTGTTCTTCTAATGTTTTTATAAGGAGCGCCTTATCCATAAATGGAGTTTCAAAACTTTTTTCAATAAAATGCTTTTCTGATAGTATTTGTGCTTCATTGCAGGAAGAATCTTCTGTTTCCTCCTCTGTAGTATTTGTTTCTTTCGTCGCAGCACCGGCTGCAGCAGCGGCAATACCGCAAGAAGCTACTGCTCCGACTCCAATTTGAATAGCTATTGTTTTAGCTACTACCCAGGAGAGGGCGAGTGGAAGTGCTACTATTGTACATGACATAGACCAATTCTCCTTATTAAAAATCTAAAGTTCTTCCGCCTCTTGAGGCTGCTACGTTTTCTTTGTTATCCTCACGCTTGTATTGTTTCAGGTCGGAAATTTTGGCTGCTGAAACTGCTCTTACGTTTGCCCAGGCTCTAAGCGCAAGTATTTGTTCTCTCTGCGTCGTTGAAAGTGGAACGGTATTTGAAATATTTTTCTCTAAATCTTCAAACTTAAGAGGACGATTTTCAAAAAACGCATCGCATAGAGAGGAGATTACAACCTGTTCTATTTCAGAGCCGATAAATCCTTCTGTCATTTTTGCAAGCTGAGTGCAAATATTTTTTACTCCGGCAATTTCACTTGCAACCTCTTTATCCTTAAGCCTTTTTTCAAGATGAAGTTTGAATATTTCCTTTCTTTCAGTAAGTGTAGGCAGGTCAACAAAGAATATCTCGTCAAAACGTCCTTTTCTCAAAAGCTCCGGAGGAAGGTTGCTTATGTTGTTTGCGGTCGCAATAACAAAAACAGGCGCTTCTTTTTCCTGCATCCATGTCAGGAACTGTCCGAAAATTCTTGAAGAGACTCCGCTATCGCCGGTAGAACCGACTCCGCTCAAGCCTTTTTCAATTTCATCTATCCATAAAATTGATGGCGAAACCGCTTCCGCGGTCTTAAGCGCCCTTCTCATATTCTCCTCTGAGCTTCCGACAAGTCCGGAGAAAACTTTTCCAAAATCGAGTTTTAGAAGCGGAAGCTGCCAGATTTTGCTCATTGCTTTTGCTGTCAAACTCTTACCACAGCCCGGAACTCCGGTTACAAGAACACCTTTAGGAGCCGGAATACAATACTTTTTAGCACTCTCTGACCACGAGTTATTGCGTTTCAAAAGCCAGCTCTTCAAATTATCCAGACCGCCAATGTCTTTCAGGGAATAATCAGACTGAATAAATTCAAGTATTCCGGTTTTCTTAATTACCTGAACTTTTTCTTCCATTATTACAGGAAGGTCTTTGATATCTATTTTTCCGTCGTTTACCATTGCAAGAGCAAACGCGCTTTCAGCTTCCTGTAAGGTAAGCCCCAGAGCAGCTTTGCATAATTTATCTTTATCTTCATCTGATAAATTTGCCTCTATTCCGGAATTTTGTCTGAGCATGCTGTCAAACTTTGTTTTTATTTCTCCTAAATTCGGAAGCGGAAAATCAAAGATTGTAATCTCTTTTTGCAAAGCTTCCGGTATGAGAAGTTCAGGAGAGATAAAAAATATAGTTTTTCTGAACATGCCGAGTTTTAAATCCGGAATAATATCTCTGATTTTTCTTATTACATTATAATCAGGAGTCCTGTTGTTAGGTCCGAAGTTTACATAAAAATCATACAGAATAAAAACCGCATCCTTGTCGTATTTTCTTATATACTCGAGCATTTTGCACGGAGCGGTTGTATCAGAAATTGATTTATTTGCGGTTTCATTGCGCAAACCGTCAGTTTGAGTCCAGGTAAAAACTTCACGCTCATATTTTACCTGTTTAACATCTGTAACTACGGACTTAATATATTTAGTCACTCTGTCCTCTTCGAATGAGGAAATATAAATAAGCGGGAATCTTGCCCTGATTAAATTTGATAATTTGTACGCGCACATAGAATAATCCTTTTTTATTACTTATATCATTTATTCATTTTCACTAAATCAATCTTTTGCAGTATCTCATCAAAGTTTCCCATCCCGTTCATGAAAATAACACCGTTTTTTGAGATATTTACTTCCACTTTATTTTTGTATTTTGTGAAAATTTCTTCATTATACCTGTCTGTCAAAAAATGGTATCTTTGATTTGATGAGCCGCACCACGGGCGGGAATAATCAACAAGTTCCTGCTTAAACTCACCGTCAATTAATAAATCAATGTTATCAAGGAGAAGTTTATTTTTCTCTTCCGCTCGAAGTTCTTCCAGTAGAAATCCGCTAAAGCATAAAACGCTCAATCCGAGGTTTTGGACTTCTTCTGCAAGAATTCCAAGAGCTTCTGCCTGCTCAAAAGGTTCGCCGCCTAAGAATGTCACGCCCTCAATATCCTTTTGGGATTTAATATCTTCAATTATATCTTCTGTATCAAATAAACTACCGCCGGAATGTGACCAGGTATGAACCGCCTGACAGCCCCTGCAGTGTCTGGAACACCCCTGAGTCCAGATACAATAACGAATACCCGGTCCTTCAACTTTTGTTTTCTTTAAGATATTGAAAACTCTTAGTTTCAACACACATCCTCTTATTTCTTTCTGTTGAAAACATTTTCCCTATACAATGCAACAATTAGCGGAATTATAAATGCAAATCCTATACTTGCTATTATCCATCCAAAATCTCCATGTTGTATATGATATGTCCAAGATTCAATTCCCCTAATCGGATGAAAATGACGAAAAAAATACATATTTATCTCCTTCTAAACAATCTTATTATCTTCCTAAGCACGTATTCCTGTAGAGTATATGCATCTGTTACATCTTTATCTTCATCACCAAAAATCTGGTCATTACGCCAGGACAAATATATCCATAAGGTTACTATAAATAGTGCCACTATTATTATAAATTCTAAAGGTCCCATTTCAGCAAGAAATCTATATCTATGCATTTAAAATTTTACTCTCCTTTCATTTGACTTATATTATCTTACCCTTTATTTTTTCAAGCCTGTATGGAAATTTTTACCAATAAATCTCCATAATTTATATATAGCAAGAATAATAAAAATTCCCCAGAAAATACATGCCGAAACTTTATCAGTAAACAGGTAAGTGCGCGAAATCATTTAAAAATCTATTCTCCTTTCTGAAGAATTTTTCTCTTCTTTCTTTTCAGGCAATTGCCCAGCATAAATTAAATCCCGCAACTGCTCCTGCATATGCGGTTTTAGTTTCAACAGAGCAAAAAATTCATCAATACTCTTAAATCCGCCCATCTCTTCACGCCTTTTTACCGCTCTTTTAGCTATTATAACACTAATTCCAGGAAGAGCGGCAATTTCTTCTTCCGTGCAGTTATTTATATCAGTTTTCGGGAGATTTTTGACAGGCGGTTCAGTATATTTTTCCAGAAGCTTTTCTTCCACAACAAGATTAAAACGTCTGCAATCCTCAAGAAGCCCGTCATAAGATTTATTGTAACTAAAACTTTTACAGAACATATTCCAAAGATCTTCCCAATCGTGTACATTTGACTTAAGAACTTTAAATGTCCTGAAGGCATTTCCCTGATTTATCTTTTCGACGCCTTCTATTGACATGCCGTCAATTCCGAGTGTCAAATAACAATGCGAATTAGAAAGCCTCAAATCACGCCAGATGTCATCGTAAGGTGCAAGAAAGACTTTTGCTTTTTTTAAAGCAGCGAGTCTTCTTCTGGAACGCCCGTCATCTGCAGTTTTTTTAGGAAGGTAATTCGTAAGAAAGATAATAGCCAGGGAGAGTACCAGATATATAACTATTAAAGGCACAGGGAACCTTCCTATCATCCAAAATAAGCAAGTAAGCAAAAGAATAAATAAGTGGAATTTATAATCATGTTTATAGTCGTACATGTTTAATTTACCCCTAGCAAATTGTAAATACTTTCCTGTAATACAAAGCTGCCCCTGCTATTGACAATATTATATCCGGCATGAATGCCGCAAGAACAGGAGGAAGCGAGCCTGCTTCTCCGAATGATATTGACAAAGCTCTTACGAGATAATACGCAAAAATAATCAAAATACTGAACAAAAACCCTCTGTTATATCTTACTCTCGGCGGCGTAATTGCAAGCGGAACACCTATAAGAACAAGAACAACCGTAGTTATCGGAAGAGCAATCTTATCAAACAGGCTTATTTCAAGCTCTGCTCTATCCTCAATGTCAGGTTTTGCAAGGACTTTGCATAACTGAACAAAATTATGCTGGTTTGCTAAATTCTTATCAAGTTCTTTTGAAAGATCCATACCGAATTTTACGTCAGTATTTTCAAAAAGAGTTGTATCTAAAGTTTTGCCGCTGTCTGTTACTGTATAAATAGCGCCTTTCCGGAACTTCCATCCGCCCGGAGTTGTTGCCCCTTCTCTTGCCTGCAGAATCTGGATAGTCCCTTCTTTTGAAGCATCCAGCACTGTTATATTATGCAAAACGCCGTCTGTTGAATCTCCGACATAAAATAATCTCTTTAATAAGCCGTCCTCTTTTGTTTCTTTGAAAGTAAAATTCTGCTTGCCTTCTGGAACGTTTTTCTGACTGAACGCAACGCCTGCAAGCTTTGTAGAAAGCCTTGTAGAAAAAGGTACAACCGTTTCATTTATAACAAAACTTACGCAGGACATTACAATTGCAAAAATAAATATAGGTTTAGCTATACGATTTAGTCCGATACCGCAAGCACGCATTACAGTTATTTCCGAGTTTAAGCTTAGACCGTTGAGCGTCATAACTGTTGCAAGCAGTACCCCCATCGGAATTGTCATTACAAAAACTTCCGGCAGATGAAGAATAATCATCAAAATTGCATACTTAAACGGAATTCCGTACATCGAGATTTGTTTAATAAGAGTTATGAAAGTATCTGACGCAAAGATAATAGATGTAAAAACAAGCACGCCCATAATGAACATCTCAATAACCTGTTTGAGAATGTATTTGTCTAAATGCGTCAAATTTTGTAATTTATAAATCAGGTTTTTAATTAACTTTTTCATAAGCTCTTTTAATATATTATACCAAAAAGGTTAAATAGGGTAAGAGGTAAATATTTTTCTCAGACAAAAAAAAGCTATGAACTTTTTATCGTGCATAGCTGTTGATTAGGGATATGTGTATCGTCGTTTTTTAAGGAGTATAGTTATATATTAGCAGTATATTTTTTAAATAAAATCATTAGAACGTATGATTTTGTAACGAATCTTAACAATTATTTCAGAGGGTTGTAAAATAGGTAAACAGAGCTAGTGAGAAAGGAGTACACCCTACAGGTATTTTTATTATTGAAATAAGATTATTATATATTAGAATTAGTAGTGTGGACTAGACGGGAGTTGAGTTTTATGAATATTGATAAAAAAAATATTGCAATACAAATTTTAGGGTTAATAGGGCTCGGGTTGTCAATTAAGCTGGCATGTATTTATTACACTGCAAATTATGACAGGTATGCTTTGTCAAGTTTTTGTTCAATAAACGAGTTTGTCGATTGTGACGGTGCTTCAAGGTCTACTGTTTCACAATTTCTGGGTATTCCTTTAGCTTACTGGGGAATATTCTTCTATTTAATTGTTCTGTTTCTGACTGTTGTCAACAAATTAAAAGGTTTTCGATTTTTAAAATTTCTTGAAGTTTTTAAGAATCCTTATGCTTATATAACAACTCTTGGAACCATTGCTTTTTTATGTTCGATGGTTCTTGCAGGGCTGAGTATTTTCAAGATTCATAAACTTTGTATTCTCTGCGTTATAACGTATTTCATTGATTTAATAATTGCACTTACCGCTTGTTCCTGCAATTTCAGAACCTTTATAAAATCCTTCAAGACAACTGTTCTGGATTTTATAGCAGGAGCAAAACAGTATACCAAAACTTTTATAGTTCTTCTTATATTAGCTGTTTCATTCTTGTGTTACAGCGGAATTACAGACAACTTTGTTCCGCATATAAAAAGGTCAAAGTCAATTCTTAAGTACAGAAAAATGACTTATAATCCGTACAGGGTTAAGGGCAATCTGCTTGGAGCAGAGAAAGCAGATGTTGTTATAGAACTCTATTCAGATTATGTTTGTCCGTTGTGCTATATTCATAATATAATGCTCCATCAGGCAATCAAAGAATTTTCAAATGTGAAAGTAATTCATCACAACTTCCCGTTTGACAAAGAATGCAATCCTTATATCTCGGTAAATATGCACCCGAATGCCTGCTTTATGTCAAAAGGGGCAATTGCTGCAAGAAAACAGGGAAATTATTGGGAAATGAGTTCTCTTTTGTATGAGCAGCAGCCGAAAAATATGGAGGATATGTTAAAACTGGCAGATCAGTTAGGATTTAACAGAGAACAGTTTTTGAAAGATTTTAACTCAAAAGAAACCTCTGATGAAATAGATTCAGAATTAAAAAAGACAAACGAACTAGGACTGGATGCTACTCCAACAATGTTTATAAACGGTGAAAAAATAGTCGGGGTAAAACCTTACTATGAATTTAAAGAGATATTAATAAAACATGGAGCAAAACACAAGTAAAAGAATACTGATACACGCCTGTTGCGGAATTTGTTCCGGATATCCCGTTTCTTTATTAAAAGAGATGGGATATGAGCCTGTTGTTTATTTTTGCAATCCAAACCTTGATACAAAAGAAGAATATGAACGCCGGCTTGAAGCACAAAAAGTTGTCTGTATGTATCACTGGGTGGACTTGATTGCGGAAGATTACCGGCATGAAGTATTTCTTGAAGAGGTAAAGGGTTTGGAAAATGAGCCGGAGCGCGGCAGGCGGTGTGATGTTTGTATACGGATGAGGCTAAAGATGGCGGCAGAAAAGGCAAAAGAGCTCGGAATAAAGTATTTTACGACTTCGCTGGTTATAAGCCCGCACAAGAATTATGCAAAAATTACAGAAATAGGCAAAAGTCTTGAAGACGGCATAGAATATGTTGCCATAGATTTCAAGAAAAAAGACGGGTTTTTGAAAACAAATAAACTATCAAAAGATTTAGGAATATACAGACAAAACTATTGCGGATGTGAATTTTCTAAAAGTCATCTAAATAATCAGGAAAAATAGTAATTGTAGGTTGGGTGAAACCCAACAATAATTAGGAGTAAGAATTATGGAATGCAAAAAAGATGAGAATATATTAGAATGTACCTGCTCGTCAACAAAATGCGGAAATCGCGGAATTTGCTGCGAATGCGTACGTCATCATAGAGAAGCCGGTGAAATTCCGGGCTGCTTTTTCCCAAAATGGGCTGAACTTAAGCACAACCGCTCAAGAGAGTATTTTATTGAAGTATGGAGCAGTCGGGAAAATCAATAAGAAAAATACCTGTCAAAATCCACATCTTCAAAATTGCATAAAAGGTGGAAAATATCGTCATCGTCATCAAGGCGTTGAAAGTTGTACTCGTCAAACTTCCAGTATTTTGGGTTAATACCTTTAACGCGCACAATGTTTTTGTCTTTTAGAATCTGGAGTTTTTTCTTGACTTCTTCCAGGGGCAGGTCAACTAATTTAGCCAATTCAACAGCGGTAATGCCGTCTTCGTGGCTATATTTTTCCGGGGTAAGGAACATGAGTTCCAGCCCGACCATCTTCAAGTTTTTATCTTCAGCTTCCGAACTCATGCACTCATTATAACACCATATTTTTGATTAATCAATTTCAGGGGCTGAGAGTGATCAGGTGATTAGGTGTTCAAGAGGGGGGCGCCAAGTGAGCGCAGTGGGTTCTGCCCTTCTCTTGAGGGGGAAGTGACCGGAGGTAGTAGGGGGGGGATAGCTTGCAGGATGTGGTAAATCTTTGATTTGCCGCATCAAAAATGTTCTGTCAGACAAAAACTTAACCGTAAATAACGTTAAACAATCAACATTTGCTAAAAAATTATCTGTATGGATATAATGTATGTTGATAAAGACTCGGGAAGGATGGAAATGAAAAATACAAAAACTGCAATAATCTGGTTATCTCTTGCACACTTATTTGCTGATGTCTACAGCGGGTTTTTGAATCCTATAATGCCTTTTATTGCTGCAAAATTAGGGTTTTCAATGGCAATAGCAACCGTTGTAATCAGTATTTCCCATATATGTTCATCTATGATGCAGCCGATTTTCGGATTTTTTGCAGATAATATTTTGAAAAGATTTTTCATATTCTGGGGATTAATCTTAGCCTCGTTATTTATTCCGCTGACTCCTGCAGCGCCTAATATTCAAACACTTTTACTCTTTATGATTCTCGGAAGCCTTGGCGGAAGCTTTTTTCATCCGCAGGCAATGGGGTTTGTAAATTATTTTGCAGGAAAAGAATGTCCGACTACAATGGGTGTATTTATGAGTATGGGCTCATTGGGTTTCGCTTTCGGACCTCTTCTTGCGGCTCTGATAACCCAGGTGCTCGGACTTGATATGATTTCTTATACCTCAATTTTCGGGCTTCTTCTTGCTGCAATGATGTTTTTCTTTGTGCCGAAACTCTCTAAAATAGAAAAGAAACCCTGTCATAAAGCTTTCATTAAATCCTTTAAGGATATTTTAGGCAACAGGCAGATGAATTATTTAATTCTGATTGCAATGATGAAGTCTCTTGTTACAAACAGTTCCTGTATACTGCTTCCGTTCTTGTGGAAATCTATGAACTGCTCGCCTTTCTATATAGGGTTTGCTCTCTTCTTGTTTGTTTTTGCAGGCGCAATAGGTTCGTTTTTAAGCCCGCACGCTGAAAGAATTTTCGGCTCAAAGCCTGTAATTTATTTTTCAATGTGGGCAACTTTCCCTATGATGATTTTGTTCGGGTTTATTCACAAAAGCCATCCGTCATTGGCGCTTTGCGTATTTTTTATAATCGGATTTACTACAATGCTTGCCCAGCCTGTAACAATGGTCTGGGCTCAGAGAATTTTGCCTGAATACAAAAGTATTGTAGCCGGATTTATTAACGGTTTTTGTGTCGGTGTAATTGCTCTTTGCATGTCGGTTTTGGGAAGTATTGCACAAAAATTCGGTATTATGAATGTACTTATTGTTCTGAGTATAATTCCTGCTGTTTCTTCTTACTTTGTACGATATCTAAAAGATACGGAGAAAGTGTAATAAAAAACAGCCCCTCTCTCTAACTCTCCCCTTTGGGGAGAACGGATTTTCGGTAGGGCGATGCGCAGCGTCAGCAAGCAAGCCCGTAAGGTGTAGGAAAGCTGGGAACTTTCCTACACCCCGAATAATCCAAGACAGAGTTAGAGAGAGGGGCTGGAATATTAAAGTATTTTTATTGACACTTGAAATTGTGAATAATATACTTGATTTAAGTATGAAATTTTAAGGAGAGGATAAAATGATAAAAATGGCTAAAACCCTCGTGAATACTGCTCGGGGGGGGGGGTAGGATTCTTCTAAATGCACTGTTTTCAGTCTATACGGAAGAGAAAAAGAATCCAAAAAACGGGGTAATAAAAAAATATAAAATTTACCGCATTTTATTTTTGAAATTTAAATTTAATACTGCATATTCAACCAACAAAGTATATAAAGTCGATAAAGACGGAAATAAAAAGTTAGTCACAAATAGAAAAGAATTGTTTAAGTACTTAAACAAAGTATCAGGGGAAAATAATACAATTATAATTCCCGATACAGACTTGTTGAAATTAACAATAGGTTACATAAGCGGCAGTAATAATACTGTTAAAATTAATAATATATCTAAGCTTACTACTATTAACATTGATATCTTCGGGAATTTATCATCCGTATTAATATGTAATATTAATTTTTTTGCAGGTGTTCATTTTCGCATTGACGGCAGCAATAAGAAAATAATTGTAGGCGACGATTGTATGTTTTCTTATGGAGTAGAAATTTGGACAGGAGATGGGCACAAAATCTATGATTTAGATACAGGTGAACGAATAAATGAAGATAAGGATGTAATAATCGGTAATCACGTCTGGATAGGGCGTAACGCTTCCGTACACAAAGGTGCAGTTATACCTGACGGTTGTGTTATTGGAGCTAATTCTTTTGTTACACATAAATTTGATGAACCTAATACAATAATTGCAGGAACTCCGGCTAAAGTAATCAAAAGAAACATCCGCTGGGAACCTTAGAATGTAAACTTTTTGTAACAATTTTTATATATAAGTCAATTTTCAACCTTCAGTTGTTTTATACTGACAGGAAGAAGTGTTATGAATATACAGCCGATTAATAATAGTGTATCAATGCAGGGCGGGCAGAATAACAATGCCTGGAATAACCTGAAAAACAGCGTCGTACAAAAAATAATTGACGTTGTACCTGAACACACCCATAAAGAATCGGCAAAAAAACTGGAAAAATGGAATAAAATAGATAACTGGGTCTCTAAACCGGCTCAAAACAGAGGTATTATGGGCGCAACCGCAATACTTACCCAGCCGTTTATTGATTACAACAACAAAAAAGTTGATGAAGAGACCAGAAAAATGGCTTTCTTAAACAGGCTGGCGGTCATTCTTGCCGGAACAAGCGTCGGTATGTTTATCGTAAGAGGTCCTATCCATACTCTTACTGAAAAAATGACTAACCTCAAAGGAAAATCCAAATTCAGCAAAGCTCTTCTTCCTAAAAAGTTTATGAATGAAATTGCAGAAAATGAAAAGTTTCTGAAAAATTACAGGGTGGCTCTTTCTACCTCTCTTGCAGTTGCAACTTGTGCTATAACAAACTTCCTGCTTGATGCGCCGCTTACGATTTTTCTCACGAATTTGTTCCATGATAAATTATCTGACAAAGAGAAAAAAGCTCTTCCTAAAGGGCAGGAGGTGAAAAATGGTTAAATGTTCACCTCTTCAAAAGGGTTTTGAATGGGTTTATCAAAACTTTAAGAAAAATACCGCTACTATGCTTGTAATAACAGGGACTGTAGGCTGGGGCTTATCATCTCTTGCACAGGTGGGAGCAGTTCTTTTTAACCCTAAAATAAAAAAAGAACAGAAAGGGTTTCTTGTTCCGCAAGCGCTTTTGGATGCAGCAGTTAATATCGGATGCTTTTTTGCAATCACGCAGTCTGCAAAGAAAATAATCTCAAAACTCGCTTCTACGGGCAAAATTGCACCGGATAAAGTCAGGACATTTTTAAACAAAAACAAAGACCTGTACGGAGATAAAGTCGGAAAACTTTCACTCGATCTGGACGAAGTTATCAAACAAAATCCAAAATTCCCGAAAGAATCTTATTATTCTTACAAAAACTATGTAACCACAATGGGAACTCTTGGAGCAAGCATTTTAGCTTCAAATATTGTAACTCCTGTTATCAGAAACTCTATGGCATCAGATATGCAGAAAAAATATCTTAACAAACGCCCGCAGCCAATGCCGTCATCAGGAAGCATGAAAATATAATTCAAATTTGCGCTATAATAAGAAAAAAGGAGTGCAAATATGGATTTTGAATACGGGATAATAGGGGGCGGTCCTGCAGGATATACAGCAGGGGTGAATCTTGCAAAACAGGGGCATTCAGTTGTTTTGTTTGAAAAAGACAAACTTGGCGGGACCTGTATGAATAAAGGCTGTATTCCGACTAAATCATTTCTGCATTCAGCCCTTGTGTATTCAAGTCTCAAAAAAGCTGCTGAATTTGGAGCTTCCGCGGATTTGAGCAATTTTGATTTTTCTAAAGTTGTTGAAAAGAAAAACCAGACAGTTGAAAAAGTAAGAAAAGCTCTTGAACTTACCGTAAAAAATTCCGGCGTAAAAACCATTTACTCGGAAGCCTGCATAAAAGATAAAAATACTATCGTTGCAGACGGTCAGGAATATAAAGTCGGGCAAATAATAGCAGCCTGCGGTTCAAAGCCCAAAGAGCTTAAAGGAATGGAATTTGACGGAGAATTTATATTGAACTCTGACAATGTTTTGAATCTCAATAAACTTCCGGAATCTGTATTAATCATCGGCTCCGGAGCAATCGGCACCGAGTGGGCAAGGATATTTTCCGCATTTGATAGTGTAGTTACTGTAGTTGAGCTTGCAGAACATTTAATTCCGACAGCAGATATTGAAGTTTCTAAAAGAATAGAAAGAATTTATAAACAAAAGGGGATTAAATTTTATCTGAATGATTGTGTGGAGAAAATTGAGAATAAAACCGTATACCTGAAAAGCGGAGCGGTTATTTCACCGGAAATTATACTTGTTGCCGTCGGAAGAACGCCAATTTGTCCGGTGTGCGAAGGAATAAAAATACTCGGGGATTCCGCGGGAGAAATTCAGCTTGCTCATTACGCAATAAATCAGGCAAAAGAATACACGCTTAATATCCCGTTTGAAAAGAGTTTAACCCCTTCTGTTATATACGGAGAACCTGAAATTGCGTGGGTTGGTTTAAGAGAACAGGATGTTGATGAAAGTTACACAAAAACAACGCTTCCGATTACAGCTCTCGGTAAATCCTGGTGTGATGATGCAACAGACGGATTTATTAAACTGATTACAAAGGACAACCTGATATACGGCGCGCACATTGTCTCAAAAGAAGCCTCAGCGCTTATTCATACCCTGCTCCTTGCAATGCAGCAAAAAATAACTCTTGATAAGCTTAAAGAAATGTGTTTTGCCCACCCTACGTATTCGGAAGGTATTTTTGATACTATTTGCAGAATAAATTAAGATATTTTATTATAGATTGCTTCGGGCGGTTCAGATGTTCTATTGTAATACTGTTGAATTTTAAAGCAGTAGTAGTGTGGAGCTTGCTCCACAAAATTTAAATTAAAAATTAAATTTAACTTAATAGTCGGTGTAGGGTGGGAAAAGCGTTAGCGTTCCCACCGGAATAACTCTGTTAAAGTTGGGTTTCACCCAACCTACAATTCTACAAGTATGGCATCATTGCGGGGGTAAATGCATTGGGCGGGCAGGTGAAACTACCAGATGTGCGTCATTGCGATGGAAAAACCATTCAGCTCGAAGCAATCCGGAACAAATTTTGCAATTAAAAAATGTAGATTGGGTGAAACCCAACAATATCTTACTGGATTGCCACGTCGCTCCCGCTCCTCGCAATGACGACAAACCGATATTTCCACCTACAAACCTAAACATTTACCCCTCGCATTGACGTGTGACTTATTAGTTATTGTCAGGTAAAACCTGACCTACATATATTATTTATTTCCTCAGTCACTCAGTCACTAATTAAATACATTAACCCCCTCACTAGCAATGACGCACATCTGGTAGTTTCACTTACCAGCCCGATATATTTACTCCCCACCCGCAATGACATGAAACAGGTAGTTTCACCTACCAACCCGATATATTTACCCCCCCCAAAAAAAAACCTTTCTTTGTCGGAAAGGTTCGGAATCTTTTTTAATAATTCCTCATGTGTAGAAGGTTAGTGTGTAGGTTGTATGAAAGGTTGTGTTATGTGTTCCGTGTTTATTTAATGTTTGTCATTTTTGACTTACATATATATAAAGTATATTTCTTATATAAAATTGCACGATAACAGATATATTGTTACAATTCTTTACAAAAAAGTACAAATAATAAAAATTAGAAAAAGACGGAAATACTAGTGTAAAAGTTCAAGCAGCTTGCTTGTGAACAAAATAATTCCGACAAAAACGCTTATAATAGTTGCAAACATTACAGCGCCAGCAGAAATATCTTTTGCCATACCGACCATTCTGGAGAATTTGTTATGATAAATTGAATCAAGGGTAAATTCTATTGCAGTATTTAGCATTTCAGCGACAATTACAAGCCCTATTACAAAGAGTAGAATGCAAAACTCCAGCGCTGAAAATTTCAATAATAAAGCCAGAAACAGAACAAGTGTTGCAACTGCAACGTGTATTCTGATATTCAATTCGCTTTTTAGAACGAGTCTAAAGCCTTTTCTTGCGTTTTTAAAAGTATTGTTAAATCCTTGCGACTTAAATTTTGTCATATTCGATACACTCCAGAGCTTTTCGCTGTTCCCTTATAACAAAATTGTATTCTTCTTCGTCTCTGTGGTCAAATCCCAGTAAGTGCATAAGCCCGTGGCTTATTAAAAAATACAGTTCCTGTTCTTTATTCTTTGAATAGCTTATATCTCTGTTATCCCCTTCTATTACCTTATCCAGCGCTATAATAATTTCCCCGAGATTAATTTCTCCGTCAAAAATAAAACTGTTTTCATCATCTGCAAAAATTGCAAAAGTTATGATATCTGCAGGATAATCCTTATTTCTGTATTCTCTGTTAAGTTCGTGCGTTTTGTTAGAATCGCAAAAAACAATATCAAGTGTAATCGTATCGTATTCTTTTCCGTTTAAGCAGGATTTATCACCGAGAGTTTTTATATAAAACTCCAGCATTTTTCTTGTTTTTTCTATAACATCTTTTTCGTCTACTTTCCAGCTTTCAAAAATATTTTCCGTAAAAATATTAATTGTTGTCATTCTTTTTGCTTTCAAGCTCTTTAACTTTAGATTCCAAACCTGTATCAAGAGTCTGTTTTAATACTTCGTGATTTAATATATTGTTTTTGTCAAGTTCCTGAACAAGGTCATTGTGATACTTAATTCTCTTGTGGTGCATACCTCTCAGCATTCTTGAAAACGTTTCCGCTATAGTTTTTAAGTCTTTTAATGTCAGAGGTGAGTCAGAAAGCTGTCCGTCGTTCAGGCGTTCTTTAATTATTTTATTAATTATAGCATCAATTTCTTCATTAGAAGGATTTTTGGCTGCTCTTACTGCTGATTCAATAGCATCTGCAAGCATCAGAATAGCTGTTTCCTTCATATTCGGTTTTGGACCCGGATAACGGAATTGCTCTTCTTTAACATTATCAGCTCCTTCTTCTTTCAGAGCTTCGTTGTAGAAATAACTGACAAGACTTGTTCCGTGGTGCTGCAATATAAAATTGTTAATAACCTGCGGAAGATGGGCGTCTTTAGCAAGCTCTATACCGTCTTTAGGGTGTGCGGTTATAAGCATTTTACTAAACCTCGGAGTGCAGGTTTTATGCGGGTTTTCAATTCCGTAAAATGATTGGTTTTCAACAAAAAACATCGGGCGCATAAGTTTTCCTATATCATGGTACATAGCCCCGACTCTTGCCAGAACAGGATTTGCGCCGATAGCTTCTGCTGCATTTTCACACAAATGTGATACTGTCAGGCTGTGGTTGAATGTTCCCGGAGCTTCCTGCATAAGACGTTTTAATAATTCCTGATTATGATCGGCAAGTTCTGATAAACCGTATGGAGTGAGTATTCTGAAAATGTTTTCAATAAGCGGCAATACACCGAGTACGAGAATTCCGCTTATTACAAAGCAGTTTACTATGATGAGTTCCAAGTCTCTTAAAATAAGGAAATTATTAATGTCCATCATGTATTTTTCAAGAAAATATATGCCGCCGACAATCAGGATACCTGCAAGGGATATTTTTGAGCTTACAATAAGCAAATCTGAACGTTTTGAAAATTTTAGCTTTGAAACCGCTGTCATAACAACCGTATTTAAAAGCATAAATGAAACAATGACTTCAATATTCCAGTGCATTCCTATTGCAATCAATGCAAGAAGGATTGTGGAAGCAAAATAAGCATTTCTTGGTGTTGTAAATATTGACAAAAGTATTGTATAAGCCGGTATCGGAATTATATACGGAGAAAATCCTGTCGGCAGCAGTACTGCTATAAAGGCAAGTACAAGAGTAAATGTTGCAGCCATTGTCATGTGTTTAGCGTCATAATACTGTTTTTCAAAATTCCTCTCATATTGAAGAAATACAAAAGTAAAGAAAGCAGTAAGAATAAACAACCCGAGTATGCCGCCGTAGTTGATTTCAAGTACGTTATATCCGGCAGCTCTAAGTGCATCTCTTTTTAACTTTGTAACAGGTTCGCCTTCAAATACAATCTTATCACCTTTTTTGAAAACAACTTCATAAGGTTTTACCGCATTCTGGGCATTTTTCTTTGCAATTTCCGTTGCGAACTCGTCAACAACAAGGTTTGGTACAATTACCTGATTCAAAATTCCTGTAATAAGAGAACCCTGATACTTTGGAACATTATTAGGAAGATTGTTTTTTATAATTAAATCTACGTTGTTATTTTCAAAATCTTTTGCTGAAACACCAACATTAAGAACTGAAGTCAGAGTAATTTTTGCATTATCAAAAACCATTCTCAAATCGTCTTCGTTAGATTTCAGCAAAAAATCAACAAGCCCTTTTTTGCCGGATTCATCAAATAAAACATTTAACTCTTCTTTTTTTACCTGATCTGAAATTTTTTTATCCCTAATTCTCATCACGGAATTTTGAAGAGTCGAGAGGCTTGTTGCAATAAATTCGTCCTCAGCCTGAGTTAAAATAGGTTCAACGCTCTGTGCAACCTCTTTTTTATGCTGCTCTGTCTTTTTGGTATCAATAACTTTTATATCTTTCTGCGCAACAATATCTTTTTTGCTGATACCGTTTTCAATAACTTTCTGGAAAAAGAAGTTCTGGGAAGATATAGTTATTGTGAGTAAAAAAGTGAATAAAATAAAACAAATTACATTTCTGAATTGTTTTGATGATATAAAATCTAAAACTTTTTGCATAAATATTTATCCTTTATAGTTCTCATTTCTTTTTACTACAAATCCGCATTTTGTACAAGCAAGAACATTCCCTGTACTGTCTACCGGCATAAAATTATGCCTGCAGGTTAATGCTTCATCAGGAGTTTCCTCAAAACTTTCTTTATATATCCCTTCCGGATTTGCTTCCTGACCTCTTTTATTTTTATTAAGCCATTTTATAAAAAGTTCAACAATATACATAATAACTTTATGCACTCAGGTTTTCAATTATTTTAAATTTTAAACCCGTATGGCAGAAAATCACTCATTTTTCTTATATTCAAATTAGATTTGTTGTCAGTGATAATTGAAATTTCTTCTTCTCCCTGAAATTCGTACATTACCTGTCTGCAAGCTCCGCAAGGATAGCAGTCATCTTCGTTCGGAGAATATATTGCAACAGCAAGAATTTCTTTTTCACCTTCAGAAACCGCTTTAAATATCGCGCATCTTTCCGCACAAATTGTCATTCCGAAAGAAGAATTTTCAATATTGCATCCTGCATAAATCTTACCGCTCTTTGCAAGAACTGCTGCTCCTACTGCGAATTTTGAAAACGGAGAATAAGACATCTTTGATGCTTCGCGCGCTTTATCCATCAATAAATCATAATCACAAATCATACCACATATTATAACTGATTTACCCTTAAATAAATCAGTTAATTAGTTGATATTAATAAAACTTTACATTTTTTCAAAACAGGGCAATTTTTAGTCTTTACAGTTTTTACGATAATAGCGGATAGTTGTAAATTAAGGAATGTTTATGAAAATTTTACCGGTAATTCAAAATACAAACGGCGGAAATACCTCAACACCGGTATTTTGCGCAAAATCAAAATCTAAAGCAGTTTCCCAAATAACAGACGGAATTATTAAAGATTTGTCAAAAGCAGTACAAGCAGACGGCAGAGCGCAAAAAATAAAAAAACAACTGGAAAATCCGGAGCAAAGAAATGTATTTTTTGCAGCAATTGCTTCATTGATTACTGCTGCAGCAGCGCAAATAACAGAAATAATTACCGGAGAAGAGCTAAATAGCGAAAAGCCGGATATTATTGAAACCAGAAAAGTTACCAGAAAGAAAAGAAATTCTGATGGCGACACGTACGAAGCTGCAACGGCAATGCCGGCGGAGACAAAAATACAACTGGTTAAGCACAAAGGACGTCAGGCTGATTTTGAAGTCAATCTGATTAATATAATAAATCAGTTGTCAAGAGAATCAACTCTTACAATTGAAGATAGCAATAAATTAACAGAGTTGTACAACAAATTCTGCGGTTTGAATTACAAGGGAGCGAATTATTCAGAGACCAATGAACTATTATCAAATGGAGAAATTACAAAAAATTTAATAAAAGAATTATTGCACTGCCATGGTGCGGAAAATTTGAATAACATTATTTCAAAATATAATAATTATACACAGGAACCAAAAGAGGAGCCGGTAAAGCTTAATGATGAAATCCTGAAAATAATACAATATAATAAAAATATTATAAATGCATACACTGCTGTTGCAAAAGATAAGGAAAATCCTGACAGACAGGCAGTGTTTGAAAATTTTATAAAGAGTCTGAATTCCGTAGTTTTGCCAAAGAGCGTTAAGACAATTCTTTTTTCCAGACTTAATAGTGAATATAGCGAAAATCTCTATGAACTTGCGCAAATATATAAAGAACAGGTAAATAATGATTCGTATGCTGCAGAAAAATTTATTTCCCGCCTGAGTAACAGATTGATTCCGCGCGATGCCGTAAAAAAATGGAATACATGCGGTTGTAAACATACTCTGACCTTCTTTGAGTATGCTGAAATGATAAGGAACGGTGTTGATGACGAGTCTGTAAAAGAAATTGCAAGACAAAAAAGAAATACTAAATTCCAGAGTATTGATATCCACTCCCGTGAGGATTTTATGCTGACTCCGCCGTTTTCCTCTATTAAAAAGAATTTTTTCCTAATTAATAACATTTTTAACATACTGCATAAAGACAGCAGCCGCTTAACTTCTTATGACGGCGAAAAATATTCTATTGATGATATAGAAAATGAGATAAAAAAACATAGCGACACATACCCTAATTTGAAAAAACATCTGTCAATTAAAGATAAAGATTATTTAAATCAGGGAAAAATGCAGAACTTGCTGGATTTATATGAGGGAAATGATGTAAACAGCAGTCTGTTTACGCGTCACAGCTATCTCAGATTTATTGAACGGGTGGTAATTCCGACAATAAATAAAAATAGTAATATTGACGAGGCTGCATATTGTGCAAGAATTAATAAAACTTATATAGCAAAACTGCGTGAATTTAAAGAAAGTTTAAATGAATGTTTTGAAGCTCCGGTGGAAATTAGGACATACTCGATAGGTGACATTGAGGCGCCGCAATTTGATGTTCCGATGAGTAATTCAAACGGCGAAGATTTGCTTATCACAATTAATAATAACGGGAAAATCCATACTATTTTTTAATAGATACACGTTAAATAAATGCAAGTGTAGAGCTTACTGTAAAAAGACAGTTTGCAGACATTATCAATGGACTAAAATACAATTTCTCCAGTGAATTTATTAGAGAAGTGTTAATTTTTGTAATTTATGAGGCAATTTTTATAGGTAATAAACTTTTATATAATTAAGGGAAAAAGGGAGTTTTCAAAAAATGAAAATTATAAGTAAGATTGATGATATTTCATCATTTTTTATAAAAGGCGGTAAGAAAATACAGAAATCTACAAAATATTGTTCTTCAAATAGTTTAGAAAAAGTAGAGTGCAGTACAAAGCAAATTACTGATTCAAAAAGAACACCAGTGGTAACGCTGCTCAAGAATATATTTAAGCATGTAAAATATAAATTGCTAAGACCTTATATGCAACTTATCCACAATGTTACACTAATTGCATCAATCCCTTATTTAGAAAAATATATTTCGAAAAATTTTAACAATATAAAAAGACAATTATTAAAACTGGAGCTGGATAAAGATACTTTGAATAAGATTGAAAACAGTGAATCATCTGGAGAAATTGCCAATATAATTAAATCGATAAAGTATAATGAAACGATGAAACATGCAGATCTGATGAATTTAACAATTTTAGATTGTTCAATGTCCGGCAAAGAAAAATTCAATCTCATTATGACTGCAAAAAAAGAATATAATACCAAAATGTTAAGTTTGGAAAAAGCACTTTCGTGTCCTTCTGTTGACCCCAAGGTGATAGAAATTGAAGAAATTTTAAAAAGACAGTATGGAATGGAATTTGTTTCGCTAAAAGATGATTATGAACATGCTCAAAAACTGTTGAATGCTTGTAAATTAATGGCAGAAAATGGTCTTCCGGTGCCCAAAAATTATATTGTGTCAAATATGTTACCGGGTGTAGGTCAGTGCTTGCAGACAGAATCAACTATACTACATATTCCTGACAGTTTGAATAAAATAGTTAATCCCAAAACAAAATCAAAAATACATTCAATAGATAGTGACATTCACTCGATCATACATGAATTCGGACATAATATACAGCCTGAAACAATAGACATTATTGAGATTCCACAAAGATTTAAATCTGTTCCAAAAACGATATCAAGATATGCAGCAATGGGTTCAAATGCTGAATTGTGGGCAGAATTGTTTGCTAAAATGAAATTAAATCCTGAATCTGTTACTCAACAACAAAAAGAATTATTTGAATATTTAAAAAATTGTGGTGTATTTTATAGGTCAATTTCCTTTTAAAATGCAGTCTTCAATCTTTCAACAAACGGCTGTTGTTGCTATTTTTTTATTAATTTGACTTTTTTGTTCAGTATAGTAGTGTGGAGCTTGCTCCACAAAATTTAAATTATAAAAATGAAAGGTCGGTTGGGCATACCTGCCCAACAATAACTAAAAAACGGAGAAGGCTGGATTCGTGTCTTGTTCGGTCGCGTTTAACGGGTCTGCGGTTGCTGCCTGCAATGGTTTCACCATTTTGCCGACAAGCCTCTGCCCTCAGCTTCCTCACTGTAAAATGACAATCGGTTTGATGATTTTGGACAACTGGTTTGAGTATAAAAATTTGTAGATTTTGGTAATCTATGATTACCGAAACATTATATTATTGATGCGGTAAATCATAGATTTACCACATCCTACTTTCTTTCAGGTTCATCATTATGGTTATCAACCTCTTTGATGTCCTTTAATAACGGGAGTAATTCATCCTTACTTGTATTTAAAATACTTGAAAATAATGAGTTAGCCTCCTTTAATTCATTGTCATCATACCCAAACTGACCTTCAGACAAGGTGCTTTCAATTCCCATTTCAGCAAGCGATATGATTTCATCCATAATGTCTAAGGGAGTTTTGGATTCATCATCCTTTGCCTGCTTTTTTTCTACTTCGGAAGCTTTCTCAAAAACTTCTGATGTTTCGTTAGGACGTATGTCCTCTTTTTCAGCACTTAAGCTGATTGTGGTGGTGTCAACTTTTTCCATTGTATACTCCTTTCATTTAGTACACCACACACGTTAAATCGTTTAAAAATACATTACAAGCGTATGTGTCTGTTTTGTATCAATTATGATATATTTAACTTATGCAAATTAAAGAAATAACTACAAATAAAGCTGATTATATGGATATTTTATTAATCGGTGATGAAGATGAAAAAATGATTAATAAATATATAGAACAGTCAACTATTTTTGCGTTATATGAGAATAAGGGATTAACCTCTGTTTGTGCTGTTATAACAATAGATAACGAAACAATAGAAATAAAAAATCTTGCTACATATCCCGAATACCAAAATAGAGGTTATGCATCAGCATTGATTAATTTTATATGTAATAAGTATAAAACAAATTATAAGTATTTAATTCTCGGCACCGGAGAAAATAACAAAACATTGAAATTTTATAAAAAACGAGGTTTTCAAGAAACACATCGGCTAAAAAACTTTTTTATAGATAACTATGAGCATCCAATTTTTGAAGAAGGAACACAACTGGTAGATATGATTTATTTAAAGAAAATTTTATAGGATTCCGACCTTAAAGAAAAATTTCCGACTAAAAATCCAAATGTCTTTGCCGAAAATAATCAAACCATTCGTACAAATTCAAATATGTCCTAAACTTCCGCCACATAAGGGATACAAGCAAGAGTCGATGGGGTAGACTTCAACGGACACTTCGTGGACTTTTCAAGTAATTTGGTTTGATTATTTTTGGACACTTCCGGCAGGTTGAAACCTAAACACAAAGCCGCTTTACGGGGTAAAATCATTTTAACCGTACAGGATTTTTAATACACTCATCGTTACCTTTTAAATAAAAAAGGCTTAGCCAAAAGCTAAGCCTTTTTTATTCGGAGAAGGCGGGATTCGAACCCGCGGGGGGCTTTCGCCCCCACAAATTTTCGAGATTTGCACCTTAAACCGCTCGGACACTTCTCCAGTTATCGTTTTATTCTATCAGCCAGCTCTTTTGCGTATTCCATCTTAAATACCAGATTTAAAACAGTATAAATTCCGAGAGCTGATATCATTACTATAATTATTTTTACTATTTCAAAAACGTACTTTGGTAATTCCATACTATCACAACCCTTGCCGATAAACCAGCAGGCTGCAAATGTAATTATTCCCGCGATAAGCATTTTGGCAAGGTTTATAAATAATGATTTATAATCCAGTTTTATTTTCTTATGTATAAATAGCCCAAGAAAAGTCGCATTAAATAAAGTTACAAATGACGTAGAAAGGGTAATTCCTGCAATTCCCATATCAAGTTTTAAGATTAAAAGCCAGTTCAGGATTGCTTTAAGCCCGATTGACGACATTGCAATTACAAAAGGTGTTTTAGAATCATTAAACGCATAGTAAACTCTTGTTATAGAATCTCTGAAAACGTATGGCAATATGGAGATTGAGAGGAAACACAAAGCTTCAGATACCATTACAACAGCATTAGCATTGAATGCGCCGCGCTCAAATATAAGTGATATTCCGTCTTTTGCAAGAAGAAGTATCAGAATAAACATCGGAATGCCGACAAAAAACAACACACCGACACCTTTATTAAAATATTTTTTTATGGCGTCTAAATCTCCTTCACCCGCAAGCCTTGAAAATATCGGGAAAAGAGGAACAAGAAACGCTGTAACCAGAATACCTACCGGGAATTGGAAAATTCTGTTTGCAAAAACAACAGAAGTCCACGCGCCTTCTTTCAAGGTTGAGGCAAAAAACATATCTATATAAATACTTATCTGACCGATTGTAGAACTCAATATTGCAGGGAAAAGAAGCTCGCAGATATTTTTAAACTGCGGATTGTTCCTGATATCAAGATTAGGCTTAATTCTGTAACCTATCTGCCTGATTTTCGGGAATTGTACAACAAGCTGGCATATTGCGCCGAGAGTTGTAGCTCCCGCAAGTACCACACCGGTTTTGTCATTATGAACAAGTGATATTACTATAATCACAACCGTGCTCAGAATCATTGGCGAAAGGTTCGGCAAAATATACTGCTTATGGCAAATCAAAAGCCCGTAGTAAATTCCGATAATTCCGCCGATAAGAATAATCGGAGACATTATTCTAAAGTGTTCCGAGGCAAGCGCTACAAGCTCCGGCGCGCCTGCTGAGATTATAATCCCCATTATTTTATCAGCAAAAAAGAAACCTAAGATTGCGCAAGCAGCAAAAAATATAAACGAAACCGTCAAAAAAGTATTATAAAGCCTGTTTACAACCTCATCCGGCTTAGAATCAAAATCCGGTATAAGTTTTGAAAACACCGCAACTGCAGCGCTATGAAAAGGACCGCCTACACCGCCTAAGATAATGATTGCAAGCGACGGTATTTGAAGCGCGTAGAAATAAGCATCAGATACGAGAGTTGCTCCGTAAAAATTTGCAACGACCATATCTCTTACAAACCCCATAAACTTGCTTGCAATGGTTACAAGTGCAATGAGCCATGCGGCTTTTAAAACGCTAACTTCCTTATTCGTCTCTGTCATACTTTTCTACCAGTTCCACATACAAAGTTACAGACCTGCCTAATGTCGGAGGATAATAAACAACGGTATTTTCGCCGTCTTCTATGTATCTTGAAATATCTATTTTATAATCTTTCTGAAAAATCGTTTTTGAAACAGGAAATTCGTGAACTTTTCCGTTTATCATTACAGCGATTTTGGCAGCAGTAGAATTTGTAATAATAATTCTTGCTCTTCCGACAGGCGCCCAGAAAGTCTGTTTAACCTCTTCACCGCAAACAGTTACAGGCATTGTTCCAAGATTTATGCCGGAATAATAATGTCTCAAAATGTTATAATACGGCTGATCTAACTTATTTGCCATATATCCGGCGCCGTACTGGCTCATCCCGACTCCGTGTCCGAAACCGCCGCCGTTTATAGTTATATCCGTAACATTACCGTAATTATCAAGCTGCTTTTCAATGATTATATTGGCGCTCGGAAGTGAAATTCCGTCTTTCTGGAACACTCTTCTTATAACAAGCTCTTTTGCAATACGGTAACACCCTCTGTCAGTCATAAGTTCGACTTCAATGGCTTTTCCAGAAGCGCCGCGTTTCATAACTTTGATATCTTTGATATGCCCCAGCTCATCCCCCTGATTGAAAGCCGGATGTATAAAACCTGTCTTAGACTGGGCTACAAGCGTAGATTTAAGAATATTTTCCAACTCTCCCACAGCCCAGGTTTTCTGCCATCTGTAATACGGTGATTCTATATCATAAGAAGGGATTTTTGATTCATAAAACTCTTTTGCCTTCTCTTCTTCATCAAGCGGTTTAAATTCTTCTTTATCAGGAACTGCAACCAGATAAGGCTTTGTTATAGACGGAAACATTTTTGTATTAGGGTCGGAAAACGCGTTTGAATAACTCTCCGTATACCCTCCGGCTGTAGAGCTATATAGAGCAAGAATCGGTTCGTTGTCATACAGTGCAACTATTCCGTCTGTCTCCATTACAGCGCGGGTTGAAAGATCATCTTCCGTATTAACCCCGTAGTAAACCTGACTTGCAACACTGTCAACCACGTTAAATTCTTCGTAAGCCTGAGTTCTGGATGAAAGTACATAATTTCTTGCAGCTACCGCCTGAGCCTTCAAAGCTTCAAGACCGAACCTTACCGGCATTTCATTAGGTACAACGCCTTTCAAATATTCCTGAACTTCTACCAGATTAACCAGATAAAACCCTTTTCTGTCATGGTGTTGAACTATTTCAAACGCGCCGTGATACAAAGCAGGCTTTCCTTTTCGTCTTAACTCTTTTACCCCGAGCACACCCTGCGGGCAGACTATAACAAAATCTCTCAAAGTTCCGACTTTGCCGTTTATTATCAGATCAAGCCCCATAACGCCGTTGTTAATTGTCATCTCGGTATCAGCAGGAACAGAAACTATAGGTTTTCTTGTCTCTTTGTCGCAAATCTCACAATAGGCAGTTCCGTATACAGTAACCTGCTGCTTTAAAACATTTTGGAATTTATTGTCTGTAAGCCCGACTCTTATGACATTATCGGCAAAAACAGGATTAAACGCAGCAAATCCAAACATTAGCAGAAAAAATACTAACAAAATGCCTGATACTCTCATCTGCTTATACTTCCTTCTCACAATTAAAACAACTCTCCTATTTTACCCCTTTAGTTCCCAAACGGTACCGTCTTTAGAATCTTTTAGTATAATTCCGGCTTTGTCTAAGGATATTCTGATTTTGTCTGCAATGTCCCAGTTTTTCTCAGAACGCGCAATTCTTCTCTTCTCAATAATTTCATCCATTGATGAATATTTTTCGCCGAGTTCTGTACTAATTTCTTCCAGCTTTTTGCTTAAATCTTCTTCTGACAATTTAGCTTTTTCAAAAGTAAAACCTAAAGTTGAAGCAAGCTTAAACAAAAGAGTATAAGCGTAAGGAACATCTTTATTTGCTTTGTTTGCAAGATCAAACAGAACTGCAAGCGCCTTTGATGTATTCAAATCCTCATCCATTGCAGAGACAAAGTCTTTATACTCCTCTAATTGAGTAATATCAAGATTTTCATCAACAGGAGTCTGTTTTGCGTTAAGCATTCTTTTAACTCCGTTTGCTGCTGCCTGTAAAGCTTCGTCGGAAAATTCAACAGGCATTCTGTAATGGTTTGTCAAAATAAAGAATCTTATTGTATTAGCGTCATAATTCTTGAGTAAATCATCTATTGTAAGGAAATTACCCAGAGATTTTGACATTTTTTCTTTATTAATTGTCACAAAACCGTTATGCAGCCAGTAATTAACGAACTTGCATCCGTTTGCGCACTCTGATTGCGCAATCTCGTTTTCGTGATGCGGAAATATCAAATCAGCGCCGCCTGCGTGAATATCAATTGTCCTTCCCAAATACTTTCTGCTCATTGCGGAACACTCAATATGCCAGCCCGGACGTCCGACACCCCAGGGAGAATTGTATCCGAACTTTTCATCCCTTTTCCATAGTGCAAAATCAAGCGGATCCTCTTTATGTTCACCGACTTCAATTCTTGCACCGCTTTCAAGCTGGTCTATCGGCTGCTTTGAAAGATAACCGTATCTCGGGAATTTCTTAACCCTGAAATACACATCACCGTCAGCTTCGTAAGCATACCCTTTATTTATTAACTCTTTTACAATCGCAATCATCTCGCCGAGAGTCTTTGTTGCAAAAGGTTCAATATCAGGCTTCAAATTATTCAAAGCCTTCATGCTTTCAGAAAACTTTTTATACCAGTATGTAGAAACCTCCTCAGGTGTTTTACCCTCTTTTTCAGCTTTTTTTAGGATTTTATCATCTACATCCGTAACATTTCTGCAATAAGTTACATCATAACCCTTAAACTTGAGATATCTGTATAAAACATCCCAGGTTATATAGCATCTTGCATGCCCTAAATGTGCGTTATCATACACTGTTGGTCCGCAAACATACATTTTAACTTTGTTTTCTTCAATAGGCTTAAATTCTTCTATCTGATTTGTGTAAGAGTTGTGTAATTTCATTCTTGCTCCCCAATATTTACAGGCAGAAATTTCTTCTGCACAACAATACTACAACAAACAGAAACGCATGTCTATTAAAGGATTAGGAAAAACTCTTATTTATCTTCCGGAAGTCCCATTTTCTTGGCATTTGCTCTTCTTGTGTTACTGTAAGTGAGCATAGGAATTAAAATACCTAAGATTACCGGAGAAATAAATACGGTTGAAATAAATCCCGGAAGCGAGTTTAGACCTCTTGCCATTTTAGCAATTCTGTTATGCTTAATCTCGCCGGAACCTTTCATTAATTTTGAAATAACTTCATTTTTAGCATTCTTATCAGTTACTTCAAATTTTTCAAACAAATCAAGTATTTTCTTATTCTTTTCTTCTTTTGTTAAGCCTTTGATTGAATCAAGCGTAAATGTTTTTTCATTAAACATCTGTGATTTATTTTCCGATTTAGAAAGAATTTTTTCCAGATCGCCGCCTTTGTTGTCAACAAAATTAGCAAAATTCATAAGCTTGGCTTTAGAATCAATATTTCCGTATATTGCATCTAAATCTGCAACAGACAAAACTTCCAAATCACTGTACGGATTTATAACATCCAAAAATTTATTAATTGCATTTTTACCGTCGGAAGCTCGGTTTGTAAGAACAAAACCAACATTATCTTCATAACTTTTTACGAGCATCTTGGTTAACATCGGTACTGCAAATACAACAGAGAGTGATGAAACAGTATCTCTCAAAAGAATCTCGTAAATTTCTGTCATATCTTTTTTGCCGTTCTCATCGACAGATGCTCTTTCCCAGGCGTGCTTTCCTCTCGGCCATAACAAACCTAAAGTTGCAAGAAGCGCAAATGTGGTTTTTGAGAAATTATACCCTGTATATTCAAGAAGAGCCTGACATTTTTCAGGAATTTTCTTTGTCGAGAAATTTCCGAGCTTTGAGAAAAATCCGTCTGAATTTATACCTTTGCCCTGAAAACTAGGATTTGAAGCCGTTTCATTTTTTTGAGCCTCATTTTTCTTTGCAGCTTCTTCCTTCTGCTTCTTCTCCTTCAAATGCTTCATTGTATTAGCACCCGGAGAAACTTTAGAAGGAGCGTACAATTTAGGCAGGATTGATAAGCCCCCGAGAGTTATCACAACATTTGCAATATTTGTTAAAAGACGTTTGCCGGCAAAATTGTTTTTTATATTTTCTATTGCACGGGCATCAATTGAAGAATAATCAGCATTGTTAATGATTGCATCGTCGCTGAAATCTTTCAAAGCCCTCATTGTTTCGGCAGAGCCAAAACCTGCTTTTGTAGAGCCTTCGCCTACGATAACCTTGTTTACATTAAACAACTCGTCAGAGTTTTCAACCATTTTGTTGTTAAATTTTTCAACAATATTTCCCAGAGCTTCTTTTTTAACTTTTTTGTCTCCGGAATCGTATCTTTCAAACTCTTTTACTATATAATTAATAGACTCTTCCGCATTTTTATCGTTCGGAACAGTATCTCTGTATATTTTGCTCAAATTAAATTTACAGAATTCCTCTCTGAGCTTTTTGGAATCATTCATTACAGACTTATCGAACTCAGGGCTGGAAATCATTGACTTGAAATTTTCACCAAGACGCTTGATAAGTCTTGTATTTGTATTTGTCGACTTACAGAACTTTCCGGTAACAGCAAGAACAGCCGGAGCAACCGCTATAATGTAAGGTCCTGTTATCCCTTCTCTTCCGAGAACTTCAAAACCTTCCTGAATATTGTATTCTCCCGTAACTTCTCTATCGCGGTGGAAGCCTGTCCAAACACGCGGAGCCGTCATACCCAAACCGTCCTGAATAAGGAAGGAGACTAAATATCCCTTACTTTCAATCCACTGCATAATAGAGCTTGACATACCGAGCATAGACATACCGAGAGATTTAAAAGAAGGATTTGCTGCTTTTAAATTCCGGTTAATAGCGCTATTGTGTGAGCCTAAAGTTTTCTCATCGTTTTTTTGTTTATACTGATTATTAAACAAATTCGATTGAGAGTTAATAGAAGATATTTTCAATATTCCGCCCCTATATTCCGACTAAGTGTACCTGTTACACTATTATATGTTTTTGTCCGGTATTCGACAAGACAGAGTATATACGATTGTAAGAAAAATTTACAAATACTCACATGTATACCCAAGTGTCAAGCTAACTTTATCCCTTCAAACCCTACATCTTTTAGTCTTCCGCATAACATTTTGTATAAAATGTTATGCTATATCTGAATATAACGGCATATTTTTTCAGAACTTTAGGGTATTTCAGAAAATCGTTACAAAAATTTACAAAATATATTATGAAGAATATTCAAATTTGTACAATTGTTTTAAGTCTCATTTTAACTGTATTTATGGCTTATTATGTACAATATCTTCCGCATAACATTTTATACAAAATGTTACGTAAAAGCTATACATCAGTGATACAACCCAAAAGGAGTCTTATGGAAATTAATTCTTACAACACTTATTCAATTTTGTCCTCGTCAGAGGAAAAAAACAATAAAGAGATTGAAGACATTCTCAAAAAAGCTGAAAAAATGTGTGATTTAACCTCTGTTAATTCTGCCAAATCTTTTATTAAAGATAACTGGAATATTGAAGGCTGTGTGAATTCGTATTTTCTAGCCCCTGATTGTTTTTTAAATATCAGAGAATCAAATAAAAACTATGTCGTAAATTTTGTCTGCAAAACCGAAAATATTAGTTATTACTTTAATAAATAAGAAAGGAGATTTGAATGTTAAGAAGTTATGATGAAAACAAGATGTTGACGTTGAAAAGGGAATACATTGCAATGCCTTATAAACTTGCAGTTGAGACAGTTCAAAAAGTTGAAAAAGTTTCTGAAACTGCTAAATTTGACATTGATTCTGTAAATGAGCGTTTGGGAGCGGGAGACAAAGATGCATTAAAAGAGCTGGAAGCACAGAAAATTTCTTACTCATTAATTGAAAATGCTAACGGATACACTGTTAAGTATAGTTATGAAGGCAATAATTATACAATTGTTTACTTTGCACCTGAAACCCCTGAAACAGATAATGGCGGCGGGACAGGAAATCTTGGCGTAACAGAAGATTCGGATACCACTGATGGTATTAATGATTCGTATGTACCTATAACACCGGAGAAACCGGAAGATGTAGAAGAGCCGGAAGTACCTGTAATACCGGAGGAACCTGAGAATGTAGAAGAGCCTGATTTTGTATTTGATTACTCATCAGTAGGTGTTGATGAAGATGTTAAAGCAGAGGATCTTTATAACGAAGATAAAGTTGAAAACAGAGAACTAAAATACCTGGACATCATCAGTAATGTAGATTCAGATGTTGATGCCGGAGGGTGGGACGATTTGTTTGCAGAGCTTGAAAAAATGAAGCCGCAATTGAAAGAGTATATGAAGCAGCAGCTTGAAAAGTATGGCTTTATATATGACGAAGAGACTGCTGATAAACTCTTGAACGAATTTATAACACAAGCGGTTAAAGAACTGATTTCCCAGCTGCGGAATGAGGATAAGGATAATCAAATATTGATTGCAAAACAGATAGACGCTATTAAAGATGTAGTGCCGTCTGAACCGTTGGAAACAGTAGAAGATCTTGTAAACTACATTAAAGACCAGCTGGATTTGACAAAGAAAGAAACTGACCCAAAGAAAGAAACAGACGATTTATATAATATAAGTCCGCTTCATGTTAATGAAAATGAAACCGAAACCGAAACCGAAACCCCGTATACAGATAGATGGTATCTGGACTTGTTTGAAATGTCTGACAAAACCGAAGATTCTGAAAAAACTGAGGATCCTGATAAAACCAAATTAAATTATGTTACTATAGGTACGGGAAATAACCCTGATTACAGTATCTATCTTGATGAAGGCGGATATCTTCTGAATACAGCCGATTACTTCCTGACAGAAGAAGAAAAAGAATTGAAACGGCTTTTGGAAATGGTTAAAGGCAGCTCCGGTTCTTTAGTCGATAATAAAGATGAAGCCGTTGAATATATTGATAAATATGCAGAATACCTGAGAAAAGTGCTGGGGCACAGATATGGTTTAATGCCGTCAGAAGAATTCAATCAAGTATTTAACAATATTGTTTCTTCGTTCAAATCCGGTGAGGCACTTGAGCCTAATGACGCTGGTATAATTATCATACGCGAGGTGCTTCAGGAATTTGATAAGCAGGTAAGAGAAGAAATGCAAAAAGCTTATTTTGAATATCTGGAAAATTCTTATTAATTCAAAAGTCGGGTCAGATAATTAATATCTGACCCGACTTTTCTTATATTTACCTGACCCTTTACCCCTTTACCCCTTTGCTCCGGAGCCTTCTGCAACAATATATTCTTTTTCTATTCCCTGAGCATCAAGAATAAAATCACAAAGTTCTCTTACAGCGCCTTTTCCGCCGCCAAAAGAGGATTTAAAATTACAAATCTCCTGCACTTCTTTGACAGCATCCGCCGGACAGCAGGCAAGACCGACTTTTTCCAATATACAAATATCAGGGAGATCGTCACCCATATAGGAAACGTTTTCGTATTTCAGGTCGTATTTTTCCATAAGTTCTTCCAGAGCCGGCAATTTGTATTTTCTCCCCTGATAAAGTTCCGTAAAATTAAGGTTTTTGGCTCTATGCTGCACTGTTCCGTTGTTTCTTGCGGTAATTATTGCGGTTATAAAACCTGAATTGCGCATCCTTATTACGCCATGCCCGTCTTTTGCGTTAAAAGTCTTATACTCAACACCGTTTTCGTCATAAGTAATGCTTCCGTCAGTCATAACCCCGTCTACATCAAACACCAGCATTTTAATCTTTTTTGCTGCCTCAAGCGCATTTTCTTTTGTCATACCAAACTCTCCTTTTGAATTAATTATATAATAAAATTTCATCCGTTTGCAGGATTTAATAAAAAAACGATTTAATTTTCTCTAAATTCTGCCGTTAGAAATATTGTTAAGGAAAATATACATGATTCAACTATTACCCCAGAGTGATACGCTTACCCCGAATACGTCAAATCCGCAGGAAACTGTTGATTTTATTTCATCTTATATTGATAAATACCATTGCAAAGAGATGGATATTGATATTTCTTACATGAATATTCTGGATGCCTGCTATGTTACAACTTTGTGTGCCGCAAAGCATTTCATTAAATATCCGGAAGGTAAAATCAACTGGATAGTATCGTCTGAGCTGGTAAGAGAGTTTAACAGGGATCTGGAGCTTGGTAACAGCAGCTATAGCTTATAGAGCTCGTAATGTCGGGTTTCACCCGAACTGCATTCTAACCGGTGTTTTTGTCAAACAAAGCCTGACACGCAATTAGGTATTTATTGTTGATAAACAAGTCTTGCATTTGCCACCCTTGCGGGGGAAGCGGATTTGCGGACCTACGACACGAACGTTAGTGAGGTAGTCCGCAAATCCGCTCTCCCAAAGGGGCGAGGGGAATACGTTAATTTGGCGTCAGCGCGCGTTCCTTCCCTATATGAGGGAAGGCTAGGATGGGTGATTGTTCGGTTAATATTCAGCGACAGAGCAGTAGTGTGGAGCTTGCTCCACAAGAATTATTGTCGGGCTGAAGCCTAATTTTTACAATAAGGTATTTCTGCCATTAACAAAACAAATAGAATTGCAGCTCAGTCTTTAGCGGACAATAACTTATAGAGCTTCGATAATCTGTTTTAACTCGTCGTTTTTAATATTTTTCAACGCTAACTCTTTATGCGCCTCAGTAAGTTCATCCTTGTCTTTAAGTCTTGATAAAACTTTTAGGATTAAAGTAGGGTTAGAACTATCCAGAAGGGTTTCCAGCTCTTCCGGCTCATCAACATAATCAACGGCAAAGAATACAAAATCACTTCCGTCATAGAGTTCGTCGTATAAAAGATTTTTTAGCTTAAAACTGTCGATTCCGACAAGAAGCTGATTGATAGCAAAGATTTCATCTTTTGTGTTTTTATCACACTCATACAAGTATTCATCATTTCCGGCAAGTTCTGCAAACTTATCCTGTGCAAGTCTTAAAAGAACGGCAGAAGCACTTGTTAAATTATTCAAATACAATTCTTCAAAAATTCCGAATAAATCATAATCCTGAACCGCAGATGATGAAATAATTTCCGGAATTGCATTAACAATGTTGCACAAAACCAGAATCCCGTCTTCTGTTTTTATAAGGTCTTCCATAGACGCAAGATAAGGTATTTCAGAGGCAATATTTTCTGAGAGCGAAGACTTTTTCATAACTTCAATAATCTCAGGTAATACTTCAACTGCTTTGTACGAAACAAGATATTTAACACCGTTATATTGTTCAAACTCATCATCCGAATTAAGCAACTTCAATGCGTTGTTCTTAAACTCATCATCTTTCATATTTGAAAGAATATCAATAGAATTTGCACTCAAAGGTTCAAACTCGGATTCTGCAGTTTTTCTTATTGCAGGCAAAAGCTCATTCAGGTATTCTTTTGGTACATAAGAAAAATATTTTGCCGCATAAGCTTTTTTTCCGTTTTCACCGTTAATAAAAATTTCTTTCATTGCAGGCAAAAGTTCAATTCCGCCAAAATTATACAAAGTTTCAGCAATTACTGTATCGTATGACGGAGAATAAAAATCAAGGAATTTCATTAAATTCAGATAATTGTCTTTGTTGCAAACATTTTTGATTCTATTTGCGACATTGTTTTTCACAAAATCAAATAAAAAATCGTCCTGCTTAACCAGTTTTGCAAAAAGCTCTGTATCTGAATCATCTACAAGATGTTTTGCGACGCTCTCGTACTCATCAGAATTTTTACCGGTGAGTTTTTTTATTAAATCCATCGTTTTAAAACCTCTAATAACAAGAAAAATAATTTGTACTATGTACTAAATTATTTTCTAATCTAAATAAAATACTGTAACTACTTTGTGATTTTCTTCCGCGTATTCTACTGCAGTATGCAGAGTTTTACTTGTATGAGAAAGGAAGCAGATTAACTGGTTGCAATCATCTATAATTTCTCTGTTGCAAACTCTTGAAGCATCTGCTAAAGTCATCATTGCTCTGTCTGCATGTTCAACAATATTAGGAACGCCTATCAGTTGGTCCTGAACATCAGAAGGCTGCTGACCTATTGTCTGGGGTAAAATAACTTTCAATTTATCAGGATTAGATTTCATAGCACCGCGAATAGCAGCAGCGTTAGTACCGCAAGAACCTCCTGATGTTATAATGGTGTTACCCTGCCTTACAAGAGCGGTTGTAAGAGTTTCAATCATCTGCTGGTGAGTAATGGCAAGGTTTCTGGAACCGATTATCGCTATTCTCTTCGCCGGCTGCTTTATTGTCGCTAATTCCATTGCAAGCTCATCAACCGTATCGGGCGATTGTTCAGCTGTATCCATATCACCAATCGGAACCATAATGGAAGGCTGTTTTTCGTCGTCCAGAGAATTTAAAATATCGTTCATCAGTACCACCTTTAAAATCTTATTGTCATTTACATATATTTTGTGTATGCTGATATATAATATCACAAAATTGACAGTTTGGGAATAGGGGAATGGAAAATATTTTAGAAAACCTTAACAGAGAGCAGCTTGAGGCTGCCAAAACTACAGAAGGGGCTTTGCTTATACTGGCAGGAGCAGGGAGCGGAAAGACAAGGGTTCTGACTTCAAGAATAGCTTATATGATTCAAAACGGCGCTATTGCAGGGAAAATCCTTGCCGTAACTTTTACAAACAAGGCGGCTAAAGAGATGAAGGAAAGGTTATCGGCAATTCTCGGTGAAAAAGTCGTAAGATATATGTGGGTGGGCACTTTCCATAGTATTTGCGGTCGTATTTTAAGGCAGGATATTGAAAACTATTCATTCCAATCAGGCAAAAAACTTGACAAAAACTTTACTATATATGATGAAACGGATTCGCTTGCAATAATTAAACAGGCGGTTAAAAAGCTTAATATGGATGATAAAATTTATCAGCCAAAACTTGTTAAGGCAATTATATCCAATGCAAAGAACAAAATGCAGGACGCTTATACGTTTGCAACCTTTGCCAGAGATTTTAAATCCCAGAACATTGCAAAGATTTTTGAATACTACGAAAACGCCCTAAACACTAATAACGCAATAGATTTTGACGATATGCTTATGCTTTGCGTAAAGCTTCTTGAGCAGAATGCGGAAGTCAGAAAGAAATATTATGACAAATTTCAGCATATTCTCGTGGACGAGTATCAAGACACTAACCAGGCGCAATACCAGCTTGTTAAAGCTTTATACACAAACCTGCAGGCGGATATCCCGCAAACCCGTTCTCTTTGCGTTGTGGGTGATGTTGACCAATCAATTTACAGCTGGCGTGGCGCGGATTTCAGAATCATTATGAACTTCCAGAATGATTTTCCGAACGCAAAACTCGTTAAACTGGAGCAAAATTACCGCTCTACAGCTAATATTCTTAACGCTGCAAACGCTATTATTGAAAACAATGAAGAGCGTGTGGATAAAGTTCTTTATTCACAAAAAGGCGACGGAGAGAAAATTTCACTATATGAAGCTCAGGACGAGACTGATGAAGCGAATTACATTGTAAAATCCATCAGAGATACTTCCGATAACTATAACCAGTTTGCGGTTCTTTACCGTACAAACGCACAGTCAAGAGCATTGGAAGAAGCCCTGATTGCGGCAGGAATTCCTTATAGAATTTACGGCGGCTTGAAGTTCTATGACCGAAAAGAAATCAAAGACGCAATTGCCTATCTGAAATTAATCTACAATCAGGACGATTCCCAGTCTTTAAGAAGAATAATTAATGTTCCGAAGCGTGCAATCGGGGAAACTACTCTCAAACATTTGCAAGACTATGCGGACGCTCAGGATATAAGCCTGTTTTCAGCAATTCTTGATGTGGATAATATTTCTACTATTAAATCAGGAACGGCAACAAAGCTGAAAGATTTTACAACTCTTATTATGAAGCTCAAGGAGGCAGAGTCCAGATATTCGCTTCCGGAGTTTTTAAGCCTTATTTTAGAAAAGAGCGGATATTTGAGAGAATTGCAGGCGTCAGGTGCAGATGAAGACCAGACAAGAATCGAAAACCTGCAGGAGCTTGTAAACGTGGCAAACGAATTTGAGCCGGAGGAGCTTGATAATACTCTGGGCGAATTCTTAGCTCAGGTTTCTTTAGTCTCTGATATTGACGGAATGGACGAGATTGCCAATAATGTAACACTTATGACACTCCACGCTTCAAAAGGTCTGGAATTTCCGATAGTATTTCTTGCCGGATGCGATGAAGGAATTTTTCCGTCAGCAAGATGTTCAAACAGTCTTTCAGAGTTGGAAGAAGAACGCCGGCTTATGTACGTAGGAGTCACGCGGGCTGAAAATAAACTGTATTTAACAACCGCAAAACGCCGACAAATGTGGGGTGAATATAAATACTATTCTCCAAGCAGATTCCTCGAAGAGATTCCTTCAAAACTTATAGATGAAGAAGAATCAGCATTCTCTGAATACTCCTCCGGCAGAGAAAGTACATTTACAAGCGCCGTTAAAAAGGTTAAAGGAGAGTACGCTTCCGGCGGGAAAACCTCTTCATCATTTACTCCTGACGGATACGTTAAACCTGTATCCGGTTTTGGCGCTAATTTTGTTGCACCCGGGGGTAAATATAACGGAAGTACGTCATCAGCACAAACCGGAAGTACAGGGTTTGGTAAAGATTTTGTAGCACCGGCGGCTAAAAAGACTACAAACGTTGTTCAGCGCACTCCAAGCAGGGTTATTATAAAGAAAAGTCCTTTAAACAAAGAAAAAGAGGAAGAAAAGATTAAAGCTTTCTTTGAAGATAACATTATGAAGCGCAAGCTTGAAGAAAAGAAGCGCAAAGATGCCGAGCTTGAAAAACAGCAGCTGGCGGAAGAAGAGTTAAAAAATTCCGCAACGCAGTATTATTTCAATATTGGCGAAAGAGTTTTCCACGAAAAACTGGGTGTCGGGCATATAACAGATGTTATCCAGATTGGCGACAGCACAATGTATACAATAGATTTTGGCAAACTCGGCAAAAAAGCCATGGATGCAGCTTACGCCCGATTGAAAAAGCTGGGGTAAATTTACAGATTTAGTGTCTATTAAGGGGTAAATGTATTTAATTAGTGACTGAGTGATTATGTGACTAAGTGACTGAGGAAATAAATCTACAATCCCCACATCATTGCGGGGGTAAATGATTTTAGTCATGAAGTAAACCTACGAGTTTTGCGTCATTGCGAGGGAGCAGCCAAAGTAGCCCGAAGCAATCCAAAACAAATTCTACAATCAAAAAATGTAGGTTGTGTGAAACCCAACAATAACTTACTGGATTGCCACGTCGCTCTCGCTCCTCTGAATGACGGAAATCCGGTAAGTAAACCTACAAACTTGCCGTCATTCTGAACCCGACAGTAATTTAGGGGTGAAGAATCTCTAAAATTTTATTGATTCACCCTTTAGGGAGGCGGGCGCCAAGTTGGGCAAATTCCATCCCTTTGAGGGAAGGTTAGGATGGGTGCTTTTAGATGTTAGCGCTTTATAAATTAGTTCCACTGCAGCTTTTAGGTGGTGAGCTCCGGATCGGACATGTTCCTTATCTATAACAATTGATTTATCAGATTCTCAAATTCAGGGAAAGAAATCTTTGTCCACTCAAATCCGTTTATTGCAATTTCATTCTCGCATACAAGTCCTGCTATATAAAAACTCATCGCAAGCCTATGGTCATGGTAGCTTTCAAGTGGCTGGACAATTGTATTATTTGCAAGAGATTTACCTACACATTTACCCTCACTTTTACCCCTGCCCCCGTGAACAATAAACCCGTCCGGTGTTTCTTCTATATTAACACCTATTTTTGTAAGCTCCGCAACAAGGCACTTAATCCTATCTGATTCTTTGTTCCTCAAATCCTCTGCATTTTTAACTATAGTATCGCCATCTGCTTGAGAAGCCAGAACCGCAATTACAGGAAGCTCGTCAATTAATCTCGGAATATCTTCACCTTCTATTACACATCCTTTTAACGAATCATTATACTGAACCCTGATATCTGCACACGGTTCGCCGGAAACAAGACGCTTATTTAAGATATTTACCCCGCCTCCCATACGTTCAACAACGTCAAGAATTCCGGAGCGGGTAGGATTTATGCCGACATTTTTTATAACAAAATCTGAACCTTTTACAATAAGTCCCGCAACAATAAAGAACGCCGCTGAAGAAATGTCACCAACAACATCAATATCTTTAGCAATCATTTGCGATGGTGTTATTGTAACTTTTGTGCCTTCTGTTTTGATATCAGCTTCAAGATATTTGAACAGTCTTTCGGTATGGTCTCTTGAGATGTAAGGCTCCTCAAAAGTTGTTTTACCTTCCGCATTTAACCCTGCAAGCAGTATACAGGATTTAACCTGAGCACTTGCAAGTTTTGAAATGTAATCAATCCCGTGAAGCTTCCTCCCTCTTATCGTAAGCGGGGCGTGTCCGTCTACAGAGGTTATATCAGCGCCCATAAGAGTTAATTGTTCAATTATACGCTTCATCGGACGTTTGGATAAACTCTCATCCCCGACAAGAACCGAGTCGAAATTTTGTCCTGCCAAAATCCCCGAAACTAACCTCATAGTAGTTCCGGAATTTCCGCAGGGGTAAATATAATTGTTGCCACCGGGCGTTAACTTACCTGATGAACGTATTTGAAGTGTTTTGTCATCAATAAATGAGATATCAACACCGAGTTGCTTGAATAAATTTAATGTCGAATGACAATCCTCTCCGCTTGAGAAATTCCTTACTATACACTCGCCTTTTGCAATAGAAGAAAACATCACTGCTCTATGTGAAATTGACTTATCAGCAGGAATTGTTATCTCACCCTTTAAACCCTTATTCAGCTTTTTTACTGTTTTTAGCATCTGACTATCTCAAAAATCTCTCTGCACTTTTTGAAAACTTTTTTCGCATCACTCAAAGCCAGCATATTAGGTCCGTCACAAAGTGCACAGTCCGGCTCCGGATGAACTTCAAAGAATAGTACATCAGCCCCTGCTGCCATTGCGGCGTTTGCAAGCGTCGGTACAAACCTTCTGTCTCCGCCGGTTGAATCTCCGTTAGAGCCCGGCATTTGAACACTATGCGTTGCATCAAATACGACGGGATACCCGAATTCTTTCATAATAGGGATTGCTCTGAAATCCACTACAAGATTGTTGTATCCAAAGGATACTCCTCTATCTGTCAGCAGAATTTGTTTATTTCCGCTATCTTCAACCTTTTTAACCAGAGATTTCATCTGCTGGGGCGCTAAAAACTGTCCTTTTTTAATGTTAACAATTTTTCCGGTTTTAGCAGCAGCTACAAGCAAGTCTGTCTGACGGCATAAGAATGCGGGAATTTGAAGAATATCCGCAACTTCCGCAACAACTGCCGCCTGTTCGGGAAGATGAATATCCGTAACTATTGGAAGTTCAAACTCTTTTTTTATTTTAGCGAGCATTTCAAGCCCTTTTTCAAGCCCCGGACCTCTGTAGGAATTGATAGAAGAACGGTTTGCCTTGTCAAAAGAGGACTTGAATACATAATTTATCCCGAGTTCCTGACAGGCAATTTTCAAGCCTTCTGCAGTTTTGCGCAAAATGTCCATAGATTCAGCCGCACAAGGACCTGCAAGAATTGTGAGCTTGTCTTTTCCTATTTCAAAGTTATTTAATTTCATATTTTCTCTCTTTTTTATGAATAGAGTTTTTAAATTTATATAGTTTTTTATTTCGAAACGATAGCGGGAGCCGGAGGCGGGAGCGTGTTTGAGAAATGAAAAACTATATAAAACCAAACACCTGTATTAATTTATATCCCATCTTCCGCAGGTTCCGCCCCAGCGTGCAATAATGTTTCCTTTAATATCGCCGATTTTTTCAACGTGACCTATGTGTTGGGCGCCTTCAAGGATTGTAATAACTTCGCAGTTGTTAGAGCATCCCGTGCACTGGCAGGTTACGGATTGGAAGTTCATATTTCCGACTTCCCAGCCTTTGAATTTTGTTTCAGCTTCCGTGTACTGGTGATTTTCCATTGCAAGAAGCGCCGCCCCGATTGCACCCATTGTCTGGTGGTTTTCAGGTACGACAATTTTTGTATTAAGAGCTTCTTCAAACGCTTTTACCATGCCGGAATTTGTTGCAACACCGCCCTGAAAAGATATTGTAGGCAAAAGTTCCTTCCCCAGAGCCAGATTTGAAAGATAATTTCTTACAAGCGCCTGACAGAGACCATATAGTAAATCTTCAACCGGATATCCCAACTGCTGCTTGTGGATTAAGTCTGATTCTGCAAAAACGCCGCAACGCCCTGCAATTCTAGCCGGGTTTTCTGATTTTAAAGCAGTTTCGCCGAATTTTTCTATCGGAACATTTAATCTCTGCGCCTGATGGTCTAAAAAGCTTCCGGTACCTGCTGCACAGACTGTATTCATTGCAAAATCAGTTACAATACCGTCACGGAGGATAATTATTTTACTGTCCTGCCCGCCGATTTCTAAAATAGTCTGAACGCCCGGAATATTTGTGCTTGCGGCAACTGCGTGTGCTGTAATTTCATTTTTTACAACATCTGCTCCTACAAGAGCACCGGCAAGATTTCTTCCCGAACCGGTTGTACCCACACCTTTAACTGAATAGTCGCATAATGCCTGCGAAAGTATGTGTCTTAAGCCGTCCTGAACTGCATCAACAGGCTTACCGGCAGTTTTCAGCATGTAAGAGTCAACATACTTGCCTTTTTCATCAACCAACGCCAATTTTGTCGTAACAGATCCGACATCAATACCTAAATATACATCTAAACTCATCTTTTTACCTTCTTCCCTCTGAATTTAATGTAATTATTATAACACAAAAATTTATTAAGCTTCGCTTTCTGCAGGAAGCTTGTTCTTTGGAATATATTCTTCCTCTTCTTCCGGCGGTAAATTAATCGGCAGTCTAAAGCCGAAAGTAGAGCCTTCACCTTCTTTTGAATCTACAAAAACCTGACCGTGATGGTGTTTTTCAACTGTTACTTTAACCAGATGAAGTCCTAAGCCCGTTCCCTTAACTGTATGGGTTGCATTTTCACATCTGTAAAATCTGTCAAACACTTTTTTCTGATCCTTTTCAGGAATCCCCGGTCCCTGATCTTCCACGCTTACTTCCACATACTCGCCGTCACGTGAGCGTTCAACGCGGACTTTGATACGTTTTCCGTCAGGTGAATATTTGATAGCATTTGATAAAATATTCATAAATGCGCGGGAAATGCTTTCAATATTTACAAAAATCTGAGGTAAATCCGGTTCTTTCATAATGGAAATCGTCAAATCGTGTTCTTTTGCAAGAACCTGAACCTGATTAACCGCATCTTCAATAATTTCAATAATATCGGTTTTTGTTTTTTCCATATGAACATTCTGGGCTTCATATCTTGAAAAATCCAGAATATCGTTAACCATTCGGTTAAGCCTTATTATTTCCTGATTCATTACTCCTATGAATTCTCTCTGGGTGTTGAAGTCAAAATCATTACCGTAACTGTAGAGAGTATCAATATAGCTTCTTAAAACAGTTACAGGCGTTCTAAGCTCGTGCGAGACATTAGAAATGAAGTTAGAGCGAAGCTGATCCATCTCGACGTCTTTTGTAACATCAATCAATACAATAATATATCCGACATAAGAATTTGAACGGGTAAACATAGGGGATATCAAGCACTTAAGGACTTTTGTATCAATCCGGATGTTAAAAGTAACCGGTGTTCCGTCATCATCAAGCGGAGTGTCTTTGAATTGTGCAATTTTATCCGCAAAACAGAATTCGCCTGATGAGTCGCAGAACTGCTGAATTTGCGTGTTTAAGATATCTTTTTCTTCAACTTCAAGCAGTCTTTGTGCATAATTGTTAACCATAATGACTTTGTCGTGGTTATCACACACAACAACACCGTTAACAATACTCATAAGAACAGATTCAAGCTTGTTACGCTCAAACGTCAGGCTTTCAATAGTCTGTTCATTATACCTGCTTAGTTTTTCCGACATATCGTTAAATGCGCCGTAGAGCTCTTTAACTTCGCTGTCCACATCTTTATCGTCAATCATATACCCGAATTCGCCTGATGAAATCTTTTTAACCCCCTGATAAAGTTTGCGCAGTTCGCGTGTGATAATTGAGGAGTTCATGTAAATAATTCCCACAATCACAAGCCAAGCAAGCAAAAATACAACGGCAATAGAAGCTTTGGAAGTTGCAGAAACTCTGTCAATAATACTTCCGCTCAACCCGACTTCAACAGAACCAACATTTTGAGAAGAGCCTAAATTCTTTATAACCATAGGTGAACTAACTGTAATTCTGGCTTTCTCTGCCTGATCAGGATAATCATCTTTACTTGAGTATATAATTTTTGAATTATTATCTTTAAAAATAATAAATGCAATATCGTCGTTACTGTTTAAAACAGAAACGGAATTAGTACGCAAAGCATCGTATTTAGCAAGCTCAGGTGCTGCTTTTGTTGCTTCAACACCTTCAATTGCAAGGGTTTTAGACAAAACAAGTGCAAAATTCTTATAAGCGCTGTTCATATTCTGGCTTATGCTATAGGTCGCAAAACCTGCAGCCAGAAGGATAAATGCAGTACTAACCCCCAAACCTGCCAGTATTAATCTGGTTTGAGCCGTCATCCCCTTTGCTTTCTCTTTTTTAACCGGTTTCTTAAGTTCAGCACTTGTTTCCATACCGAAATTATATCATGTAAAGATTTTTGGAGCAATAAAGGATTTTTTCTGTTATTCATACCTGAGTGCATCAATCGGGTTAAGCAGTGATGCTTTGTATGCAGGGTAATACCCGAACCCTACCCCGACAAGCCCCGAGAATCCCAGCGCCAAAATGATTGAGAACAAAGAAATTGATATTGTCATAGTAGGTGCAAACACCGTTATTAAATAAGAACCTAAAATTCCTACGACAACACCTATAAGACCGCCAATCATAGAAAGCAGAAAGGATTCAATCAGAAACTGCCATCTTATATCGCTTACCTGAGCGCCGATTGCCATTCTGATACCGATTTCTTTAGTTCTCTCAGTAACGGATACGAGCATAATGTTCATAATCCCGATACCGCCAACAAGAAGAGAGACAGAGGCAATTGAGGCAAGAAGTATTGCAAAAGTCTGTACCGTTGATTTCATCCTCTCCTGAAACTCGGCAGAATTTCTGATTTCAAAATCATTTTCCTGATTTTTTCCGATATGATGTCTTGCAACAAGAATTTCTGTTATATCCTGAATAGTTTCGTTAAGTGTGTCAGGGTTTTGCCCTTTTATAACAATTTGACTGACTGTTCCGGGAAAATCCGTTCCGAAAACTTTTTTCTGCGCCGTTGTAATCGGAATAAATATTAAATCGTCCTGATCAAACGGACCGGACTGACCTTTGGGTTTTAATAATCCTACAACTTTGAACGGAATATTGCCGACTCTTATAACTTTATTAATAGGATCAACATCCCCGAAAAGTTCTGCTGCAATAGTGGAGCCTATGAGAGTAACTTTTGCGCTATTCTGGAGATCTTCCGGAATAAAACCTCTCCCCATTTCTATTTCATAATTTTTTATATATAAATAAGAAGGCTGGACTCCGTAAACAGTTGTTGACCAGTTCTGATTTCCGTAAGTAAGCTGCTGGGTTTGGGAGGACATTGTTGATATTGCAAGGATTCCGCGCGCCATCTTTTTTATAGCCTCAGCGTCTTTTGAGGTAAGAGTAGGCTTTGTTCCCATACCCATGTGAACCCCGCCTGTTTTAGCGGAAGCTGACCGGATAGTCAGGATATTTGTCCCCATTGCTTCCATGTTTTCTGTAACTTTTTTGCTGGCGCCGGTTCCGACCGCAAGCATGATAATTACGGCACTTACACCGATAATTACACCGAGACTCGTAAGCGCAGAGCGCAGCATATTGACTCTGAGAGAATTTATTGCCATTTTTAATGTTGATTTAAAATCTAACATCTTCCTGCTATTTCTTCTCCGCAAAAGTCAGTGAATCGCATATATTTGTCTGAGGAACATAATCATACTCAGGCATGGAAATCTTATTGATAATCTTAGAGCGTTTTTTACGGTATAACATATCAATAAACGCTTCCAGTCTTGTGATAAATCCAGCTTCACCCGTATGCTCGTCAATTGTTAAGGAAAGCATCGGTTTTCCGCTGTCTTTTGCTTTTCTTGTAATTCTCTCAATCATTAATGAATCAGGACCGCAGCCAAATGCATTAAGAGTAATAATACCGTCGATTTTGTTATCTTTAAGATAATGCCCGGCAGTACCTGTCATTTCATACTCGTTTGCCCAGTAGCGCTTTTGCCCCAGAGCTGCAATACCTTCCTCCATCTGCTCATCCGTAAGCTGGAGTGAAGTAAATACCTTTACATCCATTTTTTCCAGTTTATCAAATATTTTCATACAGGCTCTGTCATCATAGATGTTGTAAGCGTGAGAAACCAGTGCTACGTTTATAGGGGCAGAAGTAGATGCATTTTCAATAAATACTTTGCCTTGAAGCGCATAGTTCATAGCCTTTTTATAACTCATGCCGGAGCGTGCCATTACAAGAAAGTTATTATAAACTTTCCATCCCTGTTTTGAAGCTTTTTTGATTTCTTCTATATTTGTAATACCAAACGGTTTTACAGCTTCTTCAAGAAACGCATACAGACCTTGATGTTTTTGTGATTTATCAAGAGTCGGTTCAATTATATTAATATCAGCTTTTATAACGTTTCTGACCAGGTCGGGAAGTCCTCTGATTTTTGAACAGTTGTAAATTTTAGGAGCAATTGACTGCAGAGAAGGTACAAAAATATTTTTTACTCCTTTTGCAATCAAATTGAGAATATGCCCCAGATAAATTTTTATAGGGAGACAAGTCTCCGTAACAACAAGTGCCGAACCGTCCGACATTGTTTGTTTTGTCGTAGGGTCTGATAAAACTATTTTTATCCCCAGGCTTGAGAAAAACCCGAACCAGAAGGGATAATTGTTGTAGAATGACATTCCTCTCGGAATACCGATAACCATTTCTTTTTCCATTAAAAAAACCTTTTCTTTAATTTAACATATCGAATTTATAATAGCGCGAAAAGAAAGTTTTGTCACGAAAAATTGCACAAATGTTACGTTATTGTTATAATTATTTTATGAAAATTTTGGGAATTGACCCCGGCATGGCTATTGTAGGGTACGGGATTATAGAAGCGGAAGATAATAATATTATATTAACAGCATCAGGTTCTATTCAGACAGATAAGAATCTTTCTGATTCAAAACGGCTTCTGGAGATTTATAACGACTTAACGACAATTGTTGAAAAATACAAACCGGATTGCGCTTCCGTAGAAGAATTGTTCTTTTTCAAAAACCAGAAAACGGTTATTCCCGTAGCAGAAGCCAGAGGGGTAATTATAACCGTGCTTGAAAAATTTAATATTCCGACTTTCAGTTATACACCGATGGTTGTAAAACAGGTTCTGACGGGTTACGGCAGGGCAGAAAAAAAAGAAGTCGAGCAGATGGTAAAAATTGCTCTTAATTCTGATAAGCTTCCCAAACTTGATGATACAGTCGATGCAATAGCAATAGCTATCTGCCATTCAAGGAGTGTGATTAACTAATGACTAATTTTAGTTTTTTGAAAAAGATTGATAATAATTTATACGAAGTTATTACAGAAGCCGAAAAACTTTATACCTCAGAGTTTTTTGAACAATGTATAGGGCAGACAAGAAGGTTTGGAGAACTGCTCTGTAAAAACATTCTGGCTGATAAACGCCGGTATGACGGAAGTTTTGATGAAATGCTCGCTACATTAAAAGACAATGCGCATTCAATTCCGGAAAAAGAATTTATTGATGATTTGTATTTCTTAAAAAAACAGGGTAATATTTCAGTCCATTCTTCAAAAGTAAAACGGGACGGAATCCTTGCGTTTGAATGTCTGCAAAGAGCTTTCGAAGCCTCCATAAACTACGCAGTACTATACAAAAAAGGGAGTAAGTCAATTCTGAAAAAGCAATATGATGTAAATCTTCTTATGACCGGCAAACCTTCTCTAAAAGAAAAGTACGAAAATGTTGCAGAAGAAACAAAAAAGCCTAAAACTAAACCTAAGAAACCTGTTCAACAAGCGTACAAAATGAAATCTGTCAGCAAAAAAAAGAAACCTTTGTTTTGGATTTTTGTATGTATATCTTCTGCCATTTCAATGATAATACTGCTTACAATGTTTTTATTAAATCTGATGTCTTGAGAGGTATTGTTTAAATTTCTTCATCACTGTTTTCATCATCGCTGATAACCGGCGCGGTTACTGTTACCCCGAGTGATTCAAGAGCAGCTTTCGCTTTCGGTGCAAGAGCTGTATCTGAAAAATTTTCTAATATTGTTTGATAACACTCAATAGCCTCAGGTTTCATATCTCTTAATTTATAAACATTCCCCGCTTTGTAGTACAAAGGCGCAAGTTCTGTAGAAGATGACATGAGCATCTGATTATCAAGCTTTATTTTTATTCCGATTAAGGTTTCATTATCCTGAGGAGAGAGTAAAGCTCTGCCATATATTTTCTGGGTCAATTTATCAATAGAATCAGACATCTCGGTTATGGCTTCTTTTGAAAGCTTAGATGATTTTTTAGCTGCGGATACATCAAGTGAAATTGCAGACAAAAGCAAAAATCCGACTAATATTGATAAAATAATTTTTTTCATGATAACTACCTTTTACTCCCTTTATCCCTTAATATTATACTACAATAAAAAGTTGATTTTTATTATCAGTTAAATGTATGATTGTTTTATGCAAAAACTCATTTATCGTAAATTTATTCTCGGAACGGGCGGAGTTGAGAACAGAAAATATTTAGAAGAAGCTTTAAAAAGAGGATTAGGCGGAGTTATATTTTTTACCCGCGATATAGATTCCCGCGAGCAATTCAAGGATTTGACAGCAAGAATTAAATCAAAAGCCCGGGAACCGTTGTTTTTATCTATTGATCAGGAAGGCGGGAGAGTCGAGCGAACGGAAAATATTCATGCCAGATATTTGTCACCGAAGTTTGCGTATGAAAAAGGTGAAGATTTTTTAAGAATTCAAACAGAAAAAATTGCGCAAGAACTTAAAGAATATGGTATAAACCTTAATTTTGCTCCGTGTGCAGATGTTAACACAAATCCTCTTAATCCGATTATAGGTGAAAGAGCTTTTTCAGATAATCCGGAGGTTGTTTCAAAATGCGTAAAGTTGGTTTCAGATATTTACCGGAAAAATGGTATAATTCCTTGCTTAAAACACTTCCCCGGACACGGCGATGCTTCAAAAGACAGCCATTTAACTCTTCCTGTGATTGATTTGCCGCTTGGTGAAATGGAGCGAATCCATATAAAGCCATTTAAAGACAATATAAATGCAGAAATGGTTATGGCAGCGCACCTTCATTGCACCTGCTTTGATAACGACCCGATTCCAACCTCTCTAAGTCAAAATGCAATCGGGTATTTGAGAAATGTTTTAAAATACAAAGGTGTTGTGATTACTGATGATATGGTAATGCAGGGCGTTCAGGCGTTTGGCAGTCTGAAAGCGTGTGAGATGGCAATAAGAGCCGGAGTTGATATGTTTATATTCAGAGATGTTAATGCCGGTGTTCTGGATATGATAGATTCTCTTGCCGGAAGGGTTGAAAGTGATGCGGAGTTAAGAAACGCAGTTCTTGAGTCGGATTTAAGAATAGAAAAACTGAAAAAAGAGCGGTTGAAATAAATTTTCGACCGCTCTTTAATCTATAATTATATATTTATTTAAGAAGCTGCAACTTCTGTAGATTCACTTGCCGCAGCAGCTGCTTTTTCGGCATCAAAACATTCTTTGCAAAGTACATCTCTCCCTTGAGTAGGGTTAAAAGGCACTTGTGTTTGTTTTCCGCACTTAGCGCAAACAGCGTCGTGCATTTTCTTTTTACCTCTGTGCATTTGTTTTTTGATTTTTCTGCAGTTTGCACATCTTTTTGGCTTATTTGTTAAACCTTTTTCTGCATAAAATTCCTGCTCACCTGCTGTAAAGACAAATTCAGCTCCGCAGTCCTCACAAATAAGCGTTTCATCTTGGTACATGACTTGATCTCCTAAATATTTAATAACCCAGACGGTTTTAGCGTCATGCACTCATTCTATACTTTTTTTCAGCAAGCGTCAAGTGGTAGGCGCAATAAAAACAAATTATTGCAACAAAACTTATAAATTATTGTCTGGACTAGTTACTGCTAATTGTAGAGCTGTAGGATGTGGTAAATCTATGATTTACCGCATCAAAGCTTCTAAATCTTACCGGTAGAACCAAACCCGCCTGCTCCGCGTTCTGTTTCGGAAAGCTCAGTTACTATTTCAATTTTAGCCTGCTCGTATTTAGCAATAATCATTTGAGCAATACGTTCATCCGGCTTAATTGTGTAAGGTTCGTTAGAAAGGTTTACGACAGGAATGCAGACTTCTCCTCTGTAGTCTTCGTCGATTGTTCCAACGCAATTAATAAGGCTGATGCCGTGTTTGATTGATAAACCTGAGCGCGGTCTGATTTGGGCTTCGTATCCGTGTTCAAGTTCAATCTTCAGCCCTGTCGGGATTAATTTTCTCTCCAGCGGCTGCAGGGTAATTTCTTCGTCTATTGCAGCACACAAATCCATGCCTGCTGCACCTTCGGTTTTGTATTCAGGCACAAACCTGTTGTGCGGCATTCTAAATATTTTTAATATCATACTTCTCCTCAAAAAATAAAGTTAGGCTGTAATAATAGTTTTACCGTCAATAACCTGTTTAGGGAAAATAGTAAGAGTTTCAATTCCCATAGACTTATCTAGTTTTCTGTCATTTACGGGGTTAGCTTTTTGCGCTTTTTCAACAGCTTCACCGTTTCTATTCATCATAGACATAAAACTGTTTGAATATTTGATAAACATGCTTTTTCTCTGACTGTTTTCATTAAGTGAAACTGATGATACGTTCATAATACTTACCTTCTTTCTACCCTTTTATTGTGCGTCAACGAAAATTTTATGTCAATAAAAATATAAAATTTGTAACAAAATTTTTTTTGTGTTAGTATAGTCATGCGCAAAGGGCGCAACTATGAAAATTATATATGTCGAAGTGGCAAGGACTCCGGAGAAACGATTAATTATCGTTTCGAGGGACGGCAGGCGAGTTAGAAGGTGCGAACCTTCGAGCGAGCCGTATAAAAGATAATACCGAGTCCGCCACAAGGCAGTTGAAAATTAAATAATAAATTATGTCGATGTGGCAAGGACTCCGTTAAAAACGATTAATTATCGTTTTTAATGGATGGCAGGCGAGTTAGAAGGTGCGAACCTTCGAGCGAGCCGTATAAAAGATAATACCGAGTCCGCCACATGGAAATTGAAAATTAAATAATAAATTATGTCGATGTGGCAAGGACTCCGGAGAAACGATTGATTATCGTTTCGAGGGATGGCAGGCGAGTTAGAAGGTTTCCACCTTCGAGCGAGCCGTATAAAAGATAATACCGAGTCCGCCACAAGGCAGTTGAAAATTAAATAATAAATTATGTCGATGTGGCGGAATCGTATGTCGATGTGGCGGAATCGGTATACGCGCACGTTTGAGGGGCGTGTGGAGAAATCCTTGGGGGTTCAAGTCCCCCCATCGACACCATAAAAATAAAGCGGCTTTAATGCCGCTTTTATTTTTATAAACTATTTGTTGGGCAGGTATATATCAAACCTATATTCTACGACCTCATACCGATAAAACAATAGCCTGATTATGAGGACTCCCGCACCCCTCTGTCGCCAGTTGGCTCGGTAGGGAGATTTACCGTATCCGACTATCATCTATATTTTAACCCATTTTTACGGCATTTTCAACTATTCACAGGATATTTATATGTTACAATCTTATTATGATTAAATCTTTCAAATGTAAAGAAACAGAGAAAATATGGAATGAAAAGTTCTCTAAGAAACTCC
>CASFPS010000011.1 GCA_949296355.1 uncultured bacterium | reverse complement strand
AACACCTTGCTAGGAAAATCTCCGACATTATTTGGAAAATCTTATTTGCTGATTAATTGTAAATTTTTCGTTACAATTAAGAGAAATATCTACTATTCTTGTGGAGCAAGCTCCACACTACTAGCTACTACTTTTTATATATCTTCATTTTTTCTTCTTTGAAAAACAAAGAAGAAAAAACGAAGCAAAAAAGAAGAAACCTTGTTGTTTTGGATGCTCTTCGAGCATAGGATTAAATAGTTGTTGCGGGCAAAGCCCGCACTTCGCCCCTCGCTAAAAACCGCTCGGGAGGGCTTCGCCGCTGTTAGAAATTGTTATATGGTAGTCGATGTAGTAGTGTGGAGCTTGCTCCACAACCATTGTGCAAGTCGGCGTAGGGTGGGAAAAGCGTCAGCGTTCCCACCAAAAGTTATTGTCGGGTTTCACCCAACCTACTGACTACAAATCTGGTGAATAGTGAGGAGTGGAATAGAAAATTTTCATAAGTTATAGAGATTCATCGGGCTCGCGCCCTCTGAATGACGGCAGGGGTAAATGTATTTGAGGTGTCAGGTGAGACTACAAGCTTGGCGTCATTGCGGGGGTAAATGAATCAGGTTAGTAAGTAAGCCGACAAGTCGGGCGTCATTGCGAGGCGCGTGAGCGCCGTGGCAATCCATTTTGGTGGGAACGCTGACGCTTTTCCCACCCTACACCTACTAATTTACATTTCTCTTGTGGAGCAAGCTCCACACTACTATATTTTTATAATCTCAGTCACTCAGTCACTTAATCACTCAGTCACCAGTTAAACACCTCCCCCTTCACTAAACAATATAAAGAAAATATTAAACTTTTTTAGCGAGTGTAATTTTTACACTCGCTAAATTTATTTCAGGCTCTGGGTTTGAGCAAATGTATATATTTTTTATCCCTCTATCTCCCTGTACGCTTGCGTTGACAAGAAATTTCATTTGTGTTGCAATATTGGTATAGCCGTACTTAAAAAAGGAGATTTTAATATGACAACGAAAACGAAAAAGAACGTTGAATCTTTGGAAAAATCTCTAAATGCATCAAATGTAGTTGAAACACTTGATCAGTTAGAAGGTTTGATTTCAAGAGTCAGCAAAGCACAAAAGATTTTCGCAACTTTCTCTCAGGAAAAAGTTGATGCAATCTTTAAAGCCGCAGCCGCTGCTGCAGATAAAGCACGTATTCCTCTTGCAAGAATGGCTGTTGAAGAAACAGGCATGGGCATTTTGGAAGATAAGATTATCAAAAACCACTTTGCATCAGAATACATTTATAACAAACACAAAAACGCAAAAACTTGCGGAATCATTAAAGAAGATAAAATTAACGGTATAAAAATCGTTGCAGAACCTTTGGGCGTGCTTGCAGGTATCGTTCCTACAACAAACCCTACTTCTACTGCAATATTTAAATCTTTAATTGCGCTTAAAACAAGAAACGCAATTATCTTTTCACCACACCCGAGAGCTAAAAAATGCACAATCGAAGCTGCTAAAATAGTTCTTGAAGCTGCTGTTAAAGCAGGTGCTCCGGAAGATATTATCGGATGGATTGATGTTCCTTCTATTGAACTTTCAAGCGCATTAATGCAGCACCCGCAAATCGCTTGCATCGTAGCAACAGGCGGTCCTGGCATGGTTAAAGCTGCTTACTCATCAGGAAACCCTGCTTTAGGCGTAGGTCCTGGTAACGTTCCGGCTGTTATTGACGAAACTGCTGATATCAAAATGGCTGTTTCTTCAATCCTTATGTCAAAATCATTTGATAACGGTATGATTTGTGCTTCTGAACAGTCAGTTATCGTTGTTGACAGCATTTATGAAGAAGTTAAGAACGAATTCTTGTACAGAGGCGCTTACCTTGTTAACGATGATCAAAAACAAAAATTAATTGATCTTCCGCTTATTGATCCAAAGAGAGGAACTGCTCATCCGGATGTTGTTGGTCAAAAACCTCATAGAATTGCTGAACTTGCAGGTTTTGGTCACGAAGTTCCGGAAGATGCTAAGATTCTTCTTGTTGAAAGACCGGAAGTTGACTGGGAAGATCCGTTCTCAAGAGAAAAATTGTCTCCTGTATTAACAATGTACAGAGCTTCTGATTTCGAAGATGCTGCTGAAAAAGCTCATCACCTTGTAATCAGAGGCGGTGCAGGACACACTTCCGTTCTCTACACTGATGAACGTAAAAAAGACAGAATTGATAAATATGCAGAAATGATGCCAACCTGCAGAGTTTTAATCAACTCACCATCATCACAGGGCGGTATCGGTGACTTATACAACTTTAGACTTGAACCGTCACTTTCACTCGGCTGCGGTTCCTGGGGTAAAAACGCTGTTTCAGGTAACATCGGCGTTGAAAACTTACTGAACTACAAGACTGTTGCTGAAAGGAGAGAAAATATGTTATGGTTCAAAGTTCCTGCTAAAGTTTACTTCAAGAGAGGCGCTGTTGATTTAGCACTCAGAGAACTTGCAGGTAAAAAACGTGCATTTATCGTAACCGACAGATTCTTGTTCAATTCAGGTGCTGTAAATGCCATCACTAACGTACTTGATGAAATCGGTATTGACCACGAAGTATTCTTTGATGTTAAACCGGATCCTACATTGTCAACAATTGATCAGGCAATGGCTATTCTAAGACCGTTTGAGCCGGATGTAATTATCTCTGTAGGCGGCGGTTCACCGATGGATGCTGCTAAGATTATGTGGTTATTATATGAACAGCCTGATACAAACTTTGAAGACATTGCTATGAGATTTATGGATATCAGAAAGAGAATCTGCTGTATTCCTGAACTCGGCAAGAAAGCTACAATGGTTGCTATCCCTACAACTTCAGGTACAGGTTCAGAAGTAACTCCGTTTGCTATTATTACTGATGACGAAACTCACGTAAAATACGCAATCGCTGATTACGCTTTGACTCCTAACATGGCAATCGTTGACCCTAACTTTGTAGACGGCATGCCAAAAGGCTTAACTGCAGCCTCAGGTATCGACGCATTAGTTCACGCTTTTGAAGCTTATGTATCTAATATGGCTACAAACTTCACTAACTCTAATGCATTAGAAGCTACAAAGCTAATCTTCAGATACTTAGAAAGATCTTACAGAGAAGGCGCAAACGACCCTATGGCAAGAGAAAAAATGCACTACGCAGCAACAATTGCAGGTATGTCATTTGCTAACTCTTTCTTAGGATTATGCCACTCTATGGCTCACAAACTTGGTGCAATGTATCACGTACCTCACGGTGTGGCTAACGCCCTTCTTATCAGACAGGTTATGAAATATAACTCATCTGATGCACCGCACAAACAAGCAATCTTCCCGCAGTACAAGTTCCCTAATGCTAAGGCTAAATACGGTCAGATAGCAGACGAACTCGGACTCGGCGGCAATAATGATGATGAAAAGGTACAATTGCTGCTTAACGCTGTAGATGATTTGATGACTAAGATTGAACTTCCTAAGTCAATCAAAGACTTCGGCGTAGATGAACAAACATTCATGGATAATCTGGATGAACTTGTTGAACTGGCATTTGACGACCAGTGCACAGGCGCTAACCCGGCTTACCCGCTGATGTCAGACATCAAGAAAATCTACATCGACGCTTACTACGGTAATGTTTAAAAAATAATGTTTAAAAAAGGTAGGGTGCACTCACGAGTGCACCCTATTTTTAATCTCTTGTGGAGCAAGCTCCACGCTACTTCTACAAATCGGGCTTGCGGGGGTAAATGTATTGGGCTGGTAGTTAATACAACCAGTAGAGCGTCATTGCGGGGGTAAATGTATTGGGCTGGTAGTTAATACAACCAGTAGAGCGTCATTGCGGGGGTAAATGTATTGGGCTGGTAGTCAATACAACCAATAGAGCGTCATTGCGAGGGGTAAATGATTTTAGTTGTGAAGTAAGCCGCCAAGTCTGGCGTCATTGCGAGGCGCGTGAGCGCCGTGGCAATCCATTAACTGTCATTGCGAGAAAATATTTGATTTTCGCGGCAATCCATTTTTTATTCAACTGTCAAATTTGTTCGGGATTGCTTCGGGCTGTCTTGGCTGTTCCCTCGCAATGACGCCAGACTTGTAGAGATGTAGGTCAGGTTCTACATTCTCAGTCACTTAGTCACTCAATCACTCAGTCACCATTCTACATTCTATTCACTCCTCACTATTCACTAATCACTAATAAAATCCCCCCCCCCCATGCAGTTACAGAAAGCAAACTATAAAAGAGCAAAAAAAAAGCCTAATTCTTTTGAAATCAGGCACTGTAGATTGGGGAATTAAATTAGTTAAGTAGATGGTTTGGTATAATAAAAAATCTCTTTTGAGTAACCATCATTTATATCTCATTGCCGCTTGGCGCGCGATATAAATGTTACTCTCGATTTCATATCCATTGCAAAAAGTCGCATCTCATCCATTAGGACATAAGATTTGTCGTCTACGTGGTTTTCCTGAATATAAAACTCTCTTGAAATATTTGTAGCCATAGCATTAATGTCGTATGATTGTAATGGTGCCATACTTCTCTCACCTCATCTTTAGTTTTGATAAAAAGAGCGCAATTACTTAAGCCCGTCAGTAAAGCTCTGTTGGCGCATTTTTACTTAAGCCGGCTGTTAATATTTATAAAGTTCAAACCGGAATTAACGGTCAAAGCTTTAATATTTAACTTGCCGATTATCTTTACTCTCTTATTTTTATTAGATTCGTCTTACATATATATAAAGTTTATAAGCTTAAGCGAATTTCAAAGCTTGCTGTCTTTGTTACATTTCTTAATATAATAAGCTATTAATATACAAAATAATTTTCTTGTTATTACTGGTGTTCAGCCCTGTAATGTAAACTTTTGTAACGATTTTTTGAAAAACTCTAAAGTTTTTAGAAAAAATGCCGATATACATTATATATCATATAAGAGGTGTGTATCATGTCAAACTTCACGGTCAACGGAGTATATACTTACACAAGTTCAAACATTTACTCTTATCTGGGCAGAGTCCCGGTTAATTCGGCTGCTTTGGAGAGAGCCTTTGACGATTTTGACATTACCCCTACCGGTTCTACTGATGACTTGAAAAAACTGAACAAAGCAATGTATGAAGAGTATTCTGCGCAGGTTCAGGAACAGATTAAGAATCAGAATAATGAAAAGGTTATACCTTGGGCAGGAATTATGGCACAAATCGGGATACAGGCGACAGGTGATTATGACAAAGATTACGCAGCATTCAACAACGCCATTCAGTTATTGAGCCAGAGTGCAATTGACGGTCAGGCAATGACATATTTTGCAGGCTTAAGATCTGAGGCGCAGCAGGCTTTTGGATTGTCCAATAAGCCGGAAGCTCAGGAAGCGCCGATAACATATAGAGCATATCAGGCGCAATTTATGAGCTAAGTTTAGGGCGGTCTTTGCAGCGGTGAGACCGCCTTTTGGTAGATTCGATTTTTTATCCTTATGATATAATATTCATAGGGATTTTTTATTATGAATATACTGATAACAGGTGCAGGAAGAGGAATCGGCAAAGCTATTGCAGCTGCTTGTATGGAAGCAGGTGAAAGAGTTTTTGCAACCGGACGCAATGAAGAGCTTTTAAAAGTGTATGAAAACTATTTTATTGCAGATTTGACCAATCAAAGTGAACTTGAAGATTTAGGCGATTATATAGAACAAAATAACATAGATGTTCTGGTTAATAATGCCGGTGAGTATATTTATTCTCCAATAGAAGATGTAAGCCTTTCACAAATTGAACATATTATAAAAACCAATCTGGAAGCGCCTTTATATTTAGTAAAAAAGTCGGTTCCTTATATGAAAAAGAATCATTGGGGAAGGATAATTAATATCGGGTCTATAAGCGGAATTGTGGGCGAAGCCGGCGCAAGTTTGTATTCAGCGGCAAAATCAGGGCTTGTTGGGGCGGCAAAATCCCTTGCTTTAGAGCTTGCAGAATACGGGATTACAGTTAACACAATTAATCCGGGCTGGGTTGATACCGATATGGGAAATTCTTCCGCCTCGGAAGGAGACTTCTCTAAAGAAGAAATTATTGAATGCATTCCGCAAAAAAGGTTTGTGACACCTCCGGAAGTTGCCGGCATGGTTAAGTATTTGATGTCAGACGAGGCAAGAGGAGTCACGGGGCAGTCAATAAATCTTTGTGCGGGGCTGACATGCGGATGCTGAGGAGTTATTGGTGACTGAGAAAAGTAGGTTGGGTGAAACCCAACAAAAACTAAATGGATTGCCGCGGCGCGTAAGCGCCTCGCAATGACGGCACTCCGGCAGGTAAATCTACAAGTATATGCCGTCATTGCGGGGGTAAATGTATTGAGTTGGTATGTCAAACGCCAAGCTTACCGTCATTCTGAGCCCGACAGCAATTCAGGGGTGAAGAATCTCTTAAACTTATACAAAAACATAAAAAATGAGGTAAATAATGTTAAGCAAAGATGAATTATTAAAATTATACAATATGGATTTAGACGAGCTTTTAAAAGAGTCTCAAAAATACTTAAAAGACAAAGTCGAATTTTGTTCGATAATTAACGCCCGCTCCGGCAAATGCTCACAAAACTGCAAATATTGCGCCCAGAGCTCACACTACAATACCGATATCGAAACTTATCCGCTAATGGGGGTTGAAACCATTGTTCACGCCGCACTTGACGGGGTAAAAAACGGAGCTGACAGAATTGCAATCGTTACTTCCGGCAAAACGCCCGATGAAAGCGACTTTGGCAGAATGCTCGATATGATTAAAGCTTTGAATAAAGAAGGAATAAAAAGCTGTGCAAGTATTGGAATTTTAAACGAAGAGCAGGCTAAAAAGCTTTCCGAAGCAGGTCTTGTAAGGTTTCACCACAACATTAACACCTGCAAGTCTTATCACCCGCAAATATGCACAACGCACACTTATGAAGACAGAATCAATACTGTAAAACTCGTCAAAAAATACGGCATGGAGCTTTGCTGCGGCGTTATAATCGGTATGGGAGAAACTGTAGAACAGAGAGTTGAAATGGCGCTTGAGCTTGCTGAAATCAATCCTGAAAGTATTCCGGTAAACATTTTAACCCCGATTCCAAACACTCCGTTTGAGAATTATTGGGATAAAATTGATGAAGAAAATGTTTTGAGAACACTTGCAATCTTCAAGATAGCCTGTCCGAACGCTTCAATAAGAATTGCCGGCGGCAAGAAAGCAAGATTATCGGAAGAAACTCTTGAAAAAGCATTCAAATATTGTGCAGATTCTGCAATCGTAGGGAATTATCTTACCACAACAGGTTTTTCTCCGGAAGAAGATAAAAAGCTTGTTGAAAAAGCCGGCAGGTATGGGGGTAAATGGCATTTACCGGTGACTGAGTGATTAAGTGACTGGGTGACTGAGAAAATAAAAATAGTAGTGTGGAGCTTGCTCCACAAAAGTTATTGTCAGGTAAAACCTGATTTACAGTTCTCTTGTGGAGCAAGCTCCACACTACTTCTACAAGTCGGGCGTCATTGCGGGGGTAAATGAATTAGGTTAGTAAGTGAGACTACAAATCTGGCGTCATTGCGAGGGGTAAATGATTTTAGTTGTGAAGTAAGCCGCCAAGGTTGGGCAAGTATGCCCAACCTACTATTCTATTTTATATATCTTCATTTTTTCTTCTTTGTTTTTCAAAGAAGAAAAAACGAAGCAAAAAAGAAGAAACATTGTTGTTATGAATGCTCTTCGAGCATAGGATTAAACGGCTGTTGCGGGCAAAGCCCGCTCGTTGCCCCTCGCTAAAAAACGCTCGGGAGGGCTTCGCCGTTGTTAGAAATTGTTTTATACAGTAGGTGTAGTAGTGTGGAGCTTGCTCCACAACCATTGTGTAAGTCGGCGTAGGGTGGGAAAAGCGTCAGCGTTCCCACAAAAAGTTATTGTCAGGTAAAACCTGATTTACAGTTCTCTTGTGGCAAGCTCCACACTACTATTTTTATTTTCTCAGTTACTCAGTCACTTAATCACTCAGTTACCGGTAAATGCCATTTACCCTTAGCAAAATGGCTTGAAGAAGAAAGGCTAAAAGGTGATTTTTCCGAGTACTGTACGCTTGTCCGCCCCTGTGCAAGAAGGTACATTATTGGGGATTCCGTAATATGTGCAGTAACCGAGAAGCGCAAATGCCATTGCTTCTTTAAAATTGTTGGAAATTCCGTAATCTTCATGGGTTTTAAGTTCAAGACGTTTTGGGATATAGTTTCTTAAAAATTTTATCAATGTTTTATTATAAGCTCCTCCGCCCCCGATTATCACCGTATCTGCATGAACCTGCGGGTAAACAAATCTTTCGTACGCCTGCGCAATTGTTTTTGCAGTAAGCGCCGTTAATGTTGCAATAATATCAGCGGGTTCTGCAGGAGCAGTTTTTAGAATATTTTCTATATATTTATTTGAAAAATATTCTCTTCCTGTAGTTTTTGGCGGTTCAAGAAAATAATATTCATCCTGCAAAAGGCAGTCCAGCCAGCTTTCGCAAATGTTTCCCGAAGCTGCAATTTCTCCTCCGTGGTCATATTTTTTAGAGAAAAATTTTTGCACGCAATAATCAATCATCAAATTTCCGCATCCTGTATCAAATCCGAAAGTTTCGCACTCATCCGAAACAACCGTTACGTTGGAAATCCCGCCGATATTTTGGACGAGCGAATTTTTGAACCATTTTTCGTCTGCAAAACATACAAGCGGTGCGCCCTGACCTCCGGAGGCAATATCATTTTCGCGGAAATTTGATATAACCGTGCAGCCGGTTTCTTTTGCAATAACAGAACTTTCACCTATTTGCAGAGTGCTTTTGAGTGAAATATTGTCTAATTTTTCATCGTAAGGATAATGGTAAACCGTCTGACCGTGGCTTGAAATCAAATCAGGTTTTCCGAACTCTTCAATAAGAATCTTTGCAGCATCTGCAAAACATTTCCCCACTGCAAAATTAAGCTGACACAATTCCTTAATTGAAATTTCTCCTCTGAATGCTGAGAAAAGTTTAGCCCTTATATGTTCGGGATAAGAATAATTTATTCCGTGAATCAATTTTACCGACATGTCCGGATAAACTTCGCATAATCCGGCATCAATTGAATCACAGGATGTGCCCGACATCAGACCGATTACTTTTTTTACTGTTTTTTCTTCCATAAATCAAATTATAACATAATGCGCTATTCTTGAAGCAAATAAAAAAAGGTTTCCTAAAAATAGAAAACCTTCTTAACCCAATAATCTCCTACCCCAAAAATTAACATTCCTCAAATCTCATATTGATTTGTGATAAAAATAATCCTTTATCCGGGTAAATGTCTCTCTCATAAATTGATTTGTGTTGTCAAAAGTTCAAAAATAAATTAAAAATAATTTGTTAAATTTTTCTCTTTCTCCTCCGGATAATTTTTAGAAAAGTTTTGTATAATTTTTCTATCTTTTATCCTTCCCAAGTCTTGTAGCCATCACTCCTTTCAGGTATGTGTATATAGTATAATTTTCCAATCTTTTTATCAAGTAAAGAATTTAGAAAAATTTTTACAATTCCCCATGCTTCCCATGACTATTAAAATAAATCCGAATTAACAAAAGTTTACGTTAAAAAAGTGCATAAATCGTATTGACAAACCTTTTTCAGAGTGAAAACTGGGTCGGATACCGGTTATATAATTTGTGATTCATTTTAATAATTAAAATTATTGCAGATATACAAGTTATCTATTTGTCCCTTATTGTAAATAGAAATTTTATGCTATAATCAGAACATAATAAATAAGAGAGATGAGGTGGGGAAATGGAGACATTAAATAAAAACAAAGGTTTGATTACTCAGATTATCGGACCGGTTATTGACGTAGAATTTGCACAGGGTGAGCTTCCTGAAATTTATACAGCATTAAGAATCTATAGAGAAGACGGTTCATTTGTAGTTGCAGAAGTTCAGCAAATGCTCGGCTCAAACAGGGTAAGAACTGTTGCAATGGCGTCAACCGACGGTCTTAAAAGAGGTATGAAGGTTGAAAATACCGGCGAACCTATTAAAATTCCGGTAGGGAAGCCAATTTTAGGAAGAATTCTTAATGTAATCGGTGAACCTGTAGATAATGCAGGACCGATTGAGACAAATGATTATCTTCCGATTCACAGACAGTCTCCGTCCCTAATTGATCAGAATACGGAAATAGAAATTCTTGAAACAGGTATTAAAGCAATCGACTTATTGCAGCCATACCAGAAGGGCGGTAAAGTAGGTCTCTTTGGCGGTGCCGGTGTTGGCAAAACCGTTTTGATTCAGGAATTGATTCACAATATTGCAATGGCACATAACGGTGTATCAGTATTTGGCGGTGTCGGTGAAAGAACAAGAGAAGGAAATGACCTCTGGAACGAGTTTAAAGAAAGCGGAGTTCTTGACAAAGTAGGTCTTATATACGGTCAGATGAACGAGCCGCCGGGAGCAAGAATGAGAGTCGGGCTTTCCGCTTTGACTGCTGCAGAGTATTTTAGAGATTTCTCTAAACAGGACGTACTTTTGTTTATTGATAACATTTTCAGATTTACTCAGGCAGGTTCTGAAGTATCGGCTCTATTAGGACGTATGCCTTCAGCAGTAGGTTATCAGCCTACACTTGCAACCGAGATGGGTGAATTACAGGAACGTATTACTTCAACTAAAGACGGTTCTATCACTTCTGTTCAGGCAATTTATGTACCGGCAGACGACTTGACAGACCCGGCTCCTGCAACAACGTTCTCTCACCTGGATGCTTCTACCGTACTTTCAAGACAAATTGCGTCACTCGGTATTTATCCGGCAGTTGACCCGTTAGCTTCAAGTTCAAGAGTCCTTGACCCGAATATTATCGGTAAAGAACACTACGAAGTTACAAGAAAAGTTCTTGAAATTCTTCAAAAATACAAAGAATTGCAGGATATTATCGCAATTCTCGGTATGGATGAGCTTTCTGACGAGGATAAAGAAACGGTTAACAGAGCAAGAAAAATTCAGAGATTCCTGTCACAGCCGTTCTTCGTTGCAGAACAGTTCTCAGGAATTCCGGGCAAATACGTTAAACTTGAAGATACAATCAGAGGGTTTAAAGAAATCATCGAAGGTAAGCATGACGATTTGCCGGAGCAGGCTTTCTACATGGTCGGAACAATTGAAGAAGCAGTTGAGAAGGCTAAAACGTTACAATAGTGAATAAGTGACTGAGTGATTAAGTGACTAAGTGAGTTCAATCTTGTTATACGGTTGCTTAATTACCTGAATATGAGTTTAGAAAAATGAAGTTAAAAATAATTACACACGAAAAAATTGTTTTTGAAGGCGAAGTCGATGAACTTGTTATTCAGACGACAAGCGGTCAGATGGGTATATTAAAAGACCATATTCCGATGACGACCGCGCTTGCAATCGGTGTTACCAAAGCTAAATTGGGCGATAAGTATAAGTACTTTGCGACAATGGGCGGTGTTTTTCAGTTTAAAGACAATACGGCAACAATACTTACGGATGTTTGCGAGGACGGATGTGATATTGACGTAACAAGAGCAAATGCTGCTAAAAACAGGGCAGAGGCAAGGTTAGCGGACGCGACTGCAAAGATTGATGCGGATAGAGCGCAGGCAGCGCTTGCGCGTTCTCTTGCAAGACTGAAAGCCGCTCTTAATAAGGGTGCCTAATCTCTTTTTAATATGTCAATAAGCTTTTGTATAAAATTATGTAAATGTCGGGCTAACGCCCTCTGAATGACTGCAGGGGTAAATGTATTTAGGTTGTCAGGTGAGACTACAAGCCCGACATCATTGCGGGGGGTAAATGAATTAGGTTAGTAGGTAGCTTGGGCTGAAAGCAAAACTTAAATAAGCATGAAAAATTACGATATAACAAAAGCAAAATTAATTATATGGGATTTAGACGAAACCTTCTGGGAGGGAACTCTCGGAGAGGGCGGGATTAAATTCAAGCCCGAAACAATAAGGTTTATGGCGGAACTTATTACAAAAGGGATTATGAATTCTATCTGTTCCAAAAATGATATGGCAAGGGTTCAGGAAGAGTTTATAAATAACGGATTTAAGAACCTTCTTGATTTGTTTGTTTTCCCGTCAGTTAATTATTTCCCTAAAGGTGAAAGGATTAGGGAAATAATCAATAGTATGAATTTGAAGGAAGAAAACGTTATTTTTATTGACGATAATATTTCCAATCTCAATGAAGCAAAATTTTACTGCCCGAAAATTATGACGGCAATGCCTGAAAACGTTACAAAAATGGCAGAAGAGCTTTATCTTGTAAATGATTATGATTTTGAGCATACAAGATTAAAGCAGTATAAAATTCTTGAAAAGAAATCTGCTGCGCTTAAAAATAGTTCTAATGAAGATTTTTTGAGAGACAGCGGAATAAAAATTTGTATAAAAACAGACTGCCTTGAAAATATTGAGCGGATTAAAAAACTTATTTTGAGAACCAATCAGCTTAATTTTACAAAGTTCAGGGATGAGAATATAGAAGAGACAATAAAAAATAATAATGCGGCGTATATTATTGCTGAGGATAAGTTCGGAAACTACGGGATTTGCGGGTTTTACGTTATAGATAAAAATACAAATAAACTTATTCATTTCCTGTTTTCCTGCCGGATTATGAATATGGGAATAGAGCAGTTTGTGTATTCTTATCTGGGTAAACCCGATATTGAAATTCAAGGTGAAGTCGCGTCAATTCTTGAAGGAACGCCTGACTGGATAGAGATTGTTGAAAATCTGGATATCAAGCCTGTCGAGACGAAGGCGGAAAATAATATAAACATACTTTTCAAAGGTCCTTGTGATTTGTATTCCGCATTGAGTTATATAGATTCCGACTGCAATATTGATACGGAATTTCCTTACTGGAACAAGCAGCTTGTCTATATTTTAGCCCATACACATACCGCTTTTATAGAGCAGACTCACAAATTTTCGTCGGAAAAATTGAATGTAATATCGAACCGCTTTCCGTTTCCTAACAAAGACGAATTTAAGACAAAGTTTTTTGATGAAAAGTACAATATAATTTTTCTGAGCCTTTTGACTGTAACCCATAGCGGGCTTTATATTAACAAACATGACGGGGCGTATGTTGTTTTCGGATACGCAGATTGCGATATAACAGATGAAAACAATTGGGAAAAAATTCTTGCTCCGCTTCCGGAGGAAGCTAAGGCGCCCAATTTGCTGATGTTAAAAGAGTTTAAAAAAGATTATATTTTTGCCGGAAATCCTCCGGTAGAGACAGTTTTAGGTAATTTAAAATATATAAGAGAAAATTTAGGCGCGGAAACGAATCTTGTTTTGATTCTCGGAAGTGAAATTCCGACTGACAAAGTTCAGGCAGGGTATGAAAATATGGCTGAAAGACACAAAGTTTTAAACGCTGGCGTGAGAGAGTTTGCAAAACAAAATAATATTAAAATTATAGAGCTTACTGATTTTATAAAATCAGATGAGGATTACACAACCTGTATCAACCATTTTTCAAGAAGAGTGTATTCCGAACTTGCCGGACGGATTGTAGAAATTTCAAATGACATTTTAAAACAAAACTGTCTGTATTTTAAAAATGCAGACTCTTAACTTCTCATTCTTTTTGCGTTAAGATTTAAAAAAGAATAACAAAAGGAGAAGTAATTATGATAATGCTTGCGGTGGCATTGCTGATGAGTATGGTGTTATGTTTATTATTTGGCGTTCCGTATATTGATTTTTTGAGAAGAAAAACAATCGGTCAGTATATTCTTGATGTTGCGCCGGAGGAACACGCCAAGAAAGCGGGAACACCTACAACGGGCGGGGTCTTTATTGTACTTGCAATCATTATATCATCGGTTATTACTCTTCTTATGGATCAGCAGATGGATAATTCTGCATGGATAATTTTGATAACATTTCTTTTTATGGCGCTTGCCGGTCTGCAGGATGATTATTTAAAGATTAAAGGGCATGAAAATAAAGGTTTAAGTCCGCGCGGAAAACTTGTAAGACAAATTCTAATTGCCCTTATTCCGACTGTTTATGCAATGCAGACTTACGGAACAGTTATAACTCTCGGGGCGCATACTTTTGATTTGGGAATTTTATATCCTCTTTTTACTGTTTTTGTTGTAACAGGGGCTTCTAATGCCTACAATCTGACTGACGGACTTGACGGTCTTGCAGCTTCAACAGGAATTCCTGCTTTTGCTGCATGCGGTTTTCTTGCATTTACCGACGGGCATAATGCGGCGGCTATTGTTGCTGCAACGGTTATCGGCGCGTTAATCGGATTTTTAAAATACAACAAACCAAAAGCTCAGGTATTTATGGGAGATACCGGCTCTCTGGCGCTTGGCGGACTGCTGGGAACTCTTGCCGTTATCGGAAGATGTGAGCTTCTGCTTGCTCTTTTCGGCGGTGTTTTTGTTATGGAAACCCTTTCTGTAATCTTGCAGGTAACGAGTTTTAAACTCACCGGCAAAAGAATTTTCAAAATGTCTCCGATTCATCACCACTTTGAGCTTTGCGGGCATTCAGAGATAAGGATAGTCAAAGAATTTACTCTTGTTTCATTGATTTTGTCAATACTGGCTGTTGTTTTGAATTTTATGCTTTAAGATTCTTTTTGGTGAATAGTGAATAGAATTTATTCCGTCATTCAGAGGGGTAAATGTATTTTAGTCATGAAGTAAACCTACAAGTTTAGCGTCATTGCGGGGGTAAATGTATTTTGCAGGTGACTGAGTGATTAAGTGACTGAGTGACTAAGGAAAAATACAGGTCTGGGGAAAATACATTGGGCTGGTATTGAGACTTACCAAAGTGCCGTCATTCAGAGGGCGTAAGCCCGAAGAATCTCTATAACTTCTGTAAAAATTTTCTATTCACTATTCACTCCTCACTATTCACCAGTTAAAGAGATTCTTCGCCCCTGAATTGCTGTCGGGCTCTGAATGACGGCAAGTTTATTGGCTGACTTCCAAGTTTGCTGTCATTGCGAGACCCGTCAGGGTCGTGGCAATCCATTTTTATTTAGTTATTGTCAGGTAAAACCAGACCTACTTGTGGAGCAAGCTCCACACTACAATTTTTATATTTTCAGTCACTTAGTCACCAGCCCCCCTTCTTGATCACTTGGTCACTGTTAAAAAATTCATTTACCCCTAATGATAGGTTAGATTTCTTGTGGAGCAAGCTCCATACTACTGACTGCATTTTTAATTAAAATATATAGAATTTTAATATATTTTCTGATATAATCATTCCGGGTAAGCTTCCCTGAAGAATGCCTCCTCCAACACACGAGTTAAGGGACAAAAGTGGAAAGGAGGTGAAAGTATGGATATATTAATAAAGCTACTATTACTTGTATTTGCGATAATAGTAGCCTCAAAAATATAAAACCATACAGGGAAGTTAAGAAAGACCTTAAGAGAGTGCGACCTCTTGAGGTCTTTTCCCTATATCATTATTCTAACATATTTTTACGTTTTTTCAATGTTTTATTTTATGTTATAATCAAGCTATGAATATTAACCCGATTAACAATATAAGTAATTTTGCTATTAATTTTAAAAATAAATCCAAAAAATCCGATTCAAAAACGGATATAAGTCCTGATGAAAATAAGTTAGTAAAGGAGCTTGATAAGATGAGTATGATTAATAATGTGAATATTAATAAAAAAGATTATGAAATGAATCTTTCTATGGAAGAGTTGGAAAAAAGAACACACAAAGATTATCTGACTACCAAAAAAATGCTTGCGGTCGACGCTCCTGAATATTTGGAACTTTCTGAGGGAGATAAAGAAGCTTTGAAGCACCTTGTTAAGGCTGCTGCAGTATTGGATAAAGTAAATATGCAGCTTGATAATCCAAACAACCTGCCTTTCAAGGAATATCTTGAATCTGAAATTGCTAAAGGAAATAAAAAAGCAGAGTTAACAAAAATTCTTTTCGACGCGCAAAAAGGTGTCTGCTCTCTTGATAGAGAAAGCAATATGATTGAACTGGCTAAAGGTGTTTCGGAAAGACCGGGCAAAGGCGTGTATCCGCAGGATTTGGAGAAAGAAGAATTTCATCAGATTTTAATTAATATGCTCAAAAACGGCAAGGTTGACGATGTAGCAAAAATACTTAACCAGCGCTCCGTTGTTGAAAGAGTCGGGAATGAACTTGTTGCAACGGATTATGTTGACAAATTCAAAGACGATTTTGCATATATGGCGTCAGAACTTGAAAAAGCGGCAGAGACTTCAACAAACTCTGATTTTAACGAGTTTTTAATTTTGCAGGCAAAAGCGCTTAGAACAGCCGACCCGATGCTTGACGCTTATGCTGATAAAAAATGGGCAACTCTTCAGGACACGCCTCTGGAATTTACCATCACAAGAGAAAATTATTCTGATGAATTAACTGAAACAGTTGTAGAAAATCCGGAACTTAAAAAACTTCTTGATGAGAACGGAATAGTGCCGACTGCTAAAGATTTTCTCGGCGGCAGAGTCGGAATCATTAACAAAAAAGGAACGGAAGCTATTTTGAATGTAAAAAGATTTCTTCCTCTTATGGCTCAAAATATGCCGTTCAAAGACGATTATATCCAGAATATTACTCCTGACAGCAAGGATTCCAAACAGACAATGGTTGATGCGGATTTAGTTGCGGTAACAGGTGATGTCGGAGAATTCAGAGCGGGAATTACTCTTGCTGAAAATCTTCCGAACGACGATAAATTGTCTATAAAAGAATTAGACGGCGGAAGAAGAAATGTTTACCACAGACAAATCCGTTTGATAACATCAGATGATGCCAGAGAAAAAATGAGAAAGAGGTTGAATGCGACACTCAATCCGGATTTGCATAAATACTACAACGACGAAGCTGACCACTGGTTCACTGTCGGACACGAAAACGGTCACTCTTTAGGTCCAAAATCCGGTACGGAAGGATTAGGCAAATATAAATCAATTATTGAAGAAAATAAAGCTGATATGGTCTCTCTTGCAATGCTTGATATCTTAACGGAAGCCGGCATGTACACTCCGGAGCAGAGAAATCAGATTATTGTGACGTATGCAGCTGACAATATGATGACATCAAAACCTACTTTGAGTCAGGCGCATAGAGTCCGCTCGGTTATGCAGAATTATTATTTCATCAAAGAAGGCGCAATGGAAATTACACCGGACGGAATTCTGAACGTTAATATAGACAAAATGGTTCCTACGGCAAGAAAAATGCTCGAAGAAATTATTCAGGTTCAGATGAAGGGTGATTTTTCTAAAGGCGAAAAATACGTTATGGATAATTTTGTCTGGACGCCTGAAATGCAGACTATGGCGGATAATATCAAAAAAGTTTCCAAAACTCTTAACGGAAAAGTTGAATCTCCGCTTGCAGACAAGCTGCTTGCAGAAGGGTAATTAAAGTTTTTACTTATATAAATATGAGTTGGAAAGATTTCAATCTTTTCAACTCTATTTATTGAAGAGCGTTAAACTCTTTACTAAAATCTGTTTGATTCAATTCAATCACCGGCAGGCTGTATTCTTCCGCAAGTTTTTTTATCTTGATATCATAATTTATTGCAAGAGATTTTACGCCGGATTTTATTGCCGCAACGTTTGCGTGAAAACGCATTGCAATCAAGTATTCAAGATTTGAAATCACATCAAAAACTTCATTGATTGAAAGCCCGCTCAAAACTTCAACATTTTCTTCCCGCTCTTTTTTAGAAAGTATTCGTTTAAATTTTTCGCATACTTCAAGGTCAATGCTGTCTTGAAGAGAGATTATTTGTATTTTTTTATCAGGAAATCTTTTTATAACTTCATCCGCAAGAGCGTTCAGGAATTTATCCGTAAGAGTCGGAAAATCCCTTAATTGAATCCCGACGGTTCCTTTTTTATTTTTGTGCGGAAGCTCCAGACTAAAAATCGGGTCTTTGACCAGCTCTGATTTAATCCCCCACTTCAGGAGAAGCTCCTGTGATTTTTTGTCTCTTACTGAAATTTTTGAAGCGTTTTTAAGCGCAAGACGGGTTAAAATTTGTCCGGCTTTTGAGCGGATAGGACCTATGCCCTGCGAATATATTTCAACTTTTTTCCCTGAAAAAAGCGCCGTAAAAATTACCCCGAGATAATATAAGAGGCTCTTGAAGCTTGTTACATCCTGCAAAAGGCTTCCGCCGCCGGAGATTAAAACGTCAGATTCCTTTATACTCTTAAAGAAATCAAGCATTCCGCAGCTTTCAACCCCGTGGATTTGTGCGGTTTTTTGCGGGTTGGAAGAAATTAGAGTAATTTTTTCCGCTCCCTCTCTTTTCAACCTGTCGGTCAAAACCCTTGCAATAGCTTCGTCTCCGAAGTTATCAAATCCGATATATCCGGATACAACGTATTTTGTCATTGCTGCAAATTCTCCAGAACGGCGTTCTTGTAAGGTATTGCCTGAATAGCCCCGTAGTTTTGGGTTTGAAGTCCTGAAACCACTGCTGCAAACTTAGTCGCCTCAACAGGCGTATGTCCGTTAGTTAGTGCGTACAAAAATCCGCCGTTAAATACATCTCCGGAAGCCGTTAAATCTATAGCCTTCTGGTTGTTGTAAAAATTGGTAAAACTAATCTCACCCTTATAGCCCGTATAATATCCGTTATCAACATGAGATTTTACAACAACAATCTTAACTCCTTTATCCCAGAAGTATTTCATAACTTTTTCCATGGAATCAATCTCGTATAATTTTACGGCATCGTTTTTCAGGCTCAAAAATATAATATCCGTAAACTCAACAATTTCTTCAAAATACTCTTTTGTGTCAGCAGAATTCATAAAACAGGAGGTGTAATTAGGGTCATACGCGGTTAAGACATCGTTTTCTTTTGCTATTTTAAAAGCTTCCCTCACCAGTTCTCTTGAGCAGGCGCTCAATGACTGGACTACACCTGTTGAATAGATTAGTTTGAGTTTTTTTATGCAATCTTCCGGCAAATCTTCTATAGATAATTTTGCCGCGGCGGTTTTGCGCTTGTAATACAAAAGTTCGTTCTTCTCCGGAGTTCTTGATACAATATACATTCCGTTCTGTTCATCACCGGTTTTGATAAGAGAAGTGTCAATTCCTTCTTTCCGGAGGCTTGACAGAATAAATTCGCTAAAGCCGTCATTTCCGACTTTTGTAACATAAGTAACGTTTCCGCCGAGTCTTGCTATCGCAACGGCAGTTGTTACGGTGTCTCCGCCGAAGTATTTATTAAGAGTCGACGTATCTGCAAGTGTTCCGTTTGCAGACAGTTCTATCAAACATTCGCCGATAATTGCAATATCTACTTTTGAGTCCATTCAGTGAAATCCTTAACTTCTTTTATAATCTCTTTTGTACGCTGGGTGATTTCTTTCGGAGTAAATCCGAGATAGAAGTCTCTTCCCACGCCTACAGCTGCAGCGCCTGCTTTTATGTACGTTACGACTTCACCCAGTTTAATATTTCCTGTCGGCATAAGGCTCAAAAACGGCATTTGTCTTAAAATTTCTTCAATATACTGAACCCCGCCCATAGCGTCTGTCGGATAAAGCTTGATAAGCGGAATTCTGGATTTCCAAGCGTTATAAGCTTCATTAGCTGTTGAAGCTCCGGCAATAAACGGAACTCTTCTGTTTTTGGAAATCTTAACCATATTCATCTGAAAAATCGGAGAAGCAATGAGTTTTGCTCCGCTCTCAAACGCCGCATCTGCCTGCATTGCAGTTATTATTCCGCCCGCGCATACGTGTGCAAATTTTGAAACCTCCGATATTGCTTTGTACAAGGAAGGATTCTCAACATTAATTTCCAGAACCCTTATTCCGCCCTCTACAAGCGCCTTTGCTGTCTCTATTGCCTGCTCCGGCTCTTTTGTCCTTATTATCGGGTAAACCTTATCTTCCTTTATAATTCCAATATAATTCTCACTCATTTGTATGTATCCTTTTCTAATAATTTATTATAACATAAATAGTAGTTGGGTAGTGAATAGTGAGGAGTGAAGAAAATGTAGAATGGTGACTGAGTGACTAAGATCTGTAGGTTGGGTGAAACCCAACAATAACTAACATTTGACAACTGAATAAAATATATAAAAACCGGTGACTGAGTGACTGCAGGGTTAAATGTATTTAGGTTGTCAGGTGAGACTACAAGCCCGACGTCATTGCGGGGGTAAATGATTTTAGTTGTGAAGTAAGCCGACAAATCTGGCGTCATTGCGAGGGAATAGCCAAGACAGCCCGAAGCAATCCGAAACATATTTGACAACTAAATAAAATATAGATTGCCACGAAAATCAAAGATTTTCTCGCAATGACGGTTAATGGATTGCCGCGGCGCTCACGCGCCTCGCAATGACAGCTCTCCGGTAAGTTATAATACCAAAATAATATTTGACAATTAAATAGATTATATAAAAATCAATTGATTTGCGTATAGAAAGATAGAAATGTCGGTTGGGTTTACCAACCCAACAAAAACTAAGTTATTGTCGGGCTAAAGCCCGACCTTGCTTAGCGTCATTGCGAGGGAACAGCCAAGACAGCCCGAAGCAATCTTAAACAAATTTGACAATTGAATAGTTATTGTTGGGTTTCACCCAACCTACAGAGCTTAGTCACTTAGTCACTCAATCACTTAGTCACCATTCTACATTTTCTTCACTCCTCACCATTCACTAAACAAAAAGGAACAACCATGTTTAACAAAATCAAAGCATTAACATTAAGTATAATAATTTTTGCAGGTTTAATATTTGTATATTTTGTAACTTACAATTTTGTTGAGCCTAAAGGGTATGATTTTATGGTGAAACATGCTCTCACTGAAAAACTTCCGTTTGATAACAAGAAACAGGTTTACGGAAGCGATGACGTCATGCTTGTTGTAATCGACTCCAAAACAGTTGATAAATACCGCTGGCCGTGGAAAAGAGAATTGAATTGCAAAATTTATGATTATTTTCAAAAATACGCGCATCCGGCGCTTGTGGTACATGATTCAATAATTGCCACTTTAGATAATGATTACCCTGAATCCGACCGTAAATTTTTTAATTCCGTAAGCAAACTGGATAATCTTATTGTGGGATTTATGCCGTCTGTTGCGGGCTGGCAGAGCGAAGCTTTTGGAGAAGTTTATGATAGTGCATTCAAAAAATTTGCCGTAAAAGCCGTTGATAAAACCACATCTATGCCGGATTTTTATTCAAGCTTAATGCCGTTTCCAAAACCATACTTTGATTCAGTAAAAAATGCAGGTTCCGTTTCAATGCTTCCGGGATTTATTAACGGCAGCCTCTCGTCTTACTCTATGGATGAAGTTTTCAGAAACCATGAATATGTTCTCAAATACAAAGGAAATATTTACCCCTCTGTAGCAATGAAAGCGTTTTTGATGAAAAACAATAATCCTGAGATGGTTGTGACAAACTCATCAATCTTTTTTCCGGAACTTAACTGCAAAATCCCGCAGCGTACAACAAAATATCAGTCAATTGTGCCGCTTAAATTCTATAAACTCAATAAAGAAGGATATTCACATACAAAAATTTCCGCGGTTGATGTAATGGACTCTTTTGATAATCTGTCAAAAGGCAGGGAGCCGGTTATAAATCCGGAAATTTTTAAAGACAAAATTGTTGTAATAGGGGCTAATGTTCCGGCAGGAACAGGTTTGAACGATAACAAAAACACTCCCGTTATTTCAAACCACCCGGGGGTTGATATTCAGGCGACAGCTATTGATAATATTATCCACAATGATTTCTTAAAAGTTCTTCCGCATTCAATTAATCTTCTTGTAACAATTTTGGGAATGCTTATTGTATACGGAATTATAAGACTTTGTGATTTATTTAAATCAATCGGACTTTCTGTCAGTATTATTGCCGGATATATAATTCTGGCTTCAATATGTTTTTACTCCGGAATTGTAATCAATGTCATGACTCCGCCGGTAATGTTTATTGTAACAATGCTTGTCGGATACACACATAAATTTGTACTGGAAAACAGAAGCAAAGAAAAGGTTAAATCCGCTATGGGCAAATATATGTCCGAAGATGTTATGAAAAGGGTTATACAAAATATTGACAACCTCGGGCTCGGCGGAAAGAAAGCAACTGTTACGGTTCTTTTTGCGGATATAAGAGGATTTACATCAATGTCTGAAACTATGTCTGCCCAGCAGGTTTCGGAAATCCTTAATGAATATTTTACCGAGATGGAGCCTATTATATCCAAGTACAACGGGATTATAAATAAATTCATAGGTGACGCTGTTATGGCAATATTCGGAGAGCCGATTCAAGACAAAAATCATGCTTCAAACGCTGTCCGCTGCGGGTATGAAATGCTTCTCAAAGTAAAAGAACTCCAGAAAAAATGGGCAGGAGAAGGCAAGCCGAAAATTGAAATCGGAATCGGGATTAATACAGGCGAAGTTTTTGTCGGTAATATCGGCTCGGTTAATCGTATGGAATACACTGTTATCGGTGATACGGTAAACCTTGCAAGCAGGCTGGAGAGTTATAACAAAGTTTATAAAACAAAAATATTAATAAGCGCCTCGACTTATGAAGAAACAAAAAGTTTTATTGATGTTATGAAGATTTCCGATGTTGAAATCAGAGGTAAGTCTCATAAGATGAATATTTATGAAGTATTAAAAGTTATTGACTGACAAAAATAATTTTTACGTGTTTTAATAACGGTACTATGATAAATTCAATAACTTTCGGCGCAAGATATATAACAGGCGGCAGTGTTCAGCAGCGTGACCTTCTGACAAGAGTTTATTCTCCCAGAAAAGTAAGCATTGTTCAGATTGACGGGGTAAATGAAGCTGACGTCAAAGCTGTAAGCAATGCCGTAAAAAAATGGAAAAATGCTGTCTATGCTCCGGCTATCAGGTCAATGCTTGACTGTATTTTTGCGGGGTTTGTAAGCCAGAAAGAACAATCCGTACTTGCAATCACTACGCAAAAAAAGAATTTTAATAAATTAAACAGTAAAAAAATTATTGCACTTGCAGAAATAGATAAACGCAATAATGATGAAGTACATTTGGATTATCTTGAAGTAAACCCTAAATATGCTTATCCGGAAGAGTCCCGTAAATACAAGGGAATCGGAAGCTGCATGCTGGATTTTTTAAAAAATTTCTACAAAAAAACAATAACATTAAATTCTGATTTTAAAGTAACGGAGTTTTATACAAGAAATAAGTTTAATGTTTTACAAGAAGGCAAGCTTGATTATATCTGGGAACCGGAAACCCTTTAGGGGCGGTGTTTTATCTTGCTGCAGGATTGACAGCTACTATACATTTACCCCTGCTCATGGTATAATATGCGCATGTTTACGGGAATTACGGAAGAAAAAGGCAAAATCCAATCTATCGGAAATGATTATATTATTGTTAAATGCTCTAAGGTCTTAGAAGGAAGCAATATAGGAGACAGTATTGCAGTTAACGGGGTTTGCTTTACCCTTACGGAAATCGGCAGAGACTTTTTTAAAGCGGATGTTTCTCCTGAAACTTTCAAAGTAACGGCGTTTTCAAAACTCAAAACCGGTGATTTTGTGAACCTTGAGCGCGCAATGCCTGCAGAGGGAAGGTTCGGCGGACATATTGTCTCCGGGCATGTGGACGGAACTGCAAGAGTTATTTCAATTGTGAAAAACAATGATTTTTATAATTTAATAATTGAACTAAATGAAGATGAAATTCGTTATACAGTTAAGAAAGGTTCAATTACCGTAAACGGAGTAAGTCTCACAATTGCGGATATTGAGGGTGAAAGAGCGGAATTTGCAGTAATTCCTCATACGTGGGAAGCGACAAATCTTTCTGATTTAAAGACGGGAGATTTTGTTAATATTGAGGTCGATATTCTGGCTAAATATGTTGAAAAATTTTTATCAACGAGAGATAATAAGTCAGGTATAAACATGGATTTTCTTGTTAAAAACGGGTTTTGCTAATTATGACAAATCAATTTAACACAATAGAAGAAGCATTAGAGGATTTTAAAGCGGGAAAACCTATTATTGTAGCGGATGACGAGGATAGGGAAAACGAAGGCGACTTAATTTGTTCCGCGCAGTTTGTAACACCGGAACTTGTTAATTTTATAACAAAAGAATGCCGCGGTATTGTATGTCTTGCAATTTCTCAGGAAATAGCTCATCAGCTTGATTTGCCGCAAATGGTTGAAAAAAATACTGAAAGTATGCAGACAGCTTTTTCACTCAGTATTGACGCCCATCCTAAATACGGCGTAACTACCGGTGTTTCAGCTTTTGACAGAGCAAAGACTATAGAAGTCGCAATTGCTCCGGACGCTCAGCCTTCAGACCTTCGCCGACCGGGACATTTGTTCCCGTGTGTTGCAAGAAAAGGCGGAGTTCTTAAAAGATGCGGGCATACAGAAGCCGTTGTTGATTTAGCAAAGCTTTGCGGACATAGAGAAGCCGGAATTATGTGCGAGATTATGAAAGAAAACGGCGAGATGGCAAGAAGAGATGATTTGCACGAATTTGCCGAAAAATACGGGTTTAAATTTATAACCGTTGCAGATTTAATTGCGTACAGAATTAAGCGCGAAAGATTTGTTAAAAGAGAAATAGAGGTTTTCCTTCCGACTCAGTTCGGTGATTTCAATATTGTGGGTTACACTGATACGATTACCGGATGCGAGCATGTTGCGCTTGTAAAAGACGACGGGTCGGATAAAATTCCTCTAATCCGCGTTCATAGCGAATGCCTGACAGGTGATATTTTCCATAGTTTAAAATGCGACTGCAACTGGCAGCTTCATACCGCTTTAAAAATGATTAACGAATACGGAAAAGGCGCCTTGATTTATATAAGAGACCATGAAGGCAGAGGAATCGGTCTTATTAACAAACTCAAAACCTACAAACTCCAAGAACAGGGTCAGGACACGGTTGAAGCTAATGTATCACTCGGGTTTGCGCCGGATTTAAGGAACTACGGAGTCGGAGCGCAGATTATTCTTGATTTAGGATTCAATAATTTTAACCTTATTACAAATAACCCTAAAAAAATCATAGGACTTAAAGGTTACGGGCTTACAATACACGAAAATATTAACCTGAAATCGGAAGTTAATAAATACAATGAGCGCTATATAAATACCAAGCGCGAAAAAATGCATCATCTAATGTAAAAAGGACAATTTATGGCAGAAACAACTTATGAAGTAGAATTATTAAACGGCAACATTTCAAAAATCTTTGCGGGTGTGTACAATGATTTTAAGGCAAAAGCCGTAAGCGATTACAAATTTGAACTTGAACCGCTTGGTTATGAAGAGTTTATTGATGCTGTCGAAAAAAAATACATGCAGTGTATTGTCCTTAAAGAAAACGAAATTCCAACGGCATTTCTAGTTTATACAACCTTGATTTCCGAAGCCGTTGAACTAAACCTTATTCATTGTCTGGGAACCGAAGATGAGACAACAAAAGTCAAACGCCTGATAGAAAAATTTCTGGAACTTACTGCAGAAGAGCGTATTAATAAAATCGTTTCGTATCCGATGATAGGTCATCAATCTGTATTCACTGCCGATATTGCAAAGTTTGGATTCAAATACGTAGGGCAGGCTGTTTTAAGGTTCATGATGGGCAATGCTTCGTCAGAGCGGATACTTGAAAATATGAAACTGTCCGAAAGACCGGAAGATTACAAAATCGTGGGTTATGACGAATCTTACCGCAAAGATGCAATAAGGGTTATTCATGAATCGTTTAAAGATACTCAGGATGCCCTGTTTGATACAAGATTCAAGTCGCCTGAAGGTACGGAAGATATAATTAATAAGATTGTGGAAAATGTATACGGCGAGTTTTTGCCGGATGTAACTTCCGTTCTTTTGTATAAAGGCTCCCCTGTCGGATTTGCCTTCGCAAACGTAACCGGCGGTGATATTGCCAATCTTCCTCTTGTTGCTATTGAAAAAGAACATAGAGGGCATGGCTTTTCGGAGCATTTACTAAACCGTTCAATCAAAACAATAGTTGATTGGACCAAAATAGGAAAGAGAGTTTTTAGTGAAATCAACGTTACGACTGAGACGAACAATTATAAAGCGTTGAAAATGTACCGTAGAATCGGATTTAGAGAAGATTTTTGCTACCCTCAGGCGTATCTGCTTCCTAAAAAATAAATACACTACATGGTTTAAATACTTATATTTTACTTTCGGGTAAAATAATCTGAGAAAGAGAAAGGAGAAGTATGAAACTATCTAAACAAATTCTTGCAGCACTCGGTGCTGTATGTGTGACCGCAGGTGTCGCAATGGCAGGCGCTCCTGAACCTGCAGATGTTCAGGCTTATGCTCACCCTACATTATTCGGTACACAGGCTCAAACACTTGTTAATACTGACAGTAATGTAATCATTGGCGGTAAGATTTACAAACCTTGTACTGCTAAGACAATGGAAAAGAAACAAAATGTTGTTATAGCACGTTTTTCAAAAGAAATGCTTGACAAGATGAAGAGCAAAATGGATCCAAAGAGAGCTAATCTCTTCAATCCTAAAATGCCTGTATTGCGTTCAGAACTTGCGTTTATCCTTTCAGACGGTTTGGATTTGAAAGAAGTTAAAGCAAACAGCTATACTGACGTAACAACTGACTACTGGGCTAAAGATCAGATTGACAGAGCTTTAAGCGCAGATGTTATGATTGGTTATCCGGATGCAACATTCAAACCTGATCAGCCTATTACAAAGGCAGAAGTTTTTGCAACTTTTGCAAAATTAATGGATGTTTCTGCTGATAAGAATGCAACACCTACTTTTGAAGGTCAAACTGTTAAGCATGTTCCTGTATGGGCATACGGCGCTACAAATGAAGTTGTTGCATCAGGTATCTTAGACAAACTTTCTGACAAAGATAAAGTTGTTAATGACGAATATCTTTCAAAAGAACAGGTTGCTGATATGTTAGGCGCTATGAAAGCATCTTTCAATATTGATACTAAAAACGGTATCTTGAATTGCGCAACAAAGAGCGAACCTATTACTATGAAGATTAAATTGTCTGAAAGAATCAGTGCAAGAACTTCTAACGTAGGCGACACTTTCACTGCTAAAACAACAGAAGATGTAACAATCGGCGGAGTTTGCTACCCTGCAGGCTCAACTGTTAAAGGCGTAGTTTCATCTGTATCAAGACCCGGAGTTAAGAACCCCGGCTATGTTGCTATTGAATTCAAGACAATCACAAACGGGGACAACTGTGCAGAATTCCCTAAAATTATGTCTAATGCATCAGTTGATGTAGCTAAGAATCCTAACATTGTATCAAGAGTTCTTGCAGCTCCGTTCTCAATGGTAGGCAGAATAGCAGGTGTTGCAGGAAGAACAGTTTCAACTGACGTTGAAGTTATCGGAAACGGTGTTGAAGAATTCGGCGACAACTGGTCTGACGCATTCTGCGATACAGCTTCACTTCACCCGCTCAAAGGTCTTAAGAGTGTCGGAAGCAGCTTTATCACAATCGGTAAAGGTGTTTACAATATCCTTAAAGCTACCGGAAGCGGTGTATTCGGTGTTTGCTATGAATTTGTTGACGAAGCAAAATATATCTTCGTTCCTAATACAACAAACGATTCAAGCTTGAATCCGGATGAAGAGCTTACAATTCTTTACTAAGAATTAGAAGATAATATTCAAATATCCCTGTTGACTCCGGTTAGCAGGGATATTTTTTATGAATAATGATTCTTTTCTTAAACTCAAAATTGTAGTAAAATATTCTTGTAGATTTTTAATAATGGAAGGTTATTAGTATGGTAAACAAACTTATCAAAGAGGACACAAAGATGTTCCTCACCGGAAATGAGGTGCTTGCATACGCTGCCAATTCCGCAGAAGCCGAGTTTATGTACGGATATCCGATTACACCGCAGAATGAAATTATGCACACATGGTGTAAATTGCTTCCGAAAACCGGTGCGGGATTTTTGCAGACAGAAGATGAAATTTCCGCCGGATTTTCAACAATCGGCGGTATTTTGGCAGGCAAAAGAGCTTTTACTGCAACTGCAGGTCCGGGTAATGTTATCATGCAGGATGCGCAGTCAATGGCAGAGATGATGAGAATTCCGTTCGTTTGTGCTGTTATGCAAAGAGGCGGACCGTCTACCGCAACAGTAATTTATGCCCAGCAGGAAACAAGACTTACCTGTTTTGGCGGAAACGGCGAAGGATTTAGAATTGTATACTCTACAGCCGGTCATCAGGACTTGTATGATTATATGATTAAAGCCTTCAATACCGCCTGGAAGTACAGATTCCCGACTTACGTTCTTGCTGACGGATATCAGGGTAAGATGAGAGAACCGGTTGTTCTTTATGATCCGGCAAGCCGTGGTATATCTATGGTTCCGACGACGAAAGCCCTATTAGCGGAAGGTCAAATCGGAGTTGACAGAAAATCCGCACATTTAAGAAACACTTACAACATGGAAGAAGAGTTGATGGGGGTTCTTGAAGGATACAAAGCGGATTATGAAAAAATGTCCGAAGAAGTTCAGGAATGGGAAGAATACAAAGCAGAAGATGCGGAAATTCTTGTAATTGCTCACGGTATTGTTGCACGTTCTGCAAGAACGGCTATTGATGAGTTGAGAGAAAAAGGAATTAAAGCCGGCTTATTCAGACCTATTACAATCAGACCGCTGGCTGTAAAACCGTTAAGAGCAGCTGTAAGCCGCGCCAAACAGATTCTGTTTACGGAATCTGCAAACGGGCAGCTTGCACAAATGGTTCTTGAAAAACTCTACGGCTTAAATACACCGTATTCAACACTCTTCAAAATGGGTGTCGGCGTAACCGGCGACGATATCGTAAACAAAGTCGAGTCGATGGCGGCTGCAGCAGTGTGAGATAGTTTAGGAGTTTAGAAGTTGAGAAGTTTAGAAGAAAATAAATTTGCTAACACTAAAGAAATCTTTATAACTTCTTTACAACTACTAAACTCAAAAAAAGGAGAATTAAATAATGTCAGAAATATTAACAATGCCGCCTAATCTGCCTGATGCGCAGAATGCGGAAGTCGGAGCAAGCAAGTTTTGCCCGGGCTGTGGTCACGGTATAACCTTAAAAGCACTGGCTAAAGCAGTGGACGAACTTGGTATTAAACAAAAAACAGTTTTCGGATGTGATATAGGATGTTCTTTGCTTGCATGGAACTATATGGATTTAGACACTGTCCAGACCCACCACGGAAGAACAACCCCTGTTATTTACGGGTTTACAAGAGCAAATCCTGAAGCAATCGGTATTGCCTATATGGGTGACGGCGGCGGTCTTGCAATCGGCGCGCAGCACCTTGTTAACGCAACGGTCAGAGGTGAGAGAATGCTTATAATCGTTGTAAACAATACAAACTACGGTATGACGGGCGGTCAAATGTCACCTACAACAATGCCGGGGCAAAAAACCGAGACAACGCCTTACGGAAGAGACTGTTCTGTAACAGGTAAGCCGGCAAAAGCTGCCGAGATGGTTGCAGCGATTGCCGACCCGCAAAAGTCTTTCGTTGCCCGCTCTTCTGTTTCAAATATGATGAAATTGAAACAAACTTTTGTCAAAGCGCTCAAGAACGTAGAAAACGGCGGATTCTCTTTTGTGGAAGTTCTTTCAATCTGCCCTCTTAACTGGAGAACAAATAATGTCGATACTTTCGGCAGACTTGCTCAGATGGAAGAATTTTTTGAAGTTAAGGAATTCTTAGTTCCGGAGGGGGTGTAATATGTCAAGAACAAAAATAGTATTAGCCGGAGAAGGCGGGCAGGGCGTTCAATCTGTTGCTAAAATACTTGTAGAAGCAGGATATGAAGCAGGTAAACAGGTTCTGTATATTCCGAACTTCGGTGTTGAACAAAGAGGCGGCGTTTCGATTGCTTTCTGTCAGATTGCTGATGAAACCATCGGAGAGCCGAGATTTGCCAAAGGCGACATTATTATAATGCTCTCAGACAGAGCCATTGACAGATGTTCAACTTATGTTGATGAAAATTCTGTTGTTGTTTACGATACTTCTGTCTGCACAAAAAAACCTGAGATTAAATGCAAGGAAATAATAGGCGTTGACGCTAATAAGATTGCAAACGAACAGTTAAGCGCAAGAGTTTTCAATATCATAATTTTGGGCGTGCTGCTTGAAGCGACTCACGTGCTGGAATTGGGTGATATTAAAAACGCAATGGAGCAGGCTCTTGGCAAAAAATTTGCCGCAAAACCGGAATTAAGAGAGTTGAACTACAAGGCTCTTGAAATGGGAATGGGGCTTGTTAAAGACAGAGCGGCAGTTTAAATTAGTGACTGGTGAATAGTGACTGGTGACTGGAATTTTAAAAGTTATTGTCGGGTTAGTACACTCGACCTACATTGATAAAATTTCTATTCACTATTCACTCCTCACTATTCACTAACAAATGAAAGGATAAAACAATGACAGAACAACAATACAAAGGATATAAAATAGAAGGTGTCGGCAAGGGCAAGGCTGATTATTATGTATATACAGACCTTTGTAAAGGCTGCGGGCTCTGTATAGCTAAATGCCCGATGAACAAAGCCGGCAAAAACTGCCTTCAATGGTCAAAAGAAGTCGGTTTGTACCAGACACCTGCAGTTGCTCCGGATCCGGAAATCTGCATAGCGTGCGGTCAATGTGAAATGACCTGTCCGGACAGCGCAATAAGAATTGTAAGAAAATAATTGAAGAATACTTTTTTAGCAAGATATTAACGCCGCGGTATCAAATACCGCGGCGTTTTATTAGCTTAAGCCATAAATTCACGATTCAAATCTTTTCATCAGCTCTTCAACAATAACCCAGTCGGATTCTTCATCTATTTCATAAGAAGTGTATGAAGGCAGCTCATAAGCTTTTATCTTGCCGGAAAGCCTGCATTTGTCACGCAAAATGTTTTTAACAGAATTTATATAACAGGCTCCGTTTTCAGCAATCAGTCCTTCAAAATCCTGTCTTCGCGGACGATTCCGGTAATCATAATTAACCGGTACAATTTCTGAATCTTCATATCTCCAGTGGAATTGCTTTTCTATAACACCGGTAAACATCGAATCTGCACCGCTTTGAATAAAACTTTTGTACATGCCGTCAATATTTTCGGATTTAAGCATTGGTGAGGTTGCCTGTATAAGAAAAAATAAATCTTCTCCCCTAAGACGGGCTTTTTCCAGATATTCCAGCATAACGCTTTCGGTAGATGCGGTATCGGAAGCGTTTTGGGGGTTCCTGTCGTATATTTCAACTTTCGGGAAGCTAAAAGATTGAACGACTTTTTTAATCTCAGCGCTGTCAGTCGCTACAATAACTTTATCAATACATTCCGCATTATTAGCAGCCTTTGTTGTCCAGTATACAAGCGGTTTGTTGTTTAAAATTTTGATATTCTTAAGAGGAATTGATTTACTCCCGCCTCTAACAGGAATGAAAGCTGTATTCATTGTTTTCTTCCTTAATTTTGATTAAATCGTACAGAGTCTGATTGTAAGGTGTAGGAATTCCGAACTCTTTTCCGAGTTTGATAATCTCTCCCGCAAACATATCAACTTCTGTTTTGCGTCCTGCAAGGATATCCTGATGCATAGAGGTTTTACCTTCGTCACACATTCTATCCAGTGCTTTAAACGCGTCGGATTCAAGGTTTTCAAGATTCTTCACCCCTTTTTTTTCTGCAATACTTCTGACTTCCGAGATGATTTTTTTTGCCGTTTCTCTGAAAGTCTTGTTGTGTTTAAGTTCTCCAAAATTCATATTGAGTATGGCAGATATCTGGTTGGAAAAAATGTTCATTGTGAATTTAAGCCAGAGCGCATAATTAATATCCTCCGGAATTGAGTATTTTATATCACACTCATCCAGAAACCTGATTGTTTCTTCATCATATTCCAGAACAATTTCCCCGACTCCGTCCTGAGTAACACTGTTACCGTCTCTGACCGCGCTGTGTCCGATAAAATAGGATTTTAAAACCCGTGCTTCCGGATATCTTCGGCTGATTATTTCTTCTGAAGAAACCCCGTTCAGGAGAGAAATAATCCTTGTATCAGGCGTTACAAAATTTTTAATGTTATCTATTGCAGATTCGAGTCCCTGAAATTTTGTGGCAATGATGATTAAATCTGCACTAAAGTCTCTCCGGTCAGGCAAAATATAATCAAATTCCAATATTTCCCCGTTAAATACAGGCTTTTGGACGGAGTATCTTTCTAACCGCTTTTTATCAACAAGAATTTTCAGATTACACTTATCCGGATGCTTTTTCCACTTGACCGCGTACGTAAGCCCTACAGCGCCGAGACCGCATATTAAAACATTTTTCATAAAAGTATTTTACATCAATTTTTGATGTGAAGCAAAAAAATATTTGAAACATAAAGCAGATAATTCTATAATAAACAGTAATTGTAAGTCTAAGCTTAAGAGGGTGCATTATTATTATGAGTGAATTTATCAGTTTAAGAGACGGGTTTTGCAAAGATTTAGAGAGAGTTTCAATTGCTCTTGAAAAGTCTTGCTGGGATTTTTATACAAATTCTACTCCGGAAAATATGAAAAAGTATGAAGAAATTCAGGAAGAGTATTCAAAACTTTTCAGAAACGGGGATTTGTACAAAAAGTTTAAAGAAATTGATAAAAACACTCTTTCAAAACACGAGCAGAAACAGCTTAAAGATTTGCTGAAAGAATTTGACGAAGAATTGAATACCGGAGAAGAGTTGAAAGCTTTGAGACAAAAGGAAAACGAGATTGCTAAAAAGTTTAATTCTTATGTTCCGAAAATTGACGGCGGAGAAGTTACAAAGACAGAGATTTTTAAAATCCTCCAGAGCGAAACCAATCCGGAGGTCAGAAAAAAAGCGTATGATGCCAAAATTAAAGGCGGTGACTTAATCGCTGATGAGATGATTGAATTTGTTAAAATGAGGAATAATTTTGCGAAAAACAAAGGATATGAAAACTTTTTTGAATACAAACTCGGTAAAGATTATGACGTTGATTTAGAGTTTCTGGACAAATTGATTGACGAAACTTATTCAAAATCCGGCAATAAAATAAAAACAATACTGGAGAAGAAACAAAAAGAACTCAAAGAATTTTTCAAAATTGATTCTCTGGAAAGTTACCACTACGGGCTTTTACTGGATACAAATCCGGAAAAAGGGGTAAATGCAATACTTGAAAGGCATGATATTGTTTCGATTTCTAAAAAAATGTACAAAGATATGGGATATGATATTGAAGAATTGGAGAAAGCTGGTAAAATTACTCTGGATTTGTTTCCGCGAAAGAACAAAAATACACACGGATTTTGCTTCGGAGTCGAGGCAGGGAAGGACTCACGGATACTTGCGAATTTAACAAACAATGTTACGAGCCTTGATACATTAAATCATGAACTGGGGCATTGTGTTTATGATTTAGGGATATCAAATTCTCTGACATTTCTTGACAAACGAGCTTCTTCGCCTGCAGTTACGGAAGCTGTTGCAATGATGATGGGTGATATTATAAAAACGGAAAATGTTCTTGCCGGTATTGTACCTTTAGAACTCTTGGAGAAATTCAAAGCAACGCATATTGAGGATGAAGCGGGGTTTGTCGCTAAAAGCCTTTTGATTATAGATTTTGAACGTCAATTCTATTCAAATCCTGAACAGAATCCAAAAGAGTTGTGGAATAAATTAACTGAAAAATATTTGAATCGAAGAGTTACGCCTGATAATGAGTGGGCAACAATTCCGCATTATCTTTCGCATCCTGCATATTATCAGAACTATTTCCGCGCAAACCTGATGAAAGTTCAGATTTACAATTACCTCAAATCCGTACTCGGAAATTTGACGGAGAATTCTAGAAGTGCGGAATTTATGAATGACAATATTTTCAAGGTTGGAGCCTCGGTTGAAGAATACGATTTAATTAAACAATTAACCGGCAGAGAGTTTTCGGCGGAGGATTTTATTAAGAGTTTGGGAGAGTAGTGTTCAGGCGGGTGTTTTTCAACAGTGATCAAGTGACCAAGAAGGTGGGTTGGTGACTGAGGAAATAAAAATAGTAGTGTGGAGCTTGCTCCACAAGTAGTAGGGTGGGAAAAGCGTGAGCGTTCCCACCGGAAAAGTAGATAGGTCGGGTTTTAGCCCGACAATAACTAAATAAAAATGGATTGCCACGGCGCTCACGCGCCTCGCAATGACAGTAGTGTGGAGCTTGCTCCACAAGAACTGTAGGTCAGGTTATACCTGACAAAAACTTTTTCTATTCCGGTGGGAACGCTCACGCTTTTCCCACCCTACACCGACTTCAGGACTAAAATCATTTACCCCTCTCCCGAGAATGACAGCGCTTTAAAAGACGAAACCACTAATCACCCGACTGGACTCTCTTTTTCGGTAATGTTTTAATTTGCGAAACCCCACATAATTTAGGTGTCAATGAAATAAAGTTTAGAAGTTTAGGAGTTTAGAAGAACAGAAGCTCTTTAAAATTCAAAGTAAATAAAGCTTAATTAAAACTTCTTCTCAACTGCTCAACTTCTAAACTGCTAAACTAAAGCAAATAAAGTTTGGAGAAGCTAATACCAGCTTCTCTACATAAAAAGGGGTAAATGTATCCCGGAGGGGTTAAAACCAGCCGCTCCGCATAATAAAAAGGGGGTAAATGAATCCCGGAGGAGTAAATACCAACTACTCCGCATATTATAAAAGGGGTAAATCAATCTCGGAGGGGTAAATACCAACTACTCCGCATATTATAAAAGGGGTAAATCAATCTCGGAGGGGTTAAAACCAGCCGCTCCGCATAATAAAAAAAGGGGTAAATGAAGTTTGCAGAATGAACGTAAATCTACTCCACCTAATACCAAAGGAGGTTAAAATGACGATTAGAAAACTTACTGTGGCAGCTGCAATTGCCGTCGGGATAGCAACGTGTTCGTTCAATACGGTAATGGCAGCCTGCCCGTGCGACGAGAGACCTGTAGTAACGCAGGGAGCTTGTCCTTGTGATGACATTCCGGAGATTACAGGAGCAGCCTGCCCTTGTGAAACACCACCGGCACCTGACTGCGGCTGTAATGCAGCACCGGAATGCGAACCGGATCCTGTTCCTTCGTGTGCATTATGCCCGGGAACAAAAGACCTTTCACGTGCTGATATGAAGCAGGTTTACTCTTATCCTAACGCTGTTTACGGCTACAACAACTTTGTAGGTACAGAAAAAGATTCTATCTACACTGCAGAAGGCTTTTCGGTAAACAGAGAAATTAACAAACTTACAGCAGGCACAATGGGTACAACTGTAGCTTCAGACGGCTCAATTACAGGCGCGGCAACTGATATTCCTTGTCTTAACGATATGCCGAGACATACAGGCGCGCCGATTGTAAGAGACGAAGCTAATATGGACGGTAACGGCTGCCCTATCCAGATGGGTACGGCAAACTCAATTCAGGCAGTTAAAAAGACATTAGTACCGTTTGACCTTTCGCCTTTCAGCAATATGACTGGTGCTGCTGCCGGCATGCAGATGTTCCCTGATGTTCCTGACGGATACTGGGCATCTTGCGAAATCGATAAACTTGCAACAAACGATGTTGTTGTAGGTTATCCGGACAGATTGTTTAAGCCGTCTAAGAATATTTCACGTGCTGAGTTTGCAACAATGTTAGTCAAAGGTTTTGACAAAGACATGTACTCTTGCGCTCCTGAAAAATTATTCTCAGACGTTCCGACAAACCACTGGGCTAATTCCGCTATTACAGTTGCGGTTCATCAGGACTTGCTCAAAGGATATCCTGACGGCAAATTCCTTCCAAACCACAACGTAACAAGGGTAGAAGCACTTTGCGCTTTGTCTAAAGGTATTCAATGCCCGACAATGGACAAATGCAAAGCTCAGGAAGTTCTGTCTAAATACTGCGACGGAAATACAGTTCCTGAATGGGCGCAAATTCCTATAGCAATTGCGTTAGATAAAGGCGCTTTAAACAATTCGCCTAACCCTAACACAATTGCTCCGTTTAAAGATGCTTCACGTGCCGATATAGCAGCTATGTTACAAAATATCCGTGTTGCGGCAGGTATTGACAAGAACCCTGTAACTGCAAACAATGATTGCCCTATGTGTCCGGTTGACAAAAAAGCATTCATTGAAAACGAAGAACTTGTTCAGATTCCTACACTTAAGTTGGAATTCAAGGATCAGGTCAGCGCAAAATCTTCTCACGTAGGTCAGAGATTTGCAGCTAAGACATTAGAAGATGTTACAATCAACGGTAAATTATTCCCTTGCGGTTCAAAGGTTTACGGTAAAGTTGTAGAAGTCGTAAGACCTTCAGGATGTCAGAAGGGTGCATTAAAACTTGCATTTACGGAAATTGAAAATTGCGGCTGCAAAGCAACACTTCCTAGACAAATTCTTAACGCTGAAATCAACAAATCTAACACTCCGAACATTGTATCAAGAATCGTTACAGCACCTCTTACATGGGGCGGTCAGATGTTAGGTATTGTAGGTCGTACAACCGGTGGTATGTTATCTAACCTCGGTAACGCACTTGAAGATGTTGCATCAGGTACAGGTATTGCACTCGGCGAAGCATTCCAGGGTCAGTTTATGGCTTCTGCAAGAAGTGTCGGAGATGTTGTTAAAGATACAATCAAAGCACCTATTGACCTTACAAGAACTGCAATTTCAGGTACTGTAGGCTTAGTACAGGCAACCGGCGACGAAGTCGGATACTTAGTTGACGCTAAGGGATACAAAATTTCTGCCATCAATCCGAAAGAACATGTAACCATTGCATTTGGTTGCAGCGGCGAATAGTAAGTAAGTCGTTCGCTAAAACGAAAAGCAGGCTTTTTAATCAGCCTGCTTTTTTTATTATCCTGCAGAGTCCTCATCAATATAAGTTCTTAATCTCTCTATACGCTCAACTTTCCTCAATTTTTGAATTGCAATATTTTCAAGCTGTCTGATTCTTTCCTTTGAAAAGCCAAGGTCATTTCCTATCTGTTCCAAAGTTTTCGGCTCTTCGTTTCCTATTCCGAACCTTCTTGTTAAAATTTCACGCTCTCTGTTATCAAGCTTGTTCAACAGCCGCTTTACGTCTTTGTTTCTTAAACTCATCTGGGCGCTGCTTTCGGGCGACGAATAAGATGTATCCTCGATATAATCCTGTATACACAAATCATCTGTTACAAACGTATCAAGGCTGATTGGTTCTTTTTTGAGGGCATTCTTAACCTCGTCGATTTTTTTGCTGTCCAGACCCGAAAGTCTTGATATCGTTTCATTGTCAATCTCCATATTTTCGTCAAAGGCAGCAATGCTGCAGGCTTTTTTGTATTTACGAATTTTCTCCAGCATATGCACCGGGATTCTGATTGTTCTGGAATGGTTGGAAATAGCCCGTATAATCGTCTGTTTAATCCACCAGGTTGCATAGGTCGAGAACTTGAAGTTCTTTTTATAATCAAATTTCTCTGCTGCTTTAATTAAGCCCAGAGAGCCTTCCTGAACTAAATCCATAAACAGAATTCCCTGCCCGATGTATTTTTTAGCAATACTTACAACAAGTCTCAAATTTGCCTGTATAAGTTCACGTTTTGCCTGCTCGCGCTCAATTGCATTGCCTTCCTGAATCCTGCGCCCCAGCTCGGCTTCCTCGCTTTTTGTCAACATCTTTTTACGCCCGATTTCTTTCAGGTACATTTGTAAAATATCATCATTATTTACAATTGTGCTGAAAGTTTTTGGTGCTTCTATTTCCGTGCTGTCAATATATTCAGCATTGTTAAACGCTCTGCTCATCTTTTTCTCCTCTCTCAAGCTGTTCTAAATCTATAGACGAAAGTTTTTAAAAAAAGTTCCGAACTTCCGGCATGATGTATCTGCTATTCCGGTTAAATACATTTCCCCCCTTTACTTTTATCCCATTTTTTAATACTATTAATACAATGAGAGGTTACTAATGGTTACAAAATATAAACGTGTGTTATTGAAGATTAGCGGAGAAGCACTGCTCGGGAATCAGCAGTTCGGGATTGATTATGAGCCTGTTGAGATGATATCTCAGGAGATTAAATCCATTTACGAACAGGGCGCTCAGGTTGCTGTCGTAGTCGGCGGCGGGAATATTTTCCGCGGGATGAAAAATAGTGCACAATTAGGGATGGATCAGGCTTCTGGTGATTATGTCGGCATGCTCGCTACTGTTATGAACGCCGTAGTTCTTCAATGCGCGCTTAAGAAAATTGATGTGGAATGCAGGGTTCAGACAGCTATTGATATGAACCAGATTGCCGAGCCTTATGTAAGGCATAGAGCAATCAGACACTTAGAAAAAGGAAGAGTTGTAATTTTTGCGGCTGGTACGGGTAATCCGTTCTTTACAACCGATACTGCTGCTGCTCTAAGGGCTTCCGAGATTAACGCGGAAGCAATGCTGATGGCGAAAAACGGAGTCGACGGGGTTTACAGTGATGATCCGAAGGTAAATCCGGAGGCTAAAAAAATTGACAGAATGTCTTATGATGACATAATCAAGAATGAACTTAAGATTATGGATACCTCTGCCTGCGCTTTATGCAAGCAGAACAAAATTCCGATTATTGTATTTGATTTTAAAGCAAAAGGAAGTTTAGCAAGAATTATGAACGGCGAAGCCGTCGGGACGTACGTAAGTTAATATTTTTATAAAGGAGAAAATTATGTCAGAAGCTCTTGATGAGATGTATTTATTTGGTGAAGAAAAGATGGAAAAGGCTGTAGCCCAGATGAAGAAAGAGTTTTCGTCTGTTCGTACGGGGCGTGCCAATCCGGGTATTTTAGATAAGGTTATTGTTGAATACTACGGAGCTCCGACTCCAATCAGGCAGATGGCTCAGGTTAGTGTAAGCGAAGGTACTACACTTGTAATCACTCCTTTTGATAAAAGTATTATGAAAGAATTGGAAAAAGCTATTATAAAGGCAGAACTCGGGGTTGCGCCTAATAATGACGGAACTTGTGTCAGATTAAACTTCCCGCCTTTGACAGAGGAGAGAAGAAAAGAAACTGCAAAAGAAGTTAAAAAATACGGCGAAGATGCTAAAGTTGCAGTGAGAAACGTAAGACGCGATATGGTTGATTCTTTGAAGAAGATTGAAAAAGAAGAAAATATGCCTGAAGATGCTGTAAAAGACAATCAGGATAAGATTCAGAAACTGACTGATAAATATGTAGGGATAATTGATTCGCTTGTAGCGGAAAAAGAAAAAGAGGTTATGACTGTATAATGAAGAATAAAAGACTGCTTACGGGGCTTGTCTTCGGATTCGCCGCTTTGTTTGCAATACTTGCGGGCGGGTTGTATCTGGTAGCTCTGGTATTGACAATAGTAGTGCTGGCAGCAAGGGAGTATACGTTTATTTTGAAGCATAAAGGGTTTTTGCCGAGTTTCAAAATAATAATACTTTCAAGCTTAATTTTTGCGGCGCTTGCGTACTTTAACAGGTTTGACCTTGTGGCGTTAGCGTTTTCAGCCTGTTCTATAATGGCATTTATGTCAGTACTGTTTAAAGGTAAGCAGCCTTATATTGCAAATGTGGCGACAACTATTCTCGGATTTGTTTATTGCGGCTGGTTTCCGCTTCATCTTTTATTCTTAAGAGATTTAGGCAGCCTGCCTGCATATTCCGGAATAATTAAATACAACGTGACTTATCAGGGCGCGTGTTATGCTTTATTCTTACTGTTTGCGGTAATTTTAACCGATACTTTCTGCTATTATGCCGGATTAAGGTTTGGAAAACATAAATTATCAAAAGTTATCAGCCCGAACAAGACTGTAGAAGGTGCTATCGGCGGGACTTTAACCTGTATGATTTTCTGTATTATATTTGGACCTGTAATACAAATTCCATGGTATCACAGCATAATTATCGGGCTTTTGATTGCAGGATTTGCCCAGATTGGCGACCTTTGTGAATCAATGATAAAGCGTGATGCGGGAGTTAAGGATTCAAGCAACCTTCTTCCGGGACACGGCGGCTTTTTAGACAGAACTGACAGCTATATTTTAACAATTCCGGTTCTGCATTATTATTTATATTTCTTTGTGGTAAACAATTTCTTTGATTTATTCAGAGGAATATTCCCATGCTAGAGGATATATTCGGAGAAAGAAACGAACTTGTAGAGCAGGCGCTTACACACCCTTCTTACACAAGCGAGAACGAATTAAGCCCGCTTGAAAACTATGAAAGGCTGGAGTTTTTCGGGGATTCTGTTTTGAAGTTGTTTACGTCAAAACTCTTGTACGAAACTTATCCTGAATCTCCCGAGGGTGAGCTTTCCAAAATCCGTTCAATACTTGTATCAGACGCAATTCTTGCAAAGGCTGCCATAAAAATCGGAATTGATAAGGAAATTATTCTCGGTCCTGCAGAGGAAAAGCAGGGCGGGAGAAAGCGCGAATCTAATCTTGCCTGCGCAACGGAAGCAGTTTTGGGGGCATATTATCTTAGCGGTCAGGCTGAAAAGATTGAAAAATTTATCAAAGATTATGTGATGATTTACGCCGATGATGTTGATAAACACTTTGTTAAATATAATGCAAAAGATATTTTGCAGCAGTATACTCAGGGAATTGATAAAACACTTCCTGTATACAGAACCGTAAGAACAAAAGGTCCTGCACATAAGCCTGTATTTGAGATTGAGGTTGAGTGGCAGGGCAGGATTATTGCAAAAGCAGAAGGCAAGACCAAAAAAGAAGCCCAGCAAAATTGCGCTTACGAAGCTTGCAGAGAGCTTGGTGTTATAGAAGAGTAGAATTTTATGAATTATTATAAAAAATATACGCCGTATTTGTTTTTGATTCCTGCACTTGCAGTGTTGATGGTTTTCTTTTTTATACCGTTTTTTCAAACTTTCGGGCTGAGCTTTTTTGATTATTCATCAAGTCTTTATAATCCGTCATTCTGCGGTGTTGACAACTATATAAAACTTTTTAAGGAGCCTGTATTTTATAAGGTCATGTTTAATACATTTTTGTACCTGATTATTGCAGTTCCTTTTCTGGTAATTTTTCCTCTGTTTCTTGCAATTCTGATTAACCGGAAAATCAGAGGGTTAACTCTGTACAAAATTCTTCTCTATCTTCCGGTAATTGTATCGATAGTTGTTGCGGCAATTGCTTTCAAATGGCTTTATGCAAGTCAGGGAGTTTTAAATTATGTTTTGTCTTTGTTCAATATTAAATCGGTAGGCTGGCTTGTGGATACCAACCGGGCGCTTTTTTCCGTTGCGGTTGTTACTATTTGGAAGGGTATCGGGTATTATATGATGATTTATCTTGCCTCTCTTATGGGTGTTCCGCAGGAACTTTATGAGGCGTGCGATATTGACGGGGCGAATTTTCTTACCAAACATCTGACCGTAACTGTTCCGCATATAATGCCTACAATTGCTCTTGTATCAACAATAAGTACGATTTCCGCCATGAAAGTTTTTGCGGAAATTTATGTTATGACAAAAGGCGGTCCTTTGAATTCCACCAAAACAATTGTTTATTATATTTACGAAAGGGCGTTTGAGAATCTTGATCTGGGGTACGCGTCCGCGCTTGCTGTTGTCCTGCTTGTTGTTGTAATGTTATTTTCACTGATTAATATTTTGTGTTTTGAAAGGAATAAATACAGCGATATCTGATGAAAATTCTTGTTATTACAGATTTGTATCCGGTAAATGAGGAGGAAAAATTTACACCGCGGACTATTTTGAATTTTGTCCGGGGGTGGGAAAAACTCGGGCATGAGGTTAAAGTCATCAAGCCGAATTTTATTTTCAATTCGTTTATAAGAAAAAAACCTTTCTATAAAAGCGGAATTTACGGAAATGTTGAAAATATTAACTATTTTTTCCCGTTTTGGGGAAACATAAGGGAAAAAATAAAGACGGAATTTAAGCCGGATAAGGTTGTTGCACACATGCCCTCGGGAATTATCTTTGCAAACAGGCTCGGGTTAAAATTCACGGCAGGAGTCCATGTTTCTGATTTAGAAGTTTTGACAAACCCGCTGTATTCAATTTATTTTAAGCCGGAACTTGAGCGTGCTTACAGAAATGCCGGAAAAATTGCATGCCGCTCGGAGGTCATAAAAAAGAAATTTCTGAAACTTTATCCTGAATTTGAAGGAAAAACTTTCGTTTGTTTTTCAGGCGTTGACTCTGAAATCATAAAAAGGGAATGGAAGCCGGAGGGGAAAGTCAAAGTTCTTACCTGCGCAAATCTCATTAAGCGGAAAAATGTGGATAAAGTTATAAAAGAGTGTGAAAAACTTGATGTTGATTTGACAATCGTCGGAGACGGGAGGGAATTGAAGAATTTAAAAAAACTCTCTTTAAAACCGCGGTTTTTAGGCTGGATGGAGCATGAAAAAGTTTTGGAAGAGATGAGAAAATCCGATATTTTTGCGCTTCCGAGCGTGAATGAAACTTTTGGAATGGTGTATCTTGAAGCAATGGCGTCAGGCTGTATTACAATCTGCTCTGAAAACGACGGAGCGGCAGGGATTATAAAAGACGGTGAGAACGGCTTTTTCTGGCGGGAGGGAATTATAAAAAAAATTATTGATTCTGAAAATCAAAATAAAATACTTGAAAATACTTATTCTGCAGTTTTAAACTATACATCAGAAAAGGCTGCGCTTAATTATTTGAATAATTTGTAAATATTTGCAAATATGATAACAAAAAATATTTTTACGGGTTTTATAACCAGTAATCAGCGGAAAAAAATTAAAAAAGGGATAAATATGAATAATATAAATAGCAATTATGGAAACGATGTAAATTTTAAGGGGCTTTCAGCTTTAAGAAGAGCAACACTGCCGCAGAGAAAAAATAGCGCGTTGATTATTTCTAATATTCTTGCACAGGATGAAAAAGATATATTAACTCTGACAAAACACGCTTCCAGAGACCGGTTAAGTTTTATCAGAAATTTGACGGACAGATATAATAAAGATAATTATTATCGTGCAGTAGAAGACAGGGAAGACTCAACACTTGTTAATCAAATTTTTAAGGTAATAAAATTTCCCGGAGAGGCACATAATGACTTAGTTTCTAATTTCAACGGGTCAATGGAACAGTTGTACAGAATTTTTGCCAATACTTCGCATAAATTCAGACGTACGGTCTTTGCCGAAAGAGTTAACAGAGAAATTCTTTCACTGCACCCTGATGCAAATCACGATTTATTGCCGGAGCTGCTTGAATCTTCAAACAGCAGTGAGTATGTAAAAAATTATTCTAAATATAAGTCTTATTTGAAGCTGCATAGAAAAGATAAAGACGTTATCAAAAATCTTGATAATATGGTTGCAGACGGCACATTTGATAAGAAAAAATATGATATTTTGTACGAAAATAAAAATCTGCGTTCACAATTCCGTTTACCGGAGACGGATGTGTTTAATTCAGAACACTTTGTAGAAAATTATTCTAAAGCGGGTAAAGAGTTTTTAGAGTATATGGTAACACATTTCTATATAGACAAAGAGCTTTTAAAACTCGGGGCAGACAAATTATTGTTTAACATGTATAAAACCAGTACTGATGAAAATATTAATCTCAGAACGGAACTGACAAAGATTCTGGGCGGAATAAGAGCTCCGCATAATGATTTAAAAGTCCAGATGGAACAATTTGAAGAGTTGAACAAGTTGTATGAGACAATTGACAAAGATTCAAATGCAAAAAAATTTATACAGGATTTTGTAAACAAGCCGGTTTATAATATTATCTCCGCAAGAAGCATGAATAAAATACTGACAATTATTCCTACTGCAAAACTTGCAATGTTTAGCGAAAATGCCAAAAATATTATCCGTCAGACAAGCGGGGAAGAACGAATTAAAACATTAATAAACGAACTGGAAAATCCGTTCTTTGAAACAGAAATGACGGCTGGTAACAGAAAAAAAGCTGAAAAATACGGATATGCAAAGAAACGGTCTTACCTGCAAACTCTGATAATAAAGCTTAAAAATGAAATAAAAATTTTGCAATACAGACATATTGCTCCGGAAGAACCGGTTATGCCGGAAATTGCCAAACCGGAAAAAACTCCGCCGGTTCAGACAAAAGAAATTGATGTTGTAGAAGCTCTGGATAAAAAAATACAGGAGGCTTATAAAGAGGAAGAAAGCGTTGTCAAGCCTGTTGTTTCAAAGAAAACCTCCAGAGAAGAAGTTAAAAAGAATGTTTTTGAAATAATATCATCAAAATTGGGACCAAAAGCGTACGCCGTACAGCAGGATGCGTATGGAGCTTATGCAACAAAAATCCGTCTCGGCATGCTGCCTGAAATTTTCTCATCAATAGCCGATACACGAAAAGCTGACAGGGCTGCGGGCAAATACCGCATAAATTCTTCAAACAAAGATGCACTGGATTTGTATTTATTGATTAACGGCAACAATAAGAAATATGTCAATTATCTTTTGAAAAAGAGAAATGTTGATAATACACGCATGTTTGAGGTTAAGGATATAATCTCAATGCTTAAAAAAGCAGAAGCAAAGATTCAGGAGGCGAAGAGAACAAATCCGGAATACCGCGCACGCGATGCAAGGCAGTATTATAACCACCTTTATGAGGCTAAGATTCAACAATACGGCAAGTTAAAGCGAACGGTTAATAAAAAGGCATGAGTATAGAAATAAGAGCCCGGCAATTTTTAAATTGCCGGGCTTCAATTAAGCACTATTTCCTTTCTTTGAGTCAGCAGAAGCCTCTGTCTGCAATAAATATTAATTTTTGTAAACCCCTAAAACCATTGATTTTAGTAGATAAGTATAATTTTTCTCCAACTAAAGTATAAAATTTTAAAAAAACATTAAAGTTTTTGAAATTTGTGCCGTTATATAGAATATAAAGAATAACAGCTTACACATGATAAGCTAAGGTTTATGGACAGGTTAAAAAAGCAGTATAGGAAGGAAAGTTATGACAGATAAAGAAGAAATGGGTGCATCACTCTTCAGCCGCTCAATAGACTTGATGGAAGATGATCCGCTTGAGGAAATCTTTGCGTTGAATATCGGCGACTTTGTATCTGAATATTTGATTTCCGAAGAACTTGCCGGTAAGATAGGCAAGGATGTCAAGGATAAGACAACAAGATTAAAATCCCAGCTTAAGGAATTAATTTCAATATATTCACTGGATAACACACTCTGTGTACTCGGATTTAACTCTCAGGATGAGTATGTAGTTTATAACTCTATTGCCAAAACATTAACCCAGATACTTGATGTAGATGCCTGCCATATCTATCTTACAAATGAGTTTACCAAGGGTTTGGACTTTGAAAATAAAGTTCTCGGGCTTGCCGGTTCTTCCGTGGATTTTGATGAAGATATTTATGCCAAAAAATTAGGATATACTGCAGATGACAAGTCTATTGTAGTTAAATCTTTCAATACGCTGGAGAAAGTACAGATTAAAGATGTGTCAAAGATTGATAATTTTATTCCTAAATATGAATTAAAAGAGTATGATGTAAAATCTCTGGCAGTGGTTCCGATGCATAACAATGCGCATGTCGTAGGTGTAATTGTTATTGAAAATTACAGGGAAAAAACAATCAAACGTGCTTATATGAATCTTTTGGAAACTATAGGAAGATTGTTCGGTACATCAATGCATCTTCAAAAAACAATCGAAGAGACAGAAGCCCTGATTAATGACGAAAGTGTTTTTGCTGAGGATTTACAGCACAAGAGAGCAGAATTAACCGCATTGATCGGTGATTTGGGTGCAAACCAGCAGGCGTTTGTAGAAAAACTTGCAAAAGCCGTTGATGAAAAAGGTCAGTACAAAGTTGCCCACTCTCAGAACACGGCAGATTTATCAAGAAAGTTATGCAGACAGCTGGGTCTGAACGAAAAAACAACAGATCTGGTTTATTATGCCGGATTATTGCAGAATATCGGAAAAATTACCCTTCCGGAATCCTTGTTTGCAAACAAAGGCAAGCTTTCAAAAGAAGAGTGGGAAAAACTCCAGAACCATCCGAATGTCGGCGTAAATCTTTTGATGAATATAAATTTCCTCTCAGAAGTAATTCCGTATATTCATTACCACAAGGAGCGCTGGGACGGCGGCGGCGAACCGGAAGGATTGAAAGGAAATTCCATCCCGTTCGGCTCAAGAATTATAGCTGTTGCCGATGCTTATACAGCTATGACATCAGACAGGTCTTACAGAAAAGCAATGGATAAAGAACAGGCGTTAGAGATTATAAAAGAAGAAGCCGGAGTTAAGTGGGATCCGGTGGTAGTAAATGCACTATTCGAAGTAGTAAATGCAGTTTAATCAAAAATATCGGGCGGGTTGTTTTAGAACCCGCCCGTTTAGTATTTATATATCAATCTTGCCCCGCCAGATGGAATTGAGCAGTTTATCAAGTATATCTTTGTATTTTAATTTTCTTGTTATAAAATTTGTTCTTTCATAAGGACTTTGTGAAACGATATTTTTTCTTATTTCCAAAGTATTTTTATCAGTATTATCAATAATTCTTTTTGATAAGTCGCAGGCAACAGCTTCAAAAGGATGGGAAGAAGCGTAAGTGCATATCTTATCAAGCCGGTTTTCGTATTTATCCTGAAATTTGCGCAGATAAATCGGATTTTGGGTCAGTTTAAGTTTTTCTGCAAGTTTTGGCATGCTCATATTTTTTAATAAATTATTATTATGTACTACATGGGCAAATTCATGTATAAATATTTCCATAAAAAAATCTGTCGCAGAGATATGTTCATCAAAATTTATATCTGCCCATTTATCAATTTTGTCCCAGTATTCATTGCCATTTTTGTGATTTAATCCTTTAAATTCGTTGAAAAATATTGTATTTTCCGGAACTATTTCGTTACTGTTTTCGTAGAGCCGTGTTGGAAGAAAGTTTGTAGTACCTGTAGCTATCTTGTCATTTATATGTAATTCTTTAAAATCTTCAACAAATAATCCTTGCGGAAGCCCTAGTTTGAGGTTATAATTTTTATTCAGTGTTTGTATTAATTCAACGCATTTTAGCGAACACCAGGCAGCAACTTTATTTTGCTTAAAGTCGCTTACAATGCCGTTTTCTCTAAAAAGCATATTAGATATTTTATTTACATCTACAGAATTAATCTCCTGTCTGATTGCCTTCGTCATTCCTGCACGAAAATTTAAATTATCTTGCTGAATTTTCATATTAGTTATAAATCACAGAAAAAATTTTTTTGATAAGATGTAAATTTTTGTTAAATTTGTTCAATATATTGTCAATTTTTATTATTAGCGGTTTTTAAAATAGTTGAAAGAAGGTATTTGTGTGATAAATCCTATAGGTGTTAACAGTATAAATAGATATTCAAGATTTGAGACAAAAAAATCTGATGAAAAATCTTCTTTTACTGCACGAGAAACAGAATTATACCCTCTCAATTACAAAGTTGGTCGGGCGTTTGCCGGCATGAGCGGTATAACCTTCAAAAACCTTGCTAAACCTGTCGAAGTAACTAGTTTGTACGACAAAAAAGTTGAAGGCAAAGACCACCTTGATTTGCCGAACATTCACGTGTATGAATTTCCTGACACGAATCTTCAGGTATTTATTGATGAAAATCCGAACATGAAAAAATATGCCAGCAGGATTCAAGTTAAATTATATGTTAATGGAGATTATCAGAAAAATGAGTCGCTTATTAAAAAAGAGATTTGTGTTCGTCTATTAAATAAACTTGTTAATCAAAAAGATAACAATACAAATGTTGTAAAAAATAATCAAGGTTTTTATACTCTTGTGACAACTGTTAATAAGACACAATGTGAAAAACTTCAAGAATTTAATAAAATAATAAATACCCCTAATTTTACTCAACAGGATCTGAATGATATAAAAAATGATTTAGTTAAGGAAATACAATTATCCAACAAAAAAATGTCGCCGGTAGAGATGCTTGCAGCGGCTAATTCCGATTTGCGTTCAGATAATGATGTTATTGAAGAAATTAAAAATATAAAACTTAATGATATAAAAAAATATTATAAGGAATGTATAAATAACTCCGAGGCTCAATATTATATAACTTTGGACAAAGAATTTTTTAACAAAAATAAGGATTCTATTTTTAAAATTTTGAATAATAATATTGAGAATCCTTATTTACGTCATAATACAGCTGACAAATCAACAACTACATTTCACCCGAATGATAAAGAAAAAGTCTTTGTGAATAAAAAAAATGATTCATTAGTGGAGCTGTACTACCCTTGTAACGATACTTCATACAGAGATAAATTAATTTGCGATTATACAAATATTTTAGCAAATTTCCTTCGTAAACCGTATATTACGGAGGATTCCCTAACTCAACAATATTCCTTGCCAATAACGCTAAATTCTTCTTCAACTTTTAATAATGCCTTTTTGAATTTTAAATTTAATCCTCCGAAAGAGGAAATGAAAAATTTTGTGAATATTGATAATGCAATAATGGTGGAAAAAGGTATGTTATACGATTTATTTAAACAAGATTTTAAAAAGGAGTTGGAGGGAATAAAAAGCTATAAAAAAGAATTTTGGCAAAATGCATTAAATAATGAATTTGATGTTAATTATAACAATAATGCATTATATAATCTTGGGTATAATTTATTTAATTTATATGAAATTAATGATTCTATAGAGGCTTCTGACATAAAACAGGCTATTAGCAAATATGTCATCAATCAGAAACCTGTTATTGTCATAAATGGGGAAAATTTAAAAGAGGTTTACAATGAAAATTGCGCCAGTTAGTTTATCTAAATATGTAAAAAATAAAAACAAGGATATATATCCTGTTAAAAATTTATTTAATAAATTTAAAGATAAATTTATCAAAAAAGAAGCATTTCTAGCCACAACACCACTAGTTGCATATATGCCAATTAATTGGAACCGGATGAAAGAAGAAGCATCAAAATCATAATGAATAAGTATGGTGAACAATATAATACAATAGTAGATTTTACAAAAAGGGCTGGTTATTCTAAGCAGGATATAAAATATACACAAACACTATTAAAAATTATCCAAAATGCTAAAGCTAAGAGAGTCAAAACTTATGCAAAACTGTATGAAAATTTTGTAAGAGGCGGACAAGCTATTAAAAACATTTGTAATAATGTTAAAATAAAAGACGGCACATCTTTAGCCGTAAAAACTATAAAACTTTTGACGTTGTTGCTCGCCTAAACACTTTTTTCCAACGCACTATATACTTCCGGAGAAATCAAACCTTTTTCAACATCTTTCTTAATTATTTCAAGAGCCTCGTCTCTTGAAAGGGCGTCTTTGTAACTTCTCTTTTCTCTGAGAGCAGAGTATTTATCTGCGGCAGTCAGAATCTGGGATGGGATTTCAGGTTTGAATCCGTTCGTGATTTCCGGATAACCGCTTCCATCAGGTGTCTGGTGGTGATATTTAACCAGATTCAGAACTTCCTCTTTTACTCCCTGATCCTTCAAAAGCTCGTAGCCTAATTCTGAATGCAGCTTCATAATCCGGCGTTCTTTGTCATTAAGTTTACTTGTTTTATTGAGAATTTTTTCCGGAATTAAAACTTTGCCATAGTCGTGAAGCATTGATGCCTGCTGCAGGTCGCTCAGGTTAATATTAGCTTTGATATCTGCAGGAAGTGCAGAATACATTTTTGCAGCAGTTATACGCGTATCCATCAAATGCCCGTGTTTTAGTTTTTCCAGCTCATTAGAATTCACATTCAGGCGGATATTATTCTCTTTTAATAAACTCATAATCTGCGGGTTAGACTTTGCAATACGCGTTAAGGTGTTTTTGTCAACAAAATTTGCATACAAAGGATTTGTTGCAAAGGAATCCTGTTTTATTCCGGCTGGCTCTGTCTGATTTACTGCCGCAGAGCGGAACTGTAAGTTCGGAATATTAATTTTATTGAATATCGGGGTATTATATACGAAAGTCATCTTCACACACTAAATTTTCTACCTATAGTCATATAAAGTATTTTTTTAATTATAAATTGCCCGGGTGGCTAATACTTTTTACAAATTTTTACAATAAATCTTAAAATGAACTTTAGTTAAATATTAATAATAGCAAAGAAAAAGATTCAAAAAATGTAAACTTAATATAACTTAACATTTGCTTTCAAAAAAGCAATTTTTATTTTTTCCGCAACTTTATATATATAGGATATCAGTAATCACTATACAGTAAAGGAGAAATATATGGCAAGAGTACTAATTTCAATGCCTGAAGAATTTTTAGACAGAATTGACAAAGTTGCAGAGGGCGAAAACAGAACACGTTCAGAATTAATCAGAGAAGCATTAAGAAGCTACATGTACAAAAGCAGAGTTAAAGCTAATACAATGGCTGGTAAAAATGCTGCAATTCTGGAAGCTCTTCTGGATTAGTAAATCTTGTTTATAAATCGCGGGATGTATTCCAACAATAATTTTTAAGTGGCATTAGCGTGGAGCTTGCTCCACGCTAATGCTGTTGTTTTACCCTTCCTCAAAAGGGGGTATATGTATTGGTTTGGTATGTAATTCTACAAGCAGGATGTTTTTGCAAAGAGAGAGGGAATGCACGCTTATGTTTGATTGTAGTGTGGCAGAAATGTAGGTTGGCTTGATAAAGCCGACATTAACTTTGATTTTTGTGGCAATCCATTTTTTATTAAATTGTCACATTTGTTTTGGATTGCTTCGGGCTGAATGGTTATTCCCTCGCAATGACGTGGGACTCGTAGCCTTAACTTATGACTAAAATCATTTACCCCCGCATTGACACCTAACTAGTAGGTTTACCCGCCGGAGTGCTGTCCTTGCGAGGCGCGTGAGCGCCGCGGCAATCCATTCAGATTATTGTTTGGTTTCACTCAACCTACTTTTCTCAGCCAATAACTGCAATACTAAAGTTCCGGCAAACAACGCCTTTAATATATCTTCACATCATATTGAATGTTTTTATATTATTGAGTATTATTGTAGAATAACCCAATAAAAGGAAAATCTATGTCACAAAGTAATCTGCCGAGGCAAATAACTGTTGCAGAGATGGCGCCGCATGTTCACAGTTTTGCACCGGGTGAGAACAAGGTTAATAAAATATCGTCGTGGCTGATAGCCTGGATAGAAAAATCATTGAAAAAAGGAAGTATCAAGCCTTATGACCTGCTGCCTTCAAAGGGAGATTTGGCATTCCATACCGGAGTGAGCAAGGGGACTATACAGAGTGTTTTCAGATTTGTAGAGGACTATGGACTTCTGGAGTCAAAACAAAGAATCGGCACTTATATTAAGGACGGATGCGGAAATAATACAACAAAAAAACTGACATCTAAAAGGGAATTTGCAGCAGAAGCGATAAAAAAATATCTTTGCGAGAATGGATATAAGCCCGGTGATTGCCTTATTTCAATCAGAAAACTCGGTTCAATAACCGGAATTTCTCCTGCTACAATCAGAATTGCAATAGGCAGTCTGATTAGCGAAGGAATTATCAAAAAAGAAAATAATATTTTTGTCGTAACAAGAACGGATTTTCAATTAGAAGATGTTCAGGTTCAGACCCTTGTGGAGAAAATTGCTGGAGAAATAAAATTATATATAAGCGGGAATTATCATGCAGGTGAGAAGCTGCCTGTTAATCAGGAATGGGCGCAAAAATTTAATGTAAGTATAAAAACAATCCATGACGCGCTTAAATTGCTTTCAAAAGAAGGGATTTTGTATACAAGACGCGGACAATACGGTACTGTTGTTGTTAATAATATAAATAAAAATATTCAGTATCATTATGAGAGGGTTGAGATAAAACTGAATAATTATATTATTGAAAATTGTGAGGTTGGCTCCAGACTGCCATCGATAGCGGAATTTGCAAAACAGTACGGGGTGAGCGCCAAAACCGTAAAAAAAGCACTTGATAATCTGTCGGAAGAGGGGTATATAACCTTTGTCCGCGGACGCTGGGGCGGAACATTTGTAACAGATATTCCTCAGGGCAATGAAGGGTACAAATGGCTTGCAATTAGCAGGGATTATGTAGCTGAGAATTAGCGGATACTTGAAAATAGATTTTGGCATGATATTATAAATATTAGTAAAGAATTGAAAGGAGATAAAACCATCGCAAACGAAGAAAGAAGCCAGAATAAAGGCAAGGACAAGCCTCTGATAAACGAAAGAATCAGAGCAAAAGAAGTAAGATTGATTGATGAAAATGGTAATAATCACGGAATTGTACCGACATCACAAGCATTAAGAATGGCAGAAGAAGCCGATTTAGATTTAGTGGTAATCAGCCCGAATCAGGCTCCTCCGGTAGCAAAGATTTTAAACTACGGTAAGTATAAATACGAGTTGGAAAAAAAGGCAAAAGAAGCTAAGAAAAAACAACACGTTATTGATATAAAAGAAATTAAAGTACGTTATAAAATAGATACTCACGATTACGAAGTAAGATTGAAAAATATCAGAAAATTTATTTCTCAGGGTAATAAAGTTAAAATTGTTGTAATGCTTAGAGGCAGGGAAATGCAGCATTCTGCTCTGGCAGTAGAGCTTGCAAACAGATTTATTACAGATTTAGCAAATGACCCTGTTGTTGTCGAGAAGAAGCCTATGATAGAAGGCAGAAACGTTACTGCCTGGCTTGCTCCGCAGAATTAATGTCACTAATTAGACGAGTAGTTTACAAAAAAGACTTGATTAATAATCTTTAGCAAGTAGAATAAAAATATGCTGGAAGGCTTCTTTAAGGGGCTGTAAGTTAGAAAGCATAGGGAACGGCAGGGCGCTGCCAATTCCGTGATAATATAGGGAAAACGTAGAGCTTGCTCTACCAACCCCGTGATAATTAAATAAAATATGCCGCAATAGCTCCCCCAGTGGAGCCGAGAGGCGAAACGTATAGGGAAAACGTAGAGCTTGCTCTACCAACCCCGTGATAATTAAATAAAATATGCCGCAATAGCTCAGTTGGTAGAGCAAGGGACTGAAAATCCCTGTGTCCTTGGTTCAATTCCGAGTTGCGGCATATTTTTTTGTCAATAATATATTTTATTTCCGCAACTCGGAATTATATCTTATATACGTCTCACCGACTCCCGTCGGACTCGACTCCCTCTATTCAAAACGATACTCAATCGTTTTGAACAGAGTTCTTTGCATATTTTTGGGGATAAAGAGCTAGTCTTTTACTGCAAGCCGAAAATTTTATTATTAACTTATTATTACATTTGTGTTAGCATAATTCTATGCAGGATAAGATTTTATACATAATTGCAGGTGCAAATGGCAGCGGAAAAAGCACCTTAGCAAGTGAATTTTTGCCCTCAGAAAATCTTGAATTTTTAAATGCGGATGAAGTCGCAAAAGAAATCTGTCCCGAAAATATTGAAAGTGTAAAAATAAAAGCTGGCAAGATTGTTTTAGAAAAGCTGGAAAAACTGCTAAACAAACAAAAATCTTTCGCTATAGAAACGACTCTTGCGGGTAGAAATCACATAAAAATTATTCAAAAAGCTAAGTATTTAGGATATTTTATCGTTTTAATCTATTCTTATCTTGATAGTCCGATTTTATGCGAAAACAGAATTAGAATCCGAGTATTAAATGGCGGACACAATATTCCCAAAGGTGACATAATAAGAAGATTTTACAGAAGTAAAGAGAATTTTTGGAATATATACAAAAACTTGGTTGATGAATGGAATTTGTTCTATAACGGAACATCAGAGTATATTTTAGTTGCTCAATCCGGCGATAGTAAGATTGAAATATACAACGAAAATTTGTATAATGAATTTATAAAGGATTTTAAACAATGACAAAGTTATCTGAAAAACTGTTAAAACTTGGTAACAGAGCTATAAAAAAAGCTCAGGAAAATAACCGTAAAAACGGTATTCCGAACGTATACAGCATAAACGGTAAAATTATTTTTGAACTGCCGAATGGAGAAATTACAACTCAATACAGTTTTTCATAATGTTATCAATTCTTCCGGATTTGACTTCCTCTGTCCAAAACGATTGAGTATCGTTTTGAACAGAGTTCTTGGCATATTTTGTTAAAGATGTATTCTTTTGTCATATTCCGGAATTATATCTTTGTATACTTTTGTTAATCCTCTAACAGTGCGGGTTTGCGGGGGTTAGTGTAACAAATTGTAAACATTTTTTCAAAAACCCTAAAGTTTTTGAAAAAAATGCCGTTAACATATCTGTAAGCAAAACAAAGCAAAACAAAATCGTGTATAAAGGGAGTACGGCAATAAAGATATTGAACAAAAATTATTTATTTCCTTCCCGGCTGTTGATTAAGAGGTATAGTGATGGACGAACATGAAGCACTAATTGAATATTCCGAGATGACATCATTTGATTTTAATTCAAAAGAGTTTCAGGAAGTTCGCAGGGATTACATTGAATGCAGGGATGTTGTATCTAACATCATGCAATTTGTACGAGGTGTTATTAATACTTTAAAAACCGCAAAAAACTATTAAGGAGTATTATGAGTATTGATAAAAAAGAATATAAAAATAATTGTTTTTCGCCAAATTGGCTTGAAGTTGATTTGACGGAATCAGAAGAAGGGCAGACAGTAAAGGAGGAACGCCTAGAGAGCAAACGACGTAAAGATCTGAATACTTTATTAAAAGAGCTTGACGAAATCAAGCAAAACATTGAAAGAGCTGCAGAAAAGCAGCACCGTCTGGCAAATTTGATGAGTTATTATACCGGTTAATTTGCAAAGTAGGCTCATTGTTTCAGCGGACTAATTTTTAACAAAAAAGGACAGTAGTTATGAGATGCTGTCCTTTTTTGTATAAAAAATGTTTATAGATTGCAGGACTACAAAATAGCCTCGTATTTATCATTCAATCTGTATTTCCGTTTTCTTCCTTCACCTTGGGCAATAATAAACCCTGCTTCTGTCCATTCTAAAGCAAGCAGTCTTGCAGTACGTGGTGCAAATTTGAAGAAATCGGCAATATCTTTTGCTGTAACATACTTTTGTGTTTCAAACAAATTAAGTATTTGTCTTTGTTTAGAGTCAAGTTCTCTTAATACTTTAACTTCATCCTTAGAACTTTCATTGTCTTTGGCTTTTTTATAGACTGATTTAAATGCAACTGCCATTCCCTCAATAAAGTATTCTACCCACTTTGTAATATCCGCTTCAGCACGCCCCATATAGTAGTTGTGTGAAGTTCCTATAGTTATTGCGTCATAATATCCCTGCAAATCCTTTGCATAGTATTCTTCCAGAGAGTAGATACTTTTAAGGTCATACCCTTCTTTATGCAGAGCAAGGGTTGTTAAAAGTCTTGCAGTTCTTCCGTTACCGTCAAAATAAGGGTGTATTGTTACAAACTGATAATGAATAATTCCTGCTTTTATCGGTATCGGAATGTCATTAGTATTGTTAATCCATTTAACAAATTCTTTCATTAATTCCGGTACGTCATTTGCTTCCGGCGGCATATAGACTATATTACCCGATAATGAGTCAGTAATTACATTTTGCCCTTCTCTATATTCATCAGGTTTTACCTTTGTACTTCCGCCTCCGGTTACATAGGCATGGATAAGTTTAATATTATCCTCTGATATAGGTGATTTACTTTTAGCAAGTTTTTCAATGTAATCAAGGGCTGCATAGTAGCCTCTGATTTCCTTCTCATCACGTATTCTTCCGGTGTTTGAAATAACCTTGTTTTTCTTAATAACCTCAAACACTTCTTCTCTGGAAAGTCTGTTGCCTTCAATTTGGGTCGAATAGTGAATAGTTGCAACTTTAGCAGTTTCTCTTAAAGAGCTTAAAAGTTTAGGATTAATCGGCAGAGTTTTAATCCCTTCTTTAACTCTTTCGATTTCAAGAAGGTTATTTGCAATGGAATTAGTGATTGAATATTTTGGATTAAACTTTGCCATAAACTTACCATATTATTGCCATTATTTTGCCATATTATTGCCGGAAAGTCAAGTTCTTAGTAAAAAGACCTTTGGTTAAAACATTTTTAACTTATTTCAATACGATTCATAATATTTACATAATGGCAATAAAAAAGAGTTTCAGAAAATTTCTGAAACTCTTTTATTTAAATGGTCGGGATGACACGATTCGAACGTGCGACCCCCTCGTCCCAAGCGAGGTGCGCTACCAAACTGCGCTACATCCCGTAGTTACTGTTTAATTTTCAAATCCGGTATGCGCAGTTTGGTATATTTTCTAAACGGCTCGCTCGAGCTCACGCTCTCAACTCGCCTGCCCCATTTCCAACGTGCCACCGGCACCTTGTCAACGGGCGACCCTGCTACATCCCGTAGTTATTATTCAATTTTCAAATATTCTTTGTGGATTGCCGCGGCGCTCACACGCCTCGCAATGACAAAATAGTTAGTAGGTTGGGTGAAACCCAACATTAACTTTATGGATTGCCACAACCCTCTCGGGTTTCGCAATGACAGATGGTAGCCCAACATTAACTTTTACAGCAATATCTGTCCCGCATATTTTATTAAATTTTCAAAACCTTACACGGCTGAAAGTGCATGACTATTCTACGTTAAACAAAATTATAAATCAACCCTTTGTTTTTAATTTCTGAATTTAACTATTTACGACATACAGTTATTTGATGTATAATACCAGTGCTATGACAAATCTTTTACAGGTCAAAACATCAGCATCCGCTCTTATAGAAACGCTCATAGAGCTTGGCGTTGACAGTATCTTCGGATATCCGGGCGCCTCGGTTCTGAGTATTTACAATGAACTTTCCAAACAAAAAAGTATTAAACATTATCTGGTGAGGCACGAACAGGCTGCTGTCCACGCGGCGGAAGGTTATTCAAGAGCGAGCGGAAAAACCGGTGTTGTTCTCGTAACATCAGGTCCGGGGTTTACAAACACTATTACAGGTATTGCAAATGCTTATGCAGACTCGACTCCGCTTGTTATTCTGGCAGGAGATGTTGCAGTATCAAGTCATTGTGACAAAGTTTTTCAAAAAGTCGATATTAAGGACATTACAAAATCTATATGTAAAAAAGTTTTTACACTTACAAAAGAAGAAAATGCGGCAGAAGTTATAAAAGAAGCATTTAGAGAAGCGGAATCAGGCGTCAAAGGTCCGGTTGTGGTGGCTCTTCCCAGAAACATTCTTGAAGCTCCGGCTAAAAATAACAGTGAGATTTTTGAAATTGAATCACCCGCAGGCAGTTCCGTTGATAAAATGCCGGAATTTATTTCTATGATAAATTCTGCCCGCAATCCGCTTATTCTAATAGGCGGCGGATGTATTGACGCCCCGGACGAAGTCGAACAATTTGTCTCAACTCTGCAAATCCCTGTAGTATCCACACTTATGGGAATCGGGATTTATCCTTCCGAAAACAATCTATATCTCGGAATGATAGGGCTTAACGGTGTTGATTCCGCAAACGAAGCTTTGAGTCAGTGTGACCTTCTTATTGCACTCGGGGCAGCTTTTTCTGACCGGTCAACCTGCAAAAAAAACGATTTTGCCGGAAACTGCAAAGTAATATCGGTCAATATTCAGCCATTAAAAAGAAAATTTGAACTCCAGATAAACGCTGATGTAAAAAGCTTTCTTAGAGAATGCTTAAGGGAAAAACACAAATTTCACTCAAGTGACAAATGGCGTATGGAAGTTGATGTATATAAAGAAGAGCCGGAGCCGGCAGGTGAGACGAACAGTTTTTTGCATTCGTCTTTTGTTCTTGAAACTCTATCGGAATATACAAAATACTACGAACCTGTTGTTGTAACCGATGTCGGGCAGCATCAGATGCTTACGGCTCAGTTTTTTAATTTCAACAAGCCGAGAAAATTTATAACCTCGGGTGGACTCGGCACAATGGGCTTCGGGCTTCCGGCAGCTATCGGCGCGCATATTGCCAAACCGGATAATTTAATCCTGAATATCACGGGTGACGGTTCTTTTCAGATGAATTTGCAGGAGCTTGCAACTTGCAGGGAGCATCAAATTCCCGTAAAAATTATTATAATGAACAACAGTTATCTCGGCATGGTAAGGGAGCTTCAGGAAAAAATTTACAAAACGCGGTATCAGGTTGAGATGATTAACCCTGATTTTACAAAAATTGCGGAAGCTTACGATTTATTTGCTATCCGCGTTAAAGAGAAAGATGAATTAATTCCGGCATTAGAAAAAGCAATTAATTATCCGGGGACTGCAATTGTTGATATAGTAATTGATTCGTTTGAGAATATATAAGTTTGCAAAAAAGCGGTCGGAATCAATTTGATTCCGACCGCCTGATTAAATATTTTTTTTAAAACTATTCAACTTCGATTGCAGAAACAGGGCAAGCGTTAGCTGCTTCTTTAACGCATTCTTCGTTTCCTGCAATGCCTGCAGGAGTTACTTCTGCTCTATCTTCTACGTGAAAAACTGCGTCGCAGATTGATTCGCAAGCGCCGCATCCGATACATGAATCATTAATTGTTACGTTCATTTGTTTTCTCCTTTTTTATTAAATCAGTTGAGGAGTTTAGAAGTTTAGGAGTTGAGAAGAAGTTATATTTCTTTTAAACTTCTAAACCTATTTCCTTCTAAACTTTCTTAATTATACACTCAAATCCGAAAAATTAAAATAACCAACCGGATACCCTCTCAGCTATTGAATCAAAGCCGGTTGTTATTCCGAGATTTTTCGGCTCGATTGACGGCGAGTAATAAAGTACCGGAACCTGCTCCCTTGTGTGGTCAGTACCCGGAACAGTAGGGTCGCAGCCATGGTCTGCAGTTATTATCAAAAGGTCATCCTTACCGATTAGCGGCAGAATTTTTGTCAAATACCTGTCGATTTCTTCAATCGCTTCTCCGTAACCTTTTGCGTTGTTTCTATGACCGAAAAGCATATCAGTGTCTACAAGGTTGGTGAAAATTATTTCTCTGTCATTATCGGTAATATTTACACCCTGATACTTAATGCTTTCCAAATTAAGACTTCCGTCCAGCGCTTTTATTGTAAGCTCTAAGCCTTCCCTGTTTGAACCCGTATGGATAGCGTGAGTTATGCCTGCTTTTGAAAAAATATCTTCAATCTTCCCGATTCCGATAACTTTTGCGCCGGCTTTTTTAACTTTGTCCAGCACTGTATCCTTTGGAGGCGCCATGGAATAATCCCTTCTATCCTTGGAAATCCTTGTCGGCTTGCCGTCAATAACCTTGTAAGGACGTGCAATAACCCTTGCAACATTATATCTGCCTTCATCAAGAATTCTTCTTGCAATTTTACACCATTCGTATAAAGTTTCGAGCGGTATAATGTCAGTATCCAGAGCAATTTGAAATACACTGTCGGCTGAGGTGTATACAATCGGATATTTTGTTCTGTGATGTTCATCGTTTAATTTTTCTATAATTGCCGTTCCGCTTGCCGGAATATTTGCCAGAACACCGCCGCATCCGGTTTCTTCTATAAATTTATCAATAAGTTCCTTCGGAAAACCCTCCGGAAAAGTTGCAAACGGTTTTTCCGACACGAGCCCCGCAATTTCCCAGTGACCGGTTGTCGTGTCTTTGCCTTTGGATTTTTCTTTCAAAGTTCCGTATTGCGCTATCGGGCTTTCAGTCTTATTAACTCCTTTAAAATCCTGAATATTTCCAAGCCCCATTTTTTCAAGGTTAGGAAGATTAAGCCCGCCGTTAAATTCACAAACATTTTTTAATGTGTTGCATTCTTTTATATCGCCAAATTCTTCGCAATCCGGCATGGCGCCGATTCCCATGGAATCTATTACAATAATCACTGCCCTTTTTTTCATAACATTCCTCCTAAACTGATTAAATTATAACATAATTATGGTGTGAAGGGGGAGTGGGCAGTGAGCAAGTGACCGGGTGATCAAGAGAGGGGGCTGGTGACTAAGTGATTAAGTGACGGAGGAAATAAAAATAGTAGTGTGGAGCTTGCTCCACAAGAGAACTGTAAAGCAGGTTTTACCTGACAATAACTTTTGGTGGGAACGCTGACGCTTTTCCCACCCTACGCCGACTTGCACAATGGTTGTGGAGCTTGCTCCACCCTACACCTACTGCTATAAAACAATTTCTAACAGCGGCGAAGCCCGCCCGAGCGTTTTTTAGCGAGGGGCAACGAGCGGGCTTTGCCCGCAACAGCTATTTAATCCTATGCTCTTAAGAGCATTCATAACAACAATGTTTCTTCTTTTTTGCTTCGTTTTTTCTTCTTTGTTTTTCAAAGAAGAAAAAACGAAGATATATAAAATAGAATAGTAGGTTGGGCATACTTGCCCAACATTAACTAAATGGATTGCCACGGCGCTCACGCGCCTCGCAATGACGCTCTACTGGTTGTATTGACTACCAGCCCAATACATTTACCCCCGAAATGACGCCCGATTTGTAGTCCCACTTACTAACCTAATTCATTTACCCCCGCAATGACGGCAAGTTTGTCGGCTCACTTCCAAGTTTGCAGTCAGTAGTGTGGAGAGTCCGATATTAACTCTTTTAAAACTACCAGAAGGCTTTCGGCATAAGGCGTCTATATAACCAGATTTCTGTATTGTCATAAGTTAAATCAAACTCCGGTGCGAGTTTTTCATCGACTCCGATTGCGCGAATTGGCAGATTAATTTTTGAACAGGCTTCTTTTAATTTATGATACCCGTTTATTACATCCTCTTTTGTAGTTTCGTCACCCAGATGCGTATTTGAAATTGCGCCGGTAAAATTGTATTGCCCGTTCGTACCGCGTGCAAAATCTACATATTCAATAATATTTTCAACGGTTGAGGTCTCAAATTTAGCTGTATTAACGACAAGATAGATTTGAAGATTTTTTTCTTTCCTGATACCGGTTAAAATATCAAGAATATCAAGACCTCCGGCGCCGTAGCCGACATCAATTATAATATCTCCCTCCTCTGAAAGACAGTTAACCTGTGCGGGGGTAACGTAGCTGGCGGCTTCTCCGAGCCCGAAGTTATCCGGCTGAGTTATGACATTTATTCCTGTTTCGCGTAAATCCTTTGCAATCGGGCGCAGGGTGTAAGCCGGCTCAACCGTATCTAAATCAACGAGTGTAACGGGCTTGTTTATTTTCGCAAACTGCCTGGCGCGATTTATTGAAGTTTCTGATTTCCCGCTTGCGTAAGCCCCTGCATATACTTCTACAACTCTCATTTCTGTTTCTCCGTTTGATATTATTTTATAACAAAATCAGCGCAAATAGATATTATCCTGCAGTGCATGGCTTAGGTAGCACATACGGGATTTATTAACCGGTTAATTGTAAAAATGTTATAAATAGAAACCTCTTTACAAAAAATTTTTATTTGATACTATAAAAGAGTAAATTGAATATGACTGAATAATCCTCAGTAGCTCAATGGCGGAGCAACCGGCTGTTAACCGGTAGGTTGTTGGTTCGAGTCCAACCTGGGGAGTTTTTTATTGCAAAATTAAAGCAGGGATTTGCCCTGCTTTTGTTTTAGAATGTATTTTAATGTCCAGTTCGTTGTCTATAGAATAAATTGTCGGTTGGGTATGGTTTGACAGACATTGCAGGAATTTGATTTTTTTGAACTAATAGGGGTGTGTTTCAAATATATCTTGATTTTTTTAGTCGGAAATCGCTAAAAATGAAATTCCTG
>CASFPS010000010.1 GCA_949296355.1 uncultured bacterium | reverse complement strand
ATTTTTATCTTTTATAATTATTTCTGAATATCTTTTACGCTGAGAGCGATTCTGTGTTCTTTCGGAGTGAATTTTTTGATTAATACATCAACTTCAGAACCTACTTTGAACATGTTGAACGGATTAACGTTCTCGTCAGACATTTCAGATACCGGAAGAAGAGCTTCAACTCCGGGGAAGATATTAATGAAAGCACCGAATGTTGTTACTTTATTAACAGTTCCTTTAACAATCTGCCCTTCTTCAAACTGACCTTCAATTTGCTGCCAAGGGTTTTCGCCCATTCTCTTTAAAGATAAAGAAATTCTCTTTAATTCGTGGTCGATTTTGATAATTTTAACTTCGATAGTATCTCCGAGAGTCAAAACATCAGACGGGTGTTTAATTCTCTGCCATGAAATTTCAGAGATTGGAAGAAGTCCGTCGATGCCGTTAATGTCAACGAAAGCACCGAAGTCTGTAATTCTTACAACGTTACCTTTTACAACCTGATCTTCTTCAAGTGATGAAAGAACGTTGTCTACAACCTGATCTCTCTGTTCTGCAACAGCCTGTCTCTGAGAAAGAATAAGTTTATTTTTCTTAGGGTCAGCTTCAAGAACTTTAACTTCAATTTTCTGGTCGATAAGACCGTCGAACGGAGTGCCTGTTCTTAATTGAGATGACGGGATGAAGCCTTTAAGGTCTGCAACGTCAACCAGTACACCGCCTTTAACAGTTGAAACAACTTTAGCAAGAATTGTATCACCCTGAATTTTAGCGTCATTTAACTGCGCCCATGCTTGAGCAAATGCGATTCTCTTAAGTGATAACTGCATAGGATCGTCATTGTTTTCTTCTTTTAATACATAGAACTCTCTTGTATCACCGATTTCTAATTCTTCTGCATCGCTTGAAAGTTCTCTGTTTGATAAGAAAGCTTCCATTTTTGCGCCTTTAACGCTAACGAGATAACCTTCTGATTCTTTTTTAATTACTGTACCTTCAACGATATCTGCAACACTGTTTGTTTTAGCAAAACTTTCTTCAAGCAGCATTTCAAATTCGTCACGCACTTCAGTTGCTGTCATAATTATTTCCTCCTTTTATTTTTTCTATGACTTTATCTATTATTGACTGCGGTGTGGAAGCTCCGGCGGTAATGCCGATAGAGTCCGCCCCTTCTAATGAATTTATATCTAATTCAGTATCATTTTCTATATGGATAGTTTTTGTATAATCTTTTAAAATTTCCGCAAGATGTGATGTGTTTGCGCTTTTTCTTGAACCTACAACAATCATAACATCTGATTCTTTAGCAAGCTCTTTGGCTTCTTTTTGCCTCATAGCCGTTGACTGGCAGATTGTGTTGTATATCAAAACCTCTTTTGCAACAGTATTCAAAAAATTGACAATAAGATTAAGTGATGAGACCATTTGCGTGGTTTGAACAACGACACCGACTTTTTTGTGTGATTTAATTTCAGCCTCATAAGGCGCGAGTTCTTCTATTGTTGTAGCAACAACGACTTTGTCGGAGTACAATTCAGCATTAGCTTTAATTGCCATAACTTCCGGATGGTTAGGTTTCCCGACAATTACAACAAAGTAGTCATTCCGGGCAAGCTCAACCGCGCGCTGCTGAACCTTTTTTACGTCAGGGCAGGTTAAATCGACGAGTTCGAGACCGGCATTTTTAATTTTTTCAAAGATTTCCGGTGTTGCGCCGTGGCTTCTTATAATACAAATTCCGTTTCCCTTTGACGGAACTTCGTAAATAGTTTTAATCCCCATTTTTTCAAGTTCATTGATAACATCCGTGTTATGGATTAATTCTCCGAGGATGTAAATATTTTTATCGGGATTTTCTTTTTTTAACTTAATTGCGGTTTCTACTGCGCGTTTTACACCGTAACAGAATCCTGCAAATTTGGCTAGTTTTATATCCGGATTACTCAAATAATTTGTAATTCACTTTCTAAAAGAACTAGAGGTTTCCCTCAGTACCAACATTAAACTATAAATAAAAATAAAAGTAAAGTTATTGAGAAATAGTCTATAGAAATTATTGGTGATATAATTCTGGTATGAGTGATAAAATCGTTGTAAAAGGAGCGAGGGAACATAACCTTAAGAATGTTTCACTGGAAATTCCGAAGAATGAACTTGTTGTATTTACGGGGGTTTCCGGTTCGGGAAAAAGCTCGCTTGCGTTTGATACAATTTTTGCGGAAGGTCAGAGACGGTATATAGAAAGCCTTTCGACTTATGCGCGGCAATTTTTGGGACAGATGGATAAGCCGGATGTGGATTATATTGACGGGCTTACGCCTGCTATTTCCATTGATCAGAAATCTACCAGCAACAATCCGCGTTCAACCGTGGGAACAGTTACGGAAATTTATGATTACTTGAGGCTTCTCTACGCAAGAATCGGTACACCTTACTGCCCTAAATGCGGGAAACCGATTAAGCCGCAGACGATTGATGAAATTGTATCAAGTATTCTTAAACTTGAAACCGGTACAAAAATTCAAATTTTAGCGCCGATTGCAAAAGGCAAGAAAGGTGAATTTCAGTCGCTCTTTGAAGAATTGAGACAGGAAGGTTTTGTTCGTGTAAAAGTTGACGGCGAGATTTATAATCTTGATGAGGATGAAATCAAGCTTGCGAAAACAAAAGCGCATACAATTTCTGTTGTAATCGACCGTGTTGTAGTGAAGCCGGAAGCAAAATCAAGGATTGCGGACAGCGTTCAGATTGCACTAAAAAAAGCCGACGGAGTCGCTACAATTGATGTAGTTGGTGGTGATGAGATAATTTACAGCGAAAAACTTGCCTGCCCTGACTGCAATTTGAGTTTTGAAGAATTGACTCCGAGAATTTTTTCTTTTAATGCGCCTTATGGCGCCTGCGACAAATGCGGCGGTATCGGTGTAGATTTCAAAATTGATCCGGATTTAGTTATCCCGGATAAGAATAAATCAATAAAAGAGGGAGCTATTTACCCCTGGAGTAAGTCCTCAACCTCTTATTATGATGATGTTTTATCTGCTGTTAAAGCGGCTTACAATATGGATTTTGAAATTCCTTTCAAAGATATGCCTCAGGAACACCAGAATATTATTCTTTACGGCTCGGAAGAGCGGATTCCTATGCGGATACGTGAATTTGGGAGCCATAGATACAGAACAACTCTTCAAAAATTCATCGGTGTAATTCCGTTTTTGATGAAGCATTACAATGTTGACAGTGAATATTGGAAAGCTGAGATTGAAAAATATATGGTGACAACTCCGTGCGAAAAATGCGGCGGCGCAAGGCTAAAACCGTTTCCGCTTGCTGTACGCATCGGCAGTACCCCTCCCCCTAACCCCCTCCCACAAGGGGCGGGGGGACAGGGCGCTCCGCGCGGATTGAATATTTACGAATTTTGTCTCCTGCCGGTGGATAAAGCGTATGAATTTGTGAGCGAACTTTATCTTACTCTTTCTGATTTTCAGATGAAAATCGGTAAGCAGATTCTGGATGAAATTCGCGCAAGATTGAAATTCTTGTGTGATGTCGGTTTGAATTACCTGAATCTTGCACGGACTTCAGGAACGCTCTCCGGCGGAGAAGCCCAGAGAATACGTCTTGCAACCCAGATAGGCAGCGGACTTTCCGGAGTATTGTATGTTCTGGATGAGCCTTCAATCGGTTTGCATCAGAGAGATAATGACAGACTTATCAAGACGCTTTTGAAACTCAGAAATATGGGTAATTCGCTTATTGTAGTTGAACACGATGAAGAAACAATAAGAAATGCCGACCATATCGTTGATATTGGTCCGAAAGCCGGTGTTAACGGCGGTGAAATCATTGCTCAAGGCGACGTTGCCGATATTATCAGTGCAAAAGCTTCGATTACAGGGAAATATTTGAGCGGCGAGTATAATATTCCCGTTCCGAAAAAAATCAGAGAAGGCAACGGATATTATCTGCAAATCAGAAACGCTTTTAAAAACAATTTAAAAAATATAGATTTAGATATTCCGCTGGGAAAAATTGTTGTTCTGACAGGTGTTTCAGGCTCGGGCAAATCAACGTTAATGCAGGAATTGATTTATGAATATGCAGTTCATAAACTCAGAAAAAACAGACCAAAACCGCAGGGTGTGGATGAAATTCTCGGTTTTGAGCATTTAGATAAGATTATAGATATTGACCAATCTCCGATTGGCAGAACTCCGCGTTCAAATCCGGCAACTTATACTGATGTGTTTACGCCGATAAGAGAGCTTTACGCAAAAACTAACGAAGCAAAAATGCGCGGGTATAAGCCGGGAAGATTCAGTTTTAACGTCAAAGGCGGAAGGTGTGAAGCCTGCTCAGGCGACGGTGTTTTAAAAATTGAAATGAATTTCTTATCCGATGTTTACGTAAAATGTGATGTCTGCAAAGGCAAGCGGTACAACAACGAGACTCTTGAAGTTAAATACAAAGGTAAAACTATTGCGGATGTTTTGGAGATGAGTGTTAAAGAAGCTTACGAATTTTTTGAAAACATTCCTCAGATTGCAAATAAATTAAAAACTTTAAACGATGTCGGCTTAGATTATATAAAACTCGGACAGAGTGCAACAACACTTTCCGGAGGCGAAGCCCAGAGAATTAAACTTGCATCGGAATTGAACAAACGCGCAACCGGAAAGACTCTTTATCTTCTTGATGAACCGTCAGTCGGGCTTCACTGGCATGATCTGGATAAATTGATTAAAATTATTCAGCAGCTCGCGGATAACGGAAATACAATTTTGATAATCGAACACAACCTTGATTTAATCAAAGTTGCGGATTACATTATTGACCTTGGTCCGGAAGGCGGTGATGCCGGCGGGGAAATTGTTGCCTGCGGTACGCCTCAGGAGGTTGCTAAAAATCCAAACTCATATACAGGTCAGTATTTGAAGCCGTTTTTTAAATAAAACATCAGGTAAAGCCTGACGTAGATTTTTTATGAACGACCTTGCGTGTTCCCTCTCCCCAACGGGGCGAGGGAACACGCAAGGTCGTTCAACCCTTGTCACGCCAAACGAGCGACAACGCGCAAATCCCCTCGCCCCTTTGGGGAGAGGGTTAGGGAGAGGGGCTGATTTAATATGGATTGCCACGGCGCTCACACGCCTCGCAATGACACCCAGCCGGTAAACACACTTACCAGTCCAAACATTTACCCCCGCAAATGACGCCAGGCTTGTAAGCTTACTTCATGACTAAAATCATTCCCCCCCCCTCGCAATGACGCGAGACCTGTAGGTTCACTTACCGGAGTGCCGTCATTGCGAGACCCGTCAGGGTCGTGGCAATCTATTCTATTTAATTATAATATTTATTCTGGATTGCTTCGGGCTAAATGGCTGTTCCCTCGCAATGACGGCACTCTGGTAAGTCTTAATACCGGACCGATACATTTACCCCTCTGAACCGGACAGCAATTCTGGGATGAAGAATCTATTTAACTTTTTAAAATAAATTCCTCTCATAATACTGGTTTGATACGGTATTCTATGTTAAAATAAAGAATATTTACTTTAAAGGCTGTAATTGAAAATGGAGAGACTGTTTCTTGAACCTGCATATCTGAAAATGTTTACGGATATTTTTGAAAATTATTGTCCCGGGGCTGAAATTTGGGCGTATGGAAGCAGGATAAACGGTGAAGCCCACGAAGCAAGTGATCTGGATCTTGTAGTAAAAAGTTTCAATGATTCAGGTAAAAACCTTTATGAACTTAGAGAGCTTATAAACGACAGTGATATTCCGATACTGGTAGATATCTTTGACTATGACCATCTTCCGGAATCTTTTCAAAAGGAAATCGAAAAAAATTATATTGTGATTTTCGGCTCAGAAAAAGTATAATAAATTATATGAATGAGACTTTAAAAGAGACAATCAAACTTGTACCGGAGCAGCCGGGATGCTATATATACTATGATAAAGACGGCGAGATTATTTATGTAGGAAAAGCAAAGAATCTTAAACGCCGTGTTTACAGCTATTTTCACAAGCAGCATGACAGTGTTAAAACAAATGTCCTTGTATCTCAAATCGAAAAACTTGAATACATAATAACGGATTCCGAAGTCGAGGCTCTTATTCTTGAATCGCATTTAATCAAGAAGCACAAACCAAGATACAATATTTTACTGAAAGACGATAAAAAATATCCGTATTTTCTTATAACCGATGAGGATTTCCCGCGGATTCAGGTTGTAAGGAAGAAAAATCTTAATCCGGATAAAGGCAGGTTTTACGGACCTTATACAGATGTCGGCGCAATGTATGCGACTTTAGAATTTTTAAAAAAATTGTTTCCGCTTAAACAATGCAAAACGCCCAAGTTTTCCAACCGCCCGTGTTTGTATTATCACATAGGCAAATGTCTTGCACCCTGTCAGGGAAAAGTTACGCCGGAGGAGTACCAGAAACTTATACATCAGGTGGAATTATTCCTGAGCGGCAAGCAGACGGAATTATTGAAACAAATCCAACTCCAGATGCAAAAGTATGCAGAGTCAGAACAGTTTGAAAAAGCTGCCAAAATGCGCGACAGCTATCTGGATTTGCAAAAAACTCTCGAAAGACAGAAAGTCGTTTACGAAAACACCAAACTTAACGAAGATATTATTGCGGTTCTCTATGAGGACGGAATTCTTGCAATTGTAATTCTTATGATTAGAGAAGGGCGTTTGATTGATAAAAAAGATTTCACTTATTTTGTCGACAATATTGATAAGACTGAATATTTTGAAACTTTCTTTAGAGATTATTATACCGGCTTGAAGCTCGAATATCCGGATAAAATTATTTCAAAAGACCTTGAAGAAGTCGGGGACAAAGAGCTTTATGAAGATTGGCTGAGAGTTATTTCCGGCAAAAAAATTACCATAAATTATGCAAAAGGCGGAGGAAAAAGTAAATACAAAGAGCTGTATGAACTTGCGGTAAAAAATGCGGCGAATGTTCTTGAAAATGCCAGAATCAAAAAAATGGCTCAAATCAGGGATGATTTTAATGAAGTCGGCTCGTATCTTGCGGAAAAACTCCACCTTACAAACTTCCCGAACAGGATTGAATGCTACGATATTTCACATATTCAGGGAACAAATACAGTTGCTTCAATGGTTGTTTTCCAAAACGGACTTCCGAAAAAAAGTGCTTATAGAAAATTCAAAGTCCGCTCAACAGAAGGCAAGCCGGATGACTTTTTATCGATGAAAGAAGTTTTATCCCGAAGGCTTTCACGCTTAGGTGAACCTAAGTGGGAAAAGCCGGATTTGATAATCATAGACGGCGGCAAAGGTCAGCTATCAAGTGTTATGCAAATTGTTGAAGATATGGGAATTAAAGTCGGAGAAGGCGGGATTGATTTTGTATCTCTTGCAAAACGCGAAGAAGAAGTTTTTTTACCGCACCAATCCGAATCAATTCTGCTTCCAAGAGATTCCAACGCATTATACCTCATCCAGAGAATAAGAGACGAAGCACACAGGTTTGCAATAACATTCCATAGAGATTTGCGAAGCAAATCTGCAGTTAAAAAACTGAAAGATTGAAGTTACCAGCAGGAGCGCTGACGCTTTTCCCACCATACGCTTTAAACTTGTTATATATGCTTATTAATCTACATAATAAAGCGTTGACAGAGCTTTTGCTGCAGATGGGAAGAAATATAAAAATGTAGGGTGGGAAAAGCGTCAGCATTCCCACCAATAACTTTAATATAAAACTAGATATCGTATTTTCTTACCGGAGCATAACAAAATTGGGGATTTAGCAAATTATATATTAAAATAAAAAAGTTTTTAAGCATAATAATCAATCCTCTTTTGTTTATTTTGCAAATTTATTGCCTGTCTTTTAACGGTTTTAGCCTGAGCAGCAACTCTGTAATCCTGTTTTGAAGGATCAGATGGTGCCATAGCGGAATTGATAACCGTATTAGCGTTATCAATAGTATGCTGCGGGTTTTTAGGGTTCAGAGTCGGCATCTTGATTGAAACGTGTCCGCCAACCGGAATTCCCTGTGCATTTCTTTCAATAACAATTGCACCTGCTAAAGCTCCTCCGGCACGCTTATGTGCCTGTTCGTGAGTTAATATCTCGTTAAAATTCCTCTTAATCAAAGCCTGTTGTTGGTTTCTAATAGCCGGAATATTCATGAAATTCATCAATACATATCTCCTTACTACATAGTGTATATTATACACGTTTTAAAAACAAATTCAAGCACGAAACTTGAAATATTTTTTATATAGTGTGTTGGTGACTAAGTGAATAAGAATTGTAGGTCAGGTTCTATCTGACAAAAACTTTGTTTATAAACATATATTTTTCTAAAGTGACAGCGGTGGCGCCCTCCCGAGCGTCTCTTAGCGAGGGGCAAAGTGCGGGTTCACCCGCAACATCCATTTGGACTTATGCTCGAAAGAGCATTGTAAACAACAAAGTTTCTTCTTTTTTGCTTCGTTTTTTCTTCTTTTATTTTCAAAGAAGAAAAAATGAAGAAGTTATAATTATAAAAAAAGCACCCATCCTAACCTTCCCTCCAGGGAAGGAACACGCCAAACTTGTAGTCACACCTACAAGCCCAATACATTTACCCCCGCAATTGTTTTCTACGCTCTTACGAGCGAGGGATTGAATGGCTGTAGCAGGCAGAGTCTGCACTCTTACGCTCGCTATCGTTATGCTGACGCATAACACGCTCGCGGCGCTAAGGTTTGTTAGAACTGTAGGGCGGACAAAGCGTGAGTGTGCCAGCTGTCGGATAAGATCAGGCATCGCATGCTAATAATATGGTTTTGCATATTTGCCCGATATTAACTCTTAATAAAATCTTAATAAATGTTGTATAAACAACTGTACCATATTTTATTTACGGGGTATAATAATAATTAAATGATAGTAATAGCATGCCATTTTTATGAATGGCAAAGGATAAGGAGATTAAAATGTCAGAATTAACATTAGAAAAACAATCTTCTACAACTGATTTCGTTGGCGGCAAATGGCAAAGCGAAATCAACGTAAGAGATTTTATCCAGAAAAACTATACACCATACGATGGTGATTCAAGCTTCCTGGCTGGTCCTACAGAAGCTACAACAAAATTGTGGCAGGAATGCTGTGATTTGTTCAAAAAAGAACGTGAAAACGGCGGTGTTCTTGATATGGACACAAAGATTGTTTCTACAATTACTTCTCACGGTGCAGGCTACATTGATAAGAGCTTAGAAAAAATCGTAGGTTTGCAGACAGATGCACCTCTTAAAAGATCTCTTCAACCGTTCGGCGGTATCAGAATGGCTGAAACTTCTTGCAAATCTTATGGCTATGAAGTAGATCCTGAAATCACTGAAATCTTTACAAAATACAGAAAAACTCACAACCAGGGTGTATTTGATGTTTACACTCCGGAAATGAGAGCTGCAAGACACGCTGCAATTCTTACAGGGCTTCCTGATGCATACGGCAGAGGTCGTATTATAGGTGACTACAGAAGAATTGCTCTTTACGGTATCGACAGATTAATCGAAGATAAAAAAGAACAACACGCTTCTGTTGACGGTGAAATGACTCCTGATAAGATTCAGTTGAAAGAAGAATTAGCTGAACAAATTAGAGCATTGGAAGAAATGAAAGAACTCGGTCAAATCTATGGCTACGACATTTCTCAACCGGCTAAAAACGCTAAAGAAGCTATTCAGTGGTTATACTTCGGTTACTTATCAGCAGTAAAAGAACAGAATGGCGCTGCAATGAGCTTGGGTAGAACTTCTACTTTCTTGGATATCTTTATTGAAAGAGATTTGAGAAACGGTGTTATTACTGAATCTGAAGCTCAGGAAATGATTGACCACTTCATTATGAAGTTAAGATTAGTTAAGTTTGCAAGAACTCCTGAATACAATTCATTGTTCTCCGGCGACCCTACATGGGTAACTGAATCAATCGGCGGTGTTGGTATTGACGGACGTCATATGGTTACTAAGAACTCTTTCAGATACCTTCACACTCTTGAAAACCTCGGTACTGCTCCGGAGCCAAACATGACAGTATTGTGGTCTAAGAGATTACCTCACAACTTCAAGCAGTACGCTGCACACATTTCTATCACAACTTCATCTATTCAATACGAAAACGATGATTTGATGAGAGTAACTCACGGTGATGATTATGCAATTGCTTGCTGCGTATCTTCAATGGTTGTAGGTAAAGAAATGCAGTTCTTCGGCGCTCGTGCTAACCTTGCAAAATGCTTGTTATACGCAATCAACGGCGGCGTTGACGAAAGATTAAAAACTCAGGTTGGTCCTAAATTCAGACCTATTACATCTGAATACCTTGACTTCGATGAAGTTATGGAAAGATATGAAGATATGATGGAATGGTTAGCAGGTCTTTATGTTAACACATTGAACTGCATCCACTACATGCACGACAAATATTGCTATGAAAGATCTCAAATGGCTCTTCACGACAGAGACGTTAAGAGATACTTTGCAACAGGTATTGCAGGTCTTTCAGTTGTTGCTGACTCACTTTCTGCAATCAAGTATGCAAAAGTTAAAACTATCCGTGATGAAGACGGCATTGTAGTTGACTACGAAGTTGAAGGTGATTACCCTAAATATGGTAACAACGATGACAGAGTTGACCAATTTGCGGTAAACATTGTTAAGAAATTCATGAACATGATTAGAAAACACTATACATATAGAAATTCTATTCCTACAATGTCAATCTTAACAATTACTTCAAACGTTGTTTACGGTAAGAAAACAGGTAACACACCTGACGGACGTAAAGCAGGCGTTCCTTTGGCTCCCGGTGCTAACCCTATGCACGGTCGTGATTCTCACGGTGCAGTTGCTTCATTAGCTTCAGTTGCTAAACTTCCGTTCAACGATGCTCAAGACGGTATTTCTAATACATTCTCTATCATTCCTAACGCTTTAGGTAAAGATGATGTATTTATGGGCGACTTGGACATTCAGCTTGACTGCGGATGCTGCGAAGGAACATGCCAATAAGTTAGTGAGTAGTGAATAGTGAATAGTGAATAGAATTTAAAACTCTAGTCACTATTCACAAATCACTAGTCACCTTTTAAGAATATAATAAAATATAGAAAGGCGATAAATATGACTACTCAACAAGAAGAAAACTTAATAAATCTTTTAGACGGTTATGTTGAAAAAGGCGGACACCACCTTAACGTAAACGTATTTAACAGAGAAACATTGCTTGATGCTCAGGCTCATCCTGAAAAATACCCTCAACTTACAGTTAGAGTTTCAGGATATGCTGTAAACTTTATTAAGTTAACAAAAGAGCAGCAGGATGATGTAATTTCAAGAACATTCCACGCTTCTTTAGGCAGCTCAAGCGCTTGCTAGTTGCGTGAAATTTAGTAAACTCTGCAGGTTGGGTAAAACCCAATAACAAATATCAAATAAGGCGGATTAAATGATTTTCATTTAATCCGCCTTTAATTTATTTTATACTGCTTCAATATTTTTGTGTATAAAACTCCCAAAAATTACATAAATCTGTTATGTTCTTTTTCCCATTCAACAGAAGTCATTCTGCCGTGTCCCGGATAAATCAATGTCTCCGGGGGAAGGGTAAATATTTTGTTTTCAATGCTTTCTACAATCCGGTCAAAGTTTCCGCCTTCAAGATCACATCTCCCTACGCTTTCTCTGAAAATTGTATCGCCGGAGAAGAGTTTACCGTCAGCCAGATAGCAAACACCGCCCTGCGTGTGTCCCGGAGTGTGGATTACCTTAATTTCCAAATCCCCTAATTTTATAATATCTCCGTCTTTTACAAAAACATCAATTTGTGGAATTGTCATCTCAGGCATTCCGAACATTGGCATGTACTGGTTAACTTTTTTAAGCCAGCCTAAATCCGCCTCATGCATAACCACTTTGACATCGGGATTATTTCTGATACCGGCAATGTGGTCAAAATGCCCGTGTGTCAGCAAAATATACTTGAGTACGGCGCCGTTTTCTTTTACAGCTTTTTCAATATCTTTATCAACAGCGGAGCAATCAATCAATGCTGCTTCTTTGGACGCTTCGTCTATTATTAAATAATTATTATTGCCAATAGGCGGTTCAATAAAAGTTTTTAGAATCATGTGCTTATTTTATAACAAAAATATTCTACGGTAAATCAAATTTATGTCTAAGCGTATGTTAAACTGTGCTATAATTGTTTTATGGGTAATGATATCGAGTCACTTCAGAATATTCTTAAAAATGATCCGTCAAACTTTCAGGCAAGAAGAGAGCTTTCTATTCTTCTGGTAAACAACGGTTTTAATGAAGAAGCAGAGGGGAATTTGCTGTACTTGCTTAAGTTTTTTTCCGATGATGCGGAGATTTATTACAACCTCGGAATTGTGAGTGAGAAGTTAAAGAAATTTCAGGAAGCAAAGAATTATTACAAAAAAGCGGTGGAACTCTCTCCCCAGGAGGATTTTTATTACAATCTCGGAGATGTTCTGGTCGAACTCAAAGAATGGGATGAGGCAATAGAGGCTTTCAGAAAAGTTCTGGAAACGGATCCCGAGGACGGAAACTGCTATTTTAATCTCGGGGTTTGTTATTTTAATAAAGATGAAAAAAATCTGGCGCTTGATAATTTTCAAAAAGCTGTCTCGATTAACCCTAAGGATGTTTATGCATATTTTTATCTGGGGTATATTTATCAGAACGACGGGCTGACAAATTTTGCGGTTGACAGCTACAACAAGGTTTTGGAAATCTCTCCGGATTACAGCTGGGCTTATTTTAATCTTGGCTCAATAGCTTTCAGAAACGGGAATATGGAAGAGGCTAAAAATTATTTGCTTAAGACAATTCAATACAATTCAACGGATATTGAGGCGTACAAACTTCTTACGAAAATTTGTCTTAAATCAGGCGAAACAGAGGAGATTCTGGAGATTTTGCACACCAGACTTCAGGAGGAAGAAAACGGGGATTTATATTATTGTCTGGCAAGAGTTTATAAATACATAGGGGATTCAGAGGAGTATTGCAGCAATCTGGAGCTCGCGCTTAATAATCCTTATACTTTGACTTTCCCTAAAAAAATTATAAAACAGGAACTTGAATATATAGAGCAAAAATTAGACAGAAATGAGCAGCCTGAGCCGCAGGCTCATATAGAAGAATATTCGGAATCAGAGGAAGAAACCGGAACGGATGAGGCGGAAGAAGAATCAGAGGAAGATTTCTCTGAAGATGATGACGAAGAAGACGATAATATTGATGAAGAGGAAGAAGAGTCTGATTATTCCGATGATATTGAGGACGAAGAATACGGCGGGGAAGATGAAGAGCCGGAGGATGAGGATTTAGACGATTCGGAGGACGAAGACGAGTAGGGTATGTTATCAAAAATTTTTATAAAAAATTACATATTGATTGATGAGCTGGAACTTGATTTTGCAGACGGTTTGAACATAATAACCGGTGAAACCGGAGCCGGCAAAAGTATTTTGATTAACGCTATTGATATAGCGTTTGGCGCAAGAGCAGGACGGGAAGTAATCAAAGGCGACGCGGACAAGGCGGTTATCGAACTTACTATTCTTAACAAAAAGCAGGATGTTTCAAAGCTTTTTGAAGAAAACGGAATTGATAATTGCGGAGAAGAAATTATTCTTTCGCGCGAGATTACAAAAAGCGGTTCGCGCTCACGAGTTAACGGATGTCTTGTTAATCAGGAGTTTTTGAAACATTTTCGCGAACTCTTTATTGATATTCATTCCCAGCACCAGACCTATTCGTTTTTACAGCCTAAATATCATATAATCCTGCTTGATGCGTATGCAAAAAATACCTGCGGAGAAATGATTGAAAAATACAGGACAGAATACAATGCTTACAAGGATATGATATCAAAGCTTGAAGAACTTAAAAATTCTGCTGATAAAACTTCTGAGCAGATAGATTTTCTTAAGTTTCAGGTAAATGAAATTGACGAAGCGCAGCTAACTTCCACAACAGAGGATGAAGAATTAAATAACGAACTTGCGGTTCTGGAAAACGTAGAGAAGCTTAAAGACCTCACCGGAAGCTCTTACTGGACAATTTCAGGCGACGATGGCGCTATTATGGACGGATTGCTGCAGATAAAAATGAACCTTGCTAAAGCCTCCGGCATGGATAAAACTCTTGAAGAGCAGGAAAATCAATTAATAGAGGCAATAGAAATCTTAAAAGACCTCTCATCAACGCTTCGGGAGTATTCAAGTTCGCTTGATAACGATGAAGAGCGGATAAATTCCATACAGGAGCGGTTGTTTTTGCTGGACAAACTCAAGCGAAAATACGGCGGAACCCTTGAAAGTGTTATGAAACAGGGAGAAACTTTAAGGGCGGAGCTTGAAGGAATTGAGTTTTCTACCCAGCATATTGAAGAGCTGGAAGCTAAGATTGAAGAGGCTCGAAAACATCTTGAAATTCTTGCGGGTGAGATTTCTGATGAGAGAAAAAATTACGCTGCAGTTCTTTCTGATTTGATTGTTGAAAAACTTGAGAAACTCGAGCTTCCGAAAGTCAGGTTTGAAATCCATTTTGAAAAAGGAGAACTTTCGCCAAACGGGTTTGATAAGGTGGAATTTTTGATTTCAACCAATATCTCGGAAGGCTTAAAGCCGCTTGCTAAAGTTGCATCCGGCGGCGAAATCTCACGTGTTATGCTTGCAATTAAAACAATTTTTGCGCAGAGTGACAATATTGAAACTGTTATTTTTGATGAAATTGATACGGGAATTTCCGGCAAAACTTCCCAGTCGGTTGCGGATGAAGTTAAAGAGCTTGCTAAATACATGCAGATTATAATGATTACACATCAGGCAATTATTGCATCAAAATCCGACAGGCATTTTTATGTTAAGAAAACCCAGCAGGACCGCACTAGTGTAAGTATTTCAATCCTTGAAGGAGAGGCAAAACTCAAAGCGGTTGCAGAACTTGCAGGCGGAGAAATTACTGACGAGTCGCTTAAATTTGCCAGAACTCTTATTACAGGTGGGTAGCGCCTTCTTCTATCAGCGTGAATCTGAGTGTATTATCGTCAATTTTTTCATTCCACATTTTTTGAGGACGAGTCCAGATATCACCGTTTTTGACTGATTGGTATACAATCATATCTTCTCCGGTTTCCGAATGTCTGGCAAGCGCAATAATTCTGTACACATTGCCCTTGTAATGCTTATACAGTTTTCCGACAGTTATTTCCTGCATAATTAATCTGCACTCATCTCTTTTAAGATATCGTCAAAAACACTCTTCCAATCACCGATTTTATGCTGGCGGAAAAGTTTAACACTGTTGTACCAGTCGCATTTGCTCAAATCCGTATGCCATCTCCAGTTGACTTCATACGGAAGCATGACCCAGCAAGGAATACCCATTGCGCCTGCAAGATGGACAAGTGATGTGTCATTGCATATAACCAGATCAAGATTGCTCAGTGCTGCCGCTGTCTGGTCAAAGTCTATAAGATCTTTGCCTATATCAATAATTCCTTCTAAATCTTTAATATCCTCAGAGCCTTCAAATGTCTGGAACGAATAATACTGCGTATTTTCTACCTCCATAAGCGGTTTAAAATACTTGACAGGAATAACTCTGTCCTGATCATAATATGTGTTTCCCTGCCATTTGATGCCGACTTTAATCTTATCGTTATTAAAAAATTTCTTTTTGTATTCTTCTGCAAGCTTTTTGTTCGGTCTCATATATCCTTCCGGATAAGCAAAAACCCTCTCTCCCTTAAGCTTAAGAAGATACGGAAGGCTCAAAAGCGGTGTGTGGACGTCAAATTCAATATCTTTTTCAGGAATAAATTTATCAATAATTACGTCGCTTCCGAGAGGATTGTCTCTAAATAACGGCACAAGAGGTTTCTGCGGGAAAAATATAATTTTCTTACACTTTTCTGCAAGCAGCGGAAGATATCTGGAAAACATTATTACATCGCCAAAGCCGGCTTCATAGTAGACATAAATAGTCTTGTTTTTAATATTTTCACCCTTCCAGAGATTCTCACGTGTTGCTTTGTTCGGATAAGTCTTGTTTCTGAGCGCAAAAGCCGTTTCTCGGCATAACCTTGTTTCAAAGAGTTTCAGCCCTTTGTCATAATTTTTTGTTCTCATATATGCAAGGCTCAAAAAATAATCTATATCAATATCTTCCGGTCTTATTTTTTTGCATATTTTCAGAGCGGAAATTGCATTTTCAGCCTCGCCTTCAATACTGTATAAGTGTGAGAGATTAAACCAGGCATCATAAGAACCCGGATTTATTTTCAGAGCCTTGTCATAAAATTTTATTGCAGTTTTGATATTTTTGAGTTTCGTATTGGCAAGTGCAATATTAAATAGAAGCGAGAAATTTTCAGGAAAAAGTTTTAATACTTCATCCTGTCGCTTTACAATCTGCTTATAAATCCCAGCCCTGACATAAGCCTGAAAAAGAGTTTCATAAAAATACGCTTCCGGTCGGAGTTCTACGGCTTTTTCAATCCAATTTATAGCAGAAATCACGTCATTCTGCTGGAGTTTCAATACCCCGAGAAGATTGTATATCTCTGCATTTTTCTCATCCTGCGTAAGTGCTTCCTGATAAGCCTGTTCGGCTTCTTCAAGCTTGCCTGCCTCATGAAGCGTGAAGCCTATATTGATTAATCTGTTAATATCTTGAATTGCAGCCATTTACTCTCTTCTCTAAAAATTCCTGCCTGATTTAATTGTACCTGTTTATTAAATTTATTTCAAGTATAGCGGGGGAAGGGTAAATAGAGGGGGTAAATGGAGAGGGGGGATGGATTTTGCAGTGCTCAAGCGACCAAGTAATCAGGTGATCACTTGGTCACCGCAAAATCCATTTACCCCTCTACAAATCTTCCCATTGCGCGGAATTTGTTGTAGCGCTCGTTCTTGAGTGTTTCAGGAGATTTTTTGGATAATTCTTTAAGCGCATTAACTATAGCATTCTTCATATTAGAAGCGGTTGCGTTATAATCGCAGTGCGCCCCGCCTAAAGGTTCTTTTATTTCTTCGTCAATAATATTAAATTCCAATAAATCTTTCGAGGTGATTTTCAAAGCTTCTGCAGCATCAGCAAAGCGTGAAGCGTCTCTCCAGAGAATAGAAGCACAGCCTTCCGGTGAAATAACCGTGTAATAAGCGTGTTCGAGCATCATTACCCTGTCTGCTACCGCTAAACCTAAAGCTCCGCCGCTGCAGCCTTCGCCTGTAATAATAGAAACAATCGGAACATTAAGTTTTGACATTTCTCTAAGGTTCATTGCAATAGCCGCACCCTGCCCTGTTTCTTCTGCTTTAATCCCCGGATAAGCGCCCGGTGTGTCGATAATTGTTACAATCGGCATATTAAATTTGTTTGCGTGTTTAAAAAGTCGGAGCGCCTTTCTGTAACCTTGCGGTTGCGGCATACCAAAATTATATTCCAGATTTTCTTTGGTATTTTTGCCTTTTTGAATCCCGATAATCATAACCGGTTTGCCGTCAAGCTTAGCCAGACCGCCGATAATTGCTCTGTCGTCCATCCCTTCGCGGTCGCCGTGAAGTTCGATAAAATCTTCGCAAATTAAATCAACATAATCTAAAAATTTTGGTCTTTCAGGATGCCTTGCAATTTGTAATTTTTGTGAAGGTTTCAATTTTGAATACAACTCCTTTTTGTAATCCTGAGCCTGTTTTTCAAAGTCCTCAATCTGACTGTTTAAATCCATGCCGGACTCTTCGCTCATCTTTTTAAGTTCATCTATCTTTTTTTGTATTTCTACAATTGGTTTTTCAAAGTCTAATACCTGTGTCATCTTTTTTACACCCCATGCATATCTAAAATATTAGCCAGTGTTTTTCTCAAATTCTTTCTCTTGGAGACTATATCCACCTGACCGAATTTAAGCAGATATTCTGCTGTTTGGAAATCCTCTGGAAGTTTTTGTCTTATTGTTTGTTCAATAACTCTTCTTCCTGCAAAACCTATTCTTGCGCCCTGTTCTGCAATAATTATGTCTCCGAGAGTTCCGAAACTTGCTGTAATACCGCCGAAAGTAGGCTCGGTAAGAAGGTTGATATAAAGAATTCCGGCTTCATCAAGCCTTCCTGCCGCGCAAGAAGTTTTTGCCATCTGCATAAGGCTCAAAGCGCTTTCCTGCATTCTTGCGCCGCCTGATGAAGTCACTGCAAGCATAGGAAGTTTTTGCTTCAAAGCTTCTTCCATAATCCTTGTAACTTTTTCTCCGACAACACTTCCCATTGAGCCGCCCATATAATCAAAGTCCATAACGGCGGCAGCAATTTTATGTCCTTCAATTTTCCCGATACCTGTAATTACAGCTTCATCAAGCCCGGTTTTTGCATGGGCTTTTTTCAGTCTCTCGGCGTAAGGCTCGGTATCAACAAAATTAAGAGGGTCTGTCGGAAGTACATTTTTGAACATTTCTTCAAAAGAGCCTTCATCAAAAAGCTGCTTAATCCTCTCGGTTGCGTTTATCCGGAAGTGATAGTCGCAATGAGGACAAACAAACATATTTTCTTCCAGATCAGTTTTTAACATTTGAGCACCGCAGTGAACGCATTTTGTCCAGAGCTCGGGTGTTTCAATTTCAATGCCCTTCATATCGCGGGCTCTGCGCTCAATTTGAGCCTCTTTTCGTTTATCAAACCATTCTTGTATCGTCATATTATATACACATCCGGTTCAAAAAGAACCGTCCTTCTCCTTTTAAAATCCACTTACACATTTTACACCAAAAATACCGGAATGGAAACTTAAAATTTACTAACGTTTAAAACCGAGTTTTTTCAATCTTGTATCTATTTCTTTAAGCCATTCCTTATGCCTGATTTCCAGTTCTAATTCTTTGAGTTCTTCCGCATCATTCGGCGTTTTAACCTTATTTATCGGCTGGAGTTCAAAAACATCTGCTGCCGGCTGTCTGTTTAATTCTTTGCGCCAGCTTGCAAAAACTCCATCACTTTCTGCAGGTATAACCATTTTTCCGAGTTTTGATTCATCGCCGAAATGAAATTGGGTTTTTAACTTATTTTTTATACTGAGAGGCGGTCTGTACAATCCTCTTGAATATTGTAACAGAGCATTTTCTGCATTTGCAGTCCGCTGTTTCCCTACGGTTACGGTTGCGATATCTAATAGTCCCGGCATATTTTCTCCTTTTACATCATAATATCAAACAAAACTTGTAAAAAATTTTTTTGACATTAGTTTGCAGACCACACATAAATTATACCACAAATAAAAAAAGAAGGTCCGGTTTTAAACCAGACCTTCTTTAAGCGCCTTGACCGCAGCCTGCGTTCTGTCATCAACTACAAGCTTTTGTATAATATTGCAAACATGTGCTTTTGCGGTATGTTCGCTTATTGTAAGCGTTTTTGCTATCTGACTGTTTGACTGTCCGTCTACCACAAGCTTTAAGACTTCATACTCTCTCTGGGTAAGATTTGAATGATGTTCCTTAAAGGCACTACGGGAAAGCTGGCGGGAAGGAATAACACTGTTTTTGTCGCGGATAAACGGCACCACATGAGGGTCTATCCACATAGCTCCTTCTTTTACCATTTTTATTACACTCATCAAAAAATCAGTGCTTATATCTTTTATTACATAAGCACTTGCGCCTGCACAAAGTGAAGAAGTCAGTTCGGAATCCGAGATATGGGATGTGAGCATAATTACTTTGATATTGTTGTTATACTCAAGTATTTGTTTGCAGGCATCAATGCCTGAGATATCCGGGAGTCCGATATCCATAAGGATTATATCCGGTTTTATAAGTTTCGCTTTTTCAACCGCTTCTTTACCGTTCACGGCTTCGCCTATTATTGAGAGTTCCGGGTAGTCAGAAAACAAAGATTTTATACCGATACGCATTAACTTCTGGTCTTCAACAAGTAATATTTTTATTTGCATAAAACCTCCTTATAATTCACACCCCCTGGTTTAAAGAGGGTCGGGGTGAGGTTGGAAGCCAATTACCCGTTATAATATTAAAACGCTTTCTATATTTCTTAAATTGCAGGGGTAAATATTTTTAAACGGTAATAATAGCGCGGTTAAATTCAGAAGTATTTTTTTAAAGCTTCCTGTAAGTCGAGAATTTTTACATGGTTTTCAAGCATTGCCTGATTTCTTCCTTCGTAAGCCTTTGTATAACTATCGTTTTCATCAATTGCGAGGTTAAAATTTTCAACCGCTTCATCAAGCCTGTCCTCAAGATAGTAAACCATTCCTATAAGCGTGTATTCAATCTCTTTTGAAGTAGAAAACTCCAGCGCCTTTTCAAAATACTCAAGCGCCCTGTCATATTTTTTATTAAACTGATGCATGCACCCCAGTCCGCGCAGGACAGCAGGGTTTGAAGGGTCAAGCTTATAAGCTTCTTCAAGAGTCTGAATTCCCGATGTGTAATCAAAACTGTCATACTCTTTTTTTGCTTTTTCAATAAGCGTTATAAGTTTTACCTTTGCGCTTGCGCGTTTGAAAAATTCTGATATTTGGTTTAAGCGGGTTAGTTCGTTCATGGTTAGTGAATAGTGAGTAGTGAGTAGCAGATTAAAATTAACTAATAATTATTTATAAGACAAGTAAATGCTAATGAAAAAATTCTATTCACTATTCACTACTCACTATTCACTAACTATACAGTATGCATCTTTTCAAAAATACCTTTTTTCTGAACCCATATTTCTACTTCGAGCCGGTTGCCTTCTTCTATAAGAACATTCTTAAGCTCTTTGAAATTGAGTTCGGATTCTTTAATATCACAGAGCATGAACATTACAAAATGCCCCTGCATAAGGGTCTGCTTGATATCTTCAATGTTAACTCTGTACTTTGCAAGAACCGTCGAAACTCCCGATACAATTCCGACTTTGTCCGCGCCTGATACTGTAATAATAATTTTGTAATCGTCCATTTTCCGCTCCTTTGGTTTAATTAGTATTATAAGCGGTTAAGGAATGGTTAGTCAATATTATTAAGCATTAACAGAAGCCAGAAGGGCGTTAATTTCCGATATCAAATCTTCGTTGGTTGTCTTAACGGCATTAACAAGCGCTTTCTTTAAAAGTGATTTAGCTTTATTAGGGCTCTTAAAATCAAGCATTAACTCCGCTGCAGCTTTATAATTCTGCGCGATTTCTTCTCTTGAGTTTGAAAGCTCATAGTTTTTAACTGCTTCCGCATAATATTTTAACGCTCTGTCTTTTTTCTTAAACTGAACGCAAGCGTCAGCGGTGTTACTGAGAACGTATCCTTTCATTGAACTGTCTGTTGTTTGTTCAATGAGTTTTCTTGCAACATCATAATAATCAAATGCGCCTTCATCATATTTATCTGTAAAAATATTTGCCATTCTTGTGAGAGAATCCGACTGACCGATTAAGTCGTCCGATTTACCCGCATAAGAGATTGATGTCATGTAATGATTCAATGCAGGTTCGACTTCGTTAATATCATCATAAATCTGAGCCATTGAAAAATGCGCTCTTGATTTTACATTAACATCTGTCGTGTATTGCAAAGATTTGTTGTAACTGTTAAGAGCCTGTACAAAATGGTCGTTATCGTCATAGATTTTGCCTATTTCAAGACAAATTCTCGACTGGGTTTCATTGTCCTTAAGCTCTTGAGCGCGGGAAAACGCTTCTTTAAACATCTGCATTGCTTTTTGCGGATTGTTAGAAAAAGCCTGCTTTTTGGCTTCCACAAACAGAGATTTTAATTTTGTATCCTGCGGAACTATGGTTATATTTGGTTTTTTAGATATAGTCTGTTTAGCCTGAACAAATTCTTCTTCAAGCGTTAATTCTTCCGGCTCGATTTCTATTGCTTCCGGTTCTGTATTTTGTTGTACAGGTGCAGTAATTTCTTCTTCTCCCGGTTGAAGCTCCTGCGGCTGCTGTTGGACAGGCTGCGGCTCAACAGCCGGTTCCGGACTCTTTCTTTCCTTTTGCGTATTGTCAGGAAATTTTACAAGAAAATTCGGATTAACTTCCGCTTCGTCATAATTGTAGTTAATCTTTTGTAAAAACAAAGCGTCAAGCCAGTTTTGAACAACCTTGGAATCTTTGTGCAAAGTATCTGAAATATATCTGTCGAGCATTGAAGCTGCAATTTTCAGATTGCTTTGAATTAAATTAACCTGCGGATGAGCTTCTCTGACCTGCTGTTCAACAATTTTCAGATAATGGTTAACCTGCTCTTCAATCTCCGGCGGGGTTGCAATAGCTTTTATCGTATTTCTGAAATCTTTCAGGATTTGCGCAATGTTAACCTTGTTGCTTCTCTGCTGAGTCGGCATCGGGGCAGGAGCCGGATTCCCTATTGGCTGATATCCTGCATGTGCTGCCTGATATTGCATAGGATTAACCTGATGCGGGTTGTATCTGACAGGAGGCGGTGTCTGTACCTGATAAGTCTGCCTCTGGGGATAAGAGGTTGGATAAGCGTTATTTGCCGGTGAATATATTGCCTGTCTCGGAGGTGTTTGAACTTGCTGCACATCCTCGGCTCTTCCGCGGGCAATTGTACGCTGCTCTTGCTGCTGGCGCTGATCTTGCGCGTTACTGTTGTGACCGTCCTTATCAGTACCGTCACTGCCTGCGTTATAATTGCCTGTTCCCCTCTGCGGATAAGGGCGTGGGCGCACTGTAGTCATTGTGTTAAACAATATAAACCTCCTTTTGTATTATCGGATGTTATTGAATGTTCTTTACCGTTTTATCAAAATATCGTATATATGTATGATATTTATTTAATGAACATCTTTTGAAAGTCATGAAAAAATCTGGGTTTTCTTATCTAAACAAATACAGATGAGCGGAAAAATGTTGATTTTTACCCCTGTTTATTCTAAACTGCAAGTGTTAGAAAAAGAAGGAGACGGATTATGTCAAGAAAACCAATTATTGCAGGAAACTGGAAAATGAACTTACTTCAAGACGAAGCAAAAGCTTTGTTTGAAGGTATCAAGAATTTTACAAAAGATTTTACGGCGCCTCAATTGCCTACAATTGTTATAGCACCTGTATTCACATCTTTGAATGTTGTAAATACGGTAAAATGTGATTGTGGCTGCGGCGGTGACAAAATTTCAATTGCCGCTCAAAACTGCCACTGGGAAAAATCCGGCGCTTATACAGGCGAAGTTTCTGTTGAAATGCTGAAAGATGCCGGCTGCTCTTATGTAATTATCGGACACTCTGAAAGAAGACAGTATTTCTCTGAAACAGATGAAATGATTAACAAAAAAGCAAAAGCAATCTTAGCAGGCGGTCTGATTCCTATTATCTGCTGTGGCGAAACTCTTGAACAAAGAGAATCTGGTGTAACTGACCAGCACATTGCAACCCAAATTCGCGCTGCTTTGAACGGCTTAAGCGAAGAAGAAGTTGCTAAATCAGTTATTGCGTACGAACCAATCTGGGCAATCGGAACAGGCAAAACTTGCGACAGCAAAGAAGCTAACAGAGTAATTGCTATGATTAGAAATGTTGTAAGAGAAGTTTCTTCATCTTCTGCAGCTGATTCAATCAGAATCCTTTACGGCGGTTCTGTAAAACCTAATACAATTGAAGAACAAATGTCTCAATCAGACATCGACGGAGCTTTAGTTGGCGGAGCAAGCCTGAAAGCTGACAGCTTCAATGAAATTATTGCTAATACTATGAAAGTTGGCGTTTAATAATTACACTATATTTTAAAATACTTGTTTTAAGGCGGATTAGATATCTAATCCGCCTTTTAGTAACTTTTTGTAACAAATTTTTAACAAAGCGTTATAAATCTGAAAAATGTGGCATATATTAAATATAGAGTATATACAAATGATTAAGGATATGTATAATATACTTTTAAATAAAGCAGGCGTAAACCCGCTCTCATGGTTGCTTTTGGCTTTTAGGGAGGGGTAGAAGCCTGTTATAGAGCGGACTCTGGTTGCGTTGGCTTAGTTGAGAAGTTTAGGAGTTTAGAAGTTGAGAAGGATTTACGTTTAATGTCCGCATGTTCCCCTCTCCCAATAACCGCGCCTACCTCCCAAGTTGGGGAGGTCGCAGTTGTGCGAACGCCAGTGAGCTACAAATGCGGGCGGGGTTCAGACAAAACTAATCCCCATCCGAACCAGCTTGAGCCGTCAGGTAAAAGTTACAGATGCGGGTGAGGGGTTGAATATCATTCTAACAATCACCCATCCTAACCTTCCCTCATAAAGGGAAGGAATGCGCGTTGTCGCCCAATTAACGTATTCCCCTCGCCCCATTGGGGAGAGGGTAGAATTTGTTAGCGAGCCATGCGAGCTTAGAAATTCGGGTGAGGGGCTGAAAAACTATCACTCAAATCACTACCCCCCTACCCCCTTCGGGTACTGTCTTGGATTTGCTCCACGCTCGCAAAATCTCACTTTCGGAGCAGAGCTCCTGTCCGTTCGTTTTGCTCGCAATCCGGACTACCTCACTAATGTTCGTGTCGTCCGTCCGCAAATCCGCTTCCCCCGCAAGGGGGGGGCAGAAGTGGCGACGCTTAATTAATGCATATTCATAACCCTGTAAAATTCACGTCATTGTGGGGGGAAATGTTTGGTTTGGTAGGTGAACCTACAAGCCCGACGTCATTGCGAGGCGCGTGAGCGCCGCGGCAATCCAAAACGAATTTTGTAATTAAAAACAGTAGATTGGATGGATTCCAACAAAAACGTCTTCTTAAAACAAATTCAACTGCGGAGCTTCAAATTCAATATCAGAACTCTTTTTTCTGCCGGCAAGATTCTTTGCAAAATCTCTCTGCATTCTGCTCATAAGCTCTTCTGAACGTTTGACAACAGAGTTCGGAAGCCCTGCCATTTTAGCGACCTGAATACCATAACTCTTGCTGGCGCCTCCCGGAACAATTTTTCTTAAAAATTCAATCTCGCCGTTTTCTTCGCTTACAGTAATTCTGTAGTTTTTAATTTGCGGGTAAGTCCGGGTCATAACGTTCAGTTCGTGGTAGTGGGTCGCAAAAATACATTTTGCCTTAATATTGTTAGCTATATATTCCGCGACTGCCCAGGCTATTGCAACACCGTCGTACGTGCTTGTTCCGCGCCCGATTTCATCAATCAAAATAAGACTTTTATCTGTTGCATTGTTCAAAATACAGGCAGTTTCCGTCATTTCAACCATAAATGTAGATTTGCCGAGCGTTAAATCATCGCTTGCACCGACACGGGTAAATATTTTATCAATAATTCCGATTTGAGCATAATCAGCAGGAATGAACGAGCCCATTTGCGCTAAGATTGCAATCAGGGCATTTTGACGCATATAGGTCGATTTACCCGCCATATTAGGTCCTGTTAGAATCATAAACTGGGTTTTGCTTTTGTTACTGCTTGAAAGCTCAATATCGTTTGCAACATACGTCCCGAGCGGAAGTATTTGTTCCAGAACAGGATGGCGACCGTTTTTAACAATAAAATCTCCGGTCTCATTTATTTCAGGACAAATATAATTATGCTCGCAAGCAGCAATTGCAAACGAGGTAAACACATCGAGACGCGCAATACAATCAGCGGATTCGCGAATAAGAGTTACAAACTCTTTTGAATAATCTCTAAAGTTACTGAACAGTTTGTATTCAAGTTCATAAGCTTTAACCTGTGCATTCAGAACTTCGTCTTCATGTTTTTTCAGCTCATCTGTTATAAACCGTTCTCCGCCTGTCAGAGTCTGTTTTCGGATATAGGATGCCGGAACTTTGTCCAGATTGGAATTTGTGACTTCAATATAATACCCGAAAACTTTGTTGTATCCTACTTTGAGGGTTTGAATGCCTGTACGGTCTTTTTCTGTTTGTTCAAAATTTTTGAGCCAGCTTTCTCCGTTGTACATCAAATCTCTCAGGTAATCTAAATCAGCGTTTACACCTTTTTTAATAATACCGCCTTCTTTAATTACAATCGGCGCGTCCTCGCAAATAGTCTGCTCAATAATATCGGCGTACTCTTTAAGTTTTTTCAAATTGCCTTCAATGCTCTTAAACACATCCAGTCCTATAGATTTTGAAGTTTCAACCAGATCCGGCAGAGCTTTGAGTGATGATTTCAGGCTTAAAAAGTCCCTCGGAGCTGCCGAGGTATTGCTGAGTCTTGTTGAAAGCCTCTGAATGTCATAAATCCCGTGCAGCATTTCTTGAATACTATAGCGTTCGGTTGAGTTTTCGACTAATTTTTTTACAACATTCTGGCGCTTTAAAATCCGGTCTCTGTCTTTTAGAGGCTGGCAAATCCAGCTTTTTAAAAGCCTTGCTCCCATATTTGTAGAGGTTTTATCAATCGCCCATAACAGAGAACCGTATTTATTCTTTTCTCTTAATGTTTCAGTAAGTTCAAGATTCTTCCGCGTTCCTGAATCAAGAGCCATATATTCGGAAAGCTCGTATGTTTCAATGCGTTCAAACTTAGGGAAGCCGTCTTTGAGGTTTTCCCATATATATGCCAGAAGCCCTGCAGCAGCTCTAAACCCCAAAGGGCAGGTATTGTAACCGATAGCATCAAGGTCGTTTATTTTAAACACCTGTTTTAAGTTTTCTCTTGCAAAATTTTCTTCAAAAACTTTTTCCGGAACTTTTGAACAATTATAATAATTTGTAATTTCCTCCGGCAAATCCACGGTTTCTTCCGGAACAATTTGAAACGGCTGGAGTTTCATTTTTTTTGCTGGAGCAACAACTTCTGACGGCTGAATTCTGACAAGTTCTGTCAAAAGCGTTTCATAATTCACCTGGGCTGCTTTAAACTCGCCTGTTGAAATATCAGTGTAAGCAAATCCCCACTTTTCTTCTCCGTTTTTAGATTTATTTTTAAAAACCGCACACATATAATTGTTGCTGTTCTGGTTCAGGAAATTGCTTTCTATAATTGTTCCCGGGGTAATAATTCTCACAACCCCTCTTTCAACAATGCCTTTTGCAAGTTTAGGATCTTCTAACTGTTCACATATTGCAATTTTCAAACTTTTTGCGACGAGCTTTTCCAAATATCCGTCTACAGCTTTGACCGGAATCCCCGCAAGCGGAATTCTGCCGAGTACGCCGCATTCTCTGCCGGTCAGGGTAATTTCAAGTTCGCGGGACAAAGTAACAGCATCTTCAAAAAAAGTTTCGTAAAAATCTCCCATACGATAAAGAAGAAGACAGTCCGGATTTTCGCGTTTTATTTCAATATAGCGCTGCATTGCAGGCGTTGCGTCTTCTATATTAATATCCGCTGTATTTATAAGATTGATTTCAGGCTTTGTCATAGTTATAATTGTACATAATATACACCAGAGGTGCAAGTAATGTTTAGATTAATAAAGATTATTTTTAACGCTTTTTTACTGGTTTTGGCTATTATCGGTTTTAACGCAATCGGCGGACAAAAATATGTTGAAGCGGTAAAAGTCAGTATCGGGAATTTCATACAGGAGCACGCAATAGAAAGTGCGAAAAAAATAGGAAACTTTTCCGGTTTAAATGAAGAGTTTCAAATTGATAATGCGGTTAATCTCGGCGGCTACAAAGCTATTCTTGCCGAACATAAAGCTTCCGGACAAAAAATGATTATAGTGGATTCCGGCAAAAAACCGCTTCTTACGCAGAGTGATATCAAAAGCAATAATGTTGATAAAAAAATGAAAGACCTTGCCGAGAAATTCAAATATCAGGCGATTACTGTTAAAAACATCAAAATAACTTCAAGAGGAACAATGAATATCTACGGGAAAAATGTTCCTTATGCCAAATTTGAAGCAGAGGTTACAAAGCTTCCGTTTTCAGATATATCCGGAATTGTAGCAAGCGTAACAACTTCTGACGGTTCGGAAAAACTTGCAATTTCTCTGAGTCAGAAGGATAAATACTCCCAGCTTATTGCAAATGAGTTTTATAAAGGTGTGAAAGAAGGAGGGGGGTAAATTATTTTGTTAGTGACTGAGTGATTAAGTGACTAAGTGATTGAGAATAGATGTAGAAATATCGGTCTGGCTTCAGAAATGTAGGTCAGGTTTTACCTGACAATAACATACAGGTTGGGTGAAATCCGACAATCACCCAATTTATAAAAGAGGATATGGAATTATGAAAAAGATTATTTTATGTTTTATTTTAATGATATTTACGGTCAATACCGGATTTGCAGTTGACAGATATTCAAAAGATTATCTGCAGAATCACAAACACTTTTCAATTATGAATCCGATTTCAGAAGGTATTGCGGGGCATATTATCAAATCTTCTTTGAAAAAAGAAACCGGCGGAGATTACAAAGTTATATTTGAAGGATACACAACTTCAAGTATCAAAAAAGGTATATTTAAAAACCTTGAAATTACCGGTGAAAATATCGTAACAGAAGGTATTCCGGTACCTTATGTACATCTGAAATCCATTACAGACTATAATTTTGTGGATTATACAAAAGATCCTGTTGAATTCAAATCCGATATGAAATTTTCTTATGACTTGCTTCTCTCTGAAGAAAGTATGAATACTGCATTGCAGGATAAAGCATACAAAAAAGTCCTTGATACAGTGAATAATATAGCTTATCCATTGTTCCAGATAACGGGAGTAAGCACCAAGATACAAAATAATCAGCTTTACATATTAACAGAATATACTTTTCCGATAGCAAGCGGAACTAAAAAACGCGTGTTTGTTGCCTCTTCGGATTTTATTATAAAAGACGGGAAAATCCGTGCAGGGAATATAAAACTCAACAGTGCTTACGGAAATCTTTCTCTGGAAAAAGTTGCAAACCTGCTTAATCTTGTAAATCCTCTGGAATTTACTCTTTCTATGCTTGATAATGAAAAATGTGATGCAAAAATTGAAAATATAAATATTGTTAACAACAAAATAAAAATTGATGGTAAAATATTTGTAAAAGGAGATTAAGCCATGAATTTTTCTCAAAAACTTGGTTTGTTTATATTAATTGTAATATCAGTTGCTTATGTATATTTTTCATTTTTCGGCAATGGTGATTTTCATCTAAGCCTGCCCGGAAATGATACAACTCCGCCGGCAGAAGAATTAACTCCGATTGACGGCAATGGAACTCAGGAGGAAAAACCTGTTCAGAAACATGAGTATAAAACAGTGAAAATTTTTGTGGCTGATTCAAGCGGAAATTTGCGCTCTCTTAACCGTGAATGTGATGTTAATACGGAAAAATCCTGTTTTGCTTTTGCAATAAAAGAACTTATAAAAGCTCCGACCAACTGGGAAAAGTCCAAGGGCTTTATATCTGAAATTCCTGCGGGAACAAAAATTTTATCAGTAAGAGAAGGTGACGATAACATAATGATAGATCTCTCTTCCGCTTTTGAAGGCGGCGGCGGAACTGAGAGTACGTATACAAGAATCCGTCAGCTTATAAAAACCGCAAAAGCAAATACAACCCTGCCGGTGTACTTATATATAAACGGACATCAAGCAGATGTAATCGGCGGTGAAGGAATTATGATCAAGCAGCCTTTAACGGAGAGGTCGCTGGATGACTGATGAAGTAAAAAAAGATTTGGATTATTATATGAATCTTCCCTGGACATTGATTGAGGGAACTGATTTGGATTTTAACGGCAATCCTTATCACTATATTGAAATTAAAGAGATTCCGAGTTTTGCTTTTTGTGCAAAAACGCGTGAGAAAGCATTGGAAAACTATAAAAAACAGTTAAAACTCTCCTTAATGCTTATGCTGGAAGACGGAGACAGAATTGTTGAGCCGGGTGAAGAGACCGAAGATGATATTGATTGGGAAAGTATATGTCCTTAATAGAATTATCTGAAATAAAAATTTCAAGAATGACAAAAGATGATGTGGAAGCTGTTGCAGATATTGAAGCGGAAGCTTACGGCAAACACCACTGGGCAAAATCGTCGTTTTATGACGAGATGTCAAATGTGCTTGCAAAATACTATACTGCAAAAACCTCATCCGGTGAACTTGTCGGATATGCAGGCACCTGGCATATTTTAGAAGAAGGACATATTACAACAATTGCGGTAAAAAAAGATTTCTTAAGACATCATATTGGCGAAGCTCTTATTCATCAAATTATAGAGGACTGCTATAAAGACGGAGTAAAATACCTGACACTTGAAGTCAGAGTCTCAAATATTCCGGCAATCAAACTTTATGAAAAATACGGGTTTCAGTCTCTGGGCACAAGAAAAGGGTATTATCAGGACAACAATGAAGATGCGCTTATTATGTGGACTGAAAATATTTTTTATGACAAATTTAAAATGAAATATCAGGAAAATATAGAAAAGTTAAAATCTTTCGGGATGAATATTATTGCAGAGTAAGGGTCTGCAGGTTATATAATGAGCAAAAGAATAGAAAAAGAAATAAACAGTTTTAAATATAAAGGCGAACCGATAAAAATAACGCTCGGGACGCTTATTTTGACCGGTCTTTGCGTATTACTCATTATTGTTGCAACCTTTACGCAGGTTACAATAAAACATCCGTATTTTCCGCTGGATACTTTTACTTTTTTGTCCGGAGATGTCAATGATTATGAAATTTTGCATCATTTTATAAAGAGTTACAAATATATACCGCAAATTCCGGTTGTATTTTTTATCGTGGCGCTTTTGGGCAGAAAATTCGGGATTCTGTCTATAGTGATGTATATAATTCTCGGTCTATTCTTCCCGATATTTGCGCTCGGAGGCGGCATCAGTTATATGTTTGAATACGGCTTCGGCTACATTCTGGCATTTGTACCGGCAATATTTTTTGCGGGAACATTGCTTAAAGGCAGGACAGATGTTTTGAGAGTGTTTTTAATCTCTATTATCGGGGTTTTGACAATACATGTACTCGGAATTTTATATATGCTTTTTATTGCAACGCTGAGACACGCCCCGATGGATCTGGTAACAAGCTGGATAACTTCCCAGAGCGGAGTTCAGATTTTATACGATATATTCTTCTCAATGGTCGGGATTTTTCTCGGACGCCAGACCAGAAAGCTGCTCTGGGTTGTAATGTGTTGACGGGTAAAGAAACATTTACAAAACGTTACAATTAGTGTATATTTAATATAAAAGAACTAATAAGAGGGAAATTTATGAGCAATATTGTTATTTATTCGACAAAACCGGTACCGGAACTTCAGGCAATCTTATCAGAGATTGATGATGCGGAAGTAAGAGCTGTTTCAATTGATCAGATGAAAGACTATGCGGTGATTAATCCGTCTTTAATGATTGTTGAAAATATAGATGCGGCAAAAGACGCGCTTATGACAAACAAATTCCCTTGTCCGATTTTATTCTTCGGACCTACAAGAAGAGATGTAACCGTAAGAGCGGAAGGATATGACTTTATCAAAAATCCGAATGAAAAAGATGAATTAATAGTTAGAGTTAATGCTCTTCTAAAGATTAAAGAATTGAAAAATAAAGTTGAAAGAGTTTCTACAACGGACGATTTAACCGGACTTCACAACAGAAAATATCTTCAGGAACGTCTGGAAGAAGAAATTTCACGTTCAAAACGTTACGGTACAAAACTTTCCTGCATATTATTTGATATCGATTTCTTCAAGGTTGTAAACGATATGTACGGGTATGAGTGGGGCGACATTCTTTTGAGAAATATTGCAAATAAACTCAGTGCAATGATAAGAAAAGAAGATATCTTAACAAGATACGGGGATGAAGAATTTCTGCTTGTACTTCCTAATACGTCAGAAGAAAACGCTTTCTTGTTCGGTGAAAGATTCAGAAGAGAAGTCGAGAAGATGGAATTTATTCCTGCCGGTGAAGAAGAAGCTCATAAGGTTACTATCTCCGGCGGAATCTCAACTTATCCTTGCATGCCTGATGTCGAAGAAGATGCAAATACAGTTATCAGATACGCTGAACATGCACTATATAACGCTAAACACAGAGGCAAAAACAAGATTATACAATTCTCCCAGATGAACCTTGAAATGTAGTACAGTGTTCAAGAGGGGTAAATGTGTCTTACGGGTTACTGAGTGATTAAGTGACTGAGAATATAAAAATTGTAGTGTGGAGCTTGCTCCACAAGTAGGTCAGGTTTTACCTGACAATAACTTTTCTGTTCCGGTGGGAACGCTGACGCTTTTCCCACCCTACGCCGACTTATACAATGTTTGTGGAGCAAGCTCCACACTACTGCCATATAACGATTTTTACCAGCGGCGAAGCCCTCCCGAGCGTTTTTAGCGAGGGGCAATGTGCGCGTATGCGTGCAGAAGCTATTCAATCCTATGCTCGAAGAGCATTCAAAACAACAATTTTCTTCTTTTTTGCTTCGTTTTTTCTTCTTTGTTTTTAAAGAAGAAAAAATGAAGATATATAAAATAGAATAGTAGGTTGGGTGAAACCCAACAAAAACTATTCAATTGTCAAATATGTTCAAGATTGCTTCGGGCTAAATGGTTGTTCCCTCGCAATGACAACCAACTAGTAGGCTTACCTCCCGGAGTGCCGTCATTGCGAGACCCGTCAGGGTCGTGGCAATCCATCTTTATTCAATTGTCAAATTTGTTCTGGATTGCTTCGGGCTGAATGGCTGTTCCCTCGCAATGACGCCAGACTTGTAGTTTCACTTACCAACCATTCATTTCCCCCCGCAATGACGCCAAGCTTGTAGTCTCACCTGACAACCCAAATACATTTACCCCTGCCGTCATTCAGAGGGGTAAATACCCTTGGTTTTGAGTCAGGACCTCCCAGAGTGCGGTCATTCAGAGGGCGCGAGCCCGATGAATCTCTATAACTTTTGTAAAAATGTTCTATTCACTATTCACTCCTCACTATTCACCAGTTAAAGAGATTCTTCACCCCTAAATTGCTGTCGGGTTCAGAATGACGGCAAGTTAGGTGTAGGGTGGGAAAAGCGTGAGCGTTCCCACCGGAATAAAAAGTTTTTGTCGGGCTTTAGCCCGACTTATATTCCAATTAAGCATTAAAAACTCAGGCGCTTTGTCTCATATTCTGGAATTCATCCAGACCGATTTTCCAGCTGTCCTCGTACTTAAAATCTCTTGAGGCAATAGAATCCGGAAGTCCGGCATGGTGAATTTTGGGAAGCAGATACTCTTCTGTCATTTCTATCGGCGCTGCAATATCATCGTCGGAATCCTGACAGATGAATACGCCTTTGCCGTTTTTGTCTAATTTGTACCCGACAATAGTTATTTCATGTCCTGCAAGCCTGTTGTCATTCTCAGGGTCAGCCCAGGTGTATCCGATAATTATATTGTGTCCCATCTTTAATGTATCAAGGAGTTCTTTCTTGATTGTTGCAAAATCTTTTTCATAACCTTTCAGCCTGCCGTTTTCATCAACAATTTGATAAATAACAGAGGTTGTGTTTTTGTCTTCTACAACGGATTCCACATAAGTTTTTTCAAAATCAATTAAACCGCCGTCTTCCTGAGTCCACGCATTAGGCGCCCTTTTATCGGTTATAGAATCATAAGTTTGCTGCGAGCCTAACTGCATAAATGTTGACTGCATAAGAACATCAATAACGGAACGTTCGCCCGGGTCTCTGTGATGGTTTTGAATCCGTGCTCTTATAATTGCGTTTTTATCAGGTTTTAATAATACTGTTGCAGTATCAAAATTATTTATCTGATGAGGTGTTTTAAATTTTGTCAAAAGCCAGATAGCTTCCGAGGACTTGTCGGAAAGATTATCCATTTTTATTGTCTTAACAACTTCGTTTTTAGGCGAAGTTAAACCTTCAACCATTCTGAAAAACTCTGCAGTATGTTTTGTTGCTAAATCAAACTCTATACTTGCTGCAGGACAGGTTCCGGTATGCATGTTATCAAGTTCCCATTTTGCTTCCGTAATTTTTTTAGGATCTTCTGAAAGATTTGTCATTAAACCTATAACCTGCCTTTTATATTGTGACGGAATATCTTCGCAAGTCTGGGTTATGACATAAGGATTTGCAAGAATATCCAGACATTCTTCAAGAATCGTTATCTTATCCAGCCCCGGGTCTCTGTCTTCTTTCAGGATTTTATACAAATTATCAAGGACAGTGCTTTTGTCGTTAGAATTGTTCTTTAAAAGCAGTCCGCTTTTAAGCGCGTATTCAAGTTTCTTCCTGTAGTCAAGATGAAGTTCATTAGAGAGTTCTTCATACTTTTTCTTTTCGTCTTTAGTTACAAGAGAAGTCCTGACAGTAACCGCGGAGGTGTAAGCTTCTGCTTTGAATGCCGGTTTTTGAGCAGCGGGAGAAGTTACCGGAGGCACGGCATTTTTAGCAGGCGCTGCCGCTGCCGGCTGAATGCCTGCCGTATAAATATTATTAATATTTTGAAAATCCACACTAGCCATATACATATATAAAAACTTCCGGTCATTAAAACTTGCGTTTATGTTAAGATATTTTAAGATTTGCGCAATTTTCCCGTATTTATTGTTTTATTATAAATAAGTGTAGTTTAAAGGTAAATGTGTCTGAATGGTAAATTCATATTATTATAACGGAAATCAATATATTCCGAGTACATCGGATGACAGCACCAAAGGTTTTTTAATAGCCTCTGCGGCATCTTCCGCCATTATGGGGACTTTGCCTTTATTCGGCAAGCCGTTTGAGAGACAGTTAGCAAAAGAACACACGAGAAACTATTTATATAAAGACGCATTTTTAAACTCACTCAAAGTTTCAGGGCTTGATAAGAAGGGAGTACAAATTATCCCGATGGAACTGAGCCGTACGCTGAACGATTATGCTCTCGGGAAGAATGCCGCGTATTTTCCGAAAGAAAAAGTTGTCAGAATTAATACTGATAAAATCTCAATTGCCGGATTTCACGAACTCGGACACGCCATGAACGATATAACGGGGAAATTCGGAAAATTTTTGAGCAAACTCCGCTGGCCGGGAAGGATTATAGCCGGCTGGATGGGAACTATTGCCTTATTTTCCAGACCAAAACCCAAGGATGCGCCGAAAAGCGGATTTGATTATGTAAAAGATAACTGCGGAAAAATAGCTTTTGCCTGTATGCTTCCTACTGTTTTTGAAGAAGGTATTGCAAGTTATAAAGGAATAAAACTTGCAAGAAAATCGGGGCTTGCTGAATCTTTGATTAAAAATATGAAAAAACTTTACGGAAAGGCGCTTTTGACATATATAGGACACGCCACTGCAACCGGACTTGCGGTTGGCGCGGCAAGCATGATTATGGATAAATTTACAAGACCGACTAAAGTTAAAGAACCGGATTTTACAAACTTCTTTTTCTAGTTTGATAGAATTTCTTCCAGCTCTCTGTTTTCATTATCAAAGATTTTTATTTTTACCCGTTTGCCGTCTTGATAAAGAGCCTGATATACATTTTTGACTCTGTAGTCGGAGGAATAAACGGTTTCTTTTATCTTTTCGCCGTTTTCAAACTGACTTACAATTATGACGCTTTCGTCCGGATGTTCGGCATTATAGTACGTAAGCCTTGTAATATCGGGACCTTCGTAGTTTGCGGATATATTTAATTTAGTATTCCCATCCCCGTCATATACAAGATGTTCAATTCTCAAATTGCTTTCGTTATCCTGAATTTCTTTTCTTAGGGAGATTGTTTTTCCTTCTCCGTTTTTGAGTTCGTATTTAACCTGACTGTCAGGAGAATAATTCCAGAATTCCGCATAAGAAATTTCACCTTCTGAATCATAGTTAACATGCCTTAGCGGAAGCGTTGTTTCTTCGTCAAATTCCCAAACATCATTTTCACTGTTTTCGTCACTTGTATTTACAAGCGGGGTAATTTTTTCTTCACCGTTTTTTTGAATCTCCACAAAATCTATTCCGTGGCGCTTATAAGTCTCTTCATCCGAATCGGAAATTATCATGAAAATCCCGTCATTATTATTGTTGTTGTTTAAATAATAAATTGTTGCTTTTTCATTATATTTATTGAACTTCGCTCTGATTTTGCCGTCTGAATTTGCAACCTTAACTATTGTAGAAAGTGCAAGTTCGTTATTTTCAGGATACAAGTCGGCTTTTTTATGAATCTCTTCTTGCTGAACAGCCGGCGGAGCCTGAGGGGCAGAAGTCTGTTTTACCGGCTGGCTTTCTGTTTTTTGAACATTAACAGGTTCGGCAGTTTGTTTTTCTTCTTTTTCAGGAAGAAGACTGCAGCCTGAAACTAAAAATACACATATTGAACATATTGTTAAAAGTTTTTTCATAAAAACTCCAAATGTACAAACATAATTATAATCTTACGTTATAATTTAATCAACAGTTTTATTTTATGATAAAATCTATTTATGGAAATTTTAGAAAATTTGAAGGGAAAAGTTGTAGTATCATCTCAGGCAATGCCGGATGAGCCTTTGTATAAAGAGGACTGTATGCTTGCTATGATGCAGTCTGTTGTAAACGGAGGCGCGGCAGGACTCCGTGTTGCAGGTGCAAGAGATGTCAGGAATGCAAAAAAAAATTTTGATATTCCGGTAATCGGACTTACCAAGCCGGACAGGCTCCCTGAAAACTGGAGAGAAATTGTATATATCACTCCCGGACTTAAGGAAGTCAGGGAACTTATTGAAGCGGGCGCTGATATTATAGCTTTTGACGGAACATCGCGCCCTCATGACGGCTGCACAACAGAAGAAATTATAAATACAATACATAATGCCGGAAGGCTTGCAATGGCAGATATTTCTACCGTGGAAGAAGGTATAAATTGCGCTAATTTCGGAGCAGATATAATTTCCACAACCCTTGCAGGCTATACGCTTGAATCCGGCGCGCCGACAGAAGGACCTGATTATGAATTGCTGGAAAAACTTGTTAAAACCGTTAACAGACCTGTAATTCTTGAAGGCAGAATATGGGAGCCGGCGGAAGTCAAAAAAGCATTCACGCTTGGTGCTCACTGTGTTGTAATAGGTTCTGCAATCACCAGACCGCAGTTGATTACAAAAAGATTTGTTGAGGGAGTGTAAATGAAAAAAGCATTAGCATTTGATATAGGCGGAACAAAGATTTACAGCACAATAGTTGATGAAGACGGGAACATCATTGCTGAAATTGACAAATTTCATACCCCTAAAACAATTGAAGGCATTGAGGAAACTTTAAAAAATCAGATTTCTAAATTTGAAGATGAAGTTGATGTTATTGCAATATCAACCGCGGGTTCCGTAAACAATGAAAATACCGCCGTTATAGGTTCGACAGGGAATCTTGTTAAAGGATATCGAACTATTGATTTCCGGAATTTAAGTAAAAAAAGAGTTTTTCTGGAAAACGATGCAAATTGTGCAGCCTGGGCAGAGTATAAAATCGGAGCGTCAAAAGGAACAACGGTTTCTGTCATGCTGACTCTCGGGACAGGAGTCGGCGGCGGAATAATTATAAACGACCGGCTTCTTAAAGGAAAATCCGGAGCAGCAGGAGAGATGCATTTCAAGATGTTTACGGATAAAAGAAGAAAATGTACCTGCGGAAGCTGGGACTGCTTTGAAGCGTACGCTTCCGGAAATGCATTAAAATGGGATGCCGAGGAAGCTTTAGGCAGAGAAGATGTAACAACTTATGATGTAATAGACGGGGTTAAAGCCGGAGACAAAAAAATGATTGAAATTTTTGAGCGCTGGCAAAACGATATTACACAGGGAATAATAGGGCTTGCAAATATTTTTGATCCGGATTGTTTTGTACTTTCAGGCTCAATGGCGCAATTTATAAATACAAAAAAAGTTGAAGAAGAAGTTAACCAAAATATCGTTACCCAGCCGACAACTGTAAGATTAGCGCAGGCTGGTAATTATTCAGGCATGATAGGAGCAGCACTCCTTGCACTAAAAGGAGGGGCTGATTAATGGGTAAAGCAAAAAGAAGAAGCCTCAAGCTGGGGGTTCATGACAAATTTAAATACATGACAAGAGAATCAGCCCTGGATTCTGTTGTAAAAAATATTACCAACAAAGCCGAAGTAATTGACACAATTACTCTGTTTGGATTTACTGCCGAAGAAATGCTCGAAGCCGGAGCCGCTTATGAAGATGTTATGGCATTTGGCGGACTTGTCGGGTAAAATTTTTTCTCCGGACTAAATATTATCCAACTGACCTGATAAAAAACTCTTGACAGATTTTAAAACATAATATATAGTGTAAAAGTTACAATTTTTTAAAAAAGGGATAAATTTGACTAACTTTAATTCACTTAACATGCATCTATCAATTAAGAAATGCCGCGTGATTATGCCGGTCATTCTATCGTGGTGTGCGAATGTGAATTTACAACTTTGTTAGGTCAAATTATATATAAAAATTTTTAACGGGGCTTGTAAATTCTTTAGAATTTACAAGCCCTTTTTCCAGAAAAAGAGGAGGATACTATGAGAATCAACCCGATTAGCGCAAAAACAAACCACTATCAAAGCAACGTACTTTTAAAAACAAAAAAAGAAGTTCCGGATGAAGTAAAATCTAATGAAATTAACCTTAATCATCTGAATTCTACGTACAATCAGACTCAGATAAATTTCAGAGGGACAACGGAAGTTTCAAGAGCTCTTGTTAAACAAATTCCTCTTGAGGATAAACTCGCGTCCATTTTTCAGAATTTCAAGCTCGGGGATATGATTCTTATAGGGAAAAATCTGCACGAGTGCGCAAAGAAAATGTATGAAAACGCCGGACTTATCAAAAATGCCATTAAACGCGGTTTCTTTATACCTGACGAAAATCTGGGAGGCTGTCTCGGTTTTATAAAAAACAGTATGGGCGATACAGAGGTTATAAATCTCAATGACTTTGAAGTTCCGCTTATTACAGATAATAAAACTTATCCTCTTAAGGCAAAAGAAAGTTTTTATGTAGTACGTGACGATATACTGTCAGTTAACGGCAATTTGCTTAAAATAAAAGAAGAACCAAAATCCGACCTCAGCATGTTTAGAAAAAATTTCACAAGAGCGTTTGATTTTGAATCGGAAGCGAATAAAAATATTGAAAAAATCAATAAAAAAACTATCTCCCAGCTTATGCAGAAGAAACACAAATCCTCAACTCCTGTTACTTTTGCGCAGGTTGGCGGACTTCACGAATTGAAAGATTCACTCAAAAAAGATATTATCTATCCTATCCGTTATCCTTACGCATACGAAGGCATGGAACTAAATCACGGATTTATTCTCTACGGACCTCCCGGAACCGGTAAAACCCACATTGCAAGAGCATTAGCAAATGAAGCAGGGGCAAATTTTTAAGCCTCAACGGGCTTGATTTGGAGTCAAAGTGGGTCGGGGAATCAGAAGCAAACTGGAGAAGTCTTTTTGACGAAGCTAAAGAAAAGCAGCCTACTATTATTTTTCTGGATGAATTTGATGCCGTTGCAAGAACAAGGGACAGCAAAGATGTTTACGGAGACAAAGTTGTAAACCAGCTGCTTACCCTGATGACAGATATTGATAATGCAAATGACGATGTTTTTGTTATAGCTGCTACCAATAACTTTAAAGCTCTTGACAGCGCCGTTGTCCGCTCCGGAAGGTTTGGTAAGCACTATGAAGTGACTCCGCCTGATAAAGAAGGGCTGAGAGAAATCTTTAAAATAAATACCCAAAATCGCAAACTTGATGAAAACATTAACATTGATGACATGCTTGATAAACTGGTTAATATAAAGGCAACCGGAGCCGACGTAAGACATATTGTTAACGAAGCTCACAATAACGGGTTTGTAAGAGCAGGTATTTTTGAAAAAATGGAAAATTCTACTTACTCAGTTATGGATATTAAAAATTTCAAAATCACGCAGGAAGATTTTGATAAAGCCCTGATGGACTTTTTGAAAGACAAAAAAGATACTTCAAGAAAACCTATAGGGTTTATAAGACCTCAGGCTTCTTAGATTTATAATTTTTTGTATATTTTATTACTTTTTTTAATTTATATGTCTTCATTTTTTCTTCTTTGTTATTTAAAGAAGAAAAAATGAAGCAAAAAAGAAGAAATATTGTTGTTTTGAATGCTCTTCGAGCATAGGATTGAACGGCTGCTGCGGGCAAAGCCCGCACATTGCCCCTCGCTAAAAACGCTCTGGAGGGCTTCGCCACTGTCATATTTAGCAAATTTTACGCCACGAGTTAATTATAAAAATGTAGGTTGGGTTTACTAACCCAACAATAACTGTTTTATGTTGGGGGGAAGCAGTAGTGTGGAGCTTGCTCCACAACCATTGTGTAAGTTATTGTAGGGCTTTTCTATTCCGGTGGGAACGCTACTACTAACACTCTTCCCAGCCTGTAAACACAGTTATTGTCGGGCTTTAGCCCGACCTATTTACTTTTTATCTTTTCTATTTTATTTGTCCTTTTCTTTCTCTTTTATTGCGATATAAAGAGAAAGAAAAGGACGAAAAGAAAGAGAAATCACGCAATTGTTTTCTACGCTCTTACGAGCGTTGTCTGAATGGCTGTTGCAGGCAAAGCCTGCAGGTTCTCGCTATTGTTATGCTGACGCATAACACGCTCGCGGCGCAACACGTGTTATAAAATTGTAGGTTGGGTGAAACCCAACGATAACAATATGGATTGCCACGAATCTACTGGTAAGTTAAACTTACCAGTCCAAATATTTACCCCCGCAATGACCTCAAACTGGTAAGTTAAACTTACCAGTCCAAATATTTACCCCCGCAATGACTCCAAACTGGTAAGTTCAGTATGATATTAAGTAAATATAGTAGTAGGGTGGGAAAAGCGTTAGCGTTCCCACCGGAATAAAAAAGCCCTACAATAACTTACACAATAGTTGTGGAGCAAGCTCCACACTACTACCCCGACTACCATATAATAATTTCTAACAGCGGCGAAGCCCTCCCGAGTGTTTTTAGCGAGGGGCAATGTGCGGGCTTTGCCCGCATCAGCCGTTCAATCCTATGCTCGAAGAGCATTCAAAACAACAATATTTCTTCTTTTTTGCTTCATTTTTTCTTCTTTGAAAAACAAAGAAGAAAAAATGAAGATATATAAATTAAAAAAAGTAACAAAATATACATTTTGTAGTATTAATTTGTAATAAATGTAATAAAACCGGCGCCGTAAAATCTTACGGCGCCGGTTTAAATTAAATAAAATTAACTTATACGTTAGCAGTTGCTCTAGGACCTGCATTAACAATTTCAGCCGGCATATTTGGATATTTAGCGGCAAAGTTGTCTGCAAACATTTGAGCAAGCTTGTTAGCAGCTTCATCATAAGCATTCTTATCTGCCCACATACCTCTTGCATCAAGCATTTCAGAAGGTACATCAGGACAAGATGTAGGATAATCTACATTGAATACGTCATGGTGTTTGAATTCTACATTATCAAATGAGCCGTTCAATGCAGCAGTTACCATAGCTCTTGTGTAAGCCAATTTCATACGTTTTGCACCTGATGAAGCAGAGCCGCCAGCCCATCCTGTGTTAACCAAGTATACTTTAGTGCCGTATTTTTCAAGCTTTTCACCGAGCATCTTAGCATAAACTGAAGCATCCATCGGCATGAACGGTTCGCCGAACAATGTTGAGAATGTTGGCTGCGGTTCAGTTACGCCTCTTTCTGTACCAGCTAATTTAGAAGTAAAGCCGGTTACAAAGTGGTACATTGCAGCATTCTTATCCAATCTTGAAATTGGAGGTAATACACCGAATGCATCTGCTGTTAAGAAGATAACAACTTTTGGAATCCCGCCCATTGAAGGGATTTGAGCATTATCAATGTAGTTAATCGGATAGCCTACACGTGTGTTTTCAGTCAATGAACCGTCATTGAAATCAAATTCTCTTGTTTCAGGATTCATAACAACGTTTTCTACAAGTGAACCGAACTTAATTGCATTATAAATTTCCGGTTCATGTTCAGCAGAAAGGTTGATACATTTTGCGTAGCATCCGCCTTCAAAGTTAAATACACCGTCAGGAGACCAGCCGTGTTCGTCATCACCAATTAACTTACGGTTAGGATCTGCTGATAGAGTTGTTTTACCTGTTCCTGAAAGACCGAAGAATACAGCAGTTTCGTGAGTTACAGGATCCATATTTGCCGAGCAGTGCATAGGAAGAACATTCTTCTTAGTCATTACATAGTTCATAGTTGCAAATACAGATTTTTTGATTTCACCTGCGTATTGTGAACCGCAAATAATGATTTCATGTGCTTCATAGTCGATTGCAATGCAAGCTTCTGAATTTACACCGTCAACTTCCGGATCACATTTGAATCCAGGAGCGCAAAGAATTGTGTAATCTGCTTCGCCGTAGTTTGCTAATTCTTCAGCAGTCGGTCTGATTAACAACTGGTGAATAAACAAATTCTGGCTTGCAAGTTCGTTGATTACTCTGAATTTTTGGGTGTAAGTTTTGTCTGCACCTGCAAAACCATCAAAAATAAAGATTTCACGGTTTTGTAAGTAAGATGCAATCTTACCCTTGATTGAGTTAAATTTTTCTCTGCTTATAGGGCGGTTAACTTTACCCCAAGCAATTTCATTGTGAATTGTTTCAGTATCAACAATAAATTTGTCCTTAGGTGAACGTCCGGTGTATTTACCTGTCGTTACAACAAGTGCGCCGGTATTGCTCAATGAGCCTTCACCTCTGCGTAATGCAGCTTCTGTTAATTGAGCAGGAGTTAAATTACGATAAACTGCTTTTGGTCCTATAATACCAAATTTTTCTATTCCGTATGTTTCCATAGAATGCTTCCTCCTTTTTAAAAAGCTTTTCTCTGTACAATAATAAATGTAGTATAAACACTTGTAAAAATCAATATTTTAGCAATAAAAAAGACGAGATAAACTCGTCTTTTCTTGTGTTTAACTTTTTTATGAGTTCTGCAAACCTCTCTTGAATTCCTCCGGTCTGCTTGAACGAGCCAGAGCATCCTCAAGAGTAATTTTCTTTCTCATATACAAATCTCTGAGAGACATCTCAAGAGTCTGCATACCGAACCCTGAGTTAGTTTGCATTGTTGAATATATTTGAGCTGCTTTTGCTTCACGAATCAGGTTAGCAATAGCAGGGATAACAAGCATGACTTCCTGAGCCATAACTCGACCGCTCTTCGTACCGTCTGCCTGAAGAAGCGGAAGTAAGGTTTGAGAGAATACAGCAACTAATGAGTTAGAAAGCTGTACACGAACCTGCTGCTGCTGACCTTCCGGAAATACGTCAATAATACGGTCAATTGTTTGTGAAGCAGAAGAGGTGTGCAGGGTACCAAATACTAAGTGACCTGTTTCTGCAGCAGTCAATGCCAAACGAATTGTATCCAAGTCACGCATCTCACCAACCAGAATGATATCAGGGTCTTCACGAAGTGCTGATTTAAGAGCGTTAGCAAAACTTCTTGTATCCTGACCTAATTCTCTCTGGTGAATGATAGAACGTTTTGACGGGTGAATAAATTCGATAGGGTCTTCAATCGTCAAAATGTGTTCTGAACGTGTTTCATTAATATAGTTAATCATTGCAGCAAGTGTAGTTGATTTACCTGAACCGGTAGGACCTGTTACCAGAACCAATCCGCGCGGTTTTTCAGAAATCTTTCTTACTGTATCTGATAAGCCTAATTCTTTAAAAGACGGAACTTTTGAAGCAATTACACGGAATGCAGCCGCATAATTTCCTCTGTCTTTATAAATATTAACCCTGAAACGGCTAAGTCCCTGAATGCCGTATGAAAAGTCTAATTCCCAGTCTTGTTCAAGCTTACGTCTTTGTTCTTTATTCAGCATCGGGAATAAAAGCAATTCGACTTCTTCGGGTTTAAGAGCAGGAACATCCATTCTCTGGAGGTTACCGTCTATACGAACGACAGGAGGCAGACCGGCAGAAATGTGTAAGTCTGATCCTCTTTGTTTAACAACAACTTCCAAATATTTTTCTATAAGCATTAAAAAGCCCTCATTTTTTGCACTTGGGGGAAATTACGACTCTTGAAAACTATCAGAAATTATAATCACCCTTTTAGCACTCTTTTACATAAAAACTATATCATAAAATAAAAGTCTTGTAAACTTTTTTAACTTATTAATTTTATTTTGCTAAATATTCATTTATAGCCTTAGCTGCTTTTTTGCCTGCTCCCATTGCGTTTATTGCATTTGAAGCTCCGACAGGAGCAACATCACCGCCGGCATAAACAGTCGGGATAGAAGTTTCTCTTGTCTCAGGATCAACGGTAAAATATCCCTTTGAATCAACTTCAAAATCCAAGCCGTCAGTGTGTGCGGATTTTTGAATAATCGGGTTAGGACCCGTACCCAGCGCTACGATTACAGAATCCACATCCAAATCAGTATAACGTCCTGTTCCGATAGGTCTGCGTCTTCCTGACTCATCAGGTTCGCCAAGCTCCATTATTTCAAACTTCATACCATCTACATAGCCGTCTTTGTTGTAAATTTCAACCGGTGCATGGAGAAAATGAAACATCACGCCCTCTTCTTTAGCGTGACGAATTTCTTCCAGACGGGCAGGAAGTTCAGCCTCTGTTCTTCTATAAACAATATAAACCTTTTCAAAACCTACTCTGACAGCGGTTCTTGCTGCATCCATTGCTACATTGCCGCCGCCGATTACGGCAACTGACTTTCCGACTCTTAAAGGAGTTGCAGAATCTTTTTCATTTGCATGCATCAAATTTACTCTTGTTAAAAACTCGTTTGCGGAATAAACTCCGTTCAGATTTTCACCCGGTATATTCATCATCTTGGGAAGTCCGGCGCCTGAGCAGATAAATATTGCATCATATCCGTCTTCTTTAAGCTGCTTAAGCGTAATGGACTTGCCTACTATAACATTTTTTTCGAACTTAACGCCCATATCTTTAAGGTTATTGATTTCTCTGTCAAGAACCGTTCTCGGAAGTCTGAAAGGCGGGATTCCGTATCTTAAAACTCCGCCAAACTCGTGAAGAGCTTCAAAAATCGTTACATCATGACCGGCTTTTCTTAAATCGGAAGCAGCGGTAATACCTGCACATCCTGAGCCTACTATTGCAACCTTTTTTCCGGAAGGTACTATTTCTACAGGTTTTGCAGAAGTATTATCGCCGACATATCTTTCCAGAGCACCTATTGCAACAGCTTCTCCTTTGATTCCGAGAACACACTGTCCCTCGCACTGTCTTTCCTGCGGGCAAACTCTGCCGCATACAGAAGGAAGCATACTTGTATTTCTTATAATCTCTCCTGCTTCATCCAGTTTATCTTCTTTTAAAGCCTTAATAAATCCCGGAATATCAATGTTAACCGGGCATCCTTTTACACATCTCGGATTTTTACAGCTCAAACATCTTGAAGCTTCCTCCTTCACCTGTTCAGGTGTAAAATTTTCTTCTACCGGAAGAAAATTATGGCGGCGCTCCATCCTGTCCTGTTCTTTTGGTTTCTGACGCATACTTCTCTCCTTGCGTGAAATTATAATATCACCCTTTAATAATATCAAAAATTGAAAAAATAGTCTATAAATGAATAAAAAAACTTGCTATTCTGCAAATAAAATACGGCAGGTTCGAGCAACAAAACCATAAAAAAAAGACTTACCTGTATGTAAGTCTTTTAAAATTGCCCTTGGCCAGACTTGAACTGGCACCGAGGGAGAACCCCGATTGGATTTTAAGTCCAACGCGTCTACCGATTCCGCCACAAGGGCTTATTGTTTTTAATTTTCAACAAACCAATAATAATATAAACATCTTTGTAAGTCAAACTAAAAAGTGGTTAATATAAGTTATCACCCACCCCACCCTCCCTCGCATAGGGAGGGGAAGCGCCAAGTTGGGCGTATTCCTTCCCTTGAGGGAAGGTTAGGAAGGGTGCATATTAGGTAAAAATAATTTTGCGGATTGTGGATTTAAAACCTTATCACCCCGCCCTCCCTCATATAGGGAGGGAGAGCGCCAAGTCGGGCGCATTCCTTCCCTTTGAGGGAAGGCTAGGAAGGGTGCATATTAGGTAAAAATAATTTTGCGGATTGTGGATTTAAAACCTCATCACCCACCCCTCCCTCCCTCATATAGGGAGGGGAAGCGCCAAGTTGGGCGCGTTCCTTCCCTTTGAGGGAAGGTTAGGATGGGTGCTTTTGTGATAAAATTTCTTTATGGATGATTTACAAACAAAAGCTCGATATTTAAGAAAAAACTTGACAGAACAGGAACGTAAACTTTGGAATATTATTAGAAATAAACAATTCTATGGTTATAAGTTTTTAAGACAATATCCAATAGAGCCTTATATTGTAGATTTTGTTTGCAGGGAAAAGAAAATAATAATTGAAATAGACGGCGGACAGCATAATGAGCCAGAAGGGATTGAATATGACAAAAAAAGAAGTTTGTTTCTAAGTTCAAGAGGATTTAAAGTTATACGATTTTGGAATAATGAAATTGACAATAATATTGAAGGTGTGTATCAAATTTTGTTAAAAGAATTTGGGATAAACTAGTTATCACCCACCCCAACCCTCCCTCATATAGGGAGGGAGAACGCCAAGTTGGGCGTGTTCCTTCCTTTGAGGGAAGGTTAGGAAGGGTGCTTATTAAACAAAAATAATTTTGCGTATTGTGGATTTAAAACCTTATCGCCCACCCCGCCCTCCCTTGCATATGGAGGGAGAGCGCCAAGTTGGGCGCATTCCTTCCCCTTGAGGGAAGATTAGGAAGGGTTCTTATTAAACAAAAATAATTTATCGGATTATGAATTCAAAAATTTATCACCCACCCCGCCCTCCCTCATATAGGGAGGGCGAGCGCCAAGCCGGGCGTATTCCTTTCCCGGAGATTCATTTAACGCCGTCAACCAAGTCGGTTAGGAAGGGTGATAATATAATGTGTTAATATAAAAGGAGCGCTAGTTTAGAGCGCTCCTTTTAAAAATATTTCACGGCTTATTTTTAGTTTTCCAAGCCTTCTTTTTGCTTATTCAGCATGTCCTGAATTTTTCCCATGATTTCTTCACTTTTTTCCTGCACATCTGAAACAATGTTATCTGCTCTTCTTTGAAGATCTTTTACTGTTTCGTCTGTCTTTTTTGCAACATCAGATGCCATTTCACCAATCATTTCTCTGGTTTCCGCACCTGATTTCGGAGCAAGAAGTACTCCTGCTACTGCGCCTATAGCGGCGCCTACTGCAAAGCCTGCTAAAAATTTCATTACTGACATATTATTTTCTCCTTCTTTTGTAGTTTAACTTTTTCTTTTATTTTTTGTATTGACTATCCGGTTTACTTCTTTTTGGCAAAAAACTTAAACGCAGTTCCAAGCCCGCTCATAAAACCTTTTGCAACGGTTCCCGTTGCGGAAGATAGTTTACACAGAAGGTTGAGAGGAGTTTTTTTGATAAAATCTTTTACTTTATTTACCCCTTCGTCTGTTTTAATAATGATTCCGCTTACGATTTCAACAGATTTGTTGATGTTCTTGAGTGTCGGGGTTAGTTCCTCTTTCACGATTTCAGCGGTTTCATTCACATTTCTGGTAAGTTTGGACAGGTCAAACAAAACTTTTACAAGCATGCCGCCGGCTAAAATAACAATAACACCGGTTGCGTAAGCCAGAAAAGTTAAACTATGATATAATTGTGCTGTTTCCATTTATTTTCCTCTACACTGTTTAGTTGAAGTCGTAGTCTGATACGTCTTCAAGCTCTTTTGCTTTTCTCATTTTTTTTGATTTTAACATGTTCGAAAACTTTTTATATTGCCTTTCAAGCTTATATCTTAAAAGGTCTATTGATTCTATTGCCTGTTTTTTTGCTTCATTTACGGCAGGAGAATGTTTTTCGGCTAAATCATATACGGTTTCTTTAACCTTAGCTCTCATTTCAGCCCCAGGGCGCGGCGCATATAGAACACCGGCAATAAGTCCGCCTACGACTCCGGCTAAAAGCCCCATTCCAAACCCGAATGAAGATTTATCTTTGCTCATAATATACCTCTTTTCTCTTTATATCCGCTTGTTTATTATACCACACTACTGAGGAGGGATAAACCCCTGGCGGCTAATTTAAACACCTTTGTTTTTCTGATTTTCTTTATTACCTTAATATTAATACTCCAAAATAAAATTAATGCTATAAGACCTTCGAGTTTTGCAAGCATTATTTTATTTCTAAGTTCTCTAAATTTTTCCACATAAACAGGAGTAAGTTCTGCAATCTGTTCAGAAATGGCTTTTACAAGCTCTGCAACTTTCTTTATTTTCGGATTTGCTTCAACAAGAAATTCATTCGCCGCAAGGATTCTCATATCCAGCTTAATAAGACCGGATATTATTGTGTATCCGATTATTAACTCTGCAATAAAGACTATAGCTGTAAATATTGTGAAAATCATTTTTCTGTTTTTCGCGGAAACTTTCCGCAACCTTTTTCCGATTTCTAATATTATATGATTATATTCTATAATTTTCTAAAAAGAAATACTCCTGAGGGGGTAAATGTTTTTTAGGGGTGACTGAGTGATTAAGTGACTAAGTGACTGAGAAATGTAGGTCAGGTTTACCTGACAAAAAAATTTTTAGAGATTCTTCGGGCTGACGCCCTCTGAATGACGGCAGGGGTAAATGTATTTGGGTTGTCAGGTGAGACTACAAGTCGGTGTAGGGTGGGAACGCTGACGCTTTTTCCACCCTACACCGACTCTTATGAGCATACAAAACAACAATATTTCTTCTTTTTTGCTTCGTTTTTTCTTCTTTGTTTTTTAAAAAAGAAAAAATGAAGATATGTGAAAATCAGTCTGACAAAAACTTATTAAAAGCTATTTTTAACAATTTGTATTATTATATGATTCTATTTTATAATTGTTATAGGAAGACAAAAAGGAGAGGTATGAAATTTTATTTTTCGCTAATACTTGCAAAAACCATAAGTTGTTTTTTACATATAACAAAACTTTCTTCCGGAACCTCGATTATCGGGCGGATTGTGCTGAAAATCTCGCCGGATTTTCTTGAAAAATGCAATAAATATATAAAAACAAAAATTAATGTAACCGGAACTAACGGTAAAACCACCACCTCCGGACTTATAACGCACTTAATCAAAAAAAGCGGAGCTTCTGTTATCAATAACGCAATGGGTGCAAATATGCTTACAGGTGTAGTTAACGCTCTCTCGGTTTCCTTAAATCCTTTTGTCAAAACGGATTATTCTGTAATAGAATCTGATGAAGCTTATTTATCAAAGATTTACGACCAATTCGATGCGGATTATCTTGTTGTGACAAACCTTTTTCGTGACCAGCTTGACAGGTACGGAGAACTTGCGACAACAAAACGTTTAATACAGGACGGTATTAATAAGAAACCGGATATAAAACTTTTATTGAATGCGGATGATCCGCTTGTAGCTTCTTTTGAGGGCAAAAATAAGATTTTTTACGGAATAGAAAATGTTTACTATGCGGATGAAAGTTTAAAGTCTAAATCTTCTACAGAAGAAACCTTCAATTGCCCTTGCGGAAAGGCTTTAAAATACGAAAAGAAATTTTTTGCCCAGCAGGGACATTATTACTGCGAGTGCGGATACAGAAGACCTGAGCCTAAGTACAAGGCGGATGTTACTTTGTATAAAGATTATTCAATATTAAATATAGCCTGCCCTTCGGTGACTGATAAGACTTATGAAATTCCTCTTGTCGGACTTTATAATGCATATAACGCTCTTGCGGCTATAGCGCTCTGTCTTGAATTGGGAATTGAAGATATTGAAAAGCATTTGAGTTCATTTAAAGTCGCTTTCGGAAGAAGCGAGGTTAAGTATTTGAACGGCAAAAGGACTCTTATTCAGCTTATAAAAAATCCAATCGGCGCAAACGAAGTATTAAAAACCGTCAGCAAAGATTCTAATCTGTTAATTATAATTAATGACAACTATGCTGACGGACGCGATGTTTCATGGCTTTGGGATGCGGAATTTGAAACACTGTCAAAAAATGAACATGAAATTGTTGTATCGGGAATCAGGGCAAATGATATGGCTTTGAGGCTCAAATACGCAGGTATTCCGGAATGTCAGATTAAAATTATTCCGGAAATTAAAAAAGCGGTTGAATATATTTCCCACTCGGCGGATAATGAAATTACAATTCTGCCTACTTATACTGCATTATTGAAGATTAATAAAATCAAAGAATTAAGGAGCAAATAAAATGTTATTAGGTGTAAATATAGATCATGTTGCAACACTCAGAAACGCAAGGGGCGGAAATGAGCCGGATGTTCTGGCTGCAGCAAGAATTTGCAAGGACTGTAAGGTCGAATCAATTACCACTCATTTAAGAGAGGACAGGCGCCATATTAAAGACGCTGATGTTGAGGCGATCAGAATGCTTCCAAGAGTCCGCCTGAATCTGGAAATGGCAATGACAGATGAAATGCAGGAGATTGCGCTCCGCCTCAGACCGCATGCTGTCTGCATTGTACCGGAAAAAAGACAGGAGCTTACAACGGAAGGCGGGCTGGATGTTGCAGGACAATTAAACAGGGCAATAGAGTTTGTAAAGCCGCTTATTGAAAAAAATATTGAAGTAAGTTTTTTCATTGATCCTGATATTGATCAGATTTCAGCAGTATCAAAAACCGGCGCCCCTTTTATAGAACTTCATACCGGAAGATACTCGGAAGCTTTTGGAACAGCAGAAGAAGAAAAAGCTTTTGAGGACTTGAAAGGAGCTGCAATCTTTGCTCAAAATTTTGGCTTAAAAGTCAATGCTGGACACGGGTTGAATTATCAGAATGTAGGCAGAATGCATGAAATTCCGAATCTTGTAGAATTAAATATCGGGCATTCAATTATTGCTCGTTCGATTTTTGTCGGGTTAGAACAGGCAATAAAGGAAATGAAAGCGCTCTGTGAGGGGCAGGGGTAATGGAGCATTAGTGACTGAGTGATTAAGTGACTGAGTGACTGAGAATATAGAAATAGCAGGTGTAGGGTGGGAAAAGCGTGAGCGTTCCCACCGGAACAGTAAGTCAGGTTTTACCTGACAAAAACTTCATAGAGATTCTTCGGGCTCACGCCCTCTGAATGACAGCAGGGGTAAATGTATTTGGGTTGGTAAGTGAAACTACAAGTCTGGCGTCATTGCGGGGGTAAATGATTCAGGTACGAAGTAAGTCAACAAGCTTAGCGTCATTGCGAGGGAACAGCCAAAACAACCCGAAGCAATCCAGAACAAATTTGACAATTGAATAGAATATATAAAAAACAACCGGTTTACTTATAGAAATATGAAAATGTAGGTTGGGTTTACTAACCCAACAAAAACTAATGGATTGCCACGACCCTAATGGGTCTTGCAATGACCGGCTGTTAGTAGTGTGGAGCTTGCTCCGCAATCCTACTTGACAAGAAATGCAGGTTGGGTAAAACCTGGCAATAATCTTCGGTGGGAACGCTCACGCTTTTCCCACCCTACGACTACTTATAAAAAAATTCTATTCACTCCTCACTCCTCACTATTCACCAGATATAAATATAGGTCGGGTTGAAGCCCGACAATAAAATTAATAAAAGATAAAGGAAAAAAGTTTGGAACATTATACAAAATCTCTGCCTTATGAATTAGAATTAACATCAAGAGTTTTGCACGAAGCAGCAAAATGCTTTTTTGAGCAGAACAATTTTCCCGTGTCTCAGGAAGAGTTTATAATTCTTGATTGTTTATATATGTATCCGGGAATTATTCAGATAGAACTTGCAAAACTGATAATGAAGGGAAGGGCGCATACAGGCAAGTTTCTGAAATCACTTGAACAAAAGGGGCTTATTGAACGGGCGCCGGCTAATCAAGGCTCTAAAATTATTATGGAGAGCAAAATTACACAAAAGGGGCTGGAGGTATACAATCAAATAAGTAAAATTCTGGATGATTATATTCAAAAAACAAATTCTGATTTAGATTTTAATATCCAGAAGGCAATAGAAGGTTTAAGGGCTATCAGGGAAGACGCGCTAAAGAAATTCAACATAAAATTCAACTAATGAACTATTGCAAATTAATATTTTGTGTGGTTTAATTTACGTGTTGATATTTCTACACGTGGTAAAAGGAAACATATTATGGGGCAGGAAGCAGCAGTTGCTACAGAAGAGTGGAAGTTTAAATTAAATCCGTGGGTAACAATGATACCTTTGATGATTTCAATTTTTATGTTTGCTCTGGACGAAACTATTTCAAACGTAGCACTTCCTTATATGGCAGGAACTTTTTCCATAAGCCATAATGAATCAACATGGATTATTACAAGCTATCTTGTTGCAAGCGGTGTTGTAATTCCGACTGTTGATTTCTTTAGCAAACTGATGGGTCGAAAACAATACTTTATGCTAAGTATAGTAATTTTTACCATAGCCTCAGTTTTATGCGGAATTTCAAATTCAATGGCAATGATTCTTTTCTCAAGAATTTTGCAAGGTGCAGGCGGCGGCGGAATTCTCCCTGTTGTTCAGGCTGTAATTTTTGAAATATTCCCGAAAGAAAAACTTCCTGCAGCAATGGCAGTATTTGGGCTCGGGGTAATTGTAGCGCCGATTATGGGACCGGCACTCGGCGGTTGGATTACTGAAAACTGGTCATGGCCGTTTATTTATTTTATAAACATACCGTTTGGTATAATAGCATTTATTTTAACCCACAAATATCTTGAAGAGCCGCCGTATTCAAGAAAGCAAAAGAATGTTTCTATGGACGCTTCCGGATTTTTCTTTCTTGCTCTCTGGCTTTTGACATTACAGGTAGTTCTGGATAAAGGTAATGATGCAGACTGGTTCGGTGCACCGTGGATTTGCAAACTATTTACAGTATCTACAATCTCTTTCCTGATTTTTGTGTTTATTCAAATTAAAAAGAGTAAAAGCAAAACCGGCTTAATTGATTTATCAATATTAAAAAACCACAATTTCCTTATCGGAACACTGGGGCAGGTTGTATTGATGGGCGTAATGATGTCCTCGGCGTCAATATTGCCTTCAATGCTTCAGTCGCTGCTTGGTTATACAGCCTTTTTAAGCGGTATTTCAATGGTTCCGCGAGGCGCCGGCTGCTTGCTTGCGTCAATTTTATGCGGAATTTGCGTCTCTAAAATAGGCATACGTCCGGTCGTAATTGCAGGGCTTGTAACACTTGCTATATCAGGTTTAATGTTAGGTGAAATTAATACAACAATTTCTATAGCTGATATTGCATTTCCGAACTTTGTTTTTGGGCTTGGCATGATTCTTGCAATGGTTCCTCTGTCTAATATTTCCTGCGCAACCCTGCCTAAAGAAGCTCAAACAAATGCAGCGGGTGTTCAAAATCTTCTCAAAAATACAGGCGCTGCAATCGGTACATCTATTGCAACAACAATGATTACAAGATTTTCTCAGGCGCATCAGCATATGTTGATTAAATTTTTGACCGACACAAATCACGTTTTTTCGGAAAGAGTTCAGGTAATGGCAGGCTCTTTTTCGACCCTTGTTGATCCGCAAACCGCTGTTTATATGGCACAGGCACAAATACATAATCTTTTAAGGCAGCAGGCAACTTTATGGGGATATGTTGAAACATTCAGATATTATGCAGTTGCGGTAATATTTATTCTGCCGTTTGTTCTGTTCCTTTATGAAGGCGATAAAGAAAAGAAGTTTGAAGAAGAGCAGGCAAAAAAGAAGACATAATTGAAATTACCCCCCCCCCCCCCCCCGCAATGACGCCCGATTTGTAGTTATTGCGAGGCTTTAGTAAGTGTAGGGTGGGAAAAGCGTCAGCTTTCCCACCGGAATAGAAAAGTTATTGTCAGGCTGTCCGGCATTTCCCTATATTATCTTCTTCTTGCCGGTCTGTGATTTCTTGCCTGAGGTCTTTTATTTGGAGCTTTGTGAACATTTTTTTGTTGTTTTTTGAAGTTCTTAATATCCTTTTTTTGATTTTTTTGGAACTTTTTTACATCTTTTTTGTGCTCTTTGTGGGAATCAAACCTTGAGTTGTCTCTCTTAGCCCTGAAATCTCTATGGTTGTCTTTGCGGGCTTTGTCTGCATGGAAGTTTTTGCGGTCGTTATGTTTTCTCAAATCCTGATGATGTCTTTTTTGAGGAGTTTGTTTTCTAAAATCTCCCCTTTGAGGTCCCTGATGGCGGACTTCTTTTCTTACGCCGTTGTCTCTGTGCGGTGCGGCGTAGCTTGCGGCATTAAATCCGATACCTGTCAATAAAAAACCTGCTATTAAAAGCGATAACATTTTTTTGTTCATACTTACATTTCCTTTCCTCATTAAACTCTACATAGGTATAACGAAAAATGTTTGCGTATGTTCATTTTTATATTGCGGGTTCTGCATGGATTATTATGGAAACATTGTCCATTATTGATTTGATTTCATTTTCAATCTGGTCGCAAATTGCATGGCAGCACTGGAGTTTCATATCGGGATTAAACAAAAGTGTCATTTCAATTTCTTTATATTGACCTGATTTTCTGCCTTTAATATTTTTGTATCCTTTAATAACATTGTTTTTCTTTATGATTTCTTCTATTTTTTGAATATCACCGGCAGGAATTGAGCCGTCAAGAAGGTTATTAAGAGTTTCTTTTGAGATAGAAAAGCCTGCTTTTAAAATAATAAGAGCGACTATTATTGCGATAATCGGGTCAAGTGCAGTGATTCCGGTAATTTTAATTAAAACTAATCCGATAAGAACCCCGAGAGCTGAATATATATCAGTGCTCAGGTGCTGCGCATCCGCATAAAGCGAGACTGAGTCGGACTTTCGGGCGACATAAAAAAGGTATCTGCTTACGAGAAAATTTGCTAATACTGCAAATGCCATGACAAAAATACCTATTGTCGGTTCTGATTTTATGTGATAGCCGAAAATTAGTTTTGTTGAAGCTTCATAGATAATATAAAGTCCGGCAAAAATAATCAGCCCGCCTTCAATAAAACCTGACATATCTTCGTATTTTCCGTGTCCGAAAGGGTGTTCCTTATCAGCAGGTTCAGAAGAGCGGGTTACGGCAAAAAAGGTCAGAACGGATGCCAGAAAATCCGAAAGCGAATGAATGGCTTCGGATATTATACTGATACTTCCGGAGAGGATTCCTGCAATGACTTTCAGGAGAATTACAATTGCATTAGAGGATATAGAAAGTCCTGCCGCAAACTTTTTTTCTGCCTCAAGTTTCATTATGCAACCCCGTTATTGAGCAAATCGTGAATGTGGATAACCCCAACAGGCTTGTTGTTTTCAACAACAAAGAGGTTTGTAATCTTTTTATCGTGCATAATTTTTAAAGCTTCCGCTGTCATTGCGTTTGGTGAAATCGTCTTAGGATTTCTGGTCATCAAATCAACAGCTTTTTCTTCAAGTATTTTAGATGACAGGCATCTTCTCAAGTCACCGTCTGTCAGGATTCCGGTTAAATCTCCCGTTTGAGAGTTAATAAATCCCACGCAGCCTAAGCGTTTTGAAGTCATTTCTAAAAGTACAGCCTGCATGTTGGAATTTTCATCCAGCAGAGGCATTTCCTGTCCTGTATGCATAAGGTCTGATACACGCTTAAGAATAGCACCGAGTTTTCCGCCCGGGTGTCTGTCGTTAAAGTCCTCTTTTGAGAAGCCTTTTCTTTCCAGCATTCCTATTGTAAGTATGTCTCCGAGAACAAGCGTTGCAGTTGTTGAACTTGTCGGGGCTAACCCGAGAGGACAGGCTTCGCCGTTATTCGGAAGAACAAGAACAACATCTCCTGCTTTAGCAAGCGAGCTTTGAGGATTCTTGGTTATTGCAATAAGGGTTATCCCAAAACGCTTGCAATAATTTAAAATATCTATTAACTCTCTTGATTCACCACTGTTTGAAATTGCAATTACAACATCATCCTCTGTTATCATGCCTAAATCACCGTGGCTTGCTTCTGCCGGATGTACAAAAAATGACGGTGTTCCGGTTGATGCAAGCGAGGCTGCAATTTTTTTACCGATATGACCTGATTTTCCCATGCCGGTAATTATTATTCTGCCTTTAGAATTCTGCATGAAATCAAGAGCTTGTGTAAGGCTGTCTGCATCAAGCGAATGTTTTAATTCTTCAATTGCTTTGATTTCAGAATCAATCGTTCTTATGGCAGAAAGCCTGTCTAATTCTTTTTGGGATTGTTGGATTGTTGCAGACATTTTATACTCCTTTTTTTAACCATTCTTATCGGTTGACATCAGTATCATTATCAATTTTATTTTACCCCCCTTTGTCCTTCGGACATTTCCCCCGCAAGGGGGGCAAATACCTGCCTTGCTTTTCAATTTTTCAATGTAGGTCGGGTTTACTAACCCGACATTAACTTTTATAGTCATTTTACTACAAAAATTATTTGCTTTAAAATAATAATTATGAAATCATTAGCTGAGTATAAAGAAGAAATCCACTCCTGCTCTAAATGCGGGATTTGCCAGTCGGTTTGTCCGATTTATAAAATTACCGGTAACGACTGCACAGTATCGCGCGGGCAGTTTATTATGCTGAAAGGTCTGATAAAAGGCGATTTAAAAATGTCAAGGACAATAAACCGCTATCTGGATTTGTGCCTCAAATGCGGCGCTTGTTCAAAATTCTGTCCGAGCGGAATTGATGTTGTTGATATTATAGCTTCGGCTAAGGCTGAATATTTTGCCGGAAGCAGGCGGGAAAAATTTATATCATTTATCCAGAAATTTTTTATTTTTGGTTTAGGTCTAAAACTCTTAAGTCTATTTAAGCGTAAATATAAAAGCAAAACATTTACCAGAAAAGTAATTTATTTTGGCGGCTGCAGCGGAAAAATAAAAGGCAGTAAATCTGTTATAAAAATCCTTAATTCCTGCGGGGTAGAGGTTATAACCCCTGATTTTCAATGCTGCGGAATACCTTTTTATGTACGAGGGGACAAGAATTCTTACGAAAGTTACAAAAAAAGTTTTGAAGATATTATAAAAAGATACGATATTAAAGATATCGTAACAACCTGCGCAAGCTGCGAAAAAACACTCAAAGGCTACAAGATTGAGGGTTTAAATATCAGAAATATTTTTGAATACATAAGGGAAAATGATTTAAAGCCAAAGCTTAAGAAAAAATTCCGGGTGACTTTCCATAAGCCTTGCAATATTGAGAATTATGACGATATTGAATGGATTTTGAATAATACGGAAAACCTTGAATATGTCGAGATGGATAATTATGACAAATGCTGCGGTCTAAACGGAATTTCTAAAATAACAGAGTACAAAATTATGTCTCAAGTATTCAAAAGTAAACATAGGGATATTGTAAAATCCGGCGCTAAAATAGTTTTAACCTCCTGCCTCGGCTGCGAAGCAGCACTGGGTTTGTATTCTTTTGGCAGATACAAAGTTATGGATTTTGCGGAGTTTCTCGGAAAGAATTCTATTTACTAAAAAAATCTTTTATAATCCCGACAATTCTTTTTGAAGCGTTACCGTCTCCGTAAGGGTTTTGGGCTTTGAGTCTTGTTAAATCTTTAGAAGAAGAAAGTATCTTTTCACTTTCTTCAACTATTTTTTTGTAATCCGCTCCTACAAGCCTTGATACTCCGGCTTCAATTCCTTCTTTTCTTTCTGTTTCATACCTCATAACAAGAGTAGGGCAGGCAAAAGAAGGCGCTTCTTCCTGAATTCCGCCGGAATCTGTAAGAATTAGTTTTGCATGCTTCATTAAATATACAAGATACGGATAGTCAAGCGGAGTTAATAAATGGATGTTGTCGAAATGCCCTAATCTTTCGTGTATTTTGTTTTTTACGTTAGGATTCGGGTGAACCGGAATTACAAATGTGTGGTCAGAATATTTTTCAGCAAGATGAGAAATAGCTTCTATAATTCTGTCGATTCTTTCTCCGTGGTTTTCTCTTCTATGCGCTGTAATCAATACCAGCTTATCATCAATCGGAATCCCCTTTTCCGCATAAAATTTTCTCGACTGTTCAATAACTTCATCCGAAAGGCAGAAAAGGGCGTCAATAACAGTGTTTCCTACAACGTGAATTTTATCTGAATCGATATTTTCTTTTAACAGGGCTTCTCTGTTCACTCCCGTAGGCGCAAAATGAAGCGCTGCAACCCTTGAAGTCATCTGGCGCATAACCTCTTCCGGAAACGGTTCATAAATATCATATGACCTTAATCCGGCTTCTACGTGAAAAACCGGGATTTTATGATAAAAAGCTGTCAAAGCGCCGCAAAGTACAGTCATTGTATCACCCTGAACAATTGCAGCATCAATTTTATTTTCTGAAAAAACTTTGTCTAAACTCGTTAAAATTCGAGCCTGAACAGATGATAATGACTGATTTTCTCTCATGCAGTCAAGATTAACATCAGCCTTTAATCCGAAGTAGGCAAGGGTTTGATTAGAAAGCTCTTTTTGCTGCTCTGTATTACATATAATAACATTATAATCCTGCGGATATTTTTTCATCTCAAGAATAACAGGCGCAAGCTTTATAATTTCCGGACGTGTTCCAAATATAAAAATAATATTTTTCATAAAATTATTATATAATAAATACCAGAAATTTTATATGAGAGCCTTTAACCCCAGTATTATCAGAAGTATTCCCGCTGCAATTTCAAGCCCCTTTGTCGGCAGGTGTTTTAGTTTTCCCCCGAAGAAAAAGCCGAGAGAAGAATTTACAAAAGTCACAAAAGCTATAAGAAGAGCAGGTTTTAAAATCCGATTTCCGAAAAGCGAAAGTGAAATTCCGGCGGAAAACGCGTCTATACTTGTTGCAATTCCGACCAGAAGCAGACATTTTAAGTCAATGCAAAGCTGCCTGGTTTTTTCCTTCTCAAACGCTTCAATAATAAATTTAACCCCGAGGTAAGTAAATATTAAACATACTATCCAGCCGGAAAACGGTTCGATATATGATTTTACAAATCCGGTGAGAAAATATCCGGCTGCCGGCATGATTCCCTGAAAAAAGCCGGTACAGCAGGCAAGGAGCATGGCATTTTTCAATCTTTTTTCAGTAAAGATTAACCCGTACGAGAAAGATACAACGCACGCGTCGATTGATAAAGCTATAGCGAGTAGGATTATTGAAATATAAGACAATGTGAGCTCCTTTTAGTTTAGCGGTTTAGCAGTTTAGAAGTTGAGAAGGAATTATAAAAATTAAGCACCATAATTTTTAATGTTCTTCTAAACTGCTAAACTTATCCTCTTCTCAACTTTTTAAAACACATCCGTTTTAATAGGATTTTTGAATTTTGTAATACTGCCCTGAAACAGGAGTTTTACTGTTCCGACAGGTCCGTTTCTGTGTTTTGCAATAATAATTTCCGCTTCACCCTTGTTTGCCGCTTTTTCTGCCTGTTCTTCGTCATCATTTGCGTTTTTGTAATACTCATCACGGTAAATGAACATTACAATATCAGCATCCTGCTCAATGGAACCGGATTCTCTCAAATCTGAAAGCATCGGGCGCTTGTCTGTTCTGCTCTCTACCGCACGGGATAATTGAGACAGCGCAATTATCGGAACATTGAGTTCTTTAGCAAGAATCTTCAAACCTCTTGAGATGCTTGAAATCTGCTGCATTCTGTCTTCTCTTCCCGTTCCTTCAATCAACTGTAAATAGTCAATTACAATCAACCCGAGATTTTTTTCAGCCATGGCAAGCCTTCTGCACTTGGCTCTCAAGTCAGTAATTGTACATCCTGCAGTATCATCAATATAGATAGGAGCTTCCGAAAAACTGTTCATTGCAACGGCAAGTTTTTCCCAGTCTTTTGCCTGCATGTTGCCTGTTTTAAGCCTCTGGGTGTCAACTTCTGCTTCCGAACACAACAAACGCTGTACAAGCTGCTTCTTTGACATTTCTAAAGAAAATATTGCAACAGGTGTGTTAGCCTTCAAGGCAACATTCTGGGCAATATTAAGCGCAAAAGCGGTTTTACCCATTGCGGGACGTGCCGCAAGAATAATCAAATCCGACTTTTGCAGCCCGTTCATCATTGTGTCTAAATCATAAAAATTCGTCGGAACACCGGTCAACTGTCCTTTGTTATTATATCTTTCTTCTATTTCCGCATAAGTATCGTAAACAAGGTCTTTAATAGGAGCAAGAGCCTGCGACGCTTTTTGTGAAGCTATATCAAAAATAAGCTTTTCCGCCTGCTCAAGTGACTCTTCTATCGGATTTAAGTCGTAACCTGAGGATACAATTTCTGAGCCGGCATTAATAAGTGAACGCTTGATAGCTTTTTCCTGAACGATTTTTGCATAATATTCAACGTTAGCGGTTGTTATTGTTTTATAACTCAAATCATTTATAAACGCTCTTCCGCCGACCAATTCCAGCTTCTGGTTAATATTTAAAATATCAGAAACTGAAACAATATCAATCTTATCCTCCCCGTTATATAACTGGAGCATGGCTTCATAAACATATCTATGCGCCGGCTTGTAAAAAGATTCCGGCTTAAGATGCTCTACAACTTTGTTCATACACGCCGGACTGACAAGTATTGCCCCGAGAATTGCTTCTTCTGCATCAATATTTTGAGGCATTAACTGTGATAAGTCTTCTGTTTGTCTTTTTTTATTACTGCTTGCTAGTGATGCCGGCATAACATATCTCCTCCATTTAATTAGATTAACAGTAATAATAAACTTATTCAATTCTTTTTTACAAAAATTTAATAATTTTTACTCCTGCAAATGTATGAGATTTATTCAAAAATACTCAAGAAAAATAAAAATCAGCCGATAAGCTTAGTATGGAAAACCGATAGAGGTTTTTCATACCTCCTCCCCAAGTCTGGTAGCCGTTCTCTAAAGAAACGGCTTTTTTTTTATGGAGTTAAATGTTTTTTGATTAGTGAACAGATGTTAAATGTATGATAAAATATATTGATATTAAACAATAATTCAACAGGAAAAATAATGAAAATAAAAAATTCACTACTCACTACTCACTATTCACTATTCACCATCTTAACAATATTTTCTCTGTCAATATCCGTAAATGCAGCCGTTTTTGACCACGAGATGAAGCTGGAAGAAATTTCAAAAAAACTTCCGGCATTAGAGAGTACAAAGTGTAAATTCTATCAGGAAAAAATTGTTTCGGGTATGATGCTAAAATCCTCGGGTGATTTTGAGTTTGAAAAAGATAAGGGCGTAACTTTTTATACAACTTATCCGATAAAGAGCACGACTTCTTATAACTCAAAAGATTACAGGCAGATAAATAATGTAATTACAGCTATTTCAAACAAATCGTATTCAAAGCTTGAAAAAGATTTCCGCTTCTTTTTTGAAGGCGACGGGAAAAATTGGGATTTAGCCCTTCTTCCAAAGACGGATTCAAAGGCTTATAATTATTTAAAATCAATAGAGATAAAGGGGGCGGGCTCTAAAGTAGAGCAAATAATTATTTTAGCCTGCGATAAGACAGAAACAAAAATCAGGTTTCAATGATTAGAAGAATTTTATTTATAATATTTTCAATACTGTTTTTTACCTTTGCTTTTCTTAAGGCAAAACCGGTGGAGGTTGACCTGATGGGGGCGTTTGTGAACCCGAATTCGCAGACGGAAAAACATCTGGTTAAACTTGCAAACATATCTTCCAAATCGGTAAATGTAATTTTTGAGGGCGAAACGCCCGAAGAAGCAGAAGAATTAAAATCGGATTTCCCGCAGATGAAAACCGATTTTCAGGATGCGGCAGACGTTTACAGAAACTATCCGGCGAATTTTTTAACAGAAAGAAAGAGAAATCTTCTTAAAGAAAAAAAATATCAACAACTTCAAAATGAAGCGCAGGAAGGGCTTTACAATCCTCTCGGGATTTATATTGCGCCGCCTCTAAAAGACCCGTATCTTTTTGCAACTGATTTTGTTCTTTCAAATGCCGGACTCTATGACGACAGCATTAGAGAGTTTGAGGGAAAATATTATGCGGTTTCGCATTTCAAAATTCAAAACAACGATGAATTAAAAACATTAATCAAAGAGGCGGAAGGGAAAAGTATTTATCTTACAGGAACTCCGGTTCATTCGTATTTTGCGAGTACAAAATCAAATAACGAGATTAATTTTATTTGTATAATTTCAACGCTTGCACTTATTCTGCTTGCAAAATTCTATTTCCGCTCAATAAAAATCCTGATTCCAATCGGGCTTAGCATTCTGTTTGGATTTCTTCTCGGATATTCTGTTTCATCGCTTATATTCCACAAACTTCACGTACTTACTTTTGTGTTTTCAACCTCGCTCATCGGGATAAGTTTGGACTATTCCCTGCATTATTTCCTTAAAAAAGACGACAAAGTTTTTAAAAACAGCCTGACTTCATCAATGCTTACGACAGTGATTGCGTTTTTGTTTTTGTATTTTTCAAATATAGAAGTGCTCCGGGAGGTCGGAATTTTTACCGCTTTCGGGTTAATAGGCGTATACCTTTTTGTGCTTATTGTGCTTCCGATGTTTGGCGGATTCAGTAATTTTAATACATTTAAGCGGATAAAACTTCCTAAAAAACTGATTCTTACCGTTGTTTTAGCGGTAATAGCTTTAGGGAGTTTTAATATAAAATTCAACGATAATATCAAGAGCTTCTATACTCCGCCTGAAAATTTATTAAAAGCTGAAACCCTTTACAAAAATGTTTTCAATTCAGGAAACAGTGAATTTTTAATAATTCAGGGCAAGAACACTGATGAAATTCTTGAAAAAGAAGAAGCGCTGAATATTCAGGATTCAATCGGGCTCAAGAATTTTGTCTCTTCGACAAAAAGGCAGGAAGAAAATTTAAAGCTGGCTTCCGGGTTGTATCAGGCGGATTTAAAAAACTATGAGTCAAAAACGGGTATAAAATTTGAGCCGTCAGAGGGAAAAATTTACGATGTTGAAAAGTTTCCTCTAAAATCTCAGTTTTCTCTTGATGATAACGCATCATTTGTAATTGTAAAAAATCCGGTCAACGGGAGTTTAAATCCGGCGGATGAGATTTCTAAAATGATGAAAATAAGAAGAATTGACTGTCTGATGCTTCTTCCTTGCACACCTGCGGTTTTGTTTATTCTTCTGAGTTTTATGTATGGTATAAAAAACGCTTTCAGGATAAGCATATCACCGGTTCTCGGAATTTTATTTACCGTAGGAATTTTATCGCTGTTTGGGGAAAGTCTTAATCTTTTCCATATTCTCGGACTGTTTCTGATTGCAGGCTTTAGTCTTGATTATTCCATTTTTAGATTGAATTGCGGCGGAGAATCAAAAGACGCGGTATTTATGTCCGCTGCTTCAACCGCGTTTTCATTCCTGCTCCTCTCGTTTACCGGATTTAAACTCGTAAGTTCAATCGGGCTTACACTTTTTCTCGGAATTACCGTTTCTTATATTTTGAGTTTGTTTATAGTAAAAAGTGAAAATAACAAACTCTAGTCAGCCAGCAGTGTTTCCACAATATCATCTGATGTTATCTGAAGGCATTCTAATGTTTCGCAGGTTGTATGCCGCTTCTCCCACAAACACGGACGCAGAGGGCATGTACAGTTTTTTGCTTTTACAGGAATTACCAGTCCGTTTGCAGGAATAAGTTTTCTATCATCGGTCGAACCAAATATTGCATAAGTTTTTACCCCGAGAGCAGCAGCAACATGCAGCGGTGCAGAATCTGAACACAAAAATTTTTCAGCTCCGGAAATTAATTCACCAAGCTCTTTAAGGTTTTTTGTTTTTCCGTACATATTGATATATTTTTCGCAGGGAACAATACGTTCAATTGTCTCAATAACGTTTTTATCATCAGGTCCGCCGGCTACAATAACCTTTTTACCCCTATCGGCAAGCTTTTCTACAACCTCTGCCCAAATTTCTGCCGGAATAGTTTTTATCATACCTTTTTTTACGCTCATAAGGCTCACACCCGGATGAATGAGAACCGTATTTTTTTCACATTCTCTCCGTTCAATCTCTATTTGAGGAAGTTCGGTATTGAAATCCGTTATTCCGCGGACTAAATCATGATACATCTTTGCCGCGTACTGGTTTTTGTTTAACGGTATTGCATTTGTAAGCAGAATTTCACTTAACCTGCCGGAATTATATCCGATTCTGGTTTTAATTCCTGTCAGAAACAGAAAGATTGAAATAAATTTATTTGAACCCGAGGATATTACAATATCAAACTTGTATTTTCTGATTGCCCGCAAAAGGTTAAAAAGCTCTATGTATTTATTCTTACCTTTAATATCCGCAAACATCATATTATCAATTATGCTTGTAAGAGAGGCTATACCTTTGCTGCGCGGCTCAAGCGCAAGTGTAATTTCCGACTCCGGAAACTCTTTTTTTACGGAAATTATTGAAGGCAGAAATAAAATTTCATCACCTAAGCCGCCAAAATTTATAAATAAAATCTTTTTTTTCATATTTTCTTTGTACTGTAAAAATAAGCCCGTTGCAATAATTGATTTTAAGGTTTGATTCAAATATAATTTTTAAATAAGAGAGTATTGTTGAGATGAAAATAGCAGACGAAAATCAGGAAGAAGAATATAAAGCGTTTTTAAAGAATATCCGTGCAGAAAAGGAGGACACTTCTAACTTTGCGAAGCTTCTTTTTACAATAGTTTTAGCAATATTATGCGCGGTTATTGTATGTGTTACGGTTGTTGAAAACAGTTATTTTCTGGAAAAATTTACGACCGATTCTTCTGATGACACCGGCAGTTTTGCTAAATTTTATAAAAAGGAAAAGAAAAGTTTTGATGTACCGTTTTCTCCGCGCCGACAGAATATTCTTCTCCTTGGCGTTGATTCAAACGGAACCGGTACAAATATCTGGGAAGGCACACGCTCGGATACGATAATTATTGTTAATATAGACCCTAAAACGCGTTCAATAAATGCCATTTCAATTCCGCGTGACAGCAAAGTTTATCTTCCGGATAATAAAGGGATTCAGAAGATTAATTCTGCCCACGCGCTTGGCGGAGTTGATCTGGTCAAAAAGACACTTAAGGAAACTTTCGGCATAAAAATTGATAAATATCTTGTGGTTCATGATGAAGCTGTAGAAAAAATTGTAGATGCACTCGGCGGAATCCCTATTTATGTTGAAAAACCAATGAAATATCACGATTATGCAGGCAAACTTCATATTAACCTTGATAAAGGTAATACTGTATTAAACGGAAAGCAGGCGGTCGGGTATTTGAGATACAGAAAAGACGGACTTGGTGATATCGGAAGAACCCAGCGTCAGCAGTGGTTTATGCGCAGTCTGTTTGAAAAACTCCACTCTCCTCAGGTCATTACAAAGATTCCGGAGGTATTAAATATCTGTAATACTTACGTTAAAACAGATATGAGTTTCTATGAACTTTCCCAGTACGCTGCATTTGCAAGAAGTGTTGATGAAAATAAAATAGAACTTGCAACACTTCCGGGAGCGCCAAATCAGCGAGGATACATAAGCTACTGGATTTTAGACCCGCAAAAAACACAACAGGTAATCGACAGAATGATTTACCGCGAGAAACCGACTCTTGACGGAACAAAATTCAAGGCAGGAATTATGTACTCGCCAAAAAAAGAAACGGAGGCTCAGGCGATGAAGGATAAGCTTTCAGAGCTCGGGTTTGAAGTTAATATGCTGAAAATTACCCACCTTTCACATACAAGGTTTGTTGCAAACAAAAACGATGTAACTGTTGACTTTTTAAACTGGCTTCAAAAGAAAATGCCGGAGCTTAATAATATGCAGTTTATTTATGATCCTACCGAGACATTCTCTGTAGGCAGCGATTTTACAATTGTTCTTGCTGAATAAAATTAATTTCTGCTTAGAAATAAAAACGGATTGAATAAATCCGCGCAAAAAATTTTTTTACGGGTTTTATTCCTGATATGAGAATTACCCCTGTTAACACTTATCAATATTCTGCAAAACGCCCTGTTTTCAAAGGGGTTGTAGAGGATTTCGGCAAAAAAACAAAAGAGGTCTTTATAAAGACGAAAATTGACGCTGAAGATGAAATCACTCTTAAACGTTTGCTTATAAAAGCTTTTGATGAATTAATAACGCCTGAAAGATTTTTAGGCGGCGGATTTTTCGGAGAAGTTTATTCAGTAGATAAAGATTTGGCGGCAAAAATAAGTAAAGGCGTTCTTGATTCGCACGAATTTTTACAGGGCGGAATTAAGGTCGGAAAAAGGGTTTTTGCAGGTTTAAAAACATATTATGGAGAAGCTCTGGGGCAGATAGGCAGGATTGAGATTTTAAGAAATTTGGGAGAACATATTCCTGCCGGTATTCCGTCAAAAGAAATGAAAAAGATGAATTCTCTGGAAGAATGTGAAAAATATTATCAGGAAAAATACTTGCCCGTGTTTGCAAAAGTTCCTCAGGAAAGCTACGATGCTCTGATTAAGGATATTGCAGCGTTAAACGGGATGAAGTATTCTAAAGACGAATATTATGTATTTGATTTCAGAAATCCGGGGAATATTGTTCTATCAGGCGGAAAACTTTTACTGACGGACGGGATGAATACTATTAATTTGCCGGAATGTAATACGGTCGGGAAAGTTCTTGAAGCAATGCTCTATAAACTGACGTCAAGCAGAATGATACTTGATTACGGAAATCACGTTGAAGATGCAAGAAAAATTTTACGCAAAATTATAACAGCTTCCGAGAAATCTGACTTGCCTTATGATACGCGCTTATCAGACGAAAATATATGGAAGTGCGTATTATTGAATTGCAATATCAATATGAAGGCAGACTCTTTTATTCAGGGGCTGGAATTTATCCGCGGCAGAAATCCTGACCTCAAAAAAAGACTGCCTAAAATTGAGCAATATCTGGATAATGTGTTTAAAAACAATGGAAGGAAGTATGCAAAATCTTACGATACATTCATATAATTCAAATATAAAACCTCCGGCTTTTAAAGGACGCTCAAGAGAATTGGAACGAGTCTTGGACAGAGTTATTGATAAGCCTCAGATTAGTGCAGGCGAAAAAGAATTAATAATTGATAAAATAAAACAGGCTCTGCAAGATATATTTATTCCCGGCAGGTTTATAGAAGAAGGAAGTCATAACGCGGTTTATAAGATAACGAAAAAATATGCGGCAAGAATTCCGGTAAGAGAAACAATCAATAAAGATAATATCGGTGATAATTTTATCTGGGGCAAAGGTGTATTCAAAAATCTGAGAAATTACTACGGAGAAGCCATTGTACAACTCGGGAAACTGCAGATATTAAAAAATATCAGTCCGCAAATGCCGGCAGGAGTTCCGGAGCATCTTGCGCAGAAATATAACGAAAGAAAAAGAACGCAGTATTATTTGAAGCATTATCTGCCAAAATTTGCTCATATTTCCCAGTATAGTTATAATATGCTTGCATCTGACCTTGCAAAACTCAATGAAATGAAGTTCGGTATAAGAAACTACGGAGTTTTTGACAGTGTAAACCCCAACAACATTGTATCGCATGAAGGGCATTTAATGCTTGTAGACGAAATTTATACGCTATGCGACCGTTCTTATTCAAATACTACGGCAAAGCTGCTGAATGTATTTATAAACAAAGCAACAAAAGATTATGAAGCTCCGGATGCGGGTAAAAAAATAAAACTTGTCAGGAAGATTTTTAAAAAGACACTTCTTGCCGGAGTTTATGCAGATCTTGTACATGCAAATTCAAAAGACGATTACAGATGCTGGGAGCTTGCATTAAGGAAATGTCATCTGGATATTCAGGCTTCTGATTTAATTAACAGGCTTGAAGATTTCAGCCGCAAGGAGCGTAACCCGGTATTAAGAATGAAAATGGCGGATGAGTTTTTGTCCGGACTTACGGGATTAAATCGTTTAAATATATGATGTCAAAATCTCCCGCAGGTTTTATGATGTAGCTGTGGGAGAGTGTATAAATGTTAAATCAAGTATTACCAAAACAGAGTGAGATTTCCTGTTCAATTACAAAAAACTGGACAGCTCAGGCAATTGAATGCTACAAACTCAACGGAAATTGCAGCGAATGCTCTATAAGAAAAGCACACTATTCTTTTGACTGTCAAATGCCAAAAGTTGTGGAAATTCTGAAACTCATGAACGGCGAACCGGATATGGATGACTAAAATTTGTCTCCGAGTTTTTCCAGAGATACTACAGTGTCAAAATCTTTTCTGATTTTGTTGGTTTCACTTTGCTCTGTTTCGTATCCCAGTGTTATAATAGTCGATATAATCCGGTTTTCATCAAGCCCTAATTTTGCTTTGACCTCTTTATAAATTTCCGGTTCAACTCCTGTAATTTCATTTCCGAGGGCGCCGATAATGCAGGATTTTATGCCTAGAGACTCTGCCTCCAGCATCATATAAGAAACCGGATAAATAACTTGTTCAAGAGTTCTGATAAGAAGCCCGTTTTCTCCCTGCAGCGCCGGATTGAGCGCCGGATTTTTAATGTGGGTAATTTTTGCTTCTTCCCATGCGTTCATATTAGCAATACATACAATCAGGGCATCCGCATTTTTGACATGCGCCTGTCCTATAGATAACCTGCTGAGCAAGTCTTTATTTTCCTCTGACTTAATTAAAATAAAATCCCAGGATTGAACATTCATCCAAGAAGGAGCGAGCCTTCCCGCTTCAAGAATTTTTCTTAAATCTTCGTCCGGAATGTGTTTTTCCGAATATTTCCTTACGCTTTTTCTGGATTTAATTAAGTCCAAAATTTCCGGCATGTTTGCTCCTTTCTTGTTTTTCAGCTGAAAAACTTACTGTATTAACATTAACTCAAAAAATTTATTGTAAAACCTGATATGATACTTACTACAAGCAGTATAAAAATTATTTTTAATGTATCTTTAAAATCGTTATTCTTCAAAAGAACCAGAAGTCCGAGTCCGGCATTCGCAAGCAGTCCGCTCATAACTGCTCCGAAAGATATAGTACCTTTTATAAGCATCATTGTTAGTCCGATTGAAATTGCACAATTAGGGATTAAGCCTACAAATGCGGCAGCAACAGGCTGCCAGAACCTGCTTCCTGCAATCAGATTTGTAATTGCAATATTTGTCAGGCAGTAATTCAGAATAAGAGTAACAACAAGGATAAATCCCCAGATGTTAATTGTATGCAAAACAGGATGTATGATAAGCTCTCTTTTGCTTCCGTGCTCTAAATCGTGTTTGCAGCAGCCTTCTTCACCTATATGCACATCAATCTCCGGCGGAATTGAATGTTTTACTGCTTTTTGCGGAATCGTAAAATCAATAAAATACCCCATTAAGATTCCAATAAACAACTTTAGCCCGACTATCGGAATAATAAAATACGCTTTTTCCGGTGTCGCAAGGAGTATTGGTATAGTCTCGTCAGATGTTGCAAGATAAACCGCAATCAGCGTACCTCTTGTAATTATTTGTTTTGTATACAAACTGCTTGCAATAACAGAAAATCCGCACTGCGGAAAGATTGCAGCCAGAGCTCCGATTAGAACACCTCCCTTGCCGGTCTTTTTCAGCAAAGAGTTAATCTTTTCTGCATAATAAAATTCCAAAATTTCAATTATCAGAAAAACTATAAACAAAAACGGAATCAAATGAATGCTGTCGCATATTCCGTCCAGAGCCCAGTCAGCAAGCGGAAGTCTTTCTATTAAATTATCTACCGGAGCAAAAATTGCTTCATTTAGCCCATTGATTTTTTCCAGAATAGATATTAACATAATGTAATTAAACATCAAATCTGAAAAATAGTCAATGTTAGATAAGCCAAACATTTGAAGGAGTTTTTATGAAGACAATAAGTATTGATAAAGAAAAATGCGTGCGATGCGGATTATGCATAAGCGACTGTATTTCAGGCTGTATTGCTTTTGATAATGACAATTATCCGCAAACCGTTGATGAAAAAAGATGCATTGCATGCCAGCACTGCCTTGCTATCTGTCCTACAGGGGCGTTGAGCTTTGCGGATAAGAGACCTGAAAACTCCGAAGAGGTTGAATATAACGATATCTTAAGACTTATCAAATCAAGAAGGAGTGTCAGACAGTATAAGGAAGAAGAGATTCCTGCTGAAACTATGACAAAATTAAAAGAAATGCTGCCTTATATTCCGACCGGATGTAATTCACGTGCACTTCATTTTTCCATTGTTGAGACAAAATCGGCTATGGATATTATAAGAAAAAGGGTAAATGAACTTCTGGTTAAAACGCTTTCTTACAAGGCAATTGCTCCTCTTCTTGATAAATTTTCAAAATACAAAGATGCACTTGTTAACGGAGAGGATGTAATTTTCAGAAATGCACCGCACATGGTTGTTGTATCTTCTCCTGTGACAGCGCCTTGCGCGACGGTTGACCCGATTATTGCACTCAGCTATTTTGAGCTTTACGCTCAGCATTTGGGAGTTGGAACCTGCTGGTGCGGATTCGCGGAGGTTTGTCTGAAATTTTTCCCTGAAATTTGTGAAATGCTGGAGATTCCGTCAGGGTATAAGCCAGTGTATGTAATGCTTTTCGGTATACCAAAAGTAAAATATCAAAGAACAATTCAGCCAGATCCGTACAAAATTTCAGAGATAAAAGAGATTCATGAGAAAGACTCCTGTTTCTTCTGCAAAGCAAAAAGGCTGATTACAAACTTCTTAAGATAATAAAATAATTAAGTGTGTAAAAAATAGGCAGACGTTTTTATTTAAAAAATGCACTGTTCATTTTATCGGTAATTTTTCTGTACTCTTTTGTAACAGGAATTGTTTTTGATTTTTTGACAGCCTCAAGAAAAATTTTGTTATCAATTTTTTGAGAGGTGTCAATCCTTGCAGGTACAATTAAGCCTGTTTTTAGAAAATATTCACTGCTTTTTTCTGATGAAAGATAATTAAGAAATCTCTCCGCTTCCTCTTTGTGTTTTGACTCCCGTGAAATTGCCCATCCGGAAGAATCAAGGGGAACAATTCCCGGAAAAGTTATTACATCCCAGGGGAAGTGGGCTTTTTCGCTAATTTTGGGGTACATCCAGCGTCCGGAAAGATAGAGCCCGATCTTTCCGTCCAGAAACATTTGCGCAAGGGTAGAGCTGCCGACCTGTGACGGAGAAGGAGCGTATTTACCCTCAAGCCCCTTATAAAACTCCAGTGATTTGTTTGGATTATAAATATCTTCTCCCATCGTAAGAGTGTATGGAAACATAAAATATACATCGCGTTCATAGCTTATGCCGAACTCTTTGCAGTGTTTTAGTATTTCTGTCAAATCCTGCAGGTTTTTCGGAGTTTTGTTTATTAGATTTTTATTCCTGTAGAAAACAAGGTTGGAAATATCACGCGGTATTGCATAAAGCCTGCCATCATAACTCATGGCTTTCAGACTTTCCGGATAATAAGCATCTGTATCTGCAAAATCCGTTAAATCTTCAAGTTTTGAGGCATATAAAGGAAGGTACAAATTATTCAGAAAAATTACGTCCGGCGCCTGAGATGAGGCGAAGAGCAGGTGTATTTTCTGAAAATAATTCTGCGGTATATGTATAAAATTTATTCGTATATCAGGATTTTCTTCTTCAAAATCTTTTATAATTTTATTTAGAATCCCCACTTCCGTGACAGAACCCCAGGAAGAAAACGTTATTTCAGTCCTGTTATCTTTATTGCAGCCGCAAAGTAAAAGGGGAATAAAAAGAAGGATTATAAGCCGTTTTAGCATAAATCCATTACAAACTCCATGTTATCATCTTTAACATTAATAATGAACTTATGTCCGCCAACTCTTACAATATATCTTGATGTACCGTCATCAAGCTTATCGCTGATTCTTGAGTACAATCTTTCATTATCCAGCTCTTTATATTCTTTGAGTTTAAATATTTTATCTCCGGCAAATCCGATAATACAATATACATCCTGATGTTTAGTGAGGTAGCAGCCGGCATTTTCAATAAAGTTCGAGGTGTTAATTATGTTATATTTTACACCCTCCAGTATACAAAATTCCGGAGAATTTACTTGAGCTGTTACTTTAACTGCAGCTTTTCTTGCCTCTGCTTTTGCCCTTCTCTGCTGTTCAAGTACTTTTATTTGATTCAAAAGCTTATCCGCTTCGTTTTCTTTGTCAGCAATTGCTTTAACCTGCTCTTCTGCCGGCTTATGCTCAGTATTTACAGGCTTAATTTCAGGCTGATGAGCTGCTTTATCAGTATTTGCAGCGGTTTCTCCGCTATCAGCGGTAAGATTAACGGAAAGTTTCGGAAGAGCTGAAAGCGGAGAATTATTTTCATCCTGCGCCGGAGTTTGTTCCTCTACAGGAAGCTCCTCTGTTATCTCTTTATCAAAATCTACATATTTTCCGTCATAAAGGGTTTCAAAATCGTTCTGTTCAGTTTCTTTTACCTCAGGAACATCATCGTCATTGTTAATGATTTCAAATCCTTCGCCGAATTGGTTGAATTCCTCCTGCATATCTGAAACTGTAGGGATATCGTTCAGAATTTCAAATTCTCTGGTTCCGTCGTCAAAAGGTTTAAATGTAACATTGGCGATATTCTTAAGCAGTGCCTCTTCATCAACCTTAACTTCTTCCGGTTCCGGAGTTTCATATTTTTCAGGATGCAGCATGACATCCTTAAGGTCAGGCAATTCGTTTGCAATAGACATCTTCTGAACTTCGTAGTTTGTATCAACGTACATGATATCGTCAGACGGACGTGATTTATATGCATCTTTGTTATTAATTTCTTTTGAAAGGTCAGGTAAATCCATGTTGAGTTTTAATGTACTTACTTCATACCCTTCGCTTGCATATACAACCTGCGGCTTAACCTCTGATTCAATTCTTCTTCCGCCCTGTTGTTTGAGAGCTTCAGAAAGATCGGGAAGCATATCTTTTACATTCAGAGTCAAAAGTTCAGATGTTTTGTGCGGTTTGGATTTTTGTCTTGCAATCTCATCCTGCATTTCCTGCATACGGCTTGGATTGGTTCGAAGGTCATTAATAAAATCACTGTCAATTTCAACATTGATTAATTTGTACAATGCCTTAACATCTTCTTCCGTAAATGTAATATTTTGTTCAACTGTATAAGTGGTAATGAGTTTCTCAAGAACTTCAAGCGGAGAAGGTTTTTTATCTTTTTCTGATGAATCCATAAATTCGGATGCATTGCGCATAGCATCGTCACTAATTTCAGAATTCATCAAAGTTTCTATTTTTTCAACATCATCCTTGGAGAACTCCATGTTCTGATCGTTGATATATTTGTTATAAAGCTCTTCTCTTATTTCTTCTTTTTCTTCTTCTTCTTTTTCACTCTGCTCTTCCGGAGAATCTGTTTCTTCGGTTTCTTTTTCCTCATCATCGAAACTAAACGAACTTAAGAAGTCTTCCAGAGCTTCGTTTACCGGAGGTTCAGGTTTTGGAGCCTGTTCGTTTAACAGTTCATCCAAATCAACAACATTTTCTACTTCCTGTTTTACCGGCTCTTCTGGTTCAGGTCCCGGAATTAATTTGTCTGCAGGATGTACCGGCATAGAAACAGGGCGGGTATATCGCTTGTCCAAATTGTTGATTGTAGTATTGATTTTCGGCTTTTCTTTCTTCTTGCTGCCGGGTTTTGGGTCATCACTAACATCATAATTAGCTCTTTCACCCGTAACTTCTATCATTTTGTCTCTGGCTTTCAGCATGAGAAATATAGAAATTGCAACAACTAATGCGGCACCGAGTAGAGTATATAGAATATCTGTCTTGTGAGTCGGTTTTTCATCAAGCTCATCAAGAGATTTTGCTCTTTTTACGGTTGTTCTCTTTTTACGTACCGGAGTCTGCTGCTCAGAGGATTGAAATTGTTTTAAACTTTCATTTATATCAACTGGAGCGGTCTGGCTTACACCGTTTGAGGAATGTATTGTGTCATGCTGTACGGTTGTCGTTGTTGTATTGCTGGCGCTCCGGCTTTCAGGCTCTTCGCTTTGTTCCGGAGTCTCTTCAGATTCATTCTCTCCGGAGGATTCAAGAAGTTCCGGAGTGTCAGAGTTTTGGGCAATGTATAAAGCAGTTTCAATACTTAAATGTGCATTATTTTTTGTTTTTATTGTAATCTTGGTATAGCCGTTGTTGGTATTTGTATACGGCATTGTCTGAATATCTACACTCTCTATATTCACGCCGAGTTTAACTTCGGAAGGAATCTCACTGTTGGTTTCGGGAAGCATGACTATATAAGTGTTGATACCTTTTCTTATGGGGCTGATATTATTAGTTACCTGGTTTTTTGTATACAAAGTAGCATTGACAGAACCGTTCGGCTCTGTATTAAATTTTAATGCCATCAAACTATTCTTATAATTTTCTGCGCCAAAAGCCCCGACTACCGTAATTGCAGAAGCCAGAACCAATGCCAGCGTTCTCTTCTTAAACTGCTTCATATATATCGTATTTTACCATAATATCCAAAAACTACATATACACTATTTAAACTACATGTCAGTAACTATAATTCGTTTATCGGATGTTATTTTTTCTACGTTCAAAACCGTAAACAGTGTCCCGTTATAAATCAATTCCTGAGAATAGTATCCGTCACTTGCTTCTGCATTTTCACTCTCCTGAAATTCAAACAGTTCATTAATTTTGTCAATCAGCAGAGCAAGCTTTAGTTCATTGCATTTTACTATAATAACCGGATTTTTATCAAAAGTTTTTCCCTCCGGCAGACTAAGAAATTTTTTCAGGTTTAATACAGTGATATAATCCCCTCTCAGGTTCATTATTCCTTCAATAAAATCAGGAGTTCCAGGAACCCGTGTAATTGTTGTGTCTTTCAAAACTTCCTTAACCAGAGAAAGTTCTATACAATATGAATCATCACTGAGGTTGAAAGAAATATATTTGTTTTTTGCATGCAGCTCGCCGGTTGCAAGTTTAAGCCGGGATTTATTTGCAAGCTCCAGTGTCCTTTTTTTCATTATGCTTTTAGAAGCTTCGTCCTGCGGAAACAGAGATAATATATCAACATTCCTTGCTTCTGCGTCGTGCTGTTTCAGTAGATTTTCAATTGCATATATATTAATAAGAAAAATAGTTTCCTGATTATATTTATACAGCGACTCTACAATAGTCTTGTTATCAGCAAACGGTATTGCGTCAATTTGTGAAGCATCAAAAGGCAGTATCCCCAGCACACTGTCTGCTATAACACCGAAAATCGTTTCATCGGTTTTAATAATCAAAAGTTCATTATTGGTAGTATAAGAAGGGACTTCTGTATTAAGATAGAACCTTAAATCAATAACATTTATGACAAAATTATTGTACTTTAAAAGCCCGAGAATATTGTTTGGAAGTTTCTGCGGGTAATCAAGCTCCGGAAGCTTCATTATTTCAAGTACATTATCCGTATTAACCGCATATTTATTATCACCTACACGGAAATACAGATGGGTATTTTTCTTTTGCTCAATATAATTATTGCTGCTCATGTAAAACAACCCTGTTTCTGCCGCTCTCTTTAGCTCTATATAACGCTTCATCCGCAGATTTCAGCATCTCTGCAGGAGAATTAAACTCCTGATAATTCATAGTTAAGCCAATGCTTACCGTAACTCTTGACTTAACTCCGTTGTATTCAAATTCATATTCTTCAACCGTTCTTCTTAGTCTTTGAACCGGAATAATTGCACCTTCTATGTTAGTTTCCGGCATGATTATGACCATTTCTTCACCACCGTATCTGTATAAAAGGTCAGTTTTTCTAAATGCTGCTTTCATCAAATCGGCAACAGTTTTTAAAACATAATCACCATACTGATGCCCGTATGTATCATTAACCTTTTTGAAGAAATCAATATCAAGAATTGCAAGGCTGAAATCTGACGGATGGCGCTTTGTACGGTTGTATTCCTGCTCAAGGCTTATCTCAAGCTGACGTCTGTTGTAAAGTCCGGTGAGACCATCCAGTACTGACATAAATTCTTTTTCAGTATATTGATACTTCATTTTGAATATTGCTAGAAGCTCACTTATCATAATATCAAAATATCTGAATGAAGCATAATCCATATCCTGACGGGTATAGAAGCATATTCCTCCGATTAATTTTTTGTCAAATATCAACGGAATAATGATTTTGGAAGTTAAATCCGTAAATTTGTAATCAAGTTCTTTTCCCAGAAGAATTCTGACTACTTCAAATTTAGCATTCTTAACGCTCTTATACTCTTCCATTTTTCTGAAAAAGTCATACTGAATGTCTGACAGCAGGCTTTTACTCAGGTTTCTTCCAAGAGTATCAATATAGAGAATATTTTCTGCAAAATCATCCGGAGAGGCAAAATATATACCTGCAACAGAGTATTCCACAAAAGAACTCAAGAGAGAAAAAAGTTTTTCAACAAGAACTCTTTCATAGTTCATAAAATCGCTCAGGTTTCTGAATTCGTTTGCAAAAACAGATTTTAAAAGCAGGTCATTGAGAATAGTGTTAAGTCTTACCTGAGCAGACTCCGGTGAAGATTTTGTCATCAAAGCTGCTTTATATTCCTCCGAAAGAGGATATCTTCTCAGAGTTGCGTTAAGATTTTTAACAAGCTCGTTCATATCAATGGATTTTGATAAAAACAACTGTGCACCGGCTTTTTTGCCCCAGAAACTGTCTATCTTTTTATCAAGAACCGTCAAAAGCACAACCGGAATTTTCTTGATTTCATCAACATTCTTAATCATTCTGCAAAGCTGATATCCGTCTATTATGGGCATCATTATGTCAGAAAGCACAAGATCCGGCACGCATTCAAAGATTTTTTTGTAAGCTTCTGCCCCGTTAGTTGCGGTTTCTACCTCAAAGCCGTTCTGAATAAGCCCTTCCTTAAGAAACTTTAACTGGGTATCGCTGTCTTCTACTAATAAAATTTTTGCTGCCATATATTCGTATATTCCAATTTTGCCTGTTTTAGTATAAAATAATTATATAATAAAATCATCAAAAAAACTATAGGAGAGAAGAAGTGCAAAGTGAATTTAAAATCGGACTAAAACAGAAATTTAATATTAAATGTGCATTAGATATGGCAGTTCTTATATTAGCATGCTTATTATTTTTATTCTTTGCGAAAGTGAACGGTGTTGCCCCGTATGATACTTTTGCATTTCTTGCAATAATAATCGTATTGAATCTTGCAGTACACTTATTAACAAAACAGTGGATAGCCAGGGCGATTAAAGAAGCCGTATTTTTTCAGTCAAATTCACTTGCTGAGGCAACAGGCGAACTTACAAACACAATAAGCTCCCAAAAATACATATCAGAAAATCTTGCGGGCAATGCCAAAGTCCTCTCTTCACTAATAGAAAAATTAAAAAATTTATCGGAAGAATGTTATGCAACAACAATGAATGCTGAGAAACAGGTAAACCAATCCATCAGTTTTTCTCAAAAAGAGCATGATTCGATTTCTACAAATGCAGAAAAAATGCTTGTTTTGAGACAAAAAATCCAGATGATTGCGGAACTTATTCTGGAGCTTTCCGAACATTCTCAGCAAATCGGAAGTACAATCAGCGTTGTAGACGATATTGCGGAGCAAACCAACATGCTTGCTCTGAATGCCGCTGTAGAAGCTGCAAGAGCCGGTGAGCACGGTAAAGGCTTCGCGGTCGTTGCCGGCGAAATCAGAAAACTCGCGGATGAATCCAAGCAGGCAATTACCAAGATTTCTTCACTTACAAATAACATTCAGTGCACGACAAACTCAACAGTTATGGCAACTGAAGAGGGGTCAAAGGAAATTGAATCTGTTGTAAAAGATATTAATATAGTTTCTTCAAACTCGGAAACCTTGTTAAATCTCATAAAAGAAATTTTAGATTCACTTGAAATTTTGAACCAGAATGCCAGAAAGCAAAACGATATAATAGAGCGTTTAAATGTTATAGATGAAGAGACTACTGCGATAGCAGCAAATCTTACCCAAACAATGCTATCCAATTCCGAAAAAATTTCAAAATTGAATAATTTGTCTAATGATATCAAAAATTCCGTTATAGATAACTAAGCAAGAGGTTTGGGGTTTTGGATTTTTCAGGAAACGACAGTAATAATAAGGAAATGTTTGCAATCTTCCAGAGTGAATCGGAAGAAATTGTTGACCGCCTGTTTAATACTCTTTTTGCTCTTGAAAAAACTCCTGCCAACAAAGAGTTAATCCTCTCTGCATATCAGGATTTGCACAGTATTAAAGGTGCCGTGAAAATGGTCGGGTTCAATAATATCCAGATTATTTTTCACAAAATGGAGGATATTTTTGACGCGGTTAACAATGATAAGTTTCAACTTGGCAATGATGTAATACGACTGATGCTGGGGGCACTGGAGAGTGCTTCAAAATATTTGCAGGAGTCGATTAAAAACTGCCGTGAGATAGTAGATGAAGAACTTTCGGTAACAATTTCCAATCTGGAATATATTCTGGAAACAGAGATTAGTGAACAAACTTTTCACCAGAATGAATCCAAAGTATCGATATCTGATATTGCAAAAGCAGATGCCGACCCGGGCGAGGCTTCAAAACATCAGGAAGAGATAAACAGCTCTTTTAACAACTGTTTTGAGATTATTGACGGTATTGTTCCGGAAGAAGAAACTCAGGATATTGTTCTTTTAAAAGAAGAAGTCCAGAAAATTCATGATTTTTTCATTGATTCAAATTTATATGAAGTCAGAACTTCTCTGGAAAATATTCTTGCAAAAATTGATTTTGTAATGAATGCAACAAACACTCTTACAATCAGTGAGATTCTGGAACTAAGAAACGAATTGAGTTCTGCGGCTGCAAAATTTACAACCTCATGCATTGAAACGGAAGAAGGCGGACTGACCTTCTTTGATGTGGCAGAAAAAATATCAATGCTTCAGAGCAGCAGTATTCATGCAAAAGAAATTGAAGATGAAATATTGCAGCTTAAAGAAGGTGTTGACGATCAGAATATACTGGAAATTATAAATATGCTCGTCGATATACTTCGTTTTATTACGGAGAACTCGGTACAGCTTGAAGAGCAGATGACAATTACTCTGAAAAGTGCTGTAGAATATTGTGCTTCTCCCAATGAAAGTATTGACAGCGACCTGATTCTGCAGCAGCTTGAGATTATGAAGCAGCTTCTTGAGCTTAATTACAAGAAGGATACCGGAGTTACGGAAATCAAAAATATTTCCACCCAGACAAGCTCCAATAACAAATCTTCTTCTTCAACGGAAATCAAAACCCTGCATGTTAATGCACAAAAATTAGACCTGCTTGTAAACCAGCTTGGAGAGCTGATTATAACAAAGATTAAAACAGAAAAGAATCTTGAAAAAATTGATTCTATCAAGAACGCAAATGAAGCATGCCAGAAAGATTTGCTCAAAACATCAAACTACCTGAGGTATTACAATAGAAAATATCTCCAAGCAGGAAACACGGATCAGTATACCGGTGTTTTTGTAAAGCAGGTTTTCTCTTTGCTTCTTGATATTACCCAGAATGTTTCAAGAACAATTTATGATTTGAATTCCCTCTATCGTTCTTCAAAAGAAGATGATATGAAAATGAGATTAATCATTGATGAGATGGAATCAATGGTTAAAAATATCCGTGTACTTCCGATTTCTACAGTATTTAATTCATTCTCAAGAATGGTAAGAGATATTGCAAATGAAAAAGGCAAGGATATTGACTTTGAAATCGAAGGTAAAGATACCTGCGCTGATAAGAAGATTATTGAAGAGATTAAGACTCCTCTTATCCACATTCTGCGTAACGCAATTGACCATGGTATTGAAACAAAAGAAGAGAGGATTGCAAACGGTAAAAGTCCTGTTGGCAGAATCCTTCTATCCGCTAAGCAGGACGATAACAAAGTTATAATAGATGTTTTTGATGACGGACACGGATTTAATCTGGAAAAAATCAAAGACAGGGCAGTATCACGCGGCTTCTTAACCCAGGAAGAAATTGATTCCATGAGTGATGAAGCTATTATGAATATTATTTTCTGGCCCGGATTTACAACGGGAGATTCTATTACAAGTATTTCAGGACGCGGTATCGGACTTGATGTGGTTAAAACAAAGATTTCCCAGCTAAACGGTAAGGTTAAAGTTATATCGGAATTCGGTAAAGGAAGCTGTGTCCATATAGAGATTCCGGTAACATTAACAACGCTCAGGGTATTTCTGGTTCAGATTTCAGGACAGACTTTTGCAATACCTATTCAGGTTATTACAACATTTATTCTGAAAAATCAGAACGAGATTAAGACAAATAACGGTATACGGACGATTATGTACAATAATAACATAATTCCGCTCTATTATCTGGCAGATATTCTTAACCTGGAGCCGGTACCGAGAGGGGATAAGGAAACTATTCTGATAATTGAATCCGACGACAAAACAATCGGACTTGTGGTAGATAAGTTGTTAGGAGATCAGGATATTCTGCAGAAAAAACTTTCTCCGCCTTTGTATAAAGTAAAAAATATTTCCGGCATAACAAATCTGGCTTCGGGTGAATTATGCCTGATACTTAACATGCAGGATATTATGCATTTTGATTTCAATAAAGCTGTAACATATACGGACAATACAAAACTATTATCGCCTGATATGCTGTCTTACAAACGAATCCTTATAGTAGATGATTCTGTTACAACAAGAACCATGATTAAGAATATTCTCTTGAATATAGGTTATACGACAGATGCGGTTCTGGACGCGGAAGAAGCTCTGGTTAAGTTAAAACTCAACCACTATGATCTGATTGTTACGGATCTTACTATGCCTAAGATTGACGGATACGAGTTTATTGAACGATTAAAGAATGACGAAATGTATATGGATATTCCTATTATCGTTATTAGTTCTATGCCGGAAAAAAAGGCAAAGAAAAAGCTTAACAAAAGTTATGTGGATTATTATATAGCAAAAGACAATTTTGACCAGAACGAATTTGCCGCCCAGGTTAAAAATATTTTGACAAAACATCACCACTAAGCAGACTGTTTTTGTTTTCTGTTAAAAGTTATCTATACCCGGGACAATCTAAAAATGCCGTACTTCCGGATTCAAAAGCATGCCTGCAAGTTTATCGGAGCCGTTAAATTCTCTAGAGGCAAGTTTTTCTGCTGCCTGCTCTTTATTATATTTTACAAATTGATGTTCAAATACACACTTTCCGTTTTGAACTTCAATAATCAAATAGCACGCCTTAACCTCGCCACCTTCGGGGATAAAAAACGGTCTTCCGATACTGCCGTCATTTACTACGGTTTTTTTGCTTTCCGTCTGAAATCCGCAAGGAATATGGGTATGTCCGCACAAAACGACATCCGCGTCAACATTCACAAGCATTTTTTCAACTTCTTCTATCGGCGTATCCGGCAGAATATCCTCGTTGTTTTTTCTCGGAGAGCCGTGTACAAGCAAAAATTTTATACCTTCTTCTTCAACTTCTTTTTGAATAGGGAGATTTTTCAGGAATTTTTTCTCAAGCGGATTGAGAAGTTCAACATCATTTTTTAAAGCCTCTGCCATAATAGGAGCTTTTTCGCGGAGTGTATTGTAGAGTTCCTCCGAATAATCGGCAATCATTAAGTCTGTATTACCCTGAATCATGGTAAATTTAGGGTCATTTTTCCTGTTGAGGAAATACTGTACGGCATAATTAGGTTCAGGACCGGCCATAGCGTAGTCTCCGAGGACAAAAATTCTATCACACTCTTTTTGTTCAATGTCTGCCATAACCGCTTCTATTGCTTCCATATTACCGTGTATGTCTGAAATCACCGCTATTTTCATCTTTCGCTCCTTTGTATAATATTGACAAATCTCATGAAATAGTAAATAATATAATAGCAGGGTGAAGCCCTTAGCGTTTTAAGCTTCGGCTAAAGGCTTTCTTTGCACCCTACAGTTTTAATAATTTTAATGCTACTAATAGTAAGTCGAATGCAATTAGTAGCATTATTATTTTATCAACCATAGCATTTATGCCTCCTTTCGTCCAATTTCTTTGTAATTGTGTGTGACGAAGCAGCATTGTGCTAACCCTGCAAATCAATGGTATCATATATTAAAATATTATTCAAATTTTAAAAACAAAGAATACAGTTCATATTTACCTTGCGTTAACTTTTCGTGGTAAAATTTATGTATGATAAACAGACGAAAATCAAAACAGATTTCTATCGGAAATGTAAAAATCGGCGGTGACGCCCCTGTTAGTGTTCAGTCTATGTGTAACACCGACACGCGTGATGTTGCAAAGACTTTAGACCAGATAAGCGAACTGGCTTCCGCGGGGTGTGAAATTGTAAGGCTTGCGGTTTTGAATAAAGACGCGGCGGCTGCTATTAAAGATATTGTTAAAAAATCTCCTGTTCCTCTGGTTGCGGATATTCATTTTGACTACCGCCTTGCCTTAACCTGTATTGAAAACGGAATCCATGCCCTTCGTATTAATCCGGGAAATATCGGAAAAAGAGAGCATACAGTTAAGGTTGTGGAGGCTGCCAAAGCGCATAATGTTCCGATACGAATAGGTATTAATGCAGGCTCTTTAGAAAAAGAATTTGCAGAGATGGACATTCCGCTTGCAGAGAAAATGGTTTTATCAGCCATGAGGCATTTAGAAATTTTAGAGGATTTGAATTTTTACGATACAAAAATTTCTCTTAAGTCTTCTGATGTACCTACTACAATCGAGGCATACAGACTTATTGCAAAAAAAGTCGACTATCCTCTGCATCTTGGCGTAACCGAAGCAGGAACTTTAAAATCAGGCTTAATTAAATCATCAATAGGCTTAGGAACACTGTTAAGCGAAGGAATCGGAGATACAATTAGAGTATCTTTGACCGAAAATCCGGTAGAAGAGGTTCATGCCGGATTTGGAATCCTGAAAGCCCTTAATTTAAGACAAAAAGGAATCAATTTTATCTCATGCCCGACTTGCGGAAGAACCCAGATTGACTTAATCGGATTGGCAAAAAAGGTGGAAGAACGGTTTAAAAACCTTGATTTACCTATCACAATAGCGGTCATGGGATGCCCTGTTAACGGTCCGGGAGAAGCCAGACATGCGGATTTTGGCATAGCCGGAGCAATTAAGGAAGGGTATATTTTTAAAAAAGGAGAAATTATTGCAAGAGTTCCGGAATCCGACTTGATTAATTCTTTAGAAAATATTATAATGGAATCATATAGTTCAGTTAAATAAGAATGGGTGTTATGAGAAGAAATTTATTTTTAGTATTAGCTTTATTTACAGCTTTATGTATCAGTGCAAGAGCAGATATTACTCCTGCTCAACAAACAGACGCAGAATATCTTATTAATAACGGATATTCAGAAGCAGGCGCAGAACAGGTTTTGATTCAGAAAAACCGTTATGCCGGCAATCCTTGCGAACCTTTGTACGAAAAGAAACACAATAAGTTTGTAAGATTCCTGCAGAATTGTTATTCTTATCTGGATCCGGCAGTAGACAGCCAGGAAAGATATCATCACGATATTCACCAATCTCCAAGCTTTAGAGATTTATAATTTTCAGAAAAAAACGCCCCAATTTGGGGCGTTTTTTTGTTGTATAATATTGGCATGGAAAGATTCAGATTTTTAACTTCGGGAGAAAGCCACGGTAAATGCCTGAATGCCATAATAGAAGGCGTTCCGGCTGGTTTTCGTATAAAAGCTTCTGTTATTAATGAAGACCTTGCGCGGCGTCAGGCTGGTTACGGACGCGGCGGCAGGATGAAAATTGAGCATGACACGGTTGAAATTAAATCAGGCGTGCGTTTCGGAAAATCAACAGGGGCGCCTATTTGTCTTGAGATTAAGAATAAAGACTTTGAAAACTGGCAGGAGGTTATGAATGTTGAACATCAGGATTATCCGACGCAGGAAACATTAAAAAAAATCGAGGCAAAAGCTTTTACAAAACTCCGCCCCGGGCATGCCGATTATGCCGGCTCTGTTAAGTACAATTTTACGGACTTAAGAGATGTTCTTGAGCGTTCAAGCGCCAGAAAAACCGCTATTGAAGTAGCTGTAGGTTCTGTTGCAAAACAAATCCTTAAAGAGTTCGGAATCATGGGATTTTCTCATGTTGTGCAGATAGGGAACGTAAAACTCGATTTTTATCCGAAAACTTACACTCTTATAAAAGAAAAAGCTGAAAAATCAGACGTAAGATGCGCGGATGATCTTACAGCCGACAGAATGCGCAACGCTATTGACGAAGCGGCTCAGGCAGGAGACACGCTCGGCGGAAAATTTGAAGTGATTTTCGGCAATCTTCCTGTAGGGCTTGGTTCTTACGTACACTGGGACAGAGCTTTAGACGGGCGTCTGGCGCAGGCGGTTATGAGTATTCCGGCGGTTAAAGCCGTAGAAATCGGAGCGGGAGTTGAGGCAGCATCTCTCAAAGGCTCTCAAATGCATGATGAAGTTTTTGTAAAGAATAAAACAATTTACCGTCAGACAAATAACGCCGGAGGCTTGGAAGGCGGCATGACAAACGGGGAAGCGCTTGTTATAAGAGGTACAATGAAGCCGATTCCTACAATGCGCAAGGCTCTTGCAACAGTGGATATTAAGGATATGACACCTGCAAGTGCGCATTTCGAACGTTCTGATACTTGTGCGGTTCCTGCATGTGCCGTTGTTGCGGAGGCAAGGGTTGCTATTATACTTGTAGATGAACTTCTCTCCAAAATCGGCGGAGACAACTTTGTGGAGATGAAAGCGCATTATGGGGAATAATATTATTCTCATAGGCATGCCCGGATGCGGCAAAACCACTTTTGGCGCGAAGCTTGCAGAGAGACTTCCTGATTACATTCATATTGACCTTGACAGTGTAATCGAAAGAACTGCAGGAATGAAAATCAGTGATATTTTTGCTAAGTATTCCGAAGATTATTTCAGAAAGCTTGAATATGACACGATAAAATCTTGCTGTACAGGTTCTAACCGCGTTATATCAACAGGCGGCGGAGCGTTTGAAAATCCGGATAACAGAGCGACATTTCTAAAAACAGGCAAAGTGTTTTACTTAAAAACAAATCCTGATATACTGTATGAAAGATTGGCGGATGATTCTTCAAGACCGCTTCTGCAGAAAGAAAATCCGCGTGAAATTCTTGAAAATATGCTTAAAAAGCGGGAAGAAAATTATAAAAAAGCACATTATATAATTGATACTGATTTATTAAGCGAGGATGAAATTATAAGGTTTATACTGAATGAAGCAGATTCTTAATGTAAAAACTAATGAAAAAGAATACAATATAGAGATTTCCGACAATAGTTTCAGTAAACTCAATAAGGAAATTGACGAAGCAACAGCGGGTCAGAAAAGGCTTATTGTAATTTCCAAAAAGGTTTACGATTTATACTATAACAAATTTGATTTTTCTGAGGATGAACTTTTTATCCTGAAAGACGGCGAACAGGAAAAGAATTACAAAAATTATCTGAAAATTATAGAACGCGCAATAGAGCTCGGGCTTACGCGAAAAGATGTTATGGTAGCTGTAGGAGGCGGAGTCGTCGGCGATATTACCGGCTTTGCGGCTTCGACTTATATGAGAGGTATTGACTATATTCAAGTTCCGACAACGCTCCTTTCTGCCGTAGACTCTTCTGTCGGAGGAAAAAACGCAATAGATTTAAAAAATGCCAAAAACATTATCGGAACCTTCTGGCAGCCAAAGGCTGTATTTATCAATATTAATTTTTTGAATACACTTGATAAAAGACAATTTTTATCCGGTTTGGGAGAAGTTCTGAAATACGCGTTTATTGAAGAAAACTGCGGGTATGAAACGGCGCTTTATTTGTTTGAATTTTTGACTCTCGGCTGCGAGAAAATTCTCCAGAAAGAGCCGATAACAATAATTAGAATGATTGAATACTGCCTGAACTTAAAGACAGCAGTTGTAAATCAGGATGAAAAAGAAGGCGGTTTGAGAAAAGTTCTCAACTTCGGTCATACTCTTGCGCATGCGCTTGAGACAATTACCAGATACAAAAAATATACCCACGGTGAGGCGGTTGTGTATGGAATGTTCTTTATAATAAACTGGGCATACAAGCAGGAATATATAACTTATTCATACTATAGACTGTCAATCGAACTTCTGGAAAAATACGGATTTAAACCTCTCAATAAAGAATTTCCGCCTGAAAAGCTTGTGGAAATAATGAAAAAAGATAAGAAGGCATCTGACGGAAAAATTACTTTTATAATTCCTTATGCAAAGAAAAAAGTTAAAGAAATCAAACTAACGCCCGAGGAGACGGTTTATATGTTTGAAGGCGTTAAGAAACTTACAAATTAACCTTTTCCATTAATTTGCGCAATCTTTTATACTCTTTTCCCCATTTTTGCATAGATTCAATTACAGGTCTCAGAGTGTACCCGATGTCTGTCAGATAATATACAACTTTCAGCTGGGTATCATCAAGCTCTTCTCTCACAACAAGTCCGTCTTCTTCAAGCTCTTTAAGGCAATTCGTTAAAACTTTTGCAGTGCAGCCCAGTTTCTTTTTTAATTCAACAAAGCGCAGCTCTTTTTTTAAAAGCTCTCTTATGATGAGAAGTTTCCACCTTGCACCAACAAGCTGCAAAACCACACTTACCGGATTTACTGCCAGATCTTTATACCGCATTCCTTCTATTCTTCCTGTTGTTTATGAACGTCCGCTGAACCCCATAGCAGCTGTAGTTTATTTTTGACTCCCATACGACCGAACCATTTTACAACAAGTCTTTCTTCAAAACCCAGACCGCCATTTATTTTAGAACAATCACTAAGAGAAAATACAGCTTCTGAAATAGTAATTCTTACAATAAAATGCGGCTGCTGGTACTTTGAATCATCCATATCCGCATGTTATTATATTTTGCCATGTTAATACTTTTAACGTTGTGAGCATCAGACTGTTCTTCTATCATAAATTTTTTCAAACTGTCTTCCAAATCTTTGAATGTACTCATTTTTTCGCCTTCTTAATTGTTCAAACTATGTATAGGTGCAGGAATTCGTCCCCCCCGCTTTACGAAATTTTCTGATGAAAGATTGTTAACCTTCATCACCGGCGCTTCTCCGAGAAGTCCGCCAAATACGACATTATCTCCAGCTCTTTTATTCGGGGCAGGTATAATCCTGACCGCCGTTGTTTTCTTATTAATCATGCCTATAGCCATTTCATCTGCTATCATGCCGGCAATCGTTGACTCCGGGGTATCTCCCGGGATTGCAATCATATCAAGCCCGACAGAGCAAACACAGGTCATTGCTTCTAATTTATCGAAAGTTAAATAACCTTTTGAAGCAGCTTCTATCATTCCGGCGTCTTCGGATACCGGAATAAAAGCGCCTGAAAGCCCGCCGACATAAGAGCTTGCCATAATCCCGCCTTTTTTAACAGCATCGTTAAGCATTGCAAGAGCAGCGGTTGTTCCGTGAGCGCCGGCATGTTCAAGCCCCATTGCCTGAAATATTTGAGCAACACTGTCTCCGACTGCAGGAGTCGGCGCAAGCGAAAGGTCAATTACACCGAAAGGTATTCCTAATCTGTCAGCAAGTTTTCTTCCTACAAGCTCGCCTGTAGTTGTAATTTTATATGCAGTTTGTTTAATTTTATTTGTAAGAACTCCAAAATCAGCATTTTTATCTAAATCACTTATAGCAGCTCTTACAACACCCGGGCCTGAAACGCCTATATTTAAAGCACATTCCGGCTCGCCGTAACCGCAGTATGCTCCTGCCATAAACGGATTGTCGCTTACGGAGTTACAGAATACTACAAGTTTTGCCGCTCCAAGCCCGTCTTTATCAGCCGTAAGTTCTGCTGATTTTTTAATAGTCTCTGCCATTTTTAAAACAGCATCCATATTGATTCCGGCTTTTGAACTTGCAACATTAACTGATGAACAGAGTCTTTCTGTTGCGCAAAGAGCCTCCGGTATTGCTTCAATAAGTGCAAGATCCCCTTGAGTACATCCTTTTTCTACAAGTGCGGAAAATCCGCCGATAAAATCTATGCCAAGATTTTTTGCACATTCATCAAGCGTACGGGCAATTTTTATGTAATCCTTATGAGTACAGGATTCGCCCACAAGTGAAATCGGTGTAACCGCAATTCTTTTGTTTACAATCGGGATAGAATAATCATTTTCTATATCATTTGCATAATTGACAAGATTTCCCGCATATTTATCAAGTTTGTATTTAATTTTGTCACAAACCTTGTTTACATCTTCTGACAAACAGTCGCGCAGGCTTATTGTAAGCGTTACAGTTCTGATATCAAAATTGTAAAGCTTAATCATATTAATGGTTTCTAGAATTAAACTCTCGTCAAATATTGTCATTATAAAATAAATTATATCACGTATTGTAAAAATTTTAAACATTTATACTCTTTTTTATATATAATATTACTTACCGGAGGTATAAGAATAAATGCTAGTCGTAATGAATAGTCACGCAACCGAAAAAGATATTAAGCGCGTTGCATTGTTTATAGAATCAAAAGGCTTTGAAGCCCGTGTATCACACGGAGAAGCAAGAACGGTAGTTCATGCAATAGGTGTAAAAGATTTTGACCAGAGAGATTTTGAACTTCTTCACGGTGTTGATGAAGTAATCAGACTGTCAACAAACTATAAGCTTGCAGCTCGCGCTTGTCAGGGTAAAGACACGGTTGTGGAAGTTAACGGTGTAAAATTCGGTGATAAATATACAGGGCTTATTGCAGGACCTTGCACGATTGAATCTTACGACCAGATGGATGAAACGGCTCAGGAGCTTGCTGAATCTAATGTAAAAATTATAAGAGGCGGGGCATTTAAGCCGAGAACAAGCCCTTATGCATTCCAGGGATTAGGCGAAGAAGGTTTGAAAATTATAAGAAGCGTTGCCGATAACCACGGTATGGCTGTAACCTCCGAGATTATGGAAAGCTCCCAGCTTGAAATGTTTGAAAAATACGTTGATATTTTGCAGGTCGGCGCAAGAAATATGCAGAATTTTACTCTGCTAAAAGAACTCGGACATGCGCATAAACCTGTAATTTTAAAAAGAGGGCTTTCTTCTACTTATGAAGAATGGCTGATGTCTGCGGAATACATTATGGCAGGCGGAAATAATCAGGTTATCTTGTGTGAAAGAGGTATAAGAACATTCGAAAAATACACAAGAAATACGCTTGATTTAACTGCAATTCCTGTTATAAAGAAACTCAGCCACCTGCCGATTATTGTAGACCCTTCGCATGCAACCGGCTTGAGAGACAAGGTTGAACCTATGTCAAGAGCAGCAGTTGCAGCCGGATGTGACGGTCTGATTATAGAAGTTCATTATGATCCGGACAGAGCCGTATGTGACGGTGCACAATCATTATACCCGTGGCAGTATGATTTATTGTATAAACAGATTAAGCAAATTGCACCGATTGTCGGCAAAGAAATTATTTAGCAGACGGCTTTATAATAAATGTTGTTAAATAGCCATAGAGGTTATATCAGTGTAGGCGGAAACCAGCCTGTTACGAACCTGAACTGCCATCTGCATGCTTAGAGTTGCTTTTTCTGCAGCTATCATTGCATCGTGTATGCTTGTAGAGCCGCCCATTGCCAAATCTTCCTGCAGTCTGTCTGCCATAATACGGTTATTATTAACGGCATTTAGACTGTTAGAAAAAGCATTGCCCATATTAGAAGCAAAGTTTCCAAGTCCTGTCGGGTCATTCTTGTCTTTTACCGGATAGTTCTTTGAAGCCTTCTCGAGAGCCTCGTCGAATTCCGTTTTTTCTACTTCAAAAGAAGCATTGCCCTGCAAAAATTTGTTGTAATCATCTATTGCATTAAGGTTATAATTTGTATTAAAAGTACTTATTCCTGTTGTAAATTCCATTTTTAAATTTCCTTATTTTAATTAAGTTAAAAAGATTCTGATTAGTTTCTGCCGGGTTTCACCCAAGCTACAGTTCTATTCACTTTTCACCAGTTTAAGGGATTCTTCGCCCCCCCCCCCACTGAATTGCTATCGGGCTCTGAATGACGGCAAGCTTGTCGGTTCACTTTCCAAAGTGCCGTCATTGCGAAACCCGTCAGGGGCGCGGCAATACATTACCAGTCATTGCGAGAAAATCTCCGATTTTCGCGGCAATCCATTTTTATTAAATTGTCAATTTTGTTTTAGATTGCTTCGGGCTGAATGGTTATTCCCTCGCAATGACGTGAGGCTTGTAGATTTACTTACTAATCTAATTCATTTACCCCCCCCCGTAATGACGCCGGACTTGTAGTCGTAGGGTGGGAAAAGCGTCCGCGTTCCCACCAATATAAAAAGTTAATGTCGGGTTCCACCCAACCTATATTTTTAGTTGTCAAATGTTAGTTTTTGTATTGTAACTTACCAATGTGCTGTCATTCAGAGGGCGTCAGAGCGAAGAATCACTAAAATTTCTATTCACTCTTCACTACTCACTATTCACTAACCTTATATATTCATAGCTGTCTGCATCATAGTAGTGACGTTCTGCGCGACTGTTGCATTCGCTTCATAAGCGCGGGAGGCAGATATCATTCCGACCATTTCTTCTACAAGGCTTATGTTAGGCAAATCAACATACCCTTCTTCATCTGCATCGGGATGAGAAGGATCATAAACTGTTTTTACCCCGTTTTCAGCTTCATAAATTTCATCAACCCTCACTCCTCCGGTGATTACGCCGTTATTCAGGGCAACATTTGCATTAATAAGCATATTGCCGGTTTTCGGGTCAAACTCCGCATCAGGACTGTTTGAGGCAAAATTTGAATACCCTCTGTTTACTGTATCTTCATAAATGGTTCTAAAAGATACATCTTTTTTCACATAAACTCCCTTTGAGCCGTCCGGCTGTCGGGTTGTATTTATGTTTGCAATGTTACTTGCAATGGTGTCCATCTTGACTCTTTGTGCGGTCATTCCGGAACCGGCTATATCAAAAATATTAAAACTCATTTAAACCTCCCTGCCTTACTGCCCTCGAATTACTTCCGAAAGATGGGAAAACTGACGTCTCTCAAGATTGGAAAGAACAAGATACCTGTTTCCAGTCTTTGACAAATCCATCATTTCCCGCTCAAGCTCAACATTGTTTCCTTTTGAATCCGAACCGCTGTACAAATCAGTTACAATCTGAGGTCTGAATTGATCCATTGTACTTGCCTGAAGATAAGCCTTTTCCTGCTGAGTCGGAGTTCTGTAGGTGTGTACGTCTCCCGTAAATACATCAACCATAGGCGGTTTGTATTCAATACTGTTTTGACCTTTTATATAGTCTTTTAAGTCTTCTTTTTCAATGATTTCAGCAAGCTGGCTTTCAAATGCTACTTCTTTGCGCTGGAAATCAGGAGTCATAACGTTCGCAATATTGGAAGCAATTGCGTGCTGCCTGTCCATAAGCCCGTCCATGCCGAGTTTTGTTATTTCAATTGTTCTGTTGCTGATTAAATCCATATATTTCTCCGCCGGTGAACTTATTCTACAAGCCCCATTTTGATTACAAATTCCGTGTAATCGTCTCCTGTGTGTTCAAGTTTAAGCTGTCCCAACTGTTCTTCTATCGCTTTTTTACAAATATAAAGCCCTAAACCGGAGCCGGAATTTTTTGTTGTAAATCCTTTTTCAAAAACTCTTTCAGGATTGTCAATTTTTCCGGCATTATTTAAAACTCGTATTACTGCAAACTCTCCCCTCTTTTCAGCCTTAACTTTAACATACTTACCATTTTTATTTGTCTCTTCTTCGCCTTCTTCAAATCCAAAAGCCTCTGCTGCATTTTTAACCAGATTTATAATTACTGATATCAAACTCTCTTCGTCTGCAGCAATTTTTAAATTAGCCTTGTTTTCCACTTTGTACTCAATATTTTTGCACTCAAAGTAAATTTTTGTCAAATCTTCTGCTGTATCAAGAATATTTTTTAAATCACACTGTTTCAACTCTTTATTCTGCGCCGTTTTCAAAGAGATAAGGGAATTATTTGCCATTTTAACGGCTCTTGCAATACATTTTACACCGTTGAGTATGGTCTCGTTTTCAATACCGTTTTTTATGCAGTATTTTTTGATGATTTCACTGTACAAGTCGCAGATAGAAAGCTGGTTTTTGACTTCGTGTGCTATTTCTCTCACATCTGCAGTGTAACCTTTAGGCTGGGTCTGAAATTCCGCAAACCCGAGAACCGCATCTTTGGCTCCCTCATCCGTATTTTCTATAATACGTCTGAGAGAAAGATTCAGAAGCTGATTGTCACGTCTGTCAGGTCTGAACTTTTCCTGATATTGTTTTATATCAATAACAGAATTGCGGTTAATTATGTCTAAAGCTTCATCCTGCAGTTTTGAGTTAAATATTGAATAATATCTAACATAGTTTTTACTGTCGGTTTTGTTGTCCCACAAAAGAATCGCAACAAACCTATGTGTCATAACGCATAGAAATTCCGTATCTGCCCAGACTTTTTCCCGCAGATTATCACTCTCGTCAGAAAAATCAAAAGATTCAATTTCAGAAAATTCCAGACGTTTAAGCAGACCTGCAAGCCCGGTTTTATTTATTATTCTATGCAGTACAACACCCGATTCCGGATTGTCAAGCAAAGGTTCTAAGGCAGCACGGACTACACATCTCAGAATCTGTCTGGTTATGGTCTTATTCTCCTGAGAGTTTATCAGTTCTCTTAAATAATTTTGCTGTCTTACAATCTTCTTCACTTTTTGAAATCCTAAACCGCTATTTTAACTTTCTTTGTCAGAAAGCCGTTGTTAATTGCGTATAAAACTGCCTGAGTTCTGTCGTTAACCTGCAGCTTCTGGAAAATATTGTTAACGTGTGTTTTTACTGTTGTTTCAGAAATAAACAGCTTGTTCGCAACGCCTTTGTATGTAATACCCTGTGTCAACAGCTCCAGAACCTCTTCTTCTCTCTGGGTCAGATAATCAAGCAGATTTTCTTCTTCCTCTGCATTTTCCTTTGCAGCACTTTCTTCTCTGAATGTCTGCTGGAAATATTCAAAAAATCTTGATGAAAGTGCAAGCGGAAGATAGATTTTGCCGTTAAGCACTTCTTCTATTGCATAAATTAACTGAGCAGAAGCCATGGTTTTTAGAACATAGCCTTTTGCCCCGATTTTCATTGCTCTGAAAATCAAATCCGCATCATCATATCCGGACAGGGCAAGCACTTTTGTATCAACATCCAGCTTTGAAATCTCTAAAATTCCCTGAAGCCCGTCGCGTTCCGGCATGTTCATATCTAAAAGCACTACATCCGGCTGGTATTTTTTGATTAAATTCAAACCAACTGAAACATTTGTAGCAATTCCAACTACGTCAAATGTTCCTTCCAAATTCAAAAGTTCTCTGATTCCGGCTAAATGCTCGTAATTGTCATCAATAAGCAGCACTTTTGATTTCTTCTTAAACTCTCGTCTCATACTCTCTCTTCTCCCTTATCATTTAAATTTAGTATTTTTATATTATTACTACACTATTTATATTACCTCTTTACAGAGGATATTTTCATCGATAAAATGATTGATTTTACTACATTTGAGGTAGATATAAAGATATAGACCATATGGTTTATAACCAGGCGAAAGTTGTGTTACTACAAGCTTTTGCGTGTCAAGTACTATACTGTAAGTAAGGTATATAGTGTAGTCAGAATGGAGGAATGCGCTTAAATGCATATAGTATAAAGAGGGGAGGAGAATTGTTAGTAACTTGTGAAGAGTGAATAGTGAGGAGTGAGGAGTGAATAGAAAATTTTATAAAAGTTATAGAGATTCTTCGGGCTCGCGCCCTCTGAATGACGGCAGGGGTAAATGTATTTGGGTTGTCAGGTGAGACTACAAGCTTTGCGTCATTGCGGGGGTAAATAAATTAGGTTAGTAAGCGAGACTACAAGTTTGGCGTCATTGCGAGGGTAAATGATTTTAGTTATGAAGTAAACCTACAAGTTTGGCGTCATTGCGGGGGAACAGCCATTCAGCCCGAAGCAATCCAAAACGAATTTTGCAATTAAAAACCGGTATTCCTCTCCCCAATTAGGAGAGGAATACACACCAATTGAACGACAACGCGTGTTCCTTCCCCGATTGGGGAAGGTTAGGATGGGGATTAATCTTGAATAATCTGTGAGTTAACTCCCCACCCGCATTTGTAGCTCGCTAACGCTCGCACAACTGCGACCTCCCCGACTTGGGAGGTGGGTGCGATTATTGAACGCGACAATCGTTGAACGACAGCGCGCATTCCCTCTCCAGCGGGGATGGTTAGGGAGGGGTTAACTTTGAATAATGAGTGGGTTAACTCCCCACTCGCATTTGTAGTTCGCTAACGCTCACACAACTGCGACCACCCCGACTTGGGAGGTGGGTGTGATTATTGAACGCGACATGTGTTGAGCGTCAGCGCATGTTCCCTCGCCCTTTTGGGGAGAGGGTTAGGGAGAGGGGCTGATTTCTTTATCTCCCCAACTCTCCATCAGTCAGGGCGAGAGCAGCGAAAGCGTTCTTTTGCGCGGAAATATCAAAGCGAAGTACACACAACAAAAAAAGCGAGGCATAAACCTCGCTTTTTTATTTATTTTTAATAACTTATTAGTTATCAAATGCCCATCTAGCAGCTGCACCGTTTGGAACTGCATAACCGCCTCTTAATCTTATACCAAATTGGTCTTTGATTACACGATTTGATTTTACAGAACAATCTGCTGCTGTATCATTACTTGCTGCATTACTTAACATACCGGCATTACCTGAACAGTTAGATAACAAGTTCGGACCTTTTCTTCCGTTAGTATCGTAAAGAGCTTTAATACCATATACTAAACCATCTTCTTGCATATCACTTACATTAGTATCTGTAACAAGAGTAGTGCCGTCATTAGCGAATGCTAAAGCAGAACCGTCACGGAAGAATACAACGTAGTTTGAAGCACCGTTGTTTACAGCATCTGCAGCAGTTGTATCAGCACCGGTTAACTGGTAATCAACATTTGTTCTATTGGCAAGTAAACCATATAATGATTGAGATTCAGGATCATCAGTTGATGTTTCACTGAAAGAAGCATAGTCAAACCCTGCGATTGCGTTGTTCATTTGAGCTGCTTCCGTTAAAGTGTTAATACCCTTCTTTAAGGCTGTTTTAGATTGTTGTTCCTGAGTATTTGTCATTAATGCCGGAAGTGTTAATGTAGCAACTACACCGATAATAGCCAAAGTAATCAAAACTTCCGCAAGAGTAAAACCATTCTTCTTCATCATAATATTCCTTTCTCTTCTTATATTATTATTCAGAATTTAATTCTCTACATCTATATAGTATTTTAACAAACTTCTACGAATGTGTCAATATAATAATCAAACAAATAATAACTAAGCAATAATTTCAAACTTATCTGCTCTGGTTCTTATAAGTGAAATTGCAGCCTGAGAATTTAAGAAATTCAATGCTCCCATAAAGCTTTTTTTGCTGCTTAAGCCTTCTCTTGCAGAAAGCATGTTATTTTCAATAGCTGCCTGAGTTATCTGTTCATTAATTAAACGGCTGCTATTTGATGCAGATTTGATTTCACGAACCGGGAAGCCTATACCTTCCTCTCCGGCAGCTTTTTGCGGTTTAGCTTCAGCTTTTACTTCCGGAGCAGGACTGCTTTCAATAATTTTTGAGAAAGGATTGTTTTTGCTTACAAATGATTCACGGGCAATATCCATAACATCCTGCTGGACATCATCCGTCATGCTCTCCGAGCGTTCACGAACACGTCTGAATATCATCTCCTTAAGAGCATCTGCTTCATGTTTATTTACTAATGAATCAAATTTATATGACATGTTATCCTCTCTTATACATATATAAAAACATAAATGTAAAGAAAATTGACAAAAACATATATAAAACGTATATATTTGTTACATAACTTAATATTTGTCTATTTTTGTTAATAATACGGGTATGACTGCATTATGCGTGTCATGATAATTGCAAATTACAGGTATAATATGTAAATTTGTGCATGGGATTATTTGTATTTTTCGGAATTTTATAGTACAATAATCATGCTATTTATATTTCGGCTAGTGTAAAATCTTAACAGGAAGGATATAACCGACCTGTTTTCTTTTGGTTTATTTTACCTGCCTAGCCAATCCGCTATCCTTTTGAAGAATTAGTAGGTTTTGGTAAGCAAAGATTACCGAAACCAACCGGTTAACTTTTGCAGTTTTCAGCCCTTCTCCCGTATCTGTAGCTTTCGCACGGCTCAAGCACAGCTATTCCCTGTCTTGGATTTGCTCCACGCTCACGGAGTTTCGCCTTCGGAGCAAAGCTCCTGTCGGCTCAATCCGTTCGCTATCCGGAGGGTCGAAATCTATATTTATCACCCTCTCCGACTCTCCCTCATTCAGGGAGAGAAGTGTGGCAGCGTTCTTTTAGCGCTGAATAGATGCTTGTTGAACGACAGCGCGCATTCCTTCCCTTTTGAGGGAAGGTTAGGATGGGTGCTGATACTTTTTATTGTTATATTTATCACC
>CASFPS010000009.1 GCA_949296355.1 uncultured bacterium | reverse complement strand
TTAAGTTTGATTATTTCAAAAAGAGTATACAACAATTATGTTAAATAACGCAAATTTTTAAATTTATTTTGTTATTTTTATTAAAAATTTTAAATATAGTATATTAATTTGTATTTTTAATTAATGTCTATATTAATAGAAATCATATCTTAAAAATATAGTTAATTTCTACCTGCATAATAAAAAATGTCATTTTATAGAGATTTGAAAGGCTTTCAGCTTTATCTGCATCAAATAAAAATGAATGGCACAGGGAATGATATAGCGTTTCAACACCCATTTTTACAGCGATTTTAATATCTTCTTTTACAGGCGGTGTTATTAATTTTTTAATATCGCCATAGAGATTTTCCGTTTCGTAGTAAAATTGAAAAATATCAGATTTTGACCAGTTTTGAATTTCTTTTTCTCCGGATATAAATCCGCAGCATTTTTCTTTAAATGGCATTGAACTTACTATTTCTCTGTACTTTTTTAAATCTTTAACCGATAAATTTTTAAGGATAACAATGAGATCAATATCACTCTTTTCTGTAGCTTCAAGCCTTCTATAACTGCTATGATAACCTATGAATAGTAGATTATCCTCAAAGGCGGTTTTTATTTTTTCCTGTATTAAATCAAGCCAAATTTGTAAATCAAAGTTTCGCATAAAAATATTTTAACCTGCTTTCCTAAATATCCATACTTCCGCTTCTTAAGCCTTCCAGATCAAGTGTTATATATTTAAAACCTGTTTTTTTCAGCTTTTCTATAATTTTATCTTTTATATTCAAAAAAGCCTGAAAATCTTCTAAAGGTACTTCAATTCTTGCTATATCATTATGAAGTCTTAGCCGGCTGGAACTAAAACCTAGCTCTTTTAGGATTCTTTCGCCTTCTTTTACTTTATTAATACTTCCCTCCTCAAGATCAGTTCCGTAAGGGAAACGTGTTGCAATACAGGGAGTTGAAGGTTTGTCGAAAATTTTAATTCCGGCATTTTGTGCAAATGCTCTTATTTCATATTTTGTAATACCAAATTCAGCCAGAGGAGATATTATGCCTAACTCTTTCAAAGCTTTCACTCCGGGGCGGTAGACTTTTAAGTCCTCCGCATTTGTTCCGTCAATAATGTTGCTTCTATCTGCAAAATCTTTAAGTTTTGAAAACATAAGCTTTTTGCAGTAATAACACCTGTCTTTAGGATTATTTTTTATAATCTCATCTTCAAGCGGGAAATATTCAATAATCTGATGTTTTACCTTGTAGAAGTTGCTCAATGTAATTGTTTCAGCAATTTCTTCTTCTGTCTGGAAAACAGATTTAAAAGTAACAGCAATAAGGTTTAAATCTCTGCATAAATACAATAAAACCGTACTGTCTATTCCGCCTGAAAAAGCAAGGCATAAGCCCTGCTCATTCAGTTTTATTAAATAATTTTTCAGTTGAGAAAATTTGTTTTGCATTATATTTCAATTGATTCCTTTTATTTGTTGTGAATCATTCTTTAACCGGCTTTAGCATTATACAAACAAAATACATTGTAATTCCTACAGCTGCCAAGCCGATTATATTTGTCGGAGTAGAAGGCATTGCGGCAAGAACTGCAGTCTTTGCCTGAATAGTTTCTGATAGTGCAAACAAATGTCCCTGAGTCTGTGCTATTAGAGGCGAATGGATGTTGAGAAGCGACCATTCAAGCCCGTCAGGTTTTTGAGATGCGTATTGTGAAATAATGCCGGCAAGTATTACAGCAACAGACGAAAAAACTATTGAAAGTTTTTTCATGTCAATGAATTTTGCACTAACTGCAATTAATCCGGTAACAACACCTTCAATAATACCGATTGGAAGGTGAATTGCCTGCATTAAGCCGGCAAAATTTAGAATTGAAGCCGGTGCAATTGTCCCTGACAGAGCACTTTCAAGAACGACAGCTATTGAGCCGAATTGTAATGCCGCTGCAGAAGCCAGCAAAGCGCCAAGAAACGGTCTGTTAATTTTGGCTAAAGGCTTATATAGAAGCGGATATGCAGCAAAGCAGGCAAGCGCTCCCATATTAAAAATGTTGCATCCGAGAGCCAAAAGTCCGCCGTCTGCAAAAAATACCGCCTGAACAAGCAGAATTGCGCACATTGCTAAGAATGCTGCAGCCGGTCCGAGCAGAATTGCAAGAAGTATTCCGCCTACAATATGCCCGCTTGAGCCGGTTTGAGGTATTGCAAAATTAATCATCTGCAGAGCAAATACAAGAGTAGTCGCGGCTACAGTTGTAAAAATCTTGTTTTTTGTAAAATCTGTTTTTGCTTTTTTATAAGCATAATAAGCCGCAATGCCGGCAGCTGCAAGCATAGGAATTCCTGTTACAGGACAAATAATTCCGTTTCCCAAATGCATAATATATCCTCCTTTATTTTAATTTCATTACTCTTAATACAGGATTCTTGTAAGGTCTTTTACCGCGTCCGTATCCGACTTTTTCAATTATAATCTCTTCCGGCAGCTTCTCTCCCGTATACAAAGCCGCTGCAATGGCTGCACCGGTCGGAGTTACCATTTCTCCGTTGTTATCACTTATTTTTATCGGAATCCGGTATTTAGAAACTATTTCACAAACAGCAGGAACAGGTACGGATAAATCTCCGTGCCGGCAGCGGACTGTTCCCTGACCTTCTGTCAGTGTTGAAAAATAAACTTTTTCAGGATTTAGTTCATCAAATAATACAGAAAAACTTACAATATCAACGATTGAATCTATTGCCCCGATTTCATGAAAATGAATTTCCGAAATGTCCTTTGAGTGAACCTTGCTTTCTGCTTCCGCTACAATCCGGAAGATTTTTTTAGCGAGATGTTTAGCGTTTTCACTAATTTCTGCTTTATCAATAATTTTATTTACATCCTCAAGATTTCTATGCTCGTGATGATGTTCTTCTTTGTGATGTTCATGGTGGTGATGCTCAGGCAGGATAACGTCAAAATCAGTAGCAGAGATGGCATTTACCATCTGTTTTGATATTTTATACTGAAATTCATTCTCCAATTTCATTGAAGCAAGTGCTTTTTCAAGTTTTTCCTGATTTGCACCGAGATCCAGAAGTGCTCCTACTGACATATCACCTGAAATTCCGGTATTACATTCAAAATATAAGTTCATTTTTTATTCTCCATTTATTTTTAATTTTATTTTCCCCCCTTTGTCACTCCGTGACATTTCCCCCGCAAGGGGGGCAAACGACCGCTGCGCTATTCCCCTCGCCCCTTGCGGGAGAGGGAAGAATTTCTTAGCAAGCGTATAGCGAGCTTAGAAATTCGGGTGAGGGGTCTTTTCTCCGTTCAGATTGTTTGACTGCCCCATTGCAATAATAATTATTTACCTCTTTCATTCTGCCTCTCTCTTTGCTATTAACCTGTTTATCTGATTTGCGCTGTAACCGGCATTGTATCCGTTATCAATATTAACTACGGTCATACCCTCGGCGCATGAATTGAGCATTGTTAAAAGTGCAGAAAGTCCTTTAAGACTAGTACCGTACCCGACAGAAGTCGGAAGCGCAATTACCGGAATATCAACCATGCCGGCAAGAACTCCGCCTAATGCGCCTTCCATGCCGGCTGCTGCTATAATTACATTTGCTTTTTTTATCTCGTCAATTTTGTCAAAAAGCCTGTGAATACCGGCAATTCCAATATCATAATATTTTTTTACATTGCTCCCGTAGAATTCAGCAGTAATTGCGGCTTCTTCCGCAACGGGAATATCTCCGCTTCCGCCGGTACAAATTGCAACTTCACCTGTTTTTTGTACCGGGTTTTGGATAAGAGTTACAACCCGTGCAGTTTCATAATAGTCGGCGTTAAACTGTTTTTTTAAAGCTTCTGCCTGTTCTTTTGAACATCTGGTTCCAAGAATATTTGAGCCGGCATCTTTGAATGCCTGAAATATTTTTACAAGCTGCTCTACTGTTTTACATTCGCAAAAAACTGCCTCGGAATATCCGCGCCTTTTTATTCTTTCCGTATCAAGTTTTGCAAAACCTAAATCAATATATTTATCCATAAATTTATTTTATCCCATTAGAGTAACTCTTAGTCAAGCTTTTTATATTTTATTTAAATGATTGAACATTTCTGTTGTATAATTGTCAGATGAAGGGAGTATGGTATGAGAATTGACGGAAGAGAAAATAATCAGCTTAGAGAAATTAAGTTTACGCATAATTTTACAAAACACGCATTAGGTTCTGTTTTAACGGAATTTGGAGATACAAAGGTCATTGTAACTGCATCGGCTGAACTCAAGAAACCTAAGTGGATGGATGAAAACGATAACAGGGGATGGGTAACTGCGGAATACTCGCTTCTTCCGGCTTCCACTAATACCCGCTGCAAAAGAGAAAGAGATAAAATTTCCGGTCGCACGCAGGAAATCCAGAGACTAATCGGCAGAAGTCTCCGTGCCTGTGTTGATTTAGAAAAAATGTCCGGAGTTACAATAACAATTGATGCAGATGTTATTCAGGCTGACGGAGGAACAAGAACTGCCAGTATCTGCGGGGGATTTTTAGCGCTAAGAGACGCTGTAGATAAGTTATTAGAATCAGGAGACTTAAAAGAAAATCCTATAATAGAACCAATCGGCGCAATTTCCATTGGAATAGTTGACGGAGAAATCAAGCTGGATTTAAACTATGCAGAAGATTCACATGCCCGGGTTGATTCTAATGTAGTATTAACTCAAAGCGGTAAAATAGTTGACTTCCAAACAACATCCGAAGGCGCGCCTTATGAATTTGAAAGAATGGTTGAACTTTTCAATATAGCCAAATCAGGCATAGATACTATAATCAAAATGTATTAGTCCTGCTTATTGACGGCGCTTTTTGTTGCTTGTAAACTTGTAAATAGATGTGTGGAGAGACAAAATGGAAGAAAACACTTTAAAAAAGTTTAGCACTGCAAAATTTTTAAGTTTTGCACTGGGATTTTTCGGGCTGCAATTTGCCTGGCAGATGAGAATTATCCTATCAGGTCCTGTTACTGAAGATTTAGGCGCCGATCCGTTTTTGTTCGGCTTAATATGGCTTGCAGGTCCGTTTACCGGCATGGTTGTCCAGCCGGTTATCGGAGCGTTAAGCGATAAGACTGAATCAATTTTCGGAAGAAGAAGACCTTACTTGCTTGGCGGGGCACTTCTTTCAGCAGTTGCTTTATGGGCGCTTCCTAATTCGCAGCTTATTACAAACTTTATTTCTTCAACTCTTCATATAAAATTTCCGGAACTTGCAGCATTATTCTTTGCAGCAATTATGATATGGATTCTGGATGCTTGCGTAAATATTGCGCAGGGTCCTTACAGAGCGCTTGTTCCTGATGTTGTTCCTCCGGAGCAGCATTCTATTGCTAATTCTTACATAAGCCTTGCAATAGGTCTCGGTTCCGTTGTTGCTGCAGGAACTGCCCCTTTCTTAAAATGGGCTTTTAATTACCAGATGTCTATAAATGCGCAATTTATTATGGCAGCTCTTGCTTTTGCTCTCGGTATGAGCTGGACGTGCTTAACAATAAAAGAAAAAAGATACGTAAGAAAAGACGAAGAGAAAAAAGAAAAATTTAATATTATTACAGCTTTAAAAGAATTTTTTGCACTTTCTCCGGAAGTCGGTAAAATTTGCTGGATGCAATTTTTTACCTGGATCGGTACAATGTGTATGATGATTTATTTTACACAATACTGTGTACACACGGTTTTTGGAGTTCCTGACCTTTCTGATGTTTCGGAAGTCGTTAAGTCAAGCTATGATTCAGCTGTCCTTGCCGGAACTAATTTCTCTTCCGTATGTTTTGCTCTTTATAATCTCGTTTGCTTTATAGTTGCGATTCCTATCGGTGTATTATCCGTAAAATACGGTAATAAAAAGGTTCATATTCTGTCTATGCTTTCAATGGCGCTCGCGTATCTAGGAATGGCATTTGTTTTCAATGTAAAACTTATTGCATTATTTATGGCAATTGCAGGTATCGGCTGGGCAAGTATTTGCGCTCTTCCGTTTGCAATGCTCTCTCAATTTATAAAACCGGGAACGGAAGGCTCTGTTATGGGAATCTTTAATATATTTATTGCAGGTCCGCAGGTATTTGTCTGCACTCTGGTTTCTTGGATTATTAACAAATGCAGCTTTAACGTCATAGGAGGTGTTAATTACCACTGGGAATACACATTTATAATCGGCGCTATTTGCTTTATTACGGCTTGTATAATAGCTGCAGGCGTAAAAGAAAAAACTGTCAGAGGGTAATTTAATGGAGAATAATAAAAAAGGAAGAGTCTTTTTTATTTATCCCCCGTCTCCGGTTTTGAACAGAGAAGACCGGTGTCAGCAGCCTACGGAGGATTTGCTTGTAATTCCGCCTCTGCCGCCTACGGATTTAATGTATCTGGCAGCTATTGCGGAAGAATGCGGATATGAAGCAAAAATCAAAGATTATAGTCAGGGCGGAGATTTTTTGAAAGAATTAAGAGAATTTAATCCGCATTTTCTTGTCGTAAATGTTGCAACACCAACATTTCTATCCGACATGGGCTGGATAAGGCAGGCAAAGGAAGCTATGCCTGCAATTATAACCATTGCAAAAGGCGCTCCGTTTTTAACTTACAATACAAATGCAATCTATGAAAATCCTTTTCTTGACTATGTAATTATGGGTGAAGCAGAGTTTACTCTGAGAGATATTTTAAACGGTGTTCCGGATGAGGACATTTTAGGAATTTGTTACCGCAAAAATTTTCAAGCTGAGAAAAATGAAAAGAGACCTTTTATTGAGGATTTAGACCTTTTGCCTTTTCCTGCAAGACATCTTGTCGACAATTCACACTACAGACGCCCTGATAACGGAAAAGTTCAGGCTGTAATAAAAGTTGCCCGCGGATGCCCTTTCCATTGCTTTTTCTGCCTTGCAACACCTGTTTCAGGCTCAAAGGTACGGGTAAGATCCGCCGAAAACATTATTGCTGAAATAAAAGAATGTGTTGAAAAATATAACATTAGAAACTTTCTTTTCTGGTCGGATATTTTTAATCTGAATAGAGACTGGACAATTGATTTATGCAAAAAAATTATAGATAGCGGATTAAAAATCACTTGGTCATCAAATACAAGGGCGGACACAATGGATGATGAGATGGCTAAATTGATGTACAAATCCGGCTGCAGGCTTGTGAGTATTGGCGTAGAGAGCGGCTCGCAAAAAATGCTTGACTGTATCGAAAAAAAAATTACTCTGGATAACATTAGAAATACGGTCAAAATTCTTAAAAAGAATAAAATAAAAATCTATAACTATTTTGTAATAGGGCTTCCGTGGGAAACGGAGGAAACCGTTGAAGAAACTATAAAATTTGCAATAGAGCTTGACAGTAACTTTATAAGTTTTTATACGGCAACCCCGCTTCCCGGAACAAAGTTTTTTGCGTACGCTATGATGAACAAGCTTACAGAAGGCAATATGGATTTTAGAAGTGCATATTATGCTCCGGTCGTAAAATCCCATGAGCTTTCCAAAGAAAGAATTTTTGAACTACACAAACAAGCTGTAAGACGGTTCTATCTTAGACCTAAATTTATCCTGAAAACCCTGCTATCTTTGAGGAGTTTTGCGGAATTCAAGAATTATTTTATAGCAGGAATTAATTTATTAAAGCATAAATAAAATTTACCCCATTCGGATGATTTACTTCAAAATTAATTAAAGAAAAAAAACTCTTGGACGAAAGAAAAAGTATACACAATTTGGTTCGGAGAAGAAAATGACAAATACCCCAGATATGGCGATTGATAATAAGGCTGCTATCTTGCTTGAAGAAGCCAGAGCAGCGCATGAAAATTATCTTATTAAACAGCAGGACGCAGATTTAGAAAAAGCTATCGAATACTATGTTGACGCGATAAAAGTCAATCCGGCGATTTGCGAGTCATATTACCGGCTGGCAAGCTTGTTGTTATTGAAAGGACAAATCTCTGTTGAAGGCGCGCTTGAACAGTGCAGAACAGCATTAACTCTGGAGCCGGAAAACGTTAATGCACATATTTACACCGGATATTTTCAGTGCCTGAACGGTAATTTTGATGAAGCAGAAAAGGAATTTAAGCTTGCTGTAACTAATTCCGGCAAAAATTCCGCCCGCCCGCGACTTTTTTTGTCCAAACTTCTCTTCTCCAGAATCAAAAATCATAACTCGTCCGTTAAAGATGTTATGCAGTTTTTGTACTATTTCCTATCAGGGAGCATGATGATTATGTGGGACTGCCCTTCTATTAAAATGTTTTGCAAATTTTTAGCAAATGATTTTTCTGTTTTTTCATACAAAACTCTGGGCGAAACTTTTGAAAAAATGAAACTTTTCCCGTCAGCACTGGAAGCTTATTCAAAAGGTCTGGAAAAAACTTCCCAGGGAAATCTCTTCTATCAGAAAATGGGCGACCTTTCTCTGGAATGCAATGATATAGAAGCAAGCATGGAATGCTATAAAAAGGCGTATGAAATTAATCCTTCCGACAGAGAAGTTTTGATTAAACTTGCAACAATTTGCCAGACATATTTCCCTGACAAAATTAACGAAACAATTGATTATTATAATACTTTATTAGAATTCGGTATTGATATGGATAAGATTTACTATGAACTGGGACATCTTTATCTTAATAAATCCGATAAAATAAATGCGGTAAGCGCATTCAAGCTTGCACAAGAATTAAATCCTGAAAATCCATACTATAACAATTCACTTGCTTACGCTTATATAAAGGCTGAGCTTTATGATGACGCTATTGAGTATTACCAGCAGGCGATAAAACTTAATCCGGATGCGGAATGGACTTCTATCGTCTGCCATGCGCTCGGGGCTATTTATGCGGAAGTTAAGAACAACTATGAAGCTGCAGAGGCAACCTTCAATGCCGGAATGGTTTTAGATCCAAACAATATTGATATTCAACTCTCGCTCGGAGATCTTTATATGACGGAAGGAGATTTGGATAAAGCCATTAAGACATATTGTGATGCAATAACTACCGACCCTGAAAATTATCTTGCGTATGCAAAAACAGGACTGGCTTTGTGGGAAAAAGATTATCTGGAAGAATCAATTGTTGCATTTCATAAATCAATTGAATTAAATCCTGATTTTGAAATTGCGCAAAACAATCTCGGTGTTGTTTATCTTGACGGATTGGGCGATCCTAAAGAATCCGTTGAATACTTCAAAAACGCAATCAATATTAACCCGAACTATACGCTCGCTTATTTTAACCTCGGAAGAGCGTATCAGGCAATCGGTGATAAAGCGCTTGCGGCAGAGTATTATCAAATGACAATGGATTTAAATAAAATCACTGAAGAACTCTCAGAAAAAGAAATTCGAGACAGGTTATACGATTTGTTTAATTAAATAATTTACAGAGAGCATAAAAAAACGGATTAAATAAATCCGTTTTTTTTATGATTTTTATGTTTTACCCCTTAAATGTCAAATCAGGATGTCTTGCCGCCAGAGTCTCATCAACTTTTTTAACAGGTGTTGATTTTGGTGATTCCAGAACCTCTGCCGGATTCTCTTCGATTTCTTTTGCAATTTTAAGCATTGTGTCAATGAATTCATCGAGAACTTCTTTTGATTCAGATTCTGTCGGCTCAATCATCATTGCTTCGTGAACAATCAGCGGAAAATACACTGTTGGCGGATGGCAGTTAGAATCCATTAAACGTTTTGCAATTCCTAGTGTTGAAACGCCCTGTTCGTGCTGTTTTTCTCCTGATAATACAAATTCGTGCATGCAAGGCTCGTCATAAGGAAGCTCGTAGGTACCTTTCAATTTTTCTTTTATGTAATTTGCATTCAATACAGCATCCGCACTTGCAAGCTTTAAGTCATTACCCATCATAAGAATATAAGCATACGCTCTTACCAGAACACCAAAGTTTCCGTAAAAACTTCTTACTTTTCCTATTGAATGTTTTATATCATAGTTTCTATAGTATTTTTCTCCGTTAAATTCAATAGTCGGTTTTGGCAGAAAGTCTTTTAAGAAGGCTTTTACTCCGACCGGTCCGGCACCCGGACCTCCGCCGCCGTGAGGAGTTGCAAATGTTTTATGCAGATTAAGGTGTACAACGTCAAATCCCATAAGCGCCGGATTTGTCCATCCCATAATTGCATTAAAGTTTGCGCCGTCATAATAAAGAAGCGAGCCGTTTTTATGCATCAAATCGGAAATTTCAAGCACTCTTTCCTCAAAAAGCCCGAGTGTATTAGGATTTGTCATCATTATTGCCGCAACATCTTCGTCAAGAATTTCTTTTAAAGCTTCAACATCAACCTGACCTCGTTCGTTTGATTTAATTTCAACTATATCAAACCCGCACATTTTTGCGCTGGCAGGGTTTGTGCCGTGGGCAGAATCAGGAATAATAACTTTTTTTCTGTTAGTTTCGCCCTTAACTTCAAAATATTTTTTTATAATCATCATGCCGGTAAGTTCACCGTGAGCACCGGCTGCAGGCTGGAGTGTAATAGCATCCATACCGGTAATTTTCTTCAATTTTTCCTGCAGATTGTACATTAATTCAAGAGCACCCTGAGAATCTTCATCATTTTGAAGCGGATGTAAATTAACAAAGCCTTCAAGAGACGCCAGAAGTTCATTAACTTTCGGATTGTATTTCATTGTGCAGGAGCCAAGCGGATAAAAGCCTTTTTCTATACAGAAATTCCTGTCACTAAGCTCTTTATAATGGCGCATAACTTCCAGTTCGCTGAGTTCCGGCAGCCCAATCGGCTCTTTTCTCAGCATTGAATCCGGAAGGAAATCACCCAGCTTCAGACGACCGGACATTACACCTTGACCCCCTTGCGCCAAACTTGTAGGCTCAATGGAGGCTGAAATACATCCCCCATCAGACGCTAAATTTGTAGACTCAATACCGTCTACAATACATTCCCCCCCCCTATTAGACACCAAGCTTGTAGGCTCAATGGAGGTTGAAATACATTTACCCCTACCCCCATTAGACACCAAACTTGTAGGCTCAATACCGGCTGAAATACATTTACCCCTCTCAAATATTGTTTTCATCGACTTCTTCCTGTTTTAGTAGTTCTCTTTTTATTTTATCCAGCGCATTCTGGATTATTCTTGAAATACGTGATTGTGAAATATTAAACTCTGCTGATATATCTTTAAGCTTTTTATCATAAAAATACTTGGCTTCGATTAAATCCTGCTCTCTTTGTGAAAGTTTTTTCATAACCTCGCAAATTCTGTTTTTAAGTTCTACAATTTCAGCTTTTTCTTCTGGCGTTCTGTGATTATCTTTTATTACAGTCGGATTTTCTGCATCAGCCATTTCTTCAATTGAAAGTATTGTCTTATAAACAGCATCTTTAATCTTTTCGTGCTCATCGGATTCGTTATTTTTCATAACGTACCATTTATAGCGGCGGCGCATTTCGTTTCTGATTGCCCATTTTATTGCTTTTGTAAGATATGCCGTATTGTATAAATCTTTATTTTTAGCATTATTTACCAGATAGTAGACAGTATAATTTGCAAGCCCTATAACTTCCGATAAATCAATCAATCCGAGATTGGAAAATTTCTTGTATTCGACTTTAGATATAGTTTCAATTAGTTCTTTATACTGGGAAAGATTAGCCCTTCCTTCCCGCTCTCTGTTTATAGACTCTAAATCTTTCATACCTTATAATATACCAGAAAAGAATGGATAAATGCAAGAATATTCATAATTTTACATTCCATACAAAACATGGTAATATGTAACGTAAAAGAGAGGTTTAATATGAAATTATATAGATATTTAAAGTCCGTGTCACTGGTGTTGTTAAGTGCCGGAATATTGACAACAAGCGCGGTGTGTCTTGAAAGAGTTTCTGCCCAGCCGGCGGCAGTTGCTGCAAAACCTGCCGCACAAGCAACAACGGCTGCTGTTACAGCAACTCCGTTGGGTATTGTAAATTCACCTTCCTCTTATTTAAACAAAAATGTGATAATGAAGGCTAAATTTGACAAATTCTCAACTCTGGGGCTTGATTATAAGCCTGCTTTCAAATCGTCTGATGATTATATATCATTTCTGGTAAAGAGAGATGATACATCACACGATATCCCGCTTTCAGAGATGAAATTATTTTTGAAGAGGGATTTAGCGGAAAAATTTATTGATTTAAAGACCAATGATGAAATAGAGATAAAAGGAAAAGTTTTTTCTGATGCTCTCGGGGATGCCTGGGTTGATGTAGAGCAGCTTACGATTTTAAAGAAAGCACCGGAAGAAAAAAGTAACGGAGAAAAATAAATCATGCCGGATAAAAAAACAGAGAATAAGCAGGAAGAAAATAAGAATAAAGTCTTTTTGACGATTCACGGGCATTTTTACCAGCCGCCAAGGGAAAACCCGTGGCTGGAAGCTATAGAACAGCAAGACAGTGCCCAGCCTTTCCACGACTGGAATGAAAGGATTAATGCAGAGTGCTATAATCCAAACTCTGTTTCAAAAATTGTTGATTCAAAAAATCGAATACTTAATGTTGTTAACAATTATGAATATATGAGTTACAATTTTGGTCCTACACTTTTTTCGTGGATGGAAGAATTTGCTCCTCTTGCTTATGAACGTATTATCAAGGCTGATATAAATTCAAGAAGAATGCATTCCGGTCATGGTAACGCAATAGCTCAGGTTTATAACCACATGATTATGCCTCTTGCTAACGAAAGAGATAAGCAGACTCAGGTTAAGTGGGGCATTAAGGATTTTGAATACCGTTTTGGCAGAAAACCTGAGGGAATGTGGTTAGCGGAAACCGCATGCGATGATGATACATTAAGAGTCCTTGTTGAAAACGGTATCAAGTTTACTATTCTTTCGCCGTATCAGGCGCAAAGAATCAGAAAAGAAGGCGAAAAAACGTGGCAGGACGTAAGCTGGGGTAATATTGACCCTGCAAGATCCTACAGATATTATATTAAATCAGCTCCGGGCAAGTACATTGACCTTTTCTTCTACGACGGGGCAATATCACGCTCGGTTGCCTTTGACGAACTTTTAACCGACGGTAATAAGTTTGTGAACCGTTTGAAAGACGGTATTTCAACTCTAAGAAACTATCCGCAGTTAGTTCATATTGCAACAGACGGCGAAAGCTACGGACACCATACAAAATTTGGAGATATGGCATTAGCCTATGCAGTAAAGGTAAAAGTTAAAGATGCCGGATTTGAAATTACAAACTACGGCGAATACTTGGAAAAATACAGAAGCGACTGGGAAGTAGAAATTAAACCTGTATCCTCCTGGAGCTGCTTCCACGGTGTCGGAAGATGGTGTGATGATTGCGGCTGCTCAACGGGCGGACATCCCGGCTGGAACCAGAAATGGAGAAAGCCTCTCAGAAACGCTCTTGACTTCTTAAGAGATGAGATGGCAGCTTTATATCACAAGCAGGGTAAAAAATACTTCAAAAATCCGCAGGATACAAGAGAAAATTATATAAGCGTTATTTTAGACAGAAGTGATATAAGCGTTAAAAACTTTCAGGAAGAATACTTCCTGCCTGAACTTAATGACGAACAAAAAGTCAAGGCAATGGAATTATTGGAAATCCAGAGAGAGGCAATGCTTATGTACACAAGCTGCGGCTGGTTCTTCTCGGAAATATCAGGAATAGAAACCGTTCAGATAATGAAATACGCGGCAAGAGTTATGCAGCTTGCAAAATCATTCTTGAAAAAAGATCTGGAAACTCCGTTTCTTGAGATTTTAAAGGAGGCAAAAAGCAATATTCCTGAATTCGGTTCAGGCAAAGATGTGTATGAAAAATTCGTTAAACCGTCAGTTATTACTCCTAAACAGATGGTAAGCTTGTGGGCAATTTCATCTTTGTATACAGATATTGAAGATGAAGAGACCGTATATTGTTACAAGATACGCAAACATTCTTATAAAACAGTTACAAAAGGAAATTCTAAGCTTGTTATCGGTCATATTGAAGTGGAATCAAAGGTTACACTGGAAAAATCAAATATGATTTTTGCACTGCTCCAATTCTCGGGCGGGGATTTCCATTGTGCAATTAAAGAATACTCTGACGACTTTGATGATATCCAGAAAGAGCTTGTCAGAACTTACCTTGTATCCCCGCTTACTGAAATTATCAGAAGCATTGATAATTACTTCGGCTCTGAATACTTTACTCTTAAAGATATATTTATTGAAGAGCGCCGCAAGATTCTTCAAACAATGCTTAAAGGTAAATTGCAGCTCTTTGCAAACACATATGAGTCAATGTATAACGAAGGTAAAGGCTCAATCTATCAGATGCAGTCACTCGGTCTTGAAATTCCTAAAGAATTTAAGATTTCTGCCCAGTACGTGCTTACAAAACAGTTTAACGATCTGTTTGTAGATTCAAGAGGTTTTCTGGATAACGACATTATCCAGCAGGCTTCTGATATCAACTTTGAAGCTAAAAGAATCGGAATTGAAATTGACAAAACTCCGACTTCTAAAATATTCAGTAAAAAGATTGCACAGAATATCAACAGGTTGTCTTATGCATTAGATCTACAGCAGGTTGAAGCAACCTTAGAGCTGCTGGATTGCATTGCAAAACTTGAAATAAAAGTCGATATTGCAGAAGCTCAAAATTACTACTTCTCAAAAATTGTTACCAATATAGAAGATTTGATAAACAGTGTTTCTTGCCAGGCTGACAGAGATTTGCTTGTAATGCTGTTTGAAATCGGCGAAAACCTGAATATTAATATGGATTATTACAAACAAGTATTTAATAAGTCATTGGTTAGTAAAACATAACTTTGAGACATAAAGATTATGTAAATATTTGCCCCATCTGCTATTTTTTATACTATACTTGAATTGTAGAAATAATAGCATGGAGAAATTAAATGACAAATTCTGTACTTGAAAAATGTTCAATACATCCGTCTGCAGTAATACACCCGTCTGCAGAGATTTCTGAAGGTGTAACAATTGGTCCTAACGTCGTTATAGGAGAAGGGGTAAAACTTGGTAAAGGTACAAGAGTAATAGCAAATGCCTACATAGAATTTGCTGAAATCGGAGAAAATTGTACAATTTCTCCATTCTCTACGATCGGTTCTGAGCCTCAAGATTTAGGCTATAAAGGTGAGCCGACTAAAGTTGTTATTGGAAATGAAACAATTATAAAAGAAAATGTTACAATTCACCGCGGCGCTGCATGCGGAGATTTTACTACAAGAATCGGTAATAAATGTCTGCTTATGGTTGGCTCACACATCGCTCACAACTGCGTACTTGAAGATCAGGTTATTTTAGCAAATCTTGTAACTTTAGGCGGGCATGTACATGTCGGTTTCGGAGCATTTGTCGGAGGCATGAGCGTGTTCCATCAAAATATAAGAATTGGTGACATGGCAATTATAAGCGGCTTCTCCGCTTCAAGACAGGATATTCTTCCATATTCAAAAGGTGAGGGGAGACCGCCTGTTCCGCGCGGATTGAATGTTATTGCAATGAAACGCAGAGGGGTTTCGCAGGAAATCAGAACCGCTACAAATGAAGCGTTCAAACTATTGATTTCAGAAGAATACAATACATCACAAGCCATAGAGAAAATAAAGGCTGAAATTCCTATGAATGAATATATTGAGAAGATGATTGAATTTATTAAGTCTTCAAAAAGAGGAGTTTTGTTAAAAACTCATAAATCAGGATATCAATCATTAGATGCTGAATAATTAAACTAAATAAAATTTATATATTCAATATAAAGGGTATTAATTACAATTATTAATACCCTTTTATTTATCCCTTAAATGTTAAGGTTTGTAAAGTATTCAAATGCTGTAATTATAAGGTTTTATAAAATTCATATTAAAATTTTATAAATATATTTACCCCCCTCTTGACTTAAAATTCTTATGTGCAATAATATAAATACACACTTTAAGTGTAGCCGAAACACTAAATAGCAAAAACTAATAACCCCAAAAATCATATAAACTCCTAGATAATAAACACTAAAAAGACCATTAGGATGCAGAAAACAAAACCCACTCGAGACACACACCGGGTGGTTTTTTTTATCTTTAACTTATAGCAGATAATATAAAATTACTAATTCTGCAGAGGTTTTTGTGCGTGTAATTTTTTCTCAAGCTCAAGAGCGGTTTTGGTTTTAGCCAGTCCGCCCAGGGAAGTTTCTTTTAATAGCGGTGACATAAGCTGCCCTGTTATTTTAAGAGTATCAACAATTTCATCAATAGGAATTTTGCTTTCTACCCCGCACAATGCAAGTTCGGCAGCTGTAACCGCATGTATTGCAAGAAAAGCATTTCGCTTTATGCACGGAACTTCTACCAGACCGCATACAGGATCGCAAGTCAAGCCAAGTATATTTTTTAATGCCAGAGCAGATGCGTTAATGATTTCTCTGTTATCTCCTCCCAGCATTTGTACCAAGCCTCCTGCCGCCATGGCTGAAGCAACCCCGCATTCTGCCTGACAGCCGGCAACCGCTCCTGCAAGCTGGACTTTATTGGAAACGATAAGCCCTATTATTCCGGCAGCCAGCAGCCCGTTAATCTGTTCTGATTCAGTAATTTTTTTCTCTTCTGCAACTGCAATTATTACAGAGGGAACAATGCCGCAGGAGCCTGCTGTCGGGCAGGCAACAATTCTTCCCATTCTCAAATTTTCTTCGGCAGTAGCAAGTGTATAAGTTGTTATCTTTTCAAAAATCTTGCCAAATAAAGCCGGTTTCCCGGAAAACTTTTCAATAAGTTTTGCGCAATCATCGCCGCACCAGCCGCTTATTGCTTTTTCACGCGAGTTTAGTCCGTTTTTTACGGCTTCTTTCATTGCAATCAAATCTTCAAGGACTCTTAACCTGATAACATCTACGGCGTCACCGGAAAGAATTGCTTCTTCATTCTGGGCAATTTCATAAATTGTTTTATTTTCATCTGTACATTTTTGTATAAGTTCCGAAAATGATAATATTGTCATTACTTAAGTTTCCTGATATTTGTTACAAAAAATACATCATTTATTTCTTTAACTTTTTCTACTACGTCATCGCCTACAGGAATGTCCAGTGCTAAATACATTGAGGCAACTCCGCCTTTGGAATCTCTGTCGCAATGAAGCGACGCAATATTAACTTTTTGCTTCTGTATTATGTCGCTTACGGCAGAAATCATGCCCGGACGATCCTTATACATTAAAAGCAGAGTGTCATAGGTTCCGTCAATATTGACTGAGAAACCGTTAATAGAATTAATTCTTATTTCTCCCGCCCCGATAGAATCTCCTGAGATTGTCATTTTATCATCAAATGTAATATCTACAGAGTTCGGGTGTCGGGAAATGTCTTCTGTATACTCATAGGAGTAGTCTATGTTTTTAACATTGTCAAAAATATTTTTAATAGCTGTATCATCAACACTGTTTCCAAGCACGCCTGCTAAAAGACCTTTATCAGTTCCATGCCCGAATCCTGTTGTTGCAAATGAATTATAAAGAACAAATTTTACTTTAGAAAATTCATTTTTGTAAATATTTCTTGCCATCAAACCTAATCGGACTGCGCCTGCTGTATGAGAACTTGATGGACCTACCATAATTGGAGAAATGACTGAAAATAAAGACTTCTGTTCCATTGTTTAGAATTCATCCTCATCAGAAGATTCGCCTTTGTCTGCATCAATATATTTTTTCATAATTCCAACTAATGTATTCTGCCAATCGCTGCTTTTTTCAAGAAAGAAATCAGCACCTCTTGCTTTGCACTGAGCCTCTGTTTCCCTTCTCGGAGATGCGGTTATAACTCCAACTACCGTATTTGCTCCTGCAGCCGCTGCCATTTTTTTTAGTTCGGTCAATAATATAAAGCCTTCTCTTTCTGTCGGGATAAATAAATCCATGACAATATAATTATATTTGCGTTTTTTGTATTTGTTGACAGCATCATAGATTTCCTGCGAACAGTCAACATCATAATCAAACTGGGATAAAAGGACTCTCAGCTGGTAAGTGATTACCCCCAGATCGTCAACAACAAGAATTGCAGGACCATTTTTCTCTTCCTCTTCTTCCGGCGGAAACGGACTTATAGCCCTGCTATATATAGGCTTTTTGGCATTTTCATTGAGTTCTTTTAATGTATCTACAATTGTAATAAGTTGTTTTTTTAAATCTATTAATGTCAAATCTTTTGGCGGTTTAGAATTGGTTATATTATAGAACAACTCCAAAAATTCATTGTCTAAGTCAATATTTGGCATGCCGGCTCCTACTAATTCCTGAATGCTATTATATCATATTTTGTATAAAAAAGTAAGTCGTATGTTTGTATTATTCAAGTTTTTGCAATTTTAGAGTATAATTTAGACTATGAAGAAAAGATTGTTAAGCTTATTATTAATTATATGTATGTCACCGGCTGCATTTGCAGGAGATGGATTTAAGCTCTTTAAACTCGGTATATTCAATAATGATACAAGAGAAATAAAATCTCTGTTAAATTCTCAGGTCAGGTATGCAAATAGAACAAATTTTGATAAGTTCATTGCAACTTATGATAAAAATTATGTAAATTCAGACGGTTTTAATCTGGAAACTTATTCTAATCTTGTACGTGATGTCTGGCAGACATATAACAATATAGAATACGGAATAACCATAAAAGATATTGATATTCAAAATGATAAAGCAACGGTTACTGTAACGGAGACCTCTTTTGCTGAACTTCCGGCGCCTGCAAAACTCGACGGTGTTATGATGAGTGAGGCTGATAGTGTTTATTACCTGAAAAAATCCGACGGTGATTGGAAAGTCGCATCAGATAAAGTAATATCAGAGACAACCTCTCTTCTTTACGGTGCTGCAAAAGATTTGGATATAAAATTAACGGCGCCGCAGGAAATTGAGGCTGGTAAAGAATATACAGCTTCATTGGAATTTACGCCGCCTGAAAATGTGATTGCTATAGCATCTATTGCAAGTGATAAGGTGGAATATCCTCAAAACCAGCCGAAAGAAGTATTCAGAAAACTTCCTGACGATAATATTTTGGAAAGAATATTTATTTCAAATAGTGATAACGTAAACGAATACGTCGTAGCTTCAATAGGTTTAACAAAAGCTGATATTAATGATTTAAGTATACAACTAAGCCTTACCGGCTTCGGGTATAAAATAGTACGTGTAAATGTTGTTCCGAACAACAGCAAGGAGATAAATGTCAAAGACAGGTAAAATTATTTATTTTTTGCTCTCTGTCGTCTTTTTTACGGTGTTTGACCTTATTCTTTCTAATGAAACGCTTAAGAGTCTTGCTTTTGTGCCGGATAACCCTGTTGTCGATTTCGTATACGTGAAAAATACAGGGGCAGCTTTCAGTATACTGCAGGATGCAAGATTATTTTTGATAATATTTTCTATAGCTGCAATTCTCGGAATCCTGTTTTATACCTTTAAACACTTGAAAAAAGCGTCTGTAATGGCTTTATTCTGGGTATCTTTACTGATTTCCGGAATCTTTTGTAATATGCTTGAAAGAATAACTTTAGGCTATGTAAGAGATTTCTTTAAACTGAATTTTATCAATTTCCCTGTATTTAATATTTCTGATATTTTTATAAATGTAAGTGTTTTTGCTATAGTTGTAATTATTGTAAAACATAATTTTAAGAAAAATAATGAAACTTGTTGCAGATGAATTTACAGCAGATATAAGAATTGACACTTTTCTGGCTTCATATACAGATGATTCCGGAAGCGGCGGTCTTTCGCGTTCGAAAATTCAGGCTGAAATAAAAAGAGGGGCTGTCCTTGTAAATGGCAAACATGTAAAACCTTCATATATATTAAAAGAAGGTGATATTGTTCAATTTGAGCCGTCAGAAGAAGATAAAATCTTGCCTGAGAATATTCCGCTAAATATAGTTTGGGAAGATGAAAATTTGCTTGTTGTAAACAAACCTTCGGGAATGCTTACACATCCTACGACAGCAGAAAAATCCGGAACTCTTGTGAATGCGCTTTTGTATAAATACGGCGAAAATCTGTCAGATATTAACGGGGAGTACAGGCGCGGAATTCTGCACCGGCTGGATAGAAATACCTCCGGGCTTTTAATGGTTGCAAAAAATAATGAATCTCATGAATATTTAGTTAATGCTATGAAAGAAGGCAAAACCATAAAAAAATATCTTGCGCTAGTGAAGGGTATTATAGAAGAAGAGCAGTTTACAATAAATAAACCTATTATGAGAAACCCTTCCCAGCCGCAGAAAATGTGTGTGTCTGCAGGAGGCAAAGAAAGCGTATCTATAGTAAAAGTACTTGAAAGATTTAAAGATGCAACATTAATTGAAGTTCAGTTAATAACAGGCAGGACGCATCAAATCAGGGTGCACCTCTCAAGTCTCGGACATCCTGTATACAACGATACCCTTTACGGATTCGGGAAAATGAAAATAAAAACAGAAGAGCAGGCTCTTGAATCATACAAACTCTCATTCCCGCATCCTTTTGACGGAGAGATGATGACTTTTGAAATTCCTCTTGATGAAAAACTTGAAAAAGTTCTGAAGTTTTTGAGAAGTTAAAACTCTAAAATATCAGCTTATACTGTCAAGCAATCCGGAAATATTTATGTTACAATTAAGCGTAGAATAGGTAATAGAGGTTTTATTTATTTTATGTATGAATTTCCTTTTGAACTGGACGATTTTCAAAAAGAAGCGTGTAAATATATATCCGAGGGGAAAAGCGTAGTTGTATGCGCGCCTACCGGTGCAGGAAAAACAGTTATTGCCCAGCATGCAATTCATTGCGCGCTTGAAAAAGGCGAGAAGGTTTTTTATACAACACCTCTCAAGGCTCTTTCAAACCAGAAATACAGTGATTTTTCCGAAAAATACGGACAGGAAAAAGTCGGGCTTTTGACCGGAGATACCTCTATTAACAGAGGGGCGCAAATAGTCGTTATGACAACCGAAGTTTTCAGAAACATGCTCTACGGGACAAACTTCGGCTCTGTTACAGACAACTTAAAGGATGTTCGCTATGTTATTCTGGATGAAGTTCACTACATGAATGACGAGCAGCGCGGAACTGTCTGGGAAGAAAGTATAATCTACTGCCCTACAAATGTTCAGATTATTGCACTGTCTGCAACTGTTGCAAACGCTGATAAACTTACGGAATGGATAAATACAGTCCATTCAAGAACAGAACTCGTAAATACAGACTTCCGTCCGGTTCCTTTGAGATTCTATTATTTTGACTCATCCCAGCCTAATACTCTATTACCGCTTTTAACGCCAAACGGAACTTTGAATAAAAAAATAAAACCTGAAAAAAAAGTTTTCCAGCGAGGTAAAGCCGTCCAAAAGAAAAATACGGTTAAGGATGTTGTAAGAAATCTGCACGAAAAAAATATGCTTCCTGCTATTTATTTCACTTTTTCAAGAAAAAAATGCGATGAACAGATGGAAAATTGCGCTTCGCTTTGTCTTGTAACAAGAGAGGAGCAAGAAGAAATCAGAAAAATTATTGACGAATACATTGCAGAAAATCCGTATTTGTACAGAAATAAACACATAGAATATCTGCTTCTCGGGGTTGCCTCACACCATGCCGGACTTCTTCCAGGGTGGAAGGTTCTTGTGGAAAAATTATTCCAGAAAGGGTTAATAAAAGTTGTTTTTGCAACTGAAACCCTCGCTGCCGGAATCAACATGCCGGCGCGTTCTACTGTCATAAGTTCAATAAGCAAACGTACGGATACGGGACACCGTACTCTTACTCCGAGTGAATTTCTGCAGATGTCTGGTCGTGCAGGCAGACGCGGAATGGATGAAATTGGATACGTTGTTATTGTAGGAACACCGTTCCAGACGCCGGAGGAGGTTGCAGAACTTGTGTTAAGTGATGCAAACCCGCTTGAAAGCAAATTTTCACCTAGTTATTCAATGGTATTAAACCTGCTTCAAAGATTTTCGCTTGAGGAGGCTAAAGAACTCGTACTTAAAAGTTTCGGATATTTTTCTTCCAATACAAGAATCGAACCTTTTCTTGCACTTAAAGCCGAGTATGACTCGAAAATAGATGAGTGCAATTCTTTTGAATGTTATTGCCATAAAACTAATGAAGATTTGATGGAATACAATAAAATAAGAGAAATATACGTTCAAAACAGGCGCGTTTTTAAAACAATACAAAAACAGGAGAAAAAGAAAAATCGTCCGTTGAGTGAAGAAGCTGCAGAGTTCGGACGTCAGACAAAATTAATGCTCCAGAGAATGCACTCTTATGAGTGTGATACCTGCAAGCTCTTTAAAAAGCATATGAAAATTCTGGATGTGCTTGGAAGATATCAGGCTAAAGAAAAAGCTTTAAACAAAGAAATTGAAAAACAAAAAGATATTTTCTGGAACAAATTTTTATCTCACAGGGCTGTATTGATGGATTACGGATACATTAAAGACGATTATCCGACAGAAGAGGGTGTTACAATTTCACAATTAAGATCAGAAAATGAACTCTTTTTAGCAAGAATAATTTTCTCCGGTGTTCTTGAAGGACTTACGCCGGCAGAGCTTGCAAGTGTTGTCTGCGCAATAACAACAGAAGATATGAGGGCTGATTTGTATTCCCAGCTTCCTCTTTCCCCTAATGTTCGTAAAAAATTAAATAAAATCAAAGATATAAGACGAGAACTGGACAAAAAGCAGAAGAATCACGATGTTGAAGATCCTATGTACATAAACGGTTTCTATTCTCCGCTTATTGAAATGTGGGTAAACGGCTCCGAGTGGGAAAGTATTGTAGATGAAGTCGATATGGGTGAAGGTGATATTGTAAGAAGCTTTAAGCGTGTAGTGGATGTCTTAAGACAATTCTGCACAATATCAAATATTCCGGAAGAAATCGTATTTACAGCCAGAGAAGCAATTGACTTAATCCAGAGAAGTCCTATTGATATAGACTAATCTATCTAGGAAAAATAATATTAACAACTTTTCCGTTAACTATAAAATATCCCTCTTCTTCTCCGGAGATATCCAGTTTAATCTTAGAAGTTTTTTCCAAATCTTTTTGAATTTCTTTTTGTATCGGCTGCTTATTAACTTTTTTCATTGCAGGAAAAACCGACGGTTTAATCTTTATCATACAAAACCTCACTTTTAATTTTATATAATAAAAACCGTCTGAAAATAAAATTTGCTATTCTTCCGGAACTTCTATTTCAACATCATCAACATCTTCTTCTTTTTTGATAATGTCAATAACGTTTTTAGCCATTTCCTTGGCAATAATACCTCTTGTAGAATCAGGACAATTCTGCAGAAGACTGATTGCAGTTCTTAAAGTTCCGTCTAAATCGTACCATCTGCCATGCTTAGATTCATCCATAACATCTTCTGCAGCTGACACAATATCCTCGACAGATTCGTATTCAGTATTTGAAAGATGATGCTCAGTAATAATTTTAATGAGGTTAAGAGCAACCTTAATCTGGGTTTCATCATCAGATTCCTCAAGTGTTTTCATGGCAGAAGACAAAACAGGATCCTTGTCATACCAGCGTCTTGAATTTGTTGTGAACTCTTCCTTCATAAAAACCTCCTGATAACCTTATTACCAGATTATTATACTATATTTTTTTCGTTTTGTAAAATAAAAAATGCTGCCTTGCTGACAGCATTTTATTTTGATTGATCAGGAAACTTTTGATACGGTTTTGTTATACAGAATCCGCTTTCTTATTGATATCGGAAGTGCTCGTAGTTCAATGTTATTAAAGATTTTTTCAGGTGATTTTTCAAGCATTGTTTCAGGTTGTGCACTACATCCTAAAAGGTTTGCAATTATTAAATCCAGATCATCTTCACTTGTATACGGTTTCTTTAGCATAACATTATCCATATAACGTATGTCTTTTATCGTTGAGCTGTACCCGTTGATTGTAACTTGGCTGTACCTGTAATTTTCGCCGATAAAATCATTTTCTATTCTTATATCATTACCTATTTTATCAGTTATTACGTAAGATATCAACTCATTTTTTTTATTGAATTTTTTAACGACTATACGCATATTATCATCAGTATATGCAGTGATTCTGTCCAAAATATCATACTCGAACTGCTGTTCCAGTACCTTTTCGCTGTTTAGATAGAGTTTTCGCCTTATAATTCTTCCAAAATCATCATATTTGTATACAGCCAGAATGTCTCTACTGCCGACTTTTTTGCTAATGCTTATTATCCTGCCTTTTTTATCGTATTCATACTCATATCTGTATGCAATCTCTCTATTTTGTCTGTATATTGTTTTTAGACAAACATGCCCTTCTTTATATTCTTCTGAAGCATACAGAACTTTATTTCTATAATAATTGATTTGAGAAATATCACTGCCTTTATAACAGACAACTCTGGCAAGTTCTCTGTCCGGAGTAAAGTATTTAACTTTGGATACACATCCGGCAGCATCTCTTTCTATTACCAAATCCGAACGAAAATCCTTGTTCCATTCCGCAGCCATACTGATTACATTTGTAACTCGATAGTGTGCTGCTAAATCTGCCGGAACCTTAAGCTTGTAATAAGAATCCAACATAGATCTCTCCTGTTTATATCTTTTTATACCGCCATCTCCTCGTATAATTAAAAAGTCTATAAACTGTTGAGAATTTCAATGTTTCAGTATTTTTTTACAAAACTTAATATCAAATGTTTAATTTGTATCCGCCGCCGTAAATAGTTTCAATATATTTTTTGCCATCTGAAATTTTGTCTATTTTACTTCTTAAATGACGTATATGAACTCTGATTGTTTCGACGTTATCGTCAGGGTCGTATCCCCAGATTTCTTTAAGAAGTCTGGCTCCTGAGACCATGTTTCCGTGATTCTGGAACAAAAGGTTGAATATATCATATTCTATAGGAGTTAGTTTCTGGATTTTTTCATTAATTTTTACACTGTATGTTTCAGGAAGCAGTGTGATTTCTTTGTAAGTCAGAAGTTCGCGTACTGCTGACGATTTTGGAATCTGATTGGTTCTCTTCAAAAGCGCGCGCACTCTTACAATTAATTCATCAATCTCAAACGGTTTTGTAAGATAATCATCCACACCTATATTAAAACCTTCCACTTTGTTGTTTAATTCCGAAAGTGCTGTAAGCATAATGATAGGAGTTTCAGATATCTCCGGGCACTGACGAACTCTCTGCGCCATAGTGTATCCGTCAACATCAGGCATCATAACATCAAGAATAATCAAAGCCGGCTCTTCCTGTTTGGCTTTTGCAAAACCTTCCACTCCGTTATATGCCTGAACTACAGTATAGCCCTGAAGCTCCAGATTTACTTTTATAAGTTCATTAATAGCAATATCATCATCAACCACAAGAATTTTAGCCATTTGCAAATACACCTTCCAAACTTTCTTCATCCTCAGATTCAATTAATAACTTCTCAGGTATTTCTTTATTAGTGCTTATTCCAAAATCTTTAAGAGCTTCTACCTGAGAAAACAGGCTCGGCTTATTTTTGTTGCCGCGTCGGAACCTGTTAATTGTCGTATTCAGCTTTTTATTAACATCATCAAAACGCTTCTGTACATCGATTAAATCCTCACAGAACTGCACAAATGTTTCATACAAGTTAGTACCGGCATTCACTATCTGGCTGATACTTTCTTTCTGCTTTTGCTGCGCCATAAGCTGATTTACGAGTCTTATTGTTGCAAGCAGAGATGATGTTCCGACTATAATTATATTGGCTTTATAAGCACTGTTTATTAAATCAGAATCTTCATAGAGAAGGTTGACAGAAGTTTCAACCGGCATGTACATAAGAACAAAATCCGGCTGGGAAAGATCTCCCGCATTTTGATAGTTTTTATTCGCCAGATCGGTAATTCTCTTTTTAACTTCTGACTTGAATTCCTTGAGCTTTGTCTCATCCTTAATATAATCAAGATAGCTTGTGAGGGTTACTTTTGAATCTATTATAAGATGGTGGTTGTTTGGAAGATTTATAACAACGTCAGGTCTTATAATATGCTCTTCATTATCCTTAAGATTTGCTGATGTCATAACCATCTGTTTTGAATAATGAATCCCCTCTACCATACCGCATGATTGGAGAATTGTATCCAGCAGATTTTCTCCGTAAGAACCTTTTACATTCTGGTTTTTAGTCAAAGCTTCAACAAGATTCTTTGCTTCCTGTTCAATAATCTTATTATTCTTTTCTAAATTTCCTATTTGCTCAACAATTTTTGTCGTATTTTCAACTCCCGAAAGATTGAACTTTTCTACTTTTGCTTTAAATTCGCCTAATTCTTTTGTCAAAGGAAGTATCTTTTCTTCTAATGTTTCGCGGTTTTGTTTTCTCAAATCCTCCTGCTCGTTTTTTATTGTTTCATTAGCAAGCTGCACAAAATCCCTCTTGATAATCTCCTGTAGCTCTTCCGTTGATTTTGATTTAGCATTCAATGTTATTAATTCTTCTTTTAATGAATGTATTTTCTTCGAATAAATTATATAAACAATCACACCGGCAATTAGCGCACCTAATATAAAAGATATAACTTCCGCCACTTTTACCCTCCTTAAAAAACAAGCTTCTTTTATTATAAAAGAAGCTTGTAAAAAAATCTATCTTCTATCCTGCAGTTTTGCAAGCAGCCTTAATATTTCCAGATACAGCCATACAAGAGTAACCATAAGCCCGAAAGCACCATACCATTCCATGTCTTTAGGAAGATAATTCTGCGCTCCGCGTTCAATAAAATCAAAATCAACAATAAGATTCAGAGCGGCTATAATTACAACAAGCACACTGAAACCTATACCAAGCAATGAAGAAGAATTAATTACCGGCACTGCAAAGTGGAAGAAGCCTCCAATATAATTAACCAGATAAATAACCATTATAGAAGCTGTAGCAATAAAAATAACGCTTCTGAATTTATCTGTACACCTTATAACATTCATCTTATACAAAGCAAGCATAGAAAATAATGCCGCGAATGTTCCAACAACTGCTTGTGCTACAATTCCCGGATAAGACTGCTCAAATATAGCAGAAATCCCGCCAAGGCAAAGCCCTTGACACGCTGCATATACAGGAATTAAATACTTGGTTCTTGTAAAAGCAATAACCAATGCGAGTATAAAACCTACAATAGCACCGCCGCTTGTAAGCTTCATTGCTATATCTGTATAACCTAGTGTAAAACGAGACCATACAAAAGCTGCGGCTGCAATCAGGAGTATTCCTAAAAATGCAGTAATTTGAATTGTGCCGTTAACAGTCATCGGCTCACCCTGCAAAACTCTCTCCTGCTCTGCAAATCTTTCATTTAAAATTGGATTAGCCATTTTCCCTCCTTCTAACCTTTAATAAAATTATACCATACAAATCTAACCTTTCCGTGAAATTAATTTTTTTTTAATGTAATATTTTAGTGTGAGAAGATTCAGAACTTTTTTTAAATACTTTAAGAATAACAAAAAGTCTTTTTACAGATATTCCTGCCTTTCGTTTCTTGTAGGAATACTGGAATTATTCGGAGTAGCGTTAACATACCCGTTTATAATGAAACTGCTTGCAAAAGAGCCTTCATCTAATTGGATAAGTTCGCCGTTGGTAATCGGAATCGGCATTATACTGCTCTTCCTTTTAAAAAACGCATTCATGATTTTTTATTCGTACCTGCAATCTAAATTTACAAAAAATGTCGAAGCAGAAGTTAATTTAGCGTTTATGAAATATTTTCTCTCTTCTTCATATCAAATAACCTCAAAGATTCCTCTATCGAGAAAAGAAACGATTATGGGGCTTCTTATTCCAAATGTGATAAGCAACTATATATTAAGACTGTTAAATCTTAATGTTAATATTTTTATATTTACACTTATTTCAATTTTTCTTATAATCAAATTTCCGCTTGCAACGATTATCACTTTATTTTTTGCCGCATTGCTTATAGGAATTCAAAATCGTATATTTAAACCCAAGCTTGAAGCAATATCAAAAAAAATCAGCAGCGCATCTGCATTATTTAATCAAAGAGGCAAAGAAGTTATTCTAAACATAAAAAGCGTGAAGGTTTCGGATAATGAGAAGTTCTTTTTTGATAATTATAAATCGGCTATTTACAATTTTTTCAAATTCGGGCAGGAAACTCTGTTTTTAAACACCATTCCGCCATATATTACTGAACCTTTTATTATTCTTCTTTTGTTCATACTATTGGCAATTATTTCAATCGAAAATTTCTCGGAGCCGGACAAACTTGTTGCATCTTTTGCGGTTATAGTTTCTGCAATATTCAGACTTTCTCCGACAATATCAAGGATTCAGGTTAATTTAAACGGAATAAGTTCAGTGTTGCCGCTGGTAGATGAATTTTTGTCACTGTGTGATAAGTTTGAGATTTCTAAGGTCAAAGAGCCTGAATATAAAGAGTTTTGTAAGCTCAATGAAAAAATCGAACTGAAAAATATTAATTTTGAATATGAAAAAGGTTCGCCGGTGCTTAAAGATATAAATTTAGAAATTAAAAAAGGCGAATTTATAGGTATTGCAGGACTTTCAGGTGCAGGGAAAACTACACTGGCAGACATTATATCCGGACTTCTTATTCCTCAAGCCGGAGAAATACTTGTTGACGGCAAAAAAGTTTCCAAGCCGCTGAGAATCGGCTATATCCCGCAGGAGTTTACTGTAATAAACGGAACAATAAAAGATAATGTAACTTTCGGCTCTCCAAAACAGGATGATGCAGCTGTAGTGGAGGCTTTGAAAAAGGCGCAGCTGTATGATTTTATAGAGCAAAATTTGAAGAACGGAATCGATTCAAACCCGTTTGTTGACTCATCAGGATTTTCGCACGGACAGAAGCAGCGCTTAGCAATAGCAAGAGCCTTGTACCAGGATCCGGATATACTTATACTGGATGAAGCTACTTCCTCTCTGGATTTAAAAACCGAAGATGAAATCTGCAGCGTACTTAAAGATTTAAAGGGGCAAAAAACAATAATTGCAATTGCGCACCGGCTTTCTACAATAAAATTTGCGGATAAGATTGTATATATGAAAAACGCTGAGATAGTAGATATCGCAGCGTTTGACCAACTTTTTGCAAGAAATTCTGACTTCAGAGAGCTTGTTAATCTGGCTTCAATAAAAAAAACAAACTGATTAAAGAACTCTTACTTTTTCCATAAGTTCAGTAATTTGTTTTCTGAAAGCACAATCCGAAGGTGAAGTCATATAACCTTCAAGTCTGGCAGCCTCTTCTCTTTGAATCAAATTCTTTTCCAAAAGAGCAAGTTTTCTCAACGCAATGTTCATAGTAACCTCCTATCTACCTTATTTTTTTAACCATACATATATATAAAGTCAATTTTTATTAAAAAATTGCGTTTCTGTTAAGAAATATTACAAAATAAAAGGACTGTTTTTGTTTGCATACAGCCCTTTTAAGATTTAATAAGATTATGTTTATATTTTTATTGCTTAATAAATATGAAAGAATGACAGTTAATTTGTTATATTTATATTTACCCCCCCTCACTACCATTGAACTTTTTCAATCAATTCAATTTCATATCCGTCAGGATCTTTCATGAAAGCAATTTTTGAGCCTTTGCCGGTTAAATCAAACGGCTCATAAAGATATTTATATCCGAGTTTCTCAATTTTTTGCGTAAAATTCTCCAGAGATTCGACTTCAAAAGCAAAATGTCCGAAGCCGCTTCCTATATTATAACCGTTTTCAGGTGTTTCATCGTTGTATGTTAATTCTATCTGGCAAACACCTGATTCATCTGTCAAAAAATAAAGCCAGCAGTCGTCAAGCCTTTTTTTATGGTCAAATTTCATATTAAGAACTTCTGTATAAAACTTCAAAGATTCTTCTATATTTTTAACCCTTATCATTGTATGCAAAAATTTCATATTGCCCTCCTTACATTATCAATTATATCATGGTAGAATAATCTTATGAAACATACATTTGAACAAAAAGTTTATTATTCTGATACCGATTCATTCGGAATTGTCTGGCACGGGTCATATTTAAGATGGCTTGAGATGGGTCGGGTTGATCTATGTGAATCAATGGGGCTTAATATGCTGGATTTAGAGAAACAGGATATTGTTTTACCTGTTACAAATATGAATATCAGGTATAAAGCCTCAGGAAAACTCAACGATATTGTTATTGTTGAGACAGAGGTAAAAAAGCTTACACCTGTTACAATAGTATTTGAGCAGACAATCAGGAATAAAGAGAGCGGCAAATTATTTTTGCAGGCGGAATTTGAAGTTGTAGCGGTTCATAACGACGGCAGACTGCATAGAAGAATGCCGGAAGTTATTAAAAATGCGTTTGAAAAGGGTTTATCATGCCCCGTCTAAACAAATACATAGCATCAACCGGACTCTGTTCCAGAAGAAAAGCGGATGAACTTATTCTGGAAGGAAGAGTACGGGTTAATGATAAGATAATTGAAGAGCTGGGATTCCACGTAAGAGAAAAAGATAAGGTTTATGTGGACAATAAGCTTGTACGCCCGCAAAATCTTGAATATTACAAGTTCTTTAAACCCGCAGGATATATTACAACATCTGATGATGAAAAAAACAGAAAAACTATTTATGATATTATTCCGCCCGAACTAGCTCATTTAAAGCCGGTCGGGAGACTGGATAAGGACTCAACGGGACTTATTATCCTTACAAATGACGGAGAACTTATTAACGATATGACGCATCCGTCGATAAAAGTTCCGAAAATTTATCTGGTACATATAAACGGCAAATTTACGCCTGCTGATGCGGAAAAAATGTATAATGGTATTGAAATAGAGACTGATACAGGAGAAAAGAAAACAGCTTACGCCGAGACAATGCCGGTTGAAATCGGCAATAATTCTTCTGCTATTCAGGTTACTCTGTATCAGGGAATTAACCGCCAGATAAGAAAAATGTTTGCAAAGCTTGGTTTTGAAGTCGAAAGCCTGAAGAGAGTTCAGCACGCAACAATTACTCTTGAAGGAATGAAAAGAGGGCAGGTAAAGCTTTTAAAACCAAAACAGGTTAAGGAACTTAAAAACTATATTGCAAAGATTAAGAGGGAATATGCTCAAAGTTGCAATAACGGGTAATATAGCCTCCGGAAAGTCTCAGGTTGAAAGAATAATTTCCGAAAAATATCCGGTCTATGATACGGATAAAATTGCCCACAAAATTCTTGATAATGTGAAGAATTTCTACGGCTATGATGTTTTTACCGGCGGAAAAATTGACCGGCAAAAGCTCGGAGAGCTTGTATTTTCTAACCCTGATTTAAAAAAGAAGCTTGAAGAAATGATTCATCCCAAGGTAAAAGAAGAGATTTTGAAAATTTTTGCGCTGGATATTCCTGTTGTATTTATATCAGTTCCTCTGCTTTTTGAAACGGGGTTTGACAAGCTTTTCGATAAAATCATATTTGTCTCGGCAGATGAAAATACAAGGCTTGTGCGGTTGATGAATCGGAATAGCTTAACGGAAGATGAGGCAATAAAAAGGATTAACTCACAAGCTCCGGAAGAGGATAAAATCCGGAAATCGGATTTTGTGCTTTATAACAATTCAACTCTTACGGATTTAAAAGCCCAAACAGATTCACTCCTCGACAATTTTACAGACAATAAAACATAGTATTTGTCGGGCTTCAGCCCGACAAATACTTAACAAGCCGCTCTCTCGTTCGTGTCGTTCGTCCGCAAACCCATTCTTCCACAAGGGAAGAGGAGAAGGTGCTAATCGAACGACAGCGCGTGTTTCCGTACCAGCGGGGAGGATTAGGGATGGGGGAAATAATCGAACGACAGCGCGTGTTCCCTCGCCCCTTGGGGGAGAGGGTTAGGGAGAGGGGCTGAATAATTGATTAGATTAAATTACAAGTCTGCCGTCATTCTGAACCCGACAGTAATTCAGGGGTGAAGAATCCCTTTAACCACTATATATCTAGCTACTTTAACTTCTAATATTTATTAGAGAGTTTCATTGCCTTGTACATCTCAAAAACACTTATAAGAAAGAACATCCCGAACACCAGCAGATAGGATTTATTGGAATATACAAGGACATTTCCGGTTTTTTGCGGTGCAAAAACATTGAGTAAAAAACCTGCTGCAGTACCTAAAATCCCGACCATCATAAAGAAGCCGAAGTTCATAATACTTACGGCAGTTCCTGATACCATTTTTCTGTTAGTAAGATGCAGAACAGGTACAAGAAGCGACGTAAGGCTGGCATTAGCTGCCAAAATGCAGAAAATTACTGCAATAGCGTCTGTTCGTATATTTAAAATTAGAAATAAACATATCAGCAGCAGTGATACAAACGTTATGACCGATGCGTTTTTCAAAAATATTACTCTATGGTTATGGCACATTTTGCAGAAAGAAGCGTTTACAATGTTGAAAACTGCCGCAATTACAGCCATGCCTGAAAGTACCATTGCGGCTTTAGAAGATGACATCAGGCAGAAATCTTCCAGAAATTTTTTACCTAAAATAGCCTGGATTGCGTACGATATTCCAAAATTGCAGCAGGCAAAACTGAAAAGGTTTCTGTTATGTTTTTTGTGCAGAACAAGCCTGAACGGCAGAGTTCTCAGCTTTACGTTTTTGTTAATCTCCGGAAACTTTATTTTTGCGCAAAGCAGAGCGAAAATAATAACAGACGCAATAACAACTCCGGCAAGGATTAGAAGAATTTCTCTCCAGTTTATGTACTGCATAGCGTAAACAAACGGAGCGTTTGCTGCTATTCCGCCTGAATATCCGATACAGAGCATTACAGATATTGCAATTCCGAAGTTTTTGTCAGAAAAACAGTCTTTAAGCTCTCTTATTAAACTCAGGTAGAACATGCTTCCGCCAACCCCCATTAAAGCACGTGAAATGTACATTATTGCAAGGTTCGAAGTAAGCGGAAATAAAAGGCAGCCGAGCGCTAAAACCACACCGCCCGCCATCATTACTCTTAAGCCCCCGTATCTGTCTACCAGAACACCATTAATTAACTGGCTGAAAGCGTATACGTACATGAAAATTGCTCCGAAAGCGGTTATATACGGAGCGCTTACGGAAAGCTCATGCTGCAGTACATCAAATACTGCTCCCGGAATTGCTATTCTCTGGAAATTTGCAAAGAAGTAGAACAAAGAGCCGAGAAATATAAGTGTAAGTATAATGCCTTTATTCTTCATACTTTAAGTTAATTTACCGCTAACAAATACTAGTGTCAATTGCTTTTTAGCAGTTAGTATATTATTGTAACATCTATATTAAGACTATAAATTAAAAATCCTGTTTGAATATTTTGTTATATAATTATAAAAAAGAATTAAGGAGGGTGAAAATAATGACAGCAGTTGTTACTAAAGATATTGACTGGGCTAATTTAGGTTTCGGATACATGAAAACGGATTACCGGTATGTATCAAACTATAAAGACGGCAAGTGGGATGAAGGTTGTTTAACTACTGATGAAAACATAGTTATGAACGAATGTGCATGCGTTTTACAATACGCTCAAACCTGCTTTGAAGGAATGAAAGCCTATAGAACTGTTGACGGAAATGTAGTCTGCTTTAGACCGGATTTGAATGCAAAGAGAATGGCGGATTCCTGCAGTTATCTTGAAATGGCAGTTTTTCCGGAAGACAGATTTGTTGATGCTGTAGTTCAAACAGTAAGAAAAAATATAGATTATGTTCCTCCTTATGGTTCAGGGGCTTCTTTATACATCAGACCGTATATGTTCGGGATAAATCCTGTTATGGGAGTTAAGCCTGCAACGGAATTTCAGTTTAGAATATTCACCTCTCCTGTAGGACCTTATTTTAAAGGCGGTGCAAAACCTATTACATTAAGAGTTCCGGATTTTGACAGGGCTGCTCCTCACGGGACAGGACATATTAAAGCCGGTTTAAATTATGCAATGAGCCTTCACGCAATAGTAGATGCGCATAATCAAGGCTATAACGAAAACATGTATCTTGATTCTGCTACAAGAACAAAGGTTGAAGAAACCGGCGGGGCTAATATAATTTTTGTAACAAAAGATAATAAGGTTGTTACGCCAAAATCCAAAACAATTCTGCCATCAATTACAAGACGTTCTTTAATGTATGTTGCGGAACATTATTTGGGCTTAAAAACAGAAGAAAGAGAAATTACGTTCAGTGAAGTTAAAGAATTTAAAGAATGCGCACTCTGCGGAACTGCTGCAGTTCTTTCTCCTGTAGGAAAGGTTGTTAACCACGATGAAACAATCCTGTTCCCGTCAGGAATGGAAAAGCCGGGTGAGATTACACAAAAACTTTATGATACTTTAACCGGTATTCAGATGGGAAGAATTGAAGCTCCGGAAGGCTGGATAAAAGAAATAGCTTAATAAATAAAAAAAAGACCGGTTTTAATCCGGTCTTTTTTATTCTGCTTTAAAATCTTTCTTTGCGTCGGCTAAATTATACGAGTTATAAATACTTGAATAAAGCTTGGCAGCAGCTTCTGCTTTGCTTTTTTGTGTGTAGGCTAGCACCGCATCAAAGCCTTTTTTATTTATTGTTCCGTCAATGTTTGCCGGATTAGGTGTATCGGATTTACTTAACATATCGGCAGCCAGAAAGCTTGAACCGTATTCAGCAATATCAACTTTACCGTCATTATTTACATCCAGAGCTTTTGAAGTGAATGTATTATCAGGTGCAAATCTGCTGTCTAATTCTTTAACCGAAAGCTCGTTAACTCCGCCCATTTCCTCGTAAGCAGCACCTAATACAGCTTTTTTATCAACCTGACCTTTTGGAAGTTTTTGCATATAACGGTATTCAAATTCAAGAGGCGGAAGCGCTTTTAAATACTCATCATTTTCTTTTAAAAATTTATCAAGTTTATCAATATTATTTTGAGCCGCCTCGGGATTTATTCCGAAATCCAGAATGGGAGCCGTTGTCATTTTATCTGTAACAAGAGGGTGTTCCATATATGTGTACAAATTTTCAACAGCATTTCTTCCGTATCTTACGGAATCATCTTTTGTTTTGTTATCATATTTCCCTTTTGCACCATCTATTTTAGCTACACCGTTGTTAACTTCAAACATAAAATGCCTCCACACTTTGTATTTATATAAAAACACGAAAAGATAAAAAATTGCTTTTTTACGGAATCAGTCATTTACAAAATGTTACAAGTTTAATAGTCTGCCTGTTATTGTAGTACAATTATAAAAACAGGAGGAGCAATGGTTGAACATATTTTTCTAAACGGAGAGTATATAGAAGCTGATAAGGCTCTCATGCCGGTAAGAACACACGCTTTTTTATACGGAACCTCCGTTTTTGAAGGGATAAGAGCTTATTATAATAAAGATGAAAATCAATTATACGCATTCAGAGTAAAAGAGCATTATGAAAGGCTTTTGCAGAGTGCTAAAGTTATGTGGATGAAAAGTCCATATACAATTAAAGAGTACGAAAATATTACAAAAGATTTATTGAAATTAAACGGGTACAAAACCGACGTATACATTCGTCCGACTTTGTATAAATCTTCTGAAACAATTGCTCCGACGCTTACTGACAATGAGGATTCTTTTTTAATTTTTACAACACCATTCGGGGATTATTTTGACAATTCACGAGGCTTAAAACTCTGCGTTTCAAATTGGAGAAGAACTTCTGATAACGCAATTCCTCCGAGAGCTAAGGTAGGCGGAGCTTACGCAAACTCTTCTCTTATTAAGACGGATGCGCATAAAGCCGGTTTTGATGATGCCGTAGTTCTATCTGAATCAGGCAAGGTGACGGAAGGCTCCGGCATGAATATATTTCTTGTAATTAACGGTGTCCTTGTGACTCCTGAAACAACCAGTGATATTCTGGTAGGAGTTACAAGAAATACAGTAATAGAACTCGCTCAAGAGCTTGGAATTCCGGTTAGAGAACGAACTGTAGACAGAACGGAACTGTATGCGGCTGAAGAAGTTTTCTGCTGCGGAACGGGCGCGCAAATCGTTCATGTTGAAAGTATTGACCATAGAGGGGTAAATGACGGGAAAATCGGCTCTGTAACAAAACAGATTCAGGAATTATACTTTGATGTGGTAAAAGGAAAAGTCGATAAATTTAAGAAATGGTGTACACCTGTATATGATTAGTTTTTTCGGAAAATGTATGCAGAATCTATATACGAGCGTTAAGTATTTAATCACCGGACGCTCAAGATGGCAGCACGTTGTAGCGCAGGCTGCCTCTATAAGCTATGATTCGCTTCTTATTTCTCTTGTTATTGCTTTTGTATCAGCTGCAGTTATTGCAATACAGGTTTCCAAACAGTTTCTTATGTCCGGAGCGGAAGCTTATGTAGGCGGCTCAATTGCAGTTGTTATGATAAGAGAAATTGCTCCCGGTTTTGTTGCCCTTGCAATAGGCGCAAGAGCCGGAACCGCAATTTCTGCAGAAATTGCAAATATGCAGGTAACTTCTCAGGTTGATGCGATTAAAACATTAAAAGTCGATCCTGTCGGATATTATTTTTCACCGAGACTCCTTGCAGCAGCAATTACTGTACCGATGGTCGTTCTTATTGCCGAACTTGTCGGGATTCTGGGCGGTTTGGTAGTTTCTCATGCGACAATTCACCTTCATCCTGCAAGATACATAACTTCTGTATGGCTCTGGCTTAGCACAAAAGATATTTATATAAGCCTTTTAAAAGGAATAATTTTCGGCGTTCTGATTGCACTGGTGTGCGCAACCCAGGGTTACGAAACCAGAGGCGGCGCAAAGGATGTCGGTGAATCCACTACAAAAGCTGCCGTTCTGTCCACTGTTTATATGCTGGTTGCCGATTTCTTAATAAATCTGGTATTTTATCTCTAATCAAATTGATAATACACAGCTCTTATGCTATCATAAATAATATTGAGGTGGAGCAGTGATTGACTCAAAATACAATGAGCAGAGAACTTATGAACAAATTAGCGGGTGGCTTAATGAATACCACTCTGTTTCTGATAAATATAAAAAAGCCAGAGCCAAGGCTTTAATTGTTACTCAAATGCTCCCGATAATAAGAAAGATTGCCCGAACAATTGCCAGACGTTCTTATGACCCGATAGATGACTTGATTCAAGCAGGCGCCATAGGACTTCTGAAAGCCATTGATACGTACTCGGAAGACCTTAATGATAATTTCAAAATATTTGCCGGTTACTATATCATAGGAGAAATGAAACATTTTCTCAGAGATAAGATGAATACGATAAGGGTTCCCAGACATATTCAGGAACTCGCTTTCCGTATTAACAGTTTTGTAAAAACTCTTACTCTTGACGAGTTAAACAAACTTACGGATGATGATGTTGCAGAGGCGCTTCAAGTTTCGCAAAAAGAGATTAATTATGCTCTGCAGGTGGACAGGAGAAGCAAGACGCTTTCTTTAGAAGACATCTACACAAATGATTCTGACAATCTCGGATTTGAAGAAATTTTTGCAAAAGAAGATTATAAAGATATACGCGAGCTGGAGGACAGTAAAATCGTTCTCAGAGACGTGATAAACAAACTGCCGGAAGATTCGCAGATATTAGTCAAAGCGTATTATTATGATGATTTGTCGCAGAAAGAAATTGCCAAAAAGTTTAACCTTACCCAGATGCAGGTATCGCGAAGGCTAAAAAAGGCATTTACACTATTATACAGAATGATTGCCGATAATACGACAGAGGTTTTAGATGATTGATAAATTTTATTACTTTTTATTCTGGATTTGTATATTGGGGCTTTGCTTCGGCAGTTTTTTTAATGTTGTAATATTAAGAAGTTTATCGGGTGAAAGTATAGTTTTCCCGCCGTCAAAATGCCCGAAGTGCGGAAACAAACTTCTCTTCTGGCATAATATTCCGGTTTTATCATATATTCTGCTTAGAGGTAAATGTTATTTCTGCAAAGAAAAAATAAGTATTCAATATCCGATGGTTGAAATTATTACAATGCTTCTTTTTGCATTTGCGTATATTAAATTCGGGATAAGTATTACAACTCTGTTTGCGCTATTTTGGATTTCCTGTCTTATTATAATGACAGGAACCGATTTAAAAGAGCAGCTTGTTGATTGCAACATTGCGATTATTATGGGTATAAGCGGTATTATTTTTAATGTGATATCAGCAGGCTGGATGGGACTTGCATATTCATTGGTCGGAATCTTAATCGGAGGTTTGGTTCTAGAATTAATTGCACGTACGGGGTACCTTTTTGCCGATACAAGGGCGATGGGGGAAGCTGATACTTATGTAGCCGGTGCTTTAGGGGCAATATTCGGACAGGATATAGTTGTTGTACTGCTGCTCGGACTTTTAACCTCTATGATATTTATACTGCCTGTATTTTTCTATAACCAGTATAAAAATAACAATAAACTTACCTGTATACTAGGCGTTTTGTTTGCCCTTGTTTTTGTTATCTTTCAGACATGGCAAAATTATTATACACTTGCAGTATTTGCAATAACAGGGCTTGCGCTTGCTTTTTCAATCCTGAAAAAAATAAAAAACACGGAAAACAGAAATTATCTTCCTTATGTTCCGGCTCTGGCAGTGGGAGCTTTAATCTTCTTGTTTTTTGTAATATAATTCTGTTATGAGTGTATCGTATCCGAATCAATACAGAAATTATTGTCTTTTTGATGAGAAAAGGATTTCAGAAAGAAGCAATCTGGATGTTATAAAAATGTCTTTGCAAAAGCCTGAATCAGAGGATGAGGTTGTAGAAGATTTATACATCTTAAACAGAATGCTTGATGAAGGTAAACAAGGGGTTGAAACCCTTTACCCGGAGTTATCACGATATAATCAGACAACATCCCCGAATATTCAGACATATTTAGCCGGAATTTACAGAAAAACTAAAATTCCAGATGCTTTCGGTCCATTAGTTTCTATGCTTATCAGAAATTCCATAAATCCGCCGGAGAATGCGGGATTTGACCCGAATGAGGAAATCGGCGGAGCAATTCTGGAGTATTTAGCCTGAATATTTATTGAACATCAAGAAATTTATGAACCTGCGGTAAAAGCCTTACTTTATTATGATAATTAAGCGCTTTGTTTAAAACTTGCTCCATAAATTCTGATATAACGGAAGGTTTATCCTTAATCATTTCCGGCTGGAGAATAAGTTCAATATCATATTTTTTACAAAGCTCGCAGGCTTTTTTTATTTCATCATCTGTAATTTTGTCATTAAATACCATTTTAGCAAAAAGCTCTTTTTGAGAGGCTATTTTAAAAAACTTGTCGTGTAAATCCCATAGAGGTCTTAATCCTGTACAACTCGGGAGTTTTATGTCTGCTGCAACATAAGTTACATAATCGATGATTTCAGAAAGTTCTCTATATAAAGTTCCGTTTGTTTCAAGGTAGACAGGAAGCTTGCATTCAGGCAAAAATTCTTTTAAGAATTCATTGTTCAAAAGCGGCTCGCCGCCGGTAAGAGAGATTGAATGGCAATCCTGATTCATTTCAACAAGCTTTTGTAAACCTTTGACGGAATATTTTGCAGCGTGAGCCGTGTTAAAATCCGTATCACAATATCTGCATTTTAAATTACATCCGCAAAATCTTACAAACAATTGTTTGTATCCAACATAAGGTCCTTCACCCTGAATTGATGAAAACACCTCTCTTATATCCGCTTCCATATTTTTTCCTTTTCCTATACAACTCCTCTGTTTTTCAACTGGCGGAGTTTTCTGTATAAATCTAATTCTTCTTCCGTCAAATCCTGAGGAATCTGAATTTCTACAGTTACTATCATATCACCAACTTTATTATTTTGCTTAATTCCGCATCCGGCAAGTCTGATTTTCTGTCCGTTTCTTGTTTTTGGTGAAATTTTAAGAGAAACATTCCCGATTAAAGTAGATACAGTAATCTCCCCGCCTAAGACAGCAACCTCCGGCGCTATTTGAATATCTTTAAGTATATTCAAGCCTTCTGTTTTGTAATTTTTGGTTTCTCTTATATGTATTGTAAGATACAAATCCCCGTTTCTTCCGCCGTTTTTCCCCTTTTCCCCTTCTTCCGCCAGTCTTATTTTAGAAAGATTCTTTATTCCGGCAGGAATTTTTACGTTGAATCTTTTATATACGGAAGTTTCGCCTTTACCTTTACAGGAAGGGCAAATAGTTCCGTTTACGAATTTTCTTCCGCCGCATTTCGGACAAATTTGAGTTTGAAGCATATTTATTACCTTTGTTGTCCCGTTAACTGCCTCAAAAACTGAAATTTCAACATCAGAATATATATCTTCACCTTTTTTAGGCGGCTTTACTTCTTCTGATTTATGAGTTTTGAATATATCTTCCCAGAAAGAGTTTTTCTTTTCTTCTTTTTGAGTCGTTTCTTTAAAATTCGGATGTGTAGAATTTTTGTTATAAGATTTTGTTTCTTTTTGAGTATTGGCGGAGCTATAGTTATAAAATCTTCTTGCTCTGTCATAATCAGCTTTTTTAATACCGTCAGACAAGATTTCATACGCCTCATTAATTTCTTTAAAGCGTGCTATTACATCAGAAGAATTCCCTGCAACATCAGGATGCCATTTGCGTGCAAGTTTTCTGTACGCATTTTTAATTTCTTCTGTTGTGCTAAACTCCGGTATGTCTAAAATTTTATAATAATCTTTAGTCATACAATCAATTTAATGATTGGATAAATTTTGTCAACATATTTGCGGGCATACGTTCTTACCTATTGAAAAAGCTTTATTATAATGCTATCATCTTTAGTATGTTTAGAAAGTGTTTGTTATTTTTATTTTCTATTTTTATGATAACTCCGGCGTTTGCAGGAGAATTTGAGAAGGCAATGGAGAAGGGATACAATGTCTTTTTGTACTTATATACTCCAAAATGCAAATACTGTACAATGTTTTCACCGAATTATAAAAAGGCTGTAAAACAACATGACGGTCAGTTTGTTTTTATAAAAGTTGATGCATCTACAAAATACGGAAGAAGTCTTATGGATGAATTTGGAGCAAGGTTTGTTCCTTATGTTGTGATGTTGAATTCGCAAAAGAAATATGCCGTACAAATCAGTCCGGATTGTCTGATGGATTTGAAATGTATGGATAAAAGCATGGAACAGTTCAGGAACTTATAGAAAAGGGGAAGTATGAAAGGTATCGTTTTAGCAGGAGGTGCAGGAACCAGACTATATCCGGCGTCGCAGCCGATATCTAAAATACTGCTTCCTATATATGACAAGCCGATGATTTATTATCCGCTCTCAACCCTGATGCTTGCAGGGATTAAGGATATTCTTATTATCACAAACGAGTCAGATTATGATAATTTTATAAAACTACTGGGTGATGGTTCGCAATACGGACTAAATTTGTCGTACAGAATTCAATACGTACAAAGAGGTATTGCTGATGCGTTTTTGATTGCCGAAGATTTTATTGCAAACGACGAGGTTGCCCTGATTCTCGGAGATAATATATTCCACGGTCAGGGATTTTCTACAATAATGAAAAATGCTTTAAAGAAAAACATCGGAGCGACTGTTTTCGGATATACCGTAAAAGATCCGGAAAGATTCGGGGTTGTCGAATTTGACAGCAATAACAGAGCAATTTCTCTTGAAGAAAAACCTGCAAACCCTAAATCAAACTATGCCGTAACTGGGCTGTATTTCTATGATAACCGTGTTTGTGAGTTTGCAAAACTTCTTAAACCTTCTTCGCGCGGGGAATTAGAAATAACAGACTTAAACAAAATATATCTGGAACTCGGGCAATTGAATGTTGAGATTCTCGGACGCGGTTTTGCTTGGCTTGATACCGGAACCCATGACTCTATGCTGCAGGCAAGCCTTTTTGTTCAGACAATGGAGTTAAACAAAGGCGTTAAGATTTCCTGTTTGGAAGAAATTGCTTTTAATCAGGGATTTATTACAAAAGATGAATTACTGAAAAAGATTGAAAAGTACGGATATAAAAACGAATACTATAACTATGTCCGTACGGTTCTCGACCATCCGGATCCTGTAGCTCTCGGGGTATAATAGTGCAGGTCTTGTAACGTTTTTATTTCTTCAACACGCTTCCGGCAGAGCCTCCCGCTATCGTTTCAGAAACAAAAACGTTACAAGTTTCGTAAAATTGAACGGGTAACACCCGATGAATGATAATGTATATGAAAAAAATTTTAATTATATTATTTCTAATATCCTTAAATACTGTAACTTTCGCGGCTTCGATTAATCCTGTTGCTTACAGACAAATGCAGCTGCAGCAATATCAAAGAAGCAGATATCAGCAGCAGCAAAGGACAAGGAAAATTCCTTACTGGCAGGCGCAGTCAAATTATACAACCAGAAACAGGAGTTATAATAACTACGAAAATACGAATTATAATTACTCCCAATCCTCCGGCAGCAATAATTATTACAGGAGACAATGGTGATAAATCTTGACTGCATTACATTAAAAGCCTTTTTTGAGGAAAATATTGATTTCATAATCGGCGCAAGAGTCCAGAAAATTCAGCAGCCGACAAGGCGGGATTTTATTTTTTCTATGCGCAATAATGGCGAAAGCCGCAAGCTTTATATTAATATTTCTCCGCAAACTTACCATATCTGCTTTATGTCAGGGGTAAACGAAGAGAAACGCGGATTAAAAATTCCCAAGCATCCGCCGATGTTTTGTATGCTTTTGAGAAAATACCTTGAAGGGTGTAAGGTTTCAGATGCGGTTGTAATAGAAAATGAAAGGATTATTGAATTTCATTTTGAAACAATGGATGAATTGTCGCAAGAACGCTCTCTTTGTCTGTGTGTAGAGCTTATGGGGAAGCATTCGAATATAATTTTATATGACAGAAAAACTTCAATTATAATCGGCTGCGCTCACAATGTCGGGGCGGAAAAGAGCCGATACAGAGAGCTGCAGGGCGGCTTGAAATATATTTACCCTCCGACAAACCCTTGTCCACCCCTTGCGGGAGGACCGAAATCTCTGATTTCGAGGAGGGGTAAAGAGGGTAAATGTGGTAAAAGTCAGACAGAAGAGCAATTAAGCAATCTCGAATCCGTCAATGAACTTATAGACAATTATTTTACAGAGATTCAGGAAGAGGTAAACATAAAAAATGAAAGAGCCAGACTTAGTGCAATTGTTCTGCCAAAGCTAAAGAAAGTTAAAAATTCTGTCAGCAAAATAGAATCTCTTCTTAAAAAACGCGATAATACTGAAAAATACAAACTGTATGGCGAACTTTTAACTGCAAATTTGTATCAAAAATGCGATTACCAATCTCAAATTGAAGTTTTTGACTACATTAATAACCGGAATATAACGATAGAACTTGACAGTACAAAAACGCTTAATGAAAATGCACAAAGGTATTTCAAACTTTATTCAAAATCGAAAACTACAAAAGAAAAATCTGAAGAGATGCTGAATAACTTAGAGATAGAAAAAGCTTATCTGGAGAATATTCTATACAGCATTGATGAAGCCGGGAGCATGACGGATTTTGAGGAAATATCGTCTGAACTTGAGCCTGAGAAAGTTAAGCCGAAAAAGCCGGATGAAGCTGCTTTAATGAAAATTAAGATTAAAGATTTTGATGTTTATGTAGGCAGAAACAATAAACAGAATGATTATATAGTATCTAAACTCGCAAAAGATAACGATTATTGGTTCCATACAAGGCTTTGTGCAGGATCACATGTCCTTTTAAAAGTTCAGAATACAGAACCTGACGAAGAGGTTTTGTTAGAGTGCTGTAAACTTGCAAGAGAGTATTCGTCGGCAACTCAACCCTCGAAAGTCGGAGTTATATATACGCGGGCAAAGAATTTGCGTAAACCGCCTGCCGCGCCTTTGGGATATGTAACTTATAAGAACGAAAAAGAAGTATTGGTATGATTATTTTCAGCCCCTCTCCCGAATTTCTAAGTTTCGCTTAAGCTCAACTTGAAATTCTTCCCTTTCTTGGATTTGCTCCACGCTCACGGAGTTTCGTCATCGGAGCAAAGCTCCTGCAGGCTCAATCCGTTCGCTATCCGGACTAACTCTCTGACGTTCGTGTCGTCCGTCCGCAAATCCGCTCTCCCCAAATGGGCGAGGGAATGTGCGTTGTCGTTCTATCCTTGTTACGTAGGATAAACGCGTTTACCTCTCCGGTTGGGGAGGTCGCAGTTGTGCGAACGTTAGTGAGCTACAAATGCGGGTGGGGTTCAAATTGACTGCTTATATAAGTTTCACCCCCATCCTAGCCTTCCCTCGAAGGGAAGGAATGTGCGCTGCCGTTCGATTATTGTTACATTTTACAGCCGCGCTCACCGCCGGACAAGGATATAGCAATAAACATCAAGGGCGGTCGTAGACCGCCCTTGATATAATTAAGTTATTTTTCTTCTTTATCTTTGTCTCTCGGGTCAACTCCGCTTCCAGCGCCGGTTCCGCCCTGTGCTCCGACACCTCCGGCATTATTCCCCTGACCGCCGGCGGTTCCTGCTCCGCTTGTTGCACCTCCGGTACCTGCCGCTCCTGTACCGGTACCGTCAGCAGCAGGAAGTCCGGCGCCGAGACCGCTTGTTGCGCCGTTGTCGCCTTCGCCTTCACCTTGTGCAGACACAGTAGCTAACGCTTCTGCGCCCTCTTCTCCGAGCTGTTCAACAACTTCTTCCGGATTTTCAAAATCTTCAGGCATTTCAAGTTCCATTTCTTCGACTCCGACCATAGCGCCTTCGTAGCCTTCAATTGATTCGTCGTAAATATCGTTCGTTTGGGAATTTATATCCTGAGTAGTTTTTCTCATATCGATTTCAGTTCCGACTTCACCTGCCCATTTGAATTGTTGACCTGCACCGATACCACTCATTACAGCTGCCGATGCTCCCATTGCTGCACATGCCCACGCCCAAGCGTTGAATCCCAATGAACCGGCTGCTGCAATACCAGCTTGTATTCCTGCTTTAGTTCCTGAAGCAGCATTTAATGTTTGTGCGCCACCTTCAACGTAACACATCGTCCTTGTAGATTCATCAAAACTTTCGGCATAATCTGTTACACCTTGAACTTCGGCTACTGTTTCGGCTGCAGCATCATAGTTTTCCTGATATGTACCCATTTCATCATATATATCTTCGGCAGTTTCGGTTGTTTCTTCCTGAGTTTCCTGAATACCAACTCCGAGTTCCTGCATTAGCGGAATAAGTTCTTCTAATAATTCTTTTTCACCGTCAGTTAAAGTTTCTCCGGCTTTAACTTTTTCCATCAATGCATCATAAGAAGCTCTATATGCATCGTATTCCGATTTCTTTTCCTCTATATCTTCGTTTGCATCTTCGTTGTATCCCTGCGCTTCGTCAGAAAGAGCCGTAACTTCATCCCCTGCTGCTGACATATCATCCTGAGCGGTATATAGTGCGTTTTGTGAATTTATCATTTCATCCTGCAAAGCATCGCACGCTTCTTTTTCTGTTTTGTTAGGTTTTTTTACCTGGTATAAGGTAGCCATTGTTAATGCTAATGGAGCTGCAATAGACCAGGAACCGACTTTTTGTGTAGCTTCTTTTGTAGCTTCTTTTGTGACTTCTTCACCTGCTTTTTTAGCAGCACCTTGTGCTACTTTTTCGCCTGCTTTAGCTACAAGTTTCCCGCCAACTTTAGCTCCAATATTTCCGGCAACTTTTGAACCGACTGTTGTAGCAAGGGCACCTGCTGCTCCCATAGCAACATCTGCAGTTGTTCTTGTAATCTGTCCACCCTGTTTGCCGTCATAGCCGCCTGCTGCATCCTGAGCCTGAGCGCGACCGTTATCTTTCGCTGTAGAGAAATCATCATCTTCTATTTCATAGGCATTCTCATCATCCATAGCGGTTGCCTGCCAGTTTGCTAATTCGCCATTCCATGTCTGGGTTATTTCACCCATATCCTGAGCGGATATACCCATGGTGTTGTTGCCATAATTGTAGTTATACCAGCATTTGTAGGCGTATGCTTGTGAACTTAGTGCGTTGCTTAAGTTGAATGATCCTTGAATAGCCATAATTCCTCCTGTGAGTTTTGGAAATATGTAACAATATTATGTTACATAGTATATATCGGCATTTTTCTGAAAAACTTTAGATTTTTTGAGAAAATTGTTACAAAAATTAACATTTAAATCTTGTTTTTACATAATAAATCCGTACTCTCACTCCGGAGAAAATTTTATTTCTTAAATTTTGCAAACAGAAGCCCGAGTTCAAACAACAAATATGTCGGGGTAAACAGAAGTATCTGGCTTAAAATATCGGGCGGAGTCAGGATTCCGGCAATAATCAGTATGATTACAACGACGTAAGGACGCATATTTACAAAGGTTTCATATTCAACGAATCCGGATTTGATAAGTGAATAAGTAATTAAAGGAAGCTGGAACATTAATCCAAACGCCAGCGTCATCCAGAGCGACAGGTTTATGATATTTGAGACGCCGAGAACCGCTTTTATTTCAGAGGTTGCAAAACTCATCCCGAAATTAATAATAAGAGGCAGAATTACAAACAGACAAAATAATGCCCCGAGAATAAAAAGAGCCGAGGAGGTAAAAACAACTGATTTGATAAACTTTTTTTCGTTTTCATACAATGCCGGAGCGCAGAATTCCCATATCTGCTTTGCAATATAGGGGAAACAAATGACTAAATCAATTACCATTGCAAGTTTTATCTGTATTATAAATACTTCCGCCGGAGAAAAATAATTAAGCGCAATATCATGACCTCTTATAATCAGCTTTATAAAAAGTTCCAGACATTTTGGCGCGGCAAAAAGCGCCGGAAGCAGAACTAGCGCATAACAGGTAAGACATTTCAGAAGCATTTTTCTAAACGCTTCTATATGGGATATCAAACTTTCGTCTTTATCTTCCAATTCACTCATAATTAAACATCTTTTGGATTGTATTCTTCCGGCTTTTCCTGAGTTTCGTCTATTGCATTTTTCAACTCTTCCGTCTCCTTCTGAATAACGGTTTTAGCTTTTTTATACTCGTAAGATGCTCTGCCTAATGCCCTTGCAATCTCCGGAATACGTTTCCCGCCAAATAATAGTATTATAACGACTAATATGAGTAAAATTTCAGTTATACCGAGCGACATTTATTTCTCCTTTCAAACTATATTAAACTTTGTTTTCTTACTGCAAAAATCTCAATAGCGTTGCCTCTGTTTTTGCAAACCTGCTTGCAAGCTCCGCATCCAACACATTTAGAAGCATTGATTACAATTTTATCTCCTGTTCTTATTATAGCGCCGTAAGGACAGGCTGCAATACAATCCCCGCATTTCCCGCATTTTTCTTCTACAATCATTGCCATACCGATTCTGGTCTTTTGCTTTTCTTCAAGCTTAAGTCTTTTTATAGCGCCTGTCGGGCAGACTTCGCCGCATTTATTGCAGTTTTTATCGCAGCATCCTTTAGAGTAATCAAGATGAACAGCAGGAAAATCTTTATCCGCTTTAACAATAATTTTATTAGGGCAGTTTGCAACGCAAAGATTACAGTTATAGCATTTGTTTGCAAACCTTTCTTCGCTTTCTGCTCCCGGAGGCAGGATTATGTCTTTAAACTTTTCAACAATCTTATCCTTAATTACCAAACCGGCTTTAATCATTGCGCCAAATACAGCCGCTGCCGCAACTCCCGTTATAAGCTCCCGCCTTTTCAGGCTGAATTTAGTTTCTTCTTTGGGTTTGATTCCGTACTTAATTCCGCCTTTCGGACAAACGGAAAGGCATTTTAGACATTTTACGCAGGTTACGTTATCAACTGTTTTTTCTTTTGAATTTATACATCCGGACGGGCAGTTTTTTTCACACATGCCGCAGGAAACACACGAATCTTTATCTATGTATATTTTATTTAAGGAGATTTTAGAAATTAATCCCAACAAAGCGCCAGCCGGACAGATATTTGTACAGAAAAATCTGTTTTTAAAACCCGTTAGTAAAATTACAAGAAGAATTCCGGCTAAACCGACAGTTGATATAGTAAAAGCCGAACCAAAATATGTATACGGTTCTATGTATCTGAGTAAAAGGGCGCTTCCGCCCGTGAGTGTACCAAGAACAACTGCCGCTATGAAGTATTTGACAGGATAGTTTGCGGTAGGTTTATTTTTTCTCCCACTGGCTTTACCCCCGTTTTTACCTCTTTCTTTACCCCTGAAAAATAGCAGTGCCGCAAGTTCCTGAATAATTCCGAACGGGCAGAGGGTTGAGCAATAAAACCTTCCAAACACAAGAGTAAGCAGAATTACACCTGCTAAAAGCAGTATTGCACTTATTGAAAAATCAATAAATACCCTTTGTACAAGCGGTAAAAATTGAACATCAAATACTTTTACCGGATAAAAAATGCCGCATATTCCCGCAACTGCTAAAAAAAGTACAACAATTGCCGCAGCTAATCTTATTCCGTAAGTGTTTTTCATTATGACATGCTCTTTTCTACTTCTTTGACTTTTTTATCAACCTCGGCAAGAAGTGTCGGTATATCAAGTGATTGCGGGCAATTTTTATTGCACAATCCGCATTTAATACATTTATCCGCTCTTGCTGATTCATCAAGGGCATTATAGTTGTATACAAACATAAAGTCTCTGTTGCCGGCACTGCTTCCTTTATACATATTGTAAAGTCCGAATATTGCAGGAATATTTATTCCTCTCGGGCAGACTTCCATACAATATTTGCAGGCAGTACAGCTTATTGCACCGCCGGATTGTATAATTTGCGCAATCTGATGCGCAACCTGTTCTTCTCTTTCCGTTATCGGTCTATAGTTTACAAACGTATCAACATTTTCTTTAAGCTGCTGCAAATTGCTCATACCGCTAAGGATTGTAAACACTCTTTCTCTTCCGGCAACCCATCTTAAGCCGAATGAAGCCTGAGTATCGTCAGGACATTCTGTCTTAAGCTTCTCAGCAGCCTTTGGAGGAAGGTTGCATAAAACTCCGCCCCTTAACGGTTCCATTACAATAACCGGAACGCCGGCTTCGTCCGCTATTTGATATAATTCATCGGCGTTTACGACTTCCCAGTCAAGATAATTTATCTGAAGCTGGCAGAAATCCCATTTATGCTCTTTGATAACTTCTCTTAACATTTGCGGATCTCCGTGGAATGAGAAGCCGATATGTTTTGCCAAACCTTCTTTTTTAAGTTTGACAAGTTCGTCATACATATTGTTATCACGATAATTACTCAATGTATTTTTGTTAATATTATGAACCATGTAGTTATCAAAATATTCAACCTGACACTTTTTAAGCTGCTCTTCGCAAAGCTTTCTTACGTCAGATGGCGAATTTACCAGATAAGCAGGACATTTGTCTGCAAGAATAAAGCTTTCTCTCGGGTATTTCTTCAAAATTTCCCCGATAGCGTTTTCAGACTTGCCGTCAACGTACATATAAGCCGTGTCAAAATAGTTTGCCCCGTGTACAAAAGCGTACTCAACCATTTTATCCAGTTCTACCATATCGATTTTGCCGTCCCTCATCGGAAGCCGCATACACCCCAGAGCAATAAGCGGTGTGTCAATATCCATAAATTTTCTTCTTGCAACCTGACCTTCTGCTTTTTTTATCTCTTTCTTCCCGCAGCCGGAAAGAAGTGCAGCTCCGCCGATTGCCAGTGTGGAATTTATTATAAACTCGCGTCTTTTCATATTAACCCCTCATCTTTGTTGTTAATAGATATTTTACCAGAATTATATTGCTTAATACAATCTTTTTACATAATACAACCTGATAGCCGCTCTCAGTCAAGGGGGGAGTGAAGGGCGAGGTGTGAAGGGTGAAGAGATATTCAAGTTAAGTTATAGAGATTCTTCGGGCTCACGCCCTCTGAATGACGGCAAACCTATAAGTAAACCTACACCGCGTCATTTAGAGGGAACAGCCATTCAGCCCGAAGCAATCCTGAATTTCACAATTAAAAAATGCAGGTTGGGTGAATCCCAACGATAACTATATGGATATATGGATTGCCACGAAAATCAAAGATTTTCTCGCAATGACACGTAACCGGATGTGTTGCTTACAAGCGAATTATTTACTAATACTTTTGTTATAAATGTTTTTCTATATTAGTAATAATCGAACTTTTCGGCATAAGTCCGACCATTCTTTCAACAACTTCACCGTTTTTGAAAACAAGAAGAGTCGGAAGCCCGCTTACCTGATATTCTTTGGCAGCGTCAATGTTGTCGTCGGTATCAATTTTTGCAAAATTTACTCTGTCGCCGATTTCACCTTCAACTTCTTCTAATATCGGTCCAAGTTTTCTGCAAGGTCCGCACCATGTTGCATAAAAATCCACAACAGTTAATTTATCCGCATTTATAACATTTTCTTCAAAGCCCGCAAAATTGATTTCTTTTACCATATATAAACTCCTTATTTAACTTTATGTAAATTTTACCATATATAAAATATTTATGCTATTATTCTATTGAGGGGGAATGAATTTTACAAGGGGAATTTGAGGTAATGCCAAGAAAAAAAGAAATAGAAATAGTTTTAGATACAGAGACTACGGGGCTTGATTATACAAGAGAAAGGATTATTGAATTTGCGGGAGTTCGGCTGGAGAACGGAAAAGTGAAAGACGAATTTCAGACGCTTATTAATCCGCAGCAGCATATAAGAAAATCGAGTATTGCAATCCACGGTATAACTCAGGAAATGGTAGAGGATGCCCCGACAGAAGAAGAAGCATTGCCGAAAATTCTGGAATTTATCGGAGACTACCCTATAGTTGCGCATAACGCTATTTTTGACTATTCATTCCTTAATGAAGCTAAAATGAGAGTTTATGGAGAAAAGCTTGAGAATCCGAGAATAGATACTCAGGTTATGTTCAAAGAAATTGCGCCGGATCTGGAATCACACGGGCTTGAAGCTTTGACTCAGAGATTTAATGTAGAACTTCATAACCACCATAGGGCAATGGCGGATGCAATGGGCTTGGCGCTTGCTTATCCGAAGCTTAAAAAACTTTATCTCCAGCGCCTTGACTGGCAGAGAAAGCAGTTAGATAATGTAGATTACCTTTTCGATAGGTATTTAAGAATACAGCAGAGTATTGCAACAATGCAGGCTGAATTGCAGGATTTGAAATCAATATTCAAGCTGCATTTTGAACTTGGAGGAGAACCGCTTGTTGCAGAAACCGGTGAGATGATGGTATATCAATCTAAACAATCTTTCGGGTATGATTTAGCGGATATTAAAGATGTGCTTGAAGATGTCGGAGCGCTTGAGAAAGCCGTTAAAGTTAATAACGGGTTTATTGACAGACTCTGCAACGGTTTGAGTTTATCTGAAGAATATAAAGAAATTATCCGTGATGCCCGTCAGGAAATTTCAGAGACCAGAAATATTCAAGTGATTAAGCCATGCAAGCAGTAATTCCCGATGAATTAGAAGTAAAAATAGAAAAGCTCTCAAATACCGGCTCAGGCATTGCCAAAGTTGACGGTTTTGTAATTTTTGTTGAAAATTCCTGTCCGGGAGATATCGTTAAGGTCAAAGTTTTTAAGAAAAACAAAAATTTTGCCTTTGGTAAAATAACTGAAATTATATCTCCGTCCCCGCATAGGATTGAACCGTTTTGCCCTATGCAAAAAGTATGCGGCTCATGCCAGCTTCAATTTATAGATTATAATTACCAGCTTGAATTAAAGCGGGAGATGGTAAAAGATGCCATGCGTTCTATTGCAGGGATGGAATTTGAAGTAAGAAATGTTATTCCAAGTCCGCAAGTCAGGAATTACAGGCACAAAATTCAGTATCCGATTTCACAGACAAAAAACTCTAAAAGGCTTCTTGCAGGGTATTATAAACCGTCAAGCCATGAGATAGTAAATATAAAATACTGCCCGATTCAGCCGGAGATTTGTGACAGAATTATTGAATTCATAAGAGAAGAGGGGCAAACTCTCGGGGTTTCCGGGTATGATGAGAAAATTCATTCCGGAATTTTAAGGCATGTAGTTATGCGGGTTTCAAATTATACGGGTAAAATTCTTGTAATCCTTGTTATTAATGATTCAAAAATCCCTCAAAATATAAAAGAGCTTGCAAAAAGAATTTTTGATAATTTTGAAGAAGTATCCGGAGCCGGGGTAAATTTTAATAACAGGAAAACAAATCTTATTCTCGGAGAAAAGACTGAAAACCTGTTTGGAGACGGTTTTATTGAAGAGAAATTGTGTGATAAAGTTTTTAAAGTCGGAGTAAAGACCTTCTTTCAGGTAAATCCGGAGAGTGCTAATAATATTTTTGAATATGTAAAAAAATACATTAGTGATAATTTTGAAAAACCTGTAATATTGGATGCTTATGCGGGAATTACCGCATTCGGAATTGTGCTTTCAGATGTTGCAGAGAAAGTTGTAAGTGTAGAAGAAGTTAAGGAGTCCGTGGATTTAGCAAGAGAAGTTGCAGCAGAAAATAAACTTACTAATCTTGAATTATATAATATGGATGCCGCAAAATTTTTTGAACAGATCTTGAAAACGCAGGGTAAATGCTTTGATGTAACGATTTTAGACCCTCCGAGAAAGGGGTGTACAAATGAATCTCTTGATTATGCTTTAAAATTAACTAAGCACAAAATAATCTATGTTTCCTGCAATCCTGCAACACTTGCCAGAGATTTAAAGTATTTAAAAGAAAAAGGCGCAAAAGTTGATTTTATCCAGCCGTTTGATATGTTTCCTCACACTTATCATATAGAAGATGTTGCTGTTATAAATGTTTAAATGTAAAATTTTGTAAATATTGTCATAAAATTCCTAAAGTTTTTTCTAATCTTGCCGATATATTAAAATGGATGTAATAAATATAGGAGAAATAATATGAGTGGTTTTTCAGTAAATGATGCTATGGCTAAATTAGGCATATACAAGTCTGAAGCGGAAGCTTTAGATGCTATGGATGGCAAGAAGGATGGAAAAATTTCCAAGGATATTTTTACGCAGGCACAGGAAGCCTTAACTAATGCAGAGGCCATGTACAGCGAAGACAATGCAGACGAAGCTCTGGATATGTCTAAATGGTCTGATGTTGCAAAAAATATGGCAAGAACAATTACGCAGCGTATGGGTATCGGAGCTTTTATATACAGCAGCAATAAGAGTGAAGATTTCCAAACGAAGGTGGACGAAGATACTCTAGAATCTGCACATGAAGATATGAATGAATTAGCAGGAGAGGCTGCTGATTATATTGCAGAGCATAAAACTTTAGAGGGTTTTAAATTTAAAGGTGTACCTAATGGAGTTACTAATATTAAAATTAACGTAGATGACTATTACGGTAATAGTGAAAACGATGTGATTTCTTTTGATTCAGATGGTAAAGCTGTTGTAGAAAAGGTTATAGATGGTATTTCTATAGAAATACATTATACCTACAATGGAAACGATTATGCAATGGGTGCAGTTGTTGAAACTGAAGACGAATCAATGGCTAATAAAGAGATTGCACAAGCAGAATCCGGACAGAGTAAGATGAGTACTCAATAAATAACTAGTTAATCAAGCCTGATGCTTTTTAGTATCAGGCTTTTATAAAACTCTCTAATCTGTCAATAATATCTTTTTTTGTAATATCCGGCATGATTTCTTTTATGCAGGTAATTCCTCTCACCTCTTCTCCAAACAGCCGTTCTAAAAGTTCTTTGTCATAATCAAAAAGAATAGAGCCGTGCTGGAGTATGTATCCTTGCTTTCTGCACTGGGCAGAGCCTATCAGTTTTTTACCCTGATAACAAACATCCGCGCCTGTTGAAACCAGCATACAGTAATCAAAATGGGTTGAAACCCTTTTGTTTTCTCCAAAATCCAGTTCTACTCCGAGAGTTCTAAAGAAGTCAATTAAAATTCCCGAAATATATTTGTAAGATTCAACAACGCTTTCGCCATTTGTAATTAAGGAAGCCGGACTTACATAACTATACGTGATTTCATTGTCATGCAAAAGTGCTCTTCCGCCTGTTAGTCTTCTTACCGCGGGAATTTCTCCGGTTAAAAATTCATCTTTCTGGTTTCTGCCAAGAGAAATACATTTGGGTTTCCAGCCGTAGAGCCTGAATACAGGTTCTTTTGCCCCCGAAGCTATTGCATTTTCAAGAATATCCGCATCAATTTGCATATTCTCTTCACCCGTATAGTCAGAATATTTGATTAATTTCATTCTCTTTCACGCGCTTTCTTTAAAAGTGCATCGTCATTTGTGCGTTCTGCTAAAGGCATCGGGATAAACAAATCTTTATACCGTCTTATAGCATACTGATCTGTCATACCTGAAATATAATCCGTTACAATCTGAGGAATTTCCTCCTGTTTATAATACGCTTGCAGCATTTCTGTATAATGCTCATACAATGCTCTTATAATATTGCGGGATTTTTTCTCCTCTGCTTTTGCAATAGGGTCAAGATATACATTATCAAACATCCACGTCCTGAGCTTCGTTACATAAAACCAGCCTTCTTCAGACATGGTAACTTTTTCTTTATCCATAGAGCTTGTTATTACATCTGTAATCATTTTTCCGAGCCTTGCCGACTGGTTAGAAGTATAGTACTTTGTGCAATCAGCAGGCAGGTCGCTTTCGGAAATTATTCCGGCGCGGATAGAATCTTCTATATCATGGTTAATATACGCAATTTTATCGGCATATTGAACAACCTGCGCCTCCGGCGTTTTAGGCTTATAGCCCCACGTATGGGTCAAAATTCCGTCTACGGTTTCCCTGCATAAATTCATATCTTCAAGAACTTCTACAACTCTCACACTTTGAAGATTATGATGAAATCCCTCCGGTAAAAGCTCATCAAGAATACTTTCGCCGCAATGCCCGAATGGAGTATGCCCGAGATCATGACCGAGTGCAATTGCCTCTACAAGATCTTCATTAAGCCTCAAAGCTCTTGCCATAGTTCTTCCAATCTGGGAAACTTCAAGCGTATGCGTAAGTCTTGTTCTGAAATGGTCATTATAAGGAGACAAAAATACCTGCGTTTTATGTTTCAATCTTCTGAAGGACTTTGAATGAAGTATTTTATCTCTATCTCTCTGAAACTCAGTCCTTATTGCAAACTTTTCAATTCTCTCACGCTTCCTGCCTTTAGAATTTTTGCATTTTGTAGCGTAAGGACTAAGAATTTCAAATTCTCTTTCTTCAAGTTCATCTTTTATGCTTTTTGTATTTATCATACTTCGTATTATACCCGAAAACGTGTATTTTGGCTATGTGTCATTGATATTTTACTCTAAATATTGTATTATATAATTTATGGGAGAGAGATTTAATGGATACATTTTTTAATGCAGAATTCATAATAAGATTATTTTTAGCCCTTATTCTGGGGTTTGCTCTGGGACTGGAGCGTGAATTGACAAACAAATATGCGGGTCTTAGAACCCATATTCTTGTGTGTCTCGGCGCCTGCGTATTTACGCTGCTTTCAATATATGCGTTTCCGACTTACGCAAGCGGTGATAATGTAGTGATATCAAATGCAACCGGAATCAGGGATACTTCGCGTGTTGCAGCACAAATAGTAACCGGTATCGGTTTTATCGGCGCCGGAACAGTTCTTAGAAACGGACCTATGGTATTCGGCTTAACAACTGCTGCAACTCTCTGGATTGCCGCAAGCATCGGTATGGCATGCGGTTCCGGCATGTTTGATGTTGCAATAATCGCAACGGTACTGAGTGTGGCTGTTCTTACGCTAATCAGAATCTTTGAAAGACAGTTTCTGCCTGCAAGCGGAAAACAGGTCAGAAGGTGTAAAGTTACGGTTTATCTAAATATAAATGATGTGGATAAAGTTTATGACTTTTTAAATAAAAACGTAGAAAATATGCGGGATTTTTCATCAAAAAAACTTCTGGAAAATCCTGAGAAAGCAAGAATAACATCTACTTTCGATCTCGGAAATAAAAAGAAGATGGAAGAATTTTACAAGAAATTAAATAATCTTGTACCGCTTGATTCTATTTCGCTGCAGGAAATAAATGATTAAAGAAGAAAAACAGTCAAGATATAATGGGAAAAAAACGGTTATACGAATATTTACAGAGTATGCCAAAACCATTGGTATATCTTTTCTTGTTGCTTTTGTTTTTACTTTGCTCTTATCCATTCATGCCAGAAGTGAAATGATAAAAAATCTCTATGTAAATGTCGAGCAGCAGCAAAAGATAGATGAGCAGCTCGCAAGGCAGCTCATAACCCAGTCTGATTTTATGAAAGATTTGCGTCAGAAAAGATATTCCGTTTGTATGCAGGTCGGTTTTTTGTATGAGGCTGCGAATGATTATATAAATGCGCAGTCTGCGTATGAATTGGCACTTGATAAAGCAAGACCCGGGGTTTATCTTCCCTATTACCGCCTTGCCAGAGTGCTGATAGCTCAGGAAAAGTTTGAACAGGCTAATAATGTTATAAAATCAGCAAGGGATGTAAAAAACAAGAGTCTGGTAAAATTTAAAACCCGTTCTTATATGGAAATGGGGGATAAATATTTTTCTATAGGCAAATTTTTAAGTGCTGCAAAATGTTACGAAAAGTCAAAATATTATTATGATAAATTTGTCAATAAAGATAGCGTCGTGGATAGTGCAATTATCGAACGTATTGTAAATGCTTATACAGAAACAGCAGACGTTATGGTTACAAGCGGGTATAATTCCGATGCTGTCAGATTTTTGCATAAAGCAGAACAATATCGACCGGACGATTTTCAAATCAGATATAAATTAGCTATTATATATTCAGACTTAGATCCGGAAAAATCTGTTAAGTATTTTGAAAAATTGGTTGAAGAACGACCTCAGGATATAGATTACGGAGTTTATTCAAAAGCTTTGTTGAAATCTGCTAATATTTCTGATCTCAAAGGAGAGTCTACGCAGGGAAAATATTACAGATATAAAATTCATTCTCTGGATCTTTTTATTAATAATAAGGTTGTATACAAAAACGATGTTGAAATCTATCTGGACAGCTTTATTGTAAGAAAAATCTGGCTAAAATACAGGCTTAAAGGAACATACAGGATAAAGAATGTCTCCGGATCTGATATAAGAAATCTTTCTGCGGATTTTGTCTTAAGACATGTTGATAAAGATAAGCCGATAGAAGTTGTGAGCAGGCAATGTGTTTCAAAAAAATCAATTCTGTATTCTAACGGCGGGGTTACGGATGAAATTCAGGTTGTTTTTGGTAAGAATATTTTTACAAAACGAGAATTAGAGCAATATGTTATAGATATTTATTTATACAAAGATGACAAGTATAAAACTCTTGTGAATACAATGCGCCTGCCTTTAAAAACAATCAAATCTTAATGCAGAACCGGTGCAGAGTTTAGAAGCGTTTTGGTATACTCTTCCTTAGGATAACGGAATATATTTCCCGTGGTATTCTCTTCGATTAATTTACCAAAATACATTATTCCGACCCGGTCAGCAAGATATCTTATGACGTTTAAATCATGTGATATAAATAGAACAGTTAATTTTTTATGTCTTTTTAATTCTTTTAACAGATTAATTATTTGTGCCTGAATACTTGCATCAAGTGCACTTACCGGCTCGTCAGCTATAATAAGTTTAGGATTTAAAATCAACGCTCTTGCTATAGCTATACGCTGCCTCTGCCCTCCGGAAAATTCATGCGGATATAATTCAATAGAACTTTCCGGTAAACCGACTTCTTCAAGGATATTTTTCACAAGGGATTTTTTCTCTTTGCTTGAAAATTTTGTGTTAATATCCAAAGGCTCCTTTAGGATATCACCGATTTTCATTTTAGGGTTAAGGCTGGAATACGGGTTCTGAAATATCATCTGAACATCTTTAGGGTAATTTTTCATTTCTTCCTTTGTTTGAGAGAAAATATTTTTACCTTCAAAAAGAATCTCGCCAGACTTTGGCTTAACAAGTTTTGTGACGGCTTTTGCAAGAGTCGATTTCCCGCATCCTGACTCTCCTGCAAGCGCGTACGTTTCTCCCTCTTTTATCTGGAATGAAACATCGTTTACCGCAACTACGGAACTTTTATTCTTCTTATTTAAACTGTTATACTCTACAGTCAGATTTTTAATTTCTAATAAATTGTCCACCTATATATATTATCATAATTTTTTTTATGATAGTATTGTCTGAGAGGATAAGGAGTTTTTAATGTTTGATATTTTTGTAAAGAAGTATATTACCGTAAAAAATATTATATTTTTTATTATAGCGATTCTGTTTTTAGTCTTTATTACTAAAATAAAAGATACAGCAATCCTGTTTTTTGCATCATACGTAATTGCATGCTCGCTTAATCCCATTGTTGATAAAATGACTAAAAAAATGAACCGTTCTCTGGCTTCAACAATAGTACTCTGCGGCGTTTTGCTGGCATCTTTTCTGTTTATAATTCCGCTTTTTGTTGTTGCGGGACATCAGATTAAATCTTTCCTTATGCTTCTTCCTGAGCATATTACAACGGTAAAAACCTTTTTACTTCAAACTCCTCTTTTAAGCAAATCAGCCATTGCCCAGCTTGATATAGGAGAACTTCTTTCTACGGCCTCAGGGTTTACAACAAAATTCGTTAACAATTCAATAACTTTCAGCATGAATTTTGCATCAGGAATTGTATATTTCCTTGCGGCATGTATTATTGTATATTATTTTCTTGTAGATAAAGAAACCGTAAAAAAGACTTACAGCAGCCTGTTTCCAACACAAATGAAAGAAAGAGCAGAAGAGATTCTTGAGACTATATCCCAGAAAATCGGCGGATATGTGCTGGCTCTTATTGTGACTATATTTTGTGTCGGTTTAATTATGACTGTAGGATTAATGCTTATGGGAGTAGATTATGCGCTTCTGCTCGGAGTGTTGAATGCTATTCTGGATATAATTCCGGTTGTGGGACCGGGGATTGCTCTTGTAATCACGCTCCTTGTTGCATATAAAATGGGTCCGCTCACAATTGCACTTGTAATACTTTTATTCGTATTTGCCCAGTGGGCTGAAAACAATCTTGTAAGACCTTATGTTTTCGGGAAATTCCTTGACTTGCACCCGTTAATAATATATTTCTTCCTGTTTGTTACGGCGCAGTATCTCGGGGTAGTCGGGGTAATTTTTGCACCTGCAATTGCTGCAACGGTGTGCGTTCTGATTCAGGAACTTTATATAAAGAATGTAAACTAAATGGAAAAGTATTTGTATAAACCTCTCTCAGGCAGTTATAATCTGATTATGGCATATCCTGCCATAGAAGAGTTTGCGCTCGCATCTTTAGGTTATTTATGGCTGTATAAAATTGCAAGCACAACAGAGGGGATAAATGCAGTCAGATCCTCAACAGACAATATCCCTTCGGTTAAAAATGCCGGAAGCATAGCTTTTTCAATGTCTTTTGACTTTGATTTTATCGGTGTTTTTGAAACTCTGGAGAAAATGGATATACCACTTTATGCAAACGAAAGAGACGAAAACGACCCACTGGTTTTTGCAGGCGGTCCTGTAATTACAACAAATCCGCGTCCGTATGAGGCATTTTTTGATTTTATGCTGATAGGAGACGGTGAAGAAAGCTTTAAAAAAATTCTTGATATATTGAAAAATCACTCCAAACGGAAGGCGCTGGAATTAATAAAAGATTTAGAAGGGGTTTACATAGCAGGCAGCCCTGCAAAAAAAGCAACCGTCGGGCTTCAAGAAGTAATTTATACTCCGATTTTAAGCGATAAAGGGTATTTTAAAAATACTTTTATAATAGAAATTGCTCGCGGATGTATGAACCGGTGTGCATTCTGTACTGCCTCATATACAAATCTGCCTTTCAGAAACTATGAATATGAAAAAATAATTGAAGCAATAGAGCAGGGATTAAAATATACAAACAAAATTGCGCTTCTCGGCGCTCAAATAAGCGCTCATCCACGATTTAACGATATTATGAAATATCTTGAAAATAAAATGGATGAAGGGATTAATATAGAACTCGGAATTTCCTCTCTCAGAACCGATTCTGTTAGTCCTGATATGGTTAGGACTCTGGTAAAAGGCGGTCAAAAGCATTCCACAATTGCTATTGAAGCTGCAAGCGAACGACTCCGCCGGTTTATAAATAAAAACCTTAAGGAAGAACAGATTCTTAATGCGGTAAAAATAGCAAAAGAAAACGGATTAAAAGGGTTAAAAATTTATTCAATGATAGGGATTCCGACAGAAACGCCAGCTGATATAGATGAATTTTTGCGGCTCGGCAAACTGATAAAGGATGAAAATAAGGGATTTAATATAGAATTTTCGTTTTCCACTTTTGTTCCAAAACCTCATACCCCGCTCCAGTGGTCAAAAAGAGAGGATACAAAATCCTTAGAGAATAAACAAAAGTATCTGGAAAAAGAATTCAGAAAACTCGGAATAGCCTCCAAGTTTTCAAGCGCAAAATGGGATTACTGGCAGAGTGTGTTATCGCGCGGCGGCAGTGAACTAGCCCCTTTTCTTGCAGAAGTCTATAAGCGCGGCGGAAAAATCGGAGCGTACAAATCTGCGCTTAAGGATTTAGATATAAAAGTTAAAGATGAATTTGAACTTGATGAACTTCTGCCCTGGGATATTATTTGTATGGAACCGGGTAAAGAACGTTTGATTAGCGAGTATAACAGACTGTTAAGGCGTATATAGCACTTTTATGTAACAAAATTTTAACAAATCGTTATAAATCCAGAGAATGTGGCATATATTAAATATAGAGTATATACAAATGATTAAGGATATGTATAATATACTTTTAAATAAAGCGGGTGTAAACCCGCTCCCATGGCTGCTTTTGGTTTTTAGGGGGGG
>CASFPS010000008.1 GCA_949296355.1 uncultured bacterium | reverse complement strand
GAGAATCCGCCGCGCCTTTTTTATTATACATTTATATTGACAGAAAATAGAAAATATGTTAAATTAATGATACTTTTAAGGAGGAAGTATGAATAATACAACAGAAACAAATACTAATTTTAAACAGAGTGGCAACAATATAACGGCAAAATTTTGGACAATTTTGCTGACATTGCTGGTCTTATTAATTCCTATGGCTTTTCTTTTCGGAATAATATCTGAAAGAGAGGAATATAAAAATGAAGCGGTTCAGACAGTTGCATCATCCTGGGGTAATGAACAGAAGTTTGATATTCCGTACATGTATTTTGAACAAAAAGTAAAAGATAATAGTGAGTGCAAGTACTTGCCTATGCAAGACTATTCTGCCGTTGTTAATTTGACAACTGAAATCAGAAAAAAAGGGTTGTTTAAAGTTCCGGTGTATACTGCAAATGTTATCCTTAAAGGACATTTTACTAATCAATACGGAAATTTAAGTGATAAACAGTTAACAACAGTGTTCAGGGTAAGCGATTCAACTGGATTTATTGAAGAACCGTTGATTACACTTAATAATAACAAGCCCGTCTCGGTTCAGGATACACAATATACAACAACGCTTAAAACATCAGAAGCTTCAATTCCATTTGAAATATCTTATAAAATTCGGGGCTTAAATAATATATATGTCGGTCTTGGCGGTCAAAACAATAAAATTAAAATTTCCGGCAACTGGAAAGATCCGAGTTTTGACGGCAGTTTTTTACCGTCCGTAAGACAGGTAAATAATGACGGGTTTTCAGCAGAATGGTCTGTACCGCAAATAGCTATATCAAGCATAGATAAGACAAAGGTCGGGGTTTCTCTGTTAATGCCGGTTGATAACTACAGAATGGCTATTCGCTGCCTTAAATATGCATTTTTGTTCCTTGCATTAACATTTTTAAGTTATTTTATATTTGAAATAACTGCAAAGAAAGAAAAAACAAGACAAATTCACCCGCTCCAATACTTAATGTTAGGAGGAGCAATGCTGATATTTTATCTCTTATTGGTATCAATGTCGGAATTTCTGCCTTTTATAACAGCGTATGTAATATCAGCCCTGATGATTATTATTCTTATCGGTATCTATACATTTTTTGTAATTACAAAACGCCAAAATCCTGTCTTTACTCTTGTTATTTCAGTTTTAATGCTATTTTTATATGCATTCTTGTATATATTGCTCTCATTGCAGGATTTTGCGCTTCTACTGGGCAGCGTAGGGTTGTTTGTAATAATTGCGGGTATTATGTATGTAACAAGAAATGTTGATTGGTATAATGAAAATTAATTGATACAATTTTATTCAAATTTTCAACGGGTTGAGAAATATTTCTCAACCCGTTATTGTACAAAATTCTAAATTTTAAACTTGTTTTATGCTATATTTTTACTATGTTCTATTTTGATAAAGTTAATTCAAAGAGAGTTTTGAAAAGTTCACTTCTTGATTGTGCGTATTTTACCACACGCGGATTTAAGCCGGAAGATATTTTATTAGAATCAGGAAGATTAATAAAACCTGAGCAGACGCATAGCGACCATGTGGAATTTGTTGATGGAAGAGGCGAATACCCTGAGACTGACGGGTTAATTCTCACAAACACTAATGACACGATTTATCTAAGATTTGCCGATTGTACACCTCTTGTTTTTTATGATAAAAAACAAAAAATCGGGGCGGTTTCTCATGCAGGCTGGAGGGGAACGGCAGCGGGTATCGGGGTTAAAACCGTAGAAAAAATGAATTCAAAACCGGAGGATATTATTGCAATAATCGGTCCGGCAATTTCAATTTGCTGTTATGAAGTTTCGGAAGAAGTCAGAGATAAATTACTGGATACGGTGAAAAATACTTCCGGACTTTATGAAAACAGAAATGTTGACCTCAAAAAAATTAACGCGCGCCAGCTTGAAGAAATCGGGGTTAAAACAATAGATATTTGCCCTTATTGCACAAGCTGCAGCAACGATTTATTTTATTCGTACAGAAAAGAAAACGGTACTAATGACAGGCATTTTGCGGTGATGAATTTGAAAAATATATCCTAATCACTGACTATTTTTACACCGGAACTTGTCCCGAGTCTTGAAGCCCCTGCTTCAATCATCCTGACAGCGGTTTCTTTGTCTCTGATTCCGCCGGAGGCTTTAACTTGCAAGCCGGCATCTTTTACTGTTTCGTACATAAGTTTTACATCTTCAACTTTTGCCCCGACTCCGTTTTTTACGAAACCGGTTGATGTTTTGACAAAATCAGCCCCGCCTTTTATGCAAAGTTCACAAGCAGTTTTTATTTCCTCTTTTGAGAGCAGGTCAGTCTCTAAAATAACTTTTAAATTATGACTCTGGCATGCGGCTTTTATTTTGGAGATTTCATCTGTTATGTAGTCATACTCCCCATCTTTCAGCCTGCCGCCGTTGATTACCATATCAATTTCATCAGCCCCGTTCTTGACCGCATCAACGGTTTCAAGGATTTTACTCTCAGTTGTTGTCTGTCCCAGAGGAAATCCGATAACCGTAACAACTTTAATATCACTCTTTGCGTTGTCTTTCAAAAACTGTTTTGCAAAACTGACATTGCAAGGATTGACGCAAACACCAAGAAAGTCATATTTGCAAGCTTCTTCAAGTAATTTTGTTACCTCTGATTTTGTTGCATCCTGTTTTAGAAGTGTATGTTCTATATATTTATTTAAATTCATGATTTTCTCCTCTTAATGAATAGATTAATACAGGCTGAAAAAGATTGCCGTAAAAATTCCTGCAATTATACAGTAGTAGCCGAAAATTGCCAGAGAGAATTTTGCGACAAATTTTAGAAAATATTTTATGCAGACATATCCGACAAGCCCTGAAACAATGGTTCCTGCAATAATTGCAGCCCAGTTGAATGTTATAACTTCATGGAAATCAAGTTTTACAAGCGGATAAACCATTGAAGAGCCAAGAATTATCGGAATACTGAGTAAAAAAGAATATCTTGCAGCAACAGACCTGTCCATACCGCTCAAAAGTCCTGTTGCAATCGTTAATCCCGAGCGTGAAAATCCCGGAAGCGCTGCAAGCCCTTGCGCAATTGCAACAAGTATAGAGTTTTTCAGGCAAATATCTTTTTTTTCAGAGATTTTTTTTGCCCAAAATTCACTAAACAGAAGCAGTATTCCGGTAAGAATAAGTAAAACTCCGACAATTTCAGGCTTAAAAACAAGCCCGCCTGCTATTTCATTCAGCGGATATGCAATAAGAACAGTGATTATTGTTCCAAGAATTATATAAACACCGAGTTTGAAGTCATAAGAAGTATAATCTCTTGTTTTTAAACCAAAATACAGCGCTTTAATTATTTCAAAAATTTCTTTTCTAAAGAAAATTAAAACCGCAATAAGTGTTCCCAGATGGAGCATTATATCCGTGAAAATTTCCTGATTTGAATGGTGAACCTCTTCAATTCCTTTAAAAACTTTATAAAAATTTGAAGTAAAAACAAGGTGTGCAGAGCTTGAAATCGGCAAAAATTCGCTTAACCCCTGAACAATTCCCATCAGTATCGACTGTATAAAATCCATTGAGAGCCCTCTCTATGTCTGTAATAAATTTTACAGAATTTATTATAACATAAGAGATGAAATTTTATATTTTTAATTAATGCCGGCTTTACCAAGCCGGCATTAATTATCAACAAGTATTACACCGCGAGCGTGTAATGCGTAAGCATTACAATAGCGAGAGAAAATGTGCGGGCTTGCCCGCAACAGTCATTCAATCTTACGCTCGTAAGAGCGTCCAAAACAATTGCGTAATTTCTCTTTCTTTTGGTATCTTTTCTTTCTCTTTTTTTCGCAACAAAAGAGAAAGAAAAGTACAAATAAAGCTTTAATTTAAATTTTGTGGAGCTTGCTCCGCAAAATTTAAATTTACCCCCTTACCCCTCTTCAAAATAGCTTGCGCAGGAGGTAGCAGTTTCCCAGACAGAAACTTTTGAAATCTGAACGATTTTTTCCTTCAATTTATTGTATATAAACATAGAAATCATTTCACTTGAAGGGCTTTCGCCGTTAAAATACGGAAGCTCATTAAGGTCTTTGTGGTCTAAAAGGTCTAAAACCGCTTTCATTTCTTTTTTAAGAACTTTATAATCTACAAGTATATTGCTTTTATCTAAAGTTTCACCTTTAACATAAGCTTCGACAAGCCAGTTGTGTCCGTGCTGGTTTTCGCATTCGCCGTCATAATTTAGAAGATGATGCGCTGCCGAAAAATACATTTGTGCTTTTAATTCAAACATTTTATCTTCCTCCCCCTAGCAGCAAACTTCTGCAAGACGGGTTTTAATCTTATCTGTAATAACTTTAATATAATCCTTGTCTACCATGCCGTTAATTATGCAGTCGGAAATCTCATAAGTCGGACGGATGTATTGCTGGGCGGTTTCGTTTACGTTTTTGAACTGCAAATCGGCAGCTTCACCGGTCTTACCGCGTGATACAGCACGCTTGTACCACCGCTCTTTTATTACATCAATCGGAGTAAATACGTAAACTTTTACGTCCATAATGTCGCGGAGTTCTTTGTTGAGGACATAAAGTCCTTCTGTCAGGATAACTTTTGCCGGCTTTTTGACATCCCCGTTCGGATCAGAAACACAAGTTACAAAATCATACTTAGGAGAAACAACCGTTTCGCCTTTTTTTAGTCCGAGCAAATGCTCGCGCATTAAATTTAAATCAATAACATCAGGGGTATCAAAACTAAAACCGGTTTTAAATAAAGCATCATAGCTTCCGGCTTCAATCAATTCTTTTGATGTGTCTTTGTAATAATCATCCTGACGGATAACAGTGTAAATACCTTCTTTTTTGTCACGAACAACGGCTTCAATGGTATTATCTACAAAAACTGTTTTTCCTGATGCACTTTCACCTGTAATTCCAATCAGAAAAGTTTTCTTTTTCTCCTGAACAACTTTTCTTGCTATATTCAAAATAAAGTCGTCAGCAACTTTCAGAAACAAAGGCTGTTCCTGTTTTTTATCTTCTTCCAAAATTTCTTTCAGGGTATCTACAATGCTTGTTATGAGTTCCATATCAAGCCGGCTTGAATAAAAGTTGTAGTTAGTAAGTTCGAAAGTATCCACCATAAATCCGTCCTTAATTCATTCTAACATTGTATAGTAAATACCGGAAAAATGCTCATGTTTTGATGCGTATTGTAAAGAAAAATTTACACTATTTTATTCCTACAAAAAGCTCCTTTCGGAAGAGAGACAAAAGGAGCAAGGCTAATTATTATGAAGAAAAGATTTTGGAAAGTTTTTTAAAGAAGTAAGTCGAACACACACACATAATGCCTAATCATTTTTTCGTCGAAATCCGACAATCGCACAAGCTGTCTCCGACTTACATATATATTTTAGCATTATATTCATGCTTTCTTAATCTACTAAAGTACTAGTTCGTTTGGATTATTTCTTTCTTATATCAAAGTTATCTATTTGAGGACCGACATACTTTCCGATAAGAACATTTTCAACAAAATGATCGATTGGCTTGATGGCAAGCCCGAGCGCACAAAAACCGCCGAGTGTTTTTATGAAATTGCCTTTTATAAGCTGGCTTTTCTGAAAATTAGTAAGGACGCTTTTTACCGCGACACTTTCAGTTTGCCCGCTTTTTAGAGCATTTATATATTTAGAATACCATTTACCGCTTTTAATTTCCGTAGTCGGGTTCAATAAATCTTTGCGCATTTGTATCAAGTTTTGGATTGTTTTAACAGAATATTTTTCAATATTTTCTCTTTTATCAAGACTAAAAACTTTAAAACTGTTTTTTAAAGATTTTTTCTTGTTGTTGAAATCCATATTATCGGCAACCTGCTGAAGAAATTCTTTTGTACACTCTTCATCCAAGCCGTCATAAGCTCTCATTTTACCGTTTGCAATAAATTGTTCCGCAACTTTTGAAACATTTTCTTTTGCATTCAAAGAGATTTTATCTTTTGTAAACTTTCCGAATTGGGAAAATACATTCTGCCCGATTTTTACAGCAATAACCGGCAAAAATACGCTTGCAAGTCCTTGAAAAATCGCCTGTTTAAGGCATCTTTTTGAATCCGGACTGAATTCTGTCTGATCATTTTTGTATTTATCATAAACATCAGCGCCGATGTACATTAATGCAGGAACCCAGGTTAAATTTGCAGCATTTCCGATAATAGGACGCAAAGCTTCTCCGACTTCGTTCGTAAAAGCGGCTCCTCTTAAAGGCCAGTTCATCAGGGGGTCTTTGTATTCGCCAGTTTTTCTGTCAATGGTGTGCTTATCAGCACGGCTGCTGATATTATGCGCTCCTATCGGCTTTATCATTTTTTCTCCTTTTAGTAATCTGCTATTTATCTAAATAGGGCTAAAGATTTAAATTTGTCCTTTGATTTACAAAATTTTACAAAAAATTTCCCTGTGTATATAATTATAGCATGGAAAGAAAATTTGAACTTGTGTCGAAATATAAGCCTGCCGGCGACCAGCCTAAGGCAATAAAGGAGCTTGTGGAAGGGCTGAAAGCGGGAGATGATACGCAGACGCTTCTGGGTATTACAGGCTCAGGAAAAACTTTTACCATAGCAAATGTTATTGAACAAATCCAAAAGCCTACACTTATTATTGCTCACAATAAAACACTCGCGGCGCAGCTTTATAATGAGTTTAAAGAACTTTTTCCCAATAATGCTGTTGAATATTTTATTTCTTATTATGATTATTATCAGCCGGAAGCTTATATTCCGAGGACTGACACTTATATAGAGAAATCTGCAAGTATTAATGAAGAAATTGACCGGTTGAGACACAACACAACACGCAGTTTGTATGAGAGAAATGACGTTATAATCGTTGCATCTGTAAGCTGCATTTACGGTTTGGGGCTTCCGGAGAGTTATTTTAAAGGAACAATAAAAATAAGTGTCGGAGATACTCTGGACAGGGCAGATTTAATTAAGCATCTTGTTATGACTCAATATACAAGAAATGATTTAGTTCTTGAGCGTTCAACTTTCCGCGCAAGAGGTGATATTCTGGAAATCATGCCTGCTTATGAGAAAATTATTACAAGGATTTACTTTTTCGGGGATGAAATCGAAAAAATTGTAAGGATTGATAACCTGACGGGTGAGATTCTTGAAGCGCCGGAGAGTGTAATGATTTATCCTGCAGTTCATTATATTGCGTATGATGAAAATGAGGATGAAACAATTGCAATGATAAGGGCGGAACTTAAAAACAGGGTTGCGGAACTGGAAAGCCAGAATAAAATTCTTGAATCCCAGAGGCTTCAGCAGAGAGTCAAATATGATATTGAGATGATAAAAGAAATGGGATATTGTTCAGGAATTGAAAATTATTCGAGAATAATTGAACGCCGTCCGGTAGGCTCTGCTCCTGCAACACTTTTAGACTATTTCCGCGGTGATTTTCTGACTGTAATTGATGAATCCCATGTTACAATACCGCAGCTAAACGGAATGTACCATGGCGACGCTTCAAGAAAAAATACGCTTGTGGAGTTTGGATTCAGACTCCCATGTGCAAAGGATAACAGACCTTTAAAAAGTAAAGAATTTTTTGCAAAAGTAGGACAAAAGATTTATATTTCTGCAACTCCCGGTGAATTTGAAAGAAAAACTTCCCAGCAGATGGTTGAACAAATTATCCGTCCTACAGGACTTGTTGATCCGAAAATCAGCGTAAGACCGATTGAGTCGCAAATACCTGATTTGAAGGCTGAGATTGAAAAGAGAGCTAAAAAAGAAGAGCGTGTTCTTATAACAACTTTAACAAAACGTATGGCGGAAGATTTGTGCGACTTCTTTTTGCAGGAAGGAATTCGTGTAAGATACTTGCATAGCGGAATTAAATCAATAGAGCGTGTAGAAATCTTGAGAGATTTAAGGCTGGGCGAGTTTGACGTTCTTATAGGTGTTAACCTCTTAAGGGAAGGGCTTGATATTCCGGAAGTTTCGCTCGTGGCAATTATGGATGCTGATAAAGAAGGGTTTTTAAGGTCTGATACAAGCTTAATCCAGACAATCGGACGTGCAGCGCGTAATGCTTGCGGCGAAGTTATTATGTATGCGGATAAAATCACTGATTCTATGCAGAGAGCAATTGATGAAACCAACAGAAGGCGTGAAATTCAGCTTGCGCATAACAAAAAATACGGAATTATTCCGCAGACAATTAAGAAGCCGATTGAAAACAACCTGCTCTCACTTGTTGCAAGCTACAGAGACCTTGAAGATATTGTTGCGGAAGAAATGGTTGATTTAGGTATAGAAAAGAAAGATCTGCCGAAACTTATTACAAAACTTGAGAAAGATATGCATAAAGCTGCAAAAATTCTTGATTTTGAACGCGCGGCTGAAATTAGAGACAAGCTAAAGAAATTAAGAGAGATGGTTTAGGTAAAAATTTTTGATAAAATTGTATTTACATTTTTATTATGCTAATCTTTTAGTATGAAGATTCGAGCTTTACTAATTTTATTATTAATATTAATTCTGCAAAATACATCGTTTGCAAAATCTGTTGTTTTCAATGAAGAAGGCAAATTCGGTTTGAAAGATGAAGCAGGAAAAATTATTGTTGATGCCGAGTATAAAAAACTTATCCGTCTCGGAGAAACCGGCTGGATTATTCAGGATGGAACAAAATTCGGGATAATGAATGATAATGGTCAAATACTTGTAGAACCAAAATATACAAGAGCAGAGCGGGTTCTGGGTAAATATGCCAAACTGACGCGCGGAAGCAGGTGCGGACTTTTTGACGAAAAAGGTTTTGAGATTCTGCCTCCGGAATACTCTTCTATAGATTTATTGTTCGGCGGTATGTTTCTGACCTGCAAGAACTATAAATACGGCGTAACTGATATGAACGGTCAGCCGATTTTAGATAATATGTTTGATGATATTTATATGCCGAAACCCAATGTTATGGTCATAGTCTATAACGGTCAAACTTATCAAATTGAAGGAATCAGGGCGGATGAAATGACTCTTCCTCAAAATTTGGCGGCTTTGGGTGATACTTCAAACTTTACAATAACAGAGCTTGTTACAAAACCTGTTGCGACAACAGGGTACTACGGGGTTACGGCTACAAACTATTTATTAAAAGTATTTTCTTCAATCTCGCCTGCTTATGAAGATACGATTGACGAGCTAATGTTTTCTCAGGGAGCGGATGCAGCAGGTGTTATTATGAAATTCTCCTGGCTTCCTAAATTTCCGTTTGTTTATGTAAAACACTATTATCAAAATCTAATTGCCCCTAATAACGGACCTTTGAGCGGAGTTAAGACCAATCTAAAAAAACAGCTTAGTGAATAATAGGCTTAATGTCCGGCTTCTGTCTGACTCGTTTCATTTCTGTTGAGTCCGCAGGTTTTGGTAATCTTTGATTATCGAAACATTCTTGTCGCATTAGTGTGGAGCTTGCTCCACACTAATGAACTATTTGCGGAGATTAAAAAAGTGGTGGTGTTTTTTTACTTTATTTTTCAGGCAGTTTTTTGCAAACTCTATTGCTTCCATTTCTGTTTTGAAAAGATTTTCTTCCCCCAGCTGAGCAATAATTCCGTGGTTTTCAAACTGTTCTTTAACACTGTCATGTTCAAGCACAAGAACTATTTTAATCTTTTGAGCCTGAAGCCTAATAATAATATCTTCCAGCGCAAAAATTGCAGAAATATCAAGAAGATTTGGCGACGAATAATCAAGTATAAGGAATTTTGTTCCGAGAATTTCCTCAAACTGAGATACAAGCTGGGTTGCTGAGCCGAAGAAAAATTGCCCGTCAATATGCACAACGCGGATTTTATGCTTGTAATCCTTTTCCAGAATCTTTTCAAGCTTTGCTATATCTTTATCATAAACCGTTTTTTGAACAAGTTTAGCACTGTCAGCCGTTCTTTTTGCATAAAGAAGCGCCGCGCATGTAATTCCGGCACCGACAGCCACAATCAGGTTATAGAATACCGTAAGTAAGAAGACGACAGCCAGAACGTACAAATCGTCTTTTGGCGCAAATTTGATAACTTTCAGTAATTTGACATCAATAATATCGTATCCGATTTTTATCAGAATGCCTGCAAGAACTGCAAGCGGAATCTGGGCGACAAAGCCGGAGAGTTTGAATAACAGAAATAAAAGTATAACAGGGCAAATCATTGCGGTAATTCTTGTTGAAGAACCTGAATTTATAGCAGCAACAGTTCTCATTGTGGCAGCAGAACCCGGAACCGAGCCGGAGAGGGCGCATACCATATTCCCTACACCCTGACCCAGCAGCATACTTTTAGATGAAGTTTTGGTCTTTAAAAGCGAATCGGCAACAAGAACGGTTAACAAACTCTCGGACGACAGAACAATTGCAAGGGTTACTGCATAATGAAAATATGTGATTACATCATGCAAATTAGCTTTCGGGAGCGTAAGCGCCGGAAAAGAAATTGAGATTTCAGAAATCCTTTCTACATTCAGTCCCGTTTTTATTGAAACAAATGTACAGACAAGAAGTGCAATTGCCTGTCCCGGAATAATTTTATTAAACTTTTTAGGTATTGCAAATACAATTAAAAGAGTTAAAGCGCCTATAAAAAGAGCGTCAGTATTTATTGACGAAAGATTTTTAAAAAATGCACTAATGCTTGTTATTGTATTTGACATAACAGGGAAACCGATAAGCGGATTTAGCTGCATCAGAATTATGATAATCCCTACGCCGTTCATAAAACCTGAAATTACCGGATACGGAACGTATTTTACAATAGCCGGAAGTGATGTTAGAGAAAGTATTACCTGCAGAATTCCCGCCATAAACATTACAAGAATAACAGAAGATACATTGGCATTGAGTGCAGCCATAATCGATGCTACGACAATGGTTACAGGTCCTGTAATTCCTGATACGAGAGGAATTTTACAGCCCAAAATTCCTGAAATGAATGTTAGGATTATAGCCCCCCATACGCCTGCACCGGCGCCAAAGCCTGTAGCAACCCCGAATGCCAGAGCCTGCGGAAGTGCAACAATCGAAGCGTTCAAGCTCCCGAGACAATCTCCCGCAAATATTTTTAAATACTTCTTTAACATAAATAAATATTAGCATGAAATGCTGATGATAAAAAAGATATTTACCTGAGTTAAAAAAAATGCTAGACTAATAAAATTACAGAGGAGTTTTGTATGAATCAGATTGAAAAATGGCTGCAAAAAGGCTTGATAAATGAAGAGCTTGCTAAAATTCTCAGCGAGGATTTAAAAACAGAGAATGAAAAAAAGAGAAAGACTGCAACACAAATTGTTATTTATACAATCGGAGTTATTTTACTGGGAATAGGTGTAATATCATTTGTTGCAGGAAATGACTGGATTCTGGAGCTTTTAGAAAAAACTCCGCTTTTGCAGGTTTTTGTACTTTTCTTTTTTGCCCTTCTTTCTCTATATTTAGGATGGGAACTCGGTTACAATAAGAAGAATTTTCCGCGTCTCGGTGGAGCGCTTGTATTTCTCTCAACCATCCTTATAGGTACTGTTTATATCCAGATGGGGCAGACTTATAACTGGAGTACAAACGCCTCCTCAGTCTTAACTCTCTGGCTTCTGAGCATTTTCCCGGCGGCGTTTATTTTCAACAGTAAACCGGTAAACTGGATTTGTATAATTCTTTTTCTGATAACTTTTCCTTATTATTACTATGAATGGCAGTATGATTCCGGAGAAGTTTGGACAATATTCATGCCGTTTTGTTTGTTCGGGATTCTGTATACTTTTGCAAATATTCCGGCTGTAAACAAAAAGTTTTCATCTTTTGCCCTGAGTTATAAGATGACAGCGCTTGTTCCGGCATTTTTTACATTTCTTATTCTGATTTTTTCTGCAGAAGAGAGTTATCAGATGCTTAACTGGCATTATCTTATAGTCCCTGCAGTAATTACCGGTATTAATTTGTGGAATTATTTTGCTGATAAAAGCCGTCTCAAAAAACACGAAACAATTTTTATAACCGCTCTTATGGTTTTTATTCTCTCTCTTCTTGTTTTAAAAATGGTTAATCCGGCAGTTATAATGTTTTTTGCACATGTATTTATTATATGGATAATTGCAGAAGGCTTGAAGTGGGGTTATGAGTTTGAAAATGTATCGCTTATAAACATGAATAATTTCTTTCTTTTAATTTATCTTCTTTGTGTTTATTGCAGATACGGATGGAATTTTCTTGATAAAACACTTTTCTTTTTACTCGGCGGAATCGGGCTTCTGGCGCTTGGAATTTTGCTGGAGAAAGGCAAAAGAAAGAAACTTTTAAAAGTTAAGGAGGAAGAGTAATGAAGAAATTTTTATATATAATTATAATTCTCTGGACTGTTCTTACGGCTTCATCACTCTTTTACAACGAATCTCTTATAAGAGGCGGAGAAGAAATTCTTTTGAAAGTGAAGCCGGTTGATCCGAGGGATTTTCTGAGAGGAGATTATGTTGTTTTGGATTATGATATAGGTACCCTGGGCGAAAAACAATCTGACTATAAAGAACATAAGGTTTATGTTTCTCTAAACAAAGATTCTCGAGGGATAGGCAGTGTAAAAGAAATTTCTGTTGTAAAACCGGAAAACGGTCTGTTTTTAAAAGGTATAAAATACGGGCGCCGGATTACTTATCCATCTATTCAGAAATATTTTGTAAAAGAAGGAGCCGGCAAAGAGCTTGAAAAGAAGCTTGCACAAGGGGCTTATGCAAAGATTTCCGTAAGCAGAAACGGCAGCGCAAGAATCAAGGAAATAATTACAATAGAGTAAAAACTTTTTATTCTTCAATGCTGTAGTCAAAGTCAATGTTTTGAAGCAGTTTGTCTACTGTTATATTCAAAATTGCCGCAGTTTTAATGATAGTAGAAAGCTTAACATCAGTCTTGCCGTTTTCGATTCTGCTCCATGTTGCAGTTGTTAAGCCGCCTTTTGACATGACAAAAGCATTTAAAGAAGGAGATTGTTTTTCGCGTAAAGCTTTTACGCGTTTTCCCAGCAATAATGAATTATAACTTTCTCTCTGTTGCATATATGTAATGTTATGTGTAGTATAAAAATAAATCATTACACGTGTGTAATGCTCTGAAGTATAAGTTTTTATGAAGGAAGAATATGTGAAAAATTTCCAAAAAAATATTAAAGAAAATGCAGAACAAATATACAAACACACAAGAATGCTTACAAAATATTGTGAAGCTTATAAAGAAGATGAAGGTATTTATGAAATCTCTGCATTAATCCATATAGTAGCAAAGTTGGCTGATAAAATTTTCTATGATTTATCTAAATCTGAAAACTAAGCTTCTCCATGGTATAATAAAATCCATTGAAGGAGAATTGCATGAATAAATTAAGAATCGGAATTATCGGCTTAGGTACTGTAGGATGCGGAGTTTATAAGACTTTGCAAAACTCGGATAATATTGAGATTGTCCAAATTGCAGTAAAGAATATTAATAAGCAGAGGGGCGTTGATGTTCCTTCCGGCATGCTTACCGATAATCCGTATGATCTGGTTCACAATCCTTCTATAGATGTGGTGGTAGAACTTATAGGCGGAGTTGAGCCTGCTTATGATTATATTTCAGAGGCAATAAAATCAGGAAAACATATTGTTACTGCTAACAAAGAGCTTCTTGCCAAAAGAGGGGAAGAACTTTTTAATCTTGCAGAGGAGTATAATAAAGTTGTATTATATGAAGCTGCTATAGCCGGCGGTATCCCGATTATTATGCCTATAAAAACAATATTAGCCGGAAATAAAATTAATAAAATTCAGGCAATTTTGAACGGAACGACAAATTATATTCTTACAAAAATGGATGTTGACGGCGCTTCTTATGAAGATGTACTGAAAGAAGCCCAGCAGCTCGGATATGCAGAAACGGATCCGACCGGTGATGTTGAAGGTTTTGATGCTGCTTATAAAATCACAACTCTTGCTACTATTGCGTTCAAAAAAAGAGTTAAGATAGAAAATGTTTACAGAGAAGGTATTACAAAAATCAGAAAAGAAGATATGGCAAAAGCAAATGAGTTCGGGTATAAAATAAAACTCATTGCAAGCGCGACAATTGATGAGAACGACAATGCAGATGTCAGAGTTCATCCGATGTTAGTCCCGAAAGACAATTTGCTTGCACATACCGATTATGTAACAAATGCGGTTTTAATAAGCGGTCATCCTATCGGAAGTATTGTTCTTTCAGGACCGGGAGCCGGCGAGTTTCCGACTGCAAGCTCTGTTGTCGGGGATATCCTCGCAATAGCTGCGGAGTTTGGAAAAACAGATTATCTGCTTCCTATGATGAGATGCAACCATACATCAACAGCAAATCCGGTTAAGATTGATAATACTTACAACAAGTATTACATATCAATTACTGCACCGAACGCAATCGGCGTTATTGCAAAAATCGGTACAATTTGCGCAAGCAAGAATATCAGTCTTTCAAGCATACTTCAAAAAGGCGTTTCTGATGATAATACAGCAGATATTACGGTAATTACGGAAAGCTGTCAGGAAAAACTTATTAAAGAAGTAGTTAATGAATTAAGCGATTGTACTATAAATAGTATTATAAGAGTTGCAGACTAATCTTAAATAAATAAAGTTTACGCAATGATTGTGGAGCAAGCTCCACACTACTGCTGAAGGTAGCTGTATTGGTTTAGGAAATGAAGCCTCCCGGAGTGCCGTCCTTCAGAGGGCGTCAGCCCGAAGAATCTCTATAAAGTCGTAGGGTGGGAAAAGCGTCAGCGTTCCCACCGGAATAAAAAAGTTATTGTCGGGCTAAATCCAGACCTGTCACTAATCTTCAATTGCGTCAAAATAAGCCTGTCTGTACTTTTCGATTTCCTTTTTTATTTGCTTTGTAAGAGACTGTATATTGAAATAGCATTCTCTTACTTTATTAACGTAGTTACGTTCATTATCAGTAAGTTCAACCAGATTTTTGTCATTCAAGACATAATCAATAAAATCCATTGCAGTCATCATGCCGCTTTCCGCTTGTGCATAAAACCAGCTGTTTCTGGTAAATTCACTGTCAATAAAACGTGATAATCTGTTCATATTTTCTCCTTTCAAATTATATTTTAATTTATATTTTTATATTTTAACCTTGAATTTTGCAAATTAAAACAATAATAATAAATTTTAAACTGATAGAAATCGTAAAATAAAAAAACTATCATATTGTTATGTTTACCGAAGATGAAATTAAGAAAAATTTTGGTACGATTGTTAGAGATTTACGCACCGATAAAAATTTAACTCAAGAAAAACTTGCAGAATTTATTGATGTGCAAACTCAGACAATTTCAGCGATTGAAAGTGGCAAAAGTTTTATTTCTTGTGAAGTTTTAACCAAGTTGGCAAATTTCTTTGAGGTCGACCCATCAACATTCTTTTTCCCAAGGGTAAATATTTTAAATAAAAATAATATGGATTGCATAAACTCAATAAAAAGTCTTTTACCTCAATTCAGTTCATCAAAATTGAATGAAATTTATAATATTTTACTTGTAATGCATAAGTAAATCCCCCCCCCATCTATTTCAAAATCGAAATACCTTGCTACATCATATCAATTATTATTTCTAAATGCAACAGAATGATGAAAAATCAATACAATTTTCTAAAACAGTTGGTGAACTCGTTAAAGAACTTCGCTTAACGAGCACTGATAAATCTCTTAACAAACTGGCGGATGAATATGATATAAGCAGAGCCACTTTGTCTAAATTAGAAAATGGCATTCATCATTGTAAATTCATAACTATTTGGAAGCTTTCAGAAGCACTTGGCATAAAATGTTCTGAGCTGGTTAAAATGCTGGAAGAAAAACTCGGCGACGATTTCTCGCTAATTGATGAATAGAGCACAAGGTATATTCTATGAGTTACGATAGAAAACTAATAAGGAACGGAAACGGCTGGGCATTGTGTATTAATTCAACAATTTTACAAATGCTGGACGTAAATCCGCAAATAAATATGATTAAATACACAATAGAAAATGATAAATTAATTATTACAAAAAGTAATAAGAAAATTGAAAATAAAAATAAGTAAAAAAATAAGTAAATTTTATTGTAAATAATACCCTACTGTTTCCAAACAAGATTTGACGTTATTATATAAATGCTGGAAGAAAAACTCAGCGACGATTTTTCGCTAATTGATGAATAATTTCTATTTTCCTTTCTATTGTGATATATTAAAAGTAAACAAAGAGAGGATTGTATTATGTATTATCAGGGATTAATTAATAAGTACAGAAAATATCTGCCGGTAGATGATTCTACTCCGGTTGTAACTTTGAACGAAGGAAACACTCCTTTAATTAAGGCTGAAAACCTTGCAAAGAAAATAGGTATAGAAGCTAATATTTATTTGAAATTTGAAGGCTGCAATCCAACCGGAAGTTTTAAAGACCGCGGTATGACAATGGCTGTAACAAAGGCAAAGGAAGCCGGAGCAGGAGCAATTATTTGTGCTTCAACCGGAAATACATCTGCATCAGCTGCCGCATACGGTGCAAGAGCAGGTATTAAAACATTTGTACTTATTCCTGACGGATATATTGCTCTCGGAAAGTTATCTCAGGCAATGATGTACGGCGCGGAAATTATTGCAATTCAGGGTAATTTTGATCAGGCGCTTGAATGTGTAAGAGAAATTTCTGCAACCCATCCGATTACGCTTGTAAATTCCGTTAACCCGTACCGTATTGAAGGGCAGAAAACAGGCGCATTTGAAATTTGCGACGCGCTGGGTAAAGCTCCGGAATATCACTTTATTCCTGTCGGAAATGCCGGAAATATTACAGCATATTGGAAAGGATACAAAGAATATTTTGCGGAAGGTACAATTAAGAATTTACCGAAGATGATGGGATTTGAAGCGGAAGGCTCTGCTGCAATTGTCAGAGGCGAAAGGATTATGAAACCTGAAACATTTGCAACAGCAATCAGAATAGGCAACCCAGCAAGCTGGAAACAGGCAGAAGCCGCAAGAGACGAAAGCAAAGGTAAAATTGGCTGCGTAGATGACGAAAAGATTGCGGAAGCTTATAAAATGCTTGCTTCAACAGAAGGTGTTTTATGCGAACCTGCAAGCGCCGCTTCTGTTGCGGGTCTTATTCAGGCTCATTCGCAGGGACTTGTTGAAGAAGGTTCTGATATCGTTTGTATCCTGACAGGAAACGGACTTAAAGATCCTGATAATGCAATTAAGTATTCAAATGCGGATGTGAAGAAAACTTCATCAGATATTAAAGATGTATTGAAAGCTATGGGAATCTAAAATGCTAAGAGAAGAATTTGTTAATGCTAAAAGAATTGTTATAAAACTCGGTACAAATGTTTTAAGAAACCCCGATGGAGAAGTTGCAATTTCCCGTATTTATTCGTTTATAGAAGACATGTCAAAGCTTGTAAAAGCCGGAAAAGAAGTTATTCTGGTAACAAGCGGGGCTGTAGGTCTCGGGAAAAAGAAGCTTAATCTTGATTCAACCGAAGAGGACGGGGTAAAACAAGCATGCGCGGCTGTCGGGCAGAGCAGGTTGATGTCGTTTTATGAAAACGGGTTTGGGATTTATGATATTCCGATTGCGCAAATTCTTTTGACAGAGGATGATTTTTCTCTCAGATACAGATATTTAAGTCTTAGAACAACTTTGAATAAAATTCTTGAATTTGGTGTTGTTCCGATTATTAACCAGAATGATACGGTTTCTACAATCAAAATGAATCAGATTTTATCGGGTGTAAAGGTTTGTTTTTCTGATAATGATAAGCTTTCTGCACTTGTATCAAGCGAGTTGGACGCGGATTTGTTAATAATCTTGTCGGATATTGACGGACTTTATACTGCAAATCCAAAAACGAATCCGGACGCGGAATTGATAAAAGAGGTTCAGGGCGTAACAGATGAGATTATGGCGTTAGGTACAGATGCCTCAGAAGGCGGAAGGGGCGGCATGAGAACAAAGCTTGAAGCCGCAAAACTTGTGACACGTTTTGGCGGTAAGGTTCTTATTGCAAACGGAAAAATCCCTTATGTAATCAGCAAGATTTTTGATAAAGAAGATATCGGGACAATGTTTCTTCCGACAAGCGAAAATCTTCCTGATAAAAAACGCTGGATTGGTTATGCCACAAATATTATCGGCGGACTTGTGGTTAACGAAGGCGCCAAAAAGGCAATTCTTGAAAAATATTCAAGTCTTCTGCCTATCGGAATTGTAAATGTTGTTAATGATTTTAAGCAGGGTGAAGTTGTATCAATTATGGATGAGAATAATGTAGAATTTGCCCGCGGAATGGTTAACTATAATTCTCAGGAATGCAGAATGATTGTCGGGGCGCATTCAAATAATATTGAAAATATTCTCGGGTACAAAAACTATGATGCTGTAATTACACGGGATAATATTACAGGACTTGTATAGTTAATGTCGGGCTGAAGCCTGACCTGTTACTTGAGAGTCTCTTGAAAACTCTCTATTTCGCAAAAAGAGAAAGAAAAGTACAAATTTTAATTTCTTCATTTTTTCTTCTTTGAAAAAGCAAGAAGAAAAAACGAAGCAAAAAAGAAGAAACTATGTTGTTTTGAATGCTCTTCGAGCATAGGATTGAATAGCTGCTGCGCGCAAACGCGCACATCGCCCCTCGCTAAAAACGCTCGAGAGGGCTTCGCCGCTGTTAGAACTTCTTTTATAGCAGTAGGTGTAGTAGTGTGGAGCTTGCTCCACAAAAGTTGTATAAGTCGGTGTAGGGTGGGAAAAGCGTCAGCGTTCCCACCGGAATAGAAAAGTAGGTTGGGTGAAACCCAACATTAACCAAGTTAATAGAAAGTTTACATCCAGATTGCTGTCATTGCGAGAAAATCTTTGATTTTCGTGGCAATCCATATTTTATTTAATTGTCAAATATGTTTTGGATTGCTTCGGGCTGAATGGCTGTTCCCTCGCAATGACACTCGACTTGTAGGCTTACTTACCAAAGTGCTGTCATTGCGAGACCCGTGAGGGTCGTGGCAATCCATATTTTATTTAATTGTCAAATATGTTCTGGATTGCTTCGGGCTGTCTTGGATGTTCCCTCGCAATGACGCTAGGCTTGTAGTCTTACCTACCAACCTAATACATTTACCCTCCCCCCCCCTGCAGGACGCCAAGCCGGTAGCTCCACTTACCAACCCAATACATTTACCCTCCCCCCCCTTTTTTTAATATTCTGTTGGTAGTATAATTTAGCGTATAAAAGGGAGAAAATAATGCAGGAAGTTATTGAGAAAAAAACGATTAAGAATATAGATTTCAATTGCGATTTAGCGCAGGCTTACGGAGTTTACAAAAACATACAGGAATACGAACTATTGGATTATGTAAGTTCGGTAAACATTTCTTGCGGTTTCCATGCGGGAGATCCTGTAACCATAAAAGAAGCGATGCTTAAGGCAAAAGAAAAAAATGTTGCAATAGGCGCTCATATCGGCTTTAATGATATTCAAGGGTTCGGATACAGACCTGTAGAACTAAAAGAGGATGAACTTGAGGCGCTTATAGTTTATCAGGTAGGGGCAATTATGTCTTTTGCAAAAGCTTACGGATTAAGTATCGAGCATGTAAGACCGCATGGCGCTATGTATAAAATGGCGGGCGAAGATTTTACTTTTTCCAGCGCAATAGCAAATGCAATAAAGAAATGTTCCCAGTGGCTTGTTTATTATGCTCCGGCAGGTGATATAACTGCAAAAGTCAGTGATTATACAGGAATTCAGGTCGCTCAGGAAATAAGCCTTGAAAAGACTTACAACCCGGATTTAACTATAGATTATTCAGTTCCTGATAATACAAACAATTATGAATTAATAAAAAGATTCCAGCATTTTCTTCACACCTCCCAAATCCGCAATAATCTCGGCGGAATGAGTTTTGTGGAAGCAAATACAATTCATTTTTCAAATAAATACAAAAATTCTCTGGAATTAATTCAGCAGGCAAGAAGTTATATAACCCCTGCTCCTGTAAACTACATTAATGCAAAAGCTTCCGGATGGGTGGAATAATATGTTTTCAAAATTTAAGAATAATGTAAAAGTTACAAAAGATGTGGGCTGGCTTATGCCGGGTTTGGAAGTAAAAAGATGGTTTTTCCTAATCTTTTTAGGCTCAATTATGATAGTTCTCGGATTTATGGTTCTGGCAAACGTAAGACCTATATACTTAACTCTTGAACTCATAAGAAAAGCGGCTCTGGTTTTGCCGTCAAACTTTTTAGCAGCTGTATTTATCCTGATTGGAGCTGTAATTTTCTTTAAGGGGTGGCAGAAAACAACTTTATCCCTGATGGATATGGACAGTAAAAAGGGGAATGATTCAATATTAGAAAAATTATACAGAAGAAGAAAGCTCAATAAAGGCGCAAAGATTGTAGCAATCGGAGGCGGTACGGGGCTTTCAATGCTGCTTAGAGGTATAAAAAAATATACAAATAACATCACTGCAATTGTAACGGTCGGTGATGACGGCGGAAGCTCGGGAAGATTAAGAGAAGAAATGGGTGTTCTGCCGCCCGGTGATATCAGAAACTGTATTGCAGCTCTGGCGGATGATGAAGATTTGATTACCGAGCTTTTCCAGTACAGATTCAAAAACGGAGAAGGGCTTGAAGGGCACAGTTTCGGTAATTTATTTTTAACAGCGCTCTGCTCAATTACAGGTGATATGGTAAGAGCGGTTAAAGAATCTTCAAATGTTTTAAATATCCGCGGGGTGGTTCTTCCTGCAACTCTGGATGATATGAAGCTTGCGGCAAAATTTGAGGACGGAAGAATTGTCAGAGGAGAATCAAATATTCCGGAAGCTCACGGAAAAATTAAGAGATTATTTACCGAGCCCGAACACTGCCACGCTTTACCGGAGGCTATTGCAGCTATTCATGAGGCGGATTTGATTATACTGGGTCCCGGAAGCTTGTACACAAGTGTAATTCCAAACCTTCTTGTTGACGGAATAGTTGAGGCTATAACTAATTCACACGCCAAAAAAATATACGTATGCAATATTATGACCCAGCCGGGAGAGACTGATAATTATTCTGTTGCAAGCCATGTTAATGCTCTTATTACACACGCTAACGGAAAGAAAATTGTAGATGCCGTACTTGTGAATGACAGCCTGCCGGATAATATGTCGGACGGGTACGCAAAAAGCGGCTCGTATCCTGTAAGATTGGATATGGAAAACATTGCTCCTATAGGGGTTGAAGTTGTTTCACAAAAATTAATACTGGAAAATACTCAGGGGCTTGTAAGACACAGTTCTCACAGAGTCGCAAGAGCGGTGTATTACTGGTACAGAAGGGCTATTAAGCGATAGCGTGCAAATAGTGAAGAGTGAGGAGGGGAAGGGAGAGCAAAAGTGACTGAGTGATTAAGTGACTGAGTGACTAAGCAGATAAAAGTAAAATTACAAGTGTAACGTCATTGTGAAATCTTGTCGAGACAATAAACTAAACTGTCATCCCGAACTTGTTTCGGGATCTTATCAGAAAAAAGTATAACGCTTAATTAACAAGATGCTGAAACGAGTTCAGTAAGACAAAATAATTTATCTTAGACATAATGCCTCAAGGGACGAGGGGGACGGGAAAGGAAATTATGAAAACCATTAATACTTTTCAAAGATTAAAAGATAATAACGAAAAAATTGCAATGCTGACTGCTTACGATTATTCGACGGCTCAGGTTTTGGATAAGGCTGAAATTGACGGTATTCTGGTCGGAGATTCGCTTGCAATGGTGGCATTGGGGTATAAAGATACTTACAACATTTCAATTGATGAAATGCTTATATTTGTAAAAGCGGTTTCAAGAGGAGCGCCAAATTCATTTATAATCGGAGATATGCCGTTTATGAGCTATAATCTTACAGTAGAGCAGGGGCTTGAAAATGCTTCTAAGATGATTAAAGCGGGGGCTTCTGGAGTTAAGCTCGAAGGGTGCAACGAACACATTCTTAAACTTGTTAAAAGATGTGTGGAGTCAGGGATTCCGGTTCTCGGACATCTCGGGTTTACGCCGCAGCTGATGAATACAATCGGCGGGCATAAAATTCAGGGAAAGACTTCCGATAAGATAGATGAGATTCTGAACAGCGCTAAAAAGCTGGAAGAAGCCGGATGTTTTGCCGTTGTCCTTGAACTTATGCCGGCAGAGAGCGCTAAATACATAACAGAGAATTTGAAAATTCCTACAATCGGAATCGGCGCGGGTAAATATTGTTCCGGTCAAATCGTTGTAAGTGATGATATTATGGGAAAATTTACGGACTTCACGCCAAAATTTGTGAAAAAGTATGCAAACTTGCATGATACGGTTTTGAACGGTGTAGAAATGTATATAAGAGAGGTTAAAGAGGAGATTTTTCCTTCTGAGAAGGAATCTTTTGAATTGAATAATGAAGAAAAAGCTAAGCTTGGGAGATGAAAATGCTTTTACATAATATTGAAGAATTAAGAAAACAGAGAAAAGAATGGCAGGGGCTTAAGGTCGGGCTTGTTCCGACAATGGGAGCTTTGCATGAAGGTCATTTGAGTTTGATAAAAAAGGCAAAAGAAACTTGTGACAGGGTTGTCGTTTCTGTTTTTGTAAATCCGATACAGTTTGGACCGAGTGAGGATTTTGATAAATATCCGAGAACTCTGGATAAGGATATGGAATTATGTAATAAAGAAGGCGTTGATATTGTATTTGCCCCGTCTCCAAAAGAAATGTACGGAGAAGGCAGCCGTCTTTCCAATGATACTTTAACTTACGTATGTCCGCCTTTTTTCTACGTGAATAAGCTTTGCGGGAAAACAAGAACAGGACATTTTGACGGGGTTTGCACCGTTGTTTTAAAATTATTTAATATAGTCCAGCCGGATTATGCATTTTTCGGGCAAAAAGATGCGCAGCAGGTTGTGATTGTAAAGAAAATGGTTAAAGATTTAAATGTTCCGGTTGAAATTATCCAGTGCCCTATTGTGAGAGAAGAATCAGGGCTTGCATTAAGTTCAAGGAATAAATATTTGTCTGAAGAAGGGAAAAAGGATGCTCTTGTATTAAGCGGTATTCTCAATAATATAAAAGCATGTTATAATCGTGGAATAACTGATATAAAAAGTTTGAAAGAGACAGCGTATAGTTTTCTTACCGAAAAACAAGATCTTGAGTATCTTGAAATTCTGGACAGAGATACGCTTGAAGAGCAGGAAAGTGCTGATGACAATTCAATAGCTTTGATTGCTTGCAGAGTAGAAGGTGTGAGATTAATAGATAATATATATTTGAAGGGATAGCTATGTTACACAAGATAATTTTAAAAGGTTTTGATCTTCTCAGGAGCCTGTGGCAATTTCTTAAAATCGTTTGCATGTTATGTGTAATACTGCTTTTGTTCTTTTGGGTGGAAAATCTTACCAACGGCAACTGGCAGTGGATGGAATTCTGTAGACCTTATTTGGAAAATTTATTAGAGGTTGCAAATAGTCTCTGTTCGCTTTCTTTTGATATTTTCGGAACCGTAATCGAGCTTAAGTACATAAGTGCTGTTTTAATTCTTACAGCTCTGTTTTTCGGCATGAATCTTGCAGTACTGTTAACAAATCTTATTGAGGCAGGGTACAAAAGCGCGCATTATATCAACAAGAAAACTCAGGAGTTAGCGTTAAATAAAAAATTGAAAGATGACATTGAAAAAGAAGAAAAGAGTATTAATAAATACGTAGTAACAATACATACAAGAGTAAAAGCCCAGTTTTCACATAAAGAAATTGTTATTGATCTTGACCAGCAGAACAAGTTGATGGTTGATTTTATAAAAGAAAAACTCGGACTCAATCCAATGTTGTTTGAGGGCGGTTATATGTATAAGTTTGATAATTATAACAAAATTGACGGGGTTTTAGAGGTTTTATTTAAGGTTCTGCATGGTGCAACACCTATTTCTTATGCAATATGTATTCAGGCGGGTGATAATATGCAGCAGTTAAAAAAACTTATCAGCCTGAAGAATTTTGGCAAAATAACAATGGCTGCGGATACGGCATACCGTTACAGGTTTAATGTTACATACAAGTACCAGACTTCCCAATTAGGCGTCTTTCTTGATAATGACAAAACTATAGAAGTTCATGAGTTTCTGGAATTTTCATAGTATAATTAAAAAGGGAAAAAGGAGTATAAATATATGAGATATGATGCAGGTGAAGTTATAACCGCAATGGTGACGCCTTTCAACGAAAAAAGAGAAGTTGATTATGATAAAGTAGAACAGTTAGCATATCAACTTGTTAATACGGGGTCTGACGCAATACTTGTTACGGGAACTACGGGCGAGTCTCCTACTTTAACGCACGAAGAAGAGATGGAAATCTTATCCAGTGCAAGAAGAGGGGTCGGAAATAAGGGTAAAGTTATAATGGGTACCGGCTCCAACTCAACGGAAACTGCCGTAATGATGGCAAAAAAGGCTGAAAAAGAAGGGGCGGACGCTATTTTATCGGTTGTTCCTTATTACAATAAGCCGTCTCAGAACGGAATGATTGAACACTTTTCAGCTGTAGCGGAAGCGGTTGAACTTCCTGTAATTCTTTACAATATTCCATCAAGAACAGGGGTTAATATGGCTGTAGAGACCGTTAAAACCCTTGCAAGAAAATATGAAAATATTGTTGCACTTAAACAAAGTTTCGGGGATATGGATGTTATTACAGATCTTAAAATGAACTGCCCGAAAGACTTTGCAATATATTCAGGCGACGACAGCCTGACTCTTCCGATGCTTTCTGTAGGCGCACACGGGGTAATTTCTGTTGCGTCTCACCTTTTCGGAAAAGAGATTAAGTCTATGATTAGAAACTTTAAAACGGGTGATGTTATGACAGCAAGAAATATGCATCAGAAACTTTATCCGATATTCAAGAAGCTTTTTATGGCGCCGAATCCGGTTCCTGTAAAAGCTGCTCTTGCGTATAGAGAAATCATTTGTGATTATGTAAGACGACCGCTTGTCGAGCTTACAAAAGCTGAAAAAGCAGATTTAATTTTTACACTTGATTCGATTTAGACAACCGGGTAAGAAATTTATTTTCTTATTTGAGGTAAAATAAAATTATCGTCGGGTTAGTAAATCTGACCTACATTGAAAAATAGTGTATAAGATTATGGGTAAACTTACAAGAAAGGTCTATTCACTACTCACCATTCACTATTCACTAAAAATAAAAGGAGTATATAAAAAAATGAAGAATAAGCTAATACTGTTTTGGGTAATTGTAGCTATCGTAATCGTCAGTATTTACGTTATTTGCACAAAACCTACAAAACTGGGGCTTGATCTGGTCGGCGGGTCGCGTCTGGTACTAGAAGCCCAGACAAGCAATACAATCGCCCAGATTACCCCTGATATGATGTCAAGCTTGCAGTTTGCAATTGAAAACAGAGTTAACAAACTGGGGGTTTCCGAAACTGTTGTACAAAGATCCGGTGACAAAAGACTTGTTGTAGAAATTCCGGATGTGTCAGATTTGAATCAGGCAAAAGAATACATCGGAGAAACTGCGGAACTTGATTTCAGAAAACCGGTTATGAAAGACGGAGAACCTGAATGGGAAGCAACCGGACTTACGGGTAAAGATTTATCAAAGGCTAATTTGAGTACAAATTCCCAGAACGGACAGTGGGTTGTTGATTTGGAATTCAATACAGAAGGTACAAAAAAGTTTGCAGATTTAACAAAACAGCTTGTCGGGCAGCCGATGGCAATATTCTTTAACGGTGAACTCCAGTCTGCTCCTGTAATCAGAGAAGCTATTACCGGCGGAAGAGCACAAATATCAGGCGGCGACAGCGGTTTTGAATATGAAGAAGCAAAGAAAATGGTTGACCTCTTAAATGCCGGTGCACTTCCGGTTCCTGCCAAAATCATTGAAGAAAATACAGTAGGACCTACTCTCGGGGCTGACAGTATTGCAAAATCAAAAGTTGCAGGTGCTATCGGTTTAGGGTTTGTAATGCTCTTTATGGCAGCTTACTACAGGGCTCCGGGATTGATTGCGGACGTTGCGCTTGTAATATACGGCTTAATGTTATTCGCGCTCTTCAAAGCAATCCCTGTAACACTTACTCTCGCCGGTATTGCTGGTTTCATTTTGAGTATAGGTATGGCAGTTGATGCTAACATTTTGATATTTGAAAGAACAAAAGAAGAATTAAGAGCCGGAAGAACATTATTTACTGCTATTAATTCCGGTTTTGACAGAGCATTTACAAGTATTTTTGACTCAAATATGACAACAATTATCACCTGCGCAATTCTTTATTGCTGCGGAACAAGCATTGTAAAAGGTTTTGCTCTGACTCTTGCTCTCGGTGTAATTGTATCAATGTTCAGCGCAATTACTATTACTAAAAACTTCATGCATTTAATCTTCGGAACCGGCAAGCTTACGCATCCTGCTCTGTTCGGTTTGCGTGAAAGCGATATTAATGAAGGATATCAGGCTGTCGAGACAAAACGCGAAAAGGCTAAATTCGGTATTCTGGATTAATTGTAGATTTACAAAAATAAGGAAAATAAATTATGAAATTAACATTAAATATAGTAAAATACAGATTTTTGTTCCTGGCAATTTCCGCAATCCTATTGACTCCGGGGATAATTGCCATGATATATTCAACAATACATTATCCGACTCATACTCCTTTGAAGGTCGGCATTGATTATACAGGCGGGACAACGCTTCAATACGGGGTTAAGGAAGGTATTTCAAACGAGAAACTTTCTGATGTGAGAAAAACTCTTGAAGGAGGCGGAATCGAGAACCCGTATTTGCAGATAATTAATGTAAATTCTCAAGAAAATACTGATATGAAGGCAATTTTGTCTATAAGAACAAAATTTATTGCGGAAGGTTCTTCTGATCAGGATAAGATTACAAACATCATGAATCAGGAATTCCAGTCTCCTGAACTTGTTCAGGTATCGTCAGTAGGACCGACATTAGGTTCTGAATTGTTTAAAAATTCCCTGATTGCCCTATCGCTTGCACTTCTTGGAATTATTGCATATCTTACGATGCGCTTTCAGTTTGATTATGCGCTCGCTGCAATTCTTGGGCTTGTACATGATACGTTGTTTGTATGCGGTGTCTTTTCAATTTTAGGTTTATTCTATGATGTACAAATTGATGCGCTTTTTGTAACCGCGCTTTTGACAGTAATCGGTTTTTCTGTTCACGATACCATTGTTGTATTCGACAGAGTCCGTGAAAATTTAAAATATTATTCTAAGAAATTGACTTTCTCAGAGATTATGAACGGCAGTGTTAATCAGACTCTTGCAAGAAGTATAAACACTTCTCTTACAACATTAATAACGCTTCTGGCTCTGTATTTCTGGGGCGGTGTTACAACAAGAGACTTCGTACTCGCAATGATTCTGGGTATTGCAGTCGGAACTTATTCAAGCATTTTCTTCTGTTCAACCCTTGTTGATATATGGGAAGATAAGAAAAAATCAACAACTCCGGTTGCTGCATAAAGTATGAAAAAGGAAGATATTTAAATATCTTCCTTTTTTATAGCAAAAAAAAATATTCACGGGATTTATTATTTATAAAGAGAAACTAATGAAAATTTTACCACTGTTAACAAATCAATATAAAACGCTTCCGCCGGGAAAGGCAAATAATCGTAACGATTATTTTCAATGCAATTCTATTGCATTGAACCCTCCTCTAAAAGCCGATACTGTAACTTTTGGCAGAAAGGCAATGAATGCGGAACAGTTGAGAGCTTTGATGGCGTACGGGATTCCGGATATGTATTCAGGAAAAGTTGTAATAGACCCGAAGGTTTTGGAACATTTTTATACAAGGAATCTTTTTTCTAAATCAATTAAGAATATAGTTAAGGCTCTGGTAAAATATGAGGACAGCCTGCATACAGTGGAGAGGCAGTTTTTTGGTATAGTCAAAAATATGGCAAGGACTAATCCGCAGTATAAGTTAAAGGATGTTGTTTTAACCCTGGCTCCTGAGCATAACAAAAAATTATTGGAAGCTCAGCAGCCTATTTTTGATGAATTGTCAGAGATGGCAAAAGAAATGCCGCCGGAGCTGCTTTTGGAATTTCACAATCTTATGAGTATTGTGTATAAAAAATTAAGCCATAAACCTGTGCAACTGCCTTTCAGTGCAAAAGAATTTGTATATAAACTACAGAGAATAGCAGATGAAGTTAAACATAAGAATAATCCGCAGGAAAATGATTTGATAAAACGAATTCTGGTAATTGCTAAAAAAATGCCGGAAAAAACGCCTGAGGAACAGGCTTCTGTAATGCAAATCAAGTCCAGAGCAAGAAGAAATAAAAAAATTAAATATCATAAAAGTCTGGTAAAAGCACGTGCAGACGCTCTTACTGATATGGAAGTTATTGTTGCAGGCTCTTCGCTTAAAAACAATCAGGAGTTGATGAGGTTATTTGCGCAGACCAGATCAAAAATATATAATATTCCTATTGTAATTCCGTTTAACAGAAAATCTTTTATATATGAACTTCAAAAAATTACGGATAAATTAGAAGATACGAAGCTGGCTCACAGGATAATTCAAAAAGCAACGAAACTTCCGACATCGCATGTAAATCTTTCCGCTTTTATTATGAAATGTGTGGAGTATTCGTCTGATAAAATCGGGTATAATATGGTAGCGGGTTCTGCAGGCAGCATTGATCACCTTATACCTCATGTAAAGAACGGAAAAGACAGTCTGGACAATTATGGCATAAGTTCTGCATATTATAATTCCGAACGTGCGGAAAGATCAATAACACAACAGTTGAGAAAATACCCTAAGACCTATGAAAATTGCCAGAAACAGGTTGACAGATTAATTGAACTATGCAACAACGGTACTTTTAAAAAAGTTGGTCTTTCAAGGCAATATATTATTAATTTTGCAAAACGAATGTATAATTTATCTCCGCCGGAAAAGCGTCTCGAATTGAATCTTGATAAATTGAAATAAGGATTTACTACCATATTAAAATGTGTTATCATGGTAGTATGAAATCAATAAAAGAAGTTTCGGTTGAGTCTAAGATATTAAAACGGCTCCAAAATCACCCTAATTGCCTGAAACTTGTGAATTATTTGTTTGAAGATGAAGAGCTGCAGGAAATGCAGGACTATGCAAACAATGTTTCAATCAAGCGTCTGGGCTACAATGACCATGGACCTGTCCATATGAGACAGGTTGCGGCTAATGCTATAAAAATGCTTAATATTCTTCACGAAGCAGGAATAAAAACCTCTTTGGAGACAGAAGAAATCGGGACATTTGAAGACAGTATGTGTGCGGTAATTCTTGCCGGACTTATGCACGATCTCGGGATGATGATAGGAAGACAGGGACATGAAGAAATGTCTGTAATACTTGCCAAACCTTTGATTGAAAGAGCTTTGACGGAAGTCTTTCCGCATGATTTGCATAAACGTGTAATAATCCGCTCTATTGTAATAGAAGCTATTATCGGGCATATGTCATCAAGAAAAATTCATTCAACAGAAGCCGGAATTATTTTGATTGCAGACGGTTGTGATATGACAAAGGGAAGAGCAAGAATTCCTCTTTCTATCAATAAAACCCCGCGAGTCGGCGATATTCATAAATATTCCGCAAATGCTATTAACCGTATAAGAATTCAGCACGGTGACAGAAAGCCGATTAAAATTACAGTTGAAATGACTGCAGATGTCGGGTTCTTCCAGATAGAAGAAGTTCTCTTTACAAAAATAGACTCAAGTCCTGCAAAACAGTATGTAGAACTTTATGCGGGAGTTGAAGGCGAAGAGCCTAAATGTTATCTCTAATTATTAATTTTCTGTCTGTAAATTGAATTAGACCCCTGACAGGTTATAAAGAGCATATTGCCTTCAACGTGCAAGCCGTAAGGCTTATCAAGCTTTGATACGAGAACGGACGGCGCTCCTTGAGGCGTGATTTTAACAACGGTATTTGTATTGTAGTTGGAAACATAAATATTTCCGACACTGTCTGATACAAGGCTTATCGGACCGCTTATTAAAGAGCTTTTGAGAAACACCTGTCTTTTTCCGTCAGGAGTAATTTTTACAATGGTGTTATCAGAGAATGTTGCAACATAAATATTTCCGGAATTATCCGAGGTTATACCTGTAGGAGAGAGAATATTTTCATAAATTCCGGATTTTGTTGCAACCTTGGAAGGCTGATTAGTTTGAGGAGCAGGAAGAGTTGTTGAAACTTTTATTGTTTCTGCAAGTTCCTGACCTCTTGAATAGTAGCTGCTTGTCTCCGGTATTAGTTTCAGATATTCTGCAGCTTTTGTGTAATCTTCAAGTTTGGAACTCATAAGTGCAAGCTTGTAAATTACTTCATAGTCATTCGGGTTTCTTAAGTAGACCTGTTTATAAACCGATAAAGCTTCAGCGTACTGTTTTAAGTATTCTAAAACTGCCGCAAGATTATAGTAAGCATCAATGTAGTCAGGATACGTTTTGACTGCAGAGCGGAAACATTCTATTGCACGCTCGTACATGCCGAGTTTGTAAAAATCTATACCCTGATTGTAATCCAGTTTTGCATCAACAGGTATTTCTGCAGCGTATACAGAAAGCGACATTGAAAGTAAAATTGATGCAAGAATTTTCTTTAGCATAGGGATATTATATCACACTTTTTGATTTTAATGTATTATGTAAATATGAAACAGAAAGTTATAGCGGTAGTCGGTCCGACAGCAAGCGGCAAAACAAAAATGGCAATAGAACTCGCACATGAACTCGAAGGCGAGATAATTTCAGCCGACTCAAGGCTTGTGTATAAAGGGTTTGATATTGCCTCTGCAAAACCGGATATGGAAGAGCGTGAAGGGATTCCGCATTACATGATTGATATTGTGGAACCCGAGTTTGATTATTCGGTCGGGAATTATTATGATGACGCGAAAAAATGCATTAATGATATAATTTCCCGCGGTAAAGTTCCTATTGTTGCAGGCGGAACGGGCTTATATTTAAGAGTGCTGCTTGAACATTACAATCTCCCGCGGGTTGAAGCAGATTATGAATTAAGAGAAAAGCTGGATAAGAAAGAAAAAGAGGTTTTGCTAAAAGAATTAGAGGAGTTGGACAGTCTTACGGCAGATAGGCTGAAAGAGGCAAACAAACGCAGAATAGTAAGGGCTATTGAGGTTATTAAGACTTTAAACAAGCCGATTTCCCAACTGGAGATTGAAAAAGAACCTGAATTTGATGTTGATTGGCGAATGCCTGTTCTTACTTCAAGAGAAGATTTGTACGAAAAAATTAACCGCCGGGTTGATATGATGGTAGAAAAGGGTTTGATAGAAGAAACCGAAAAACTGCTTGCAAAACACGGAAGAATAAAGAATTTTGTCTGTACAATCGGGTATCAGGAAATTTTATCTTATCTGGACGGTAAATGTACACTTGACGAAGCTCTGGATAAACTCAAACAGCATACCAGAAACTTTGCTAAACGTCAGCTTACGTGGTTTAGGAAAAATCCTAAACTTGAAATTAAGATATAAGATTTTTTATTTTGGTCAAATCCTTGAGCATTAAATCTCTCGGGCTTCCTTCTTCAAGCGAATGATACCTGAGAAGATAAGACGGGTGAAAAATCGGAATGCATTTTCTCTTTTTCCCGCCTATTTCAAGCTCCAGAACTTCTCCTCTGATTTTTGAGATTTGAATTTTTTTGTCATAGAACGATTTTAAAGCGGTTGCGCCGCAAAAAATCATAACTTCCGGATTAATGATTTCTATTTGTTTTAAAAGATAGTTTTCGCAGGCAGCTTTTTCCGTATCGGTCGGAACCCTGTTTTTAGGCGGGCGGCATTTTACCGTATTTATTATGTACAAGTCTTTTTCTCTTGAAATTCCGGCTTTTTCAAGAAATTCGTTTAAAAGCTTGCCTGCACGCCCGACAAACGGAGTACCTGTCTTATCCTCGTTTTCTCCAGGGGCTTCACCTACCAAAATTGCTTTTGCCATATCAGCATTTCCGTCTGAGAATACAATATTAATCCTTGTTTCGCCAAGCGGACACTTTTTGCATTCCAGACACTCTTGTTTTAATTTATCTAATTTCTCTCTTTTCATATTTTTATTATACTTGAAAAATTATAAAAATAGTTTAAAATGAGAATACAGGCACGGGCGACACTAACACCCATACCCGCTCCATATTAGAATATGGATTTGAGTTCAAGAACTATTACTATTATGAGTAATAGTTCTTCTTTGTTGATTTTAACTATCATTTTAACCTCCTTTCCTGATAGTTAAAATGCTTGTTAAAATCTTCTGCCTGTACTCTGTTTTGAATGTACACTTGTATTTTTCTAAAAATAGTTTAAAATAAGAATACAGGCATGGGCAGCGCAAATGCCCATACCCGCTCTCAAATTAATGAGATTGGATTCAAAGAACTATTGATATTAATATCAGTAGTTCTTTTTCGCTGATTTTTAACAACATATTACCTCCTTTCTTGTAAAAGTCAGCGAATGTTTGTTAAAATCTTCTGCCTGTATTCTCTTTTCAGGATTATAAATCTATTATACAGAGCAGATGGTAAATATCAATACATTTTTTAATGTATTATCCAATTCTTTCAAAATCCACAGCTCCGTGCTTACACCACGGGCAGATGAAATCGACCGGTAAATCTTCACCTTCATAAATGTAGCCGCAAATTTTGCATCTCCAGCCTTTTTTCTCAGTTTTTTGCGGTTTCGGCTTAATGTTATTCCGGTAATATGTATAAGTTACAGTTGGTTCTTCTGATAGAATTTCAGCCGCAACAAGCTGGGCTATAAATAGTGTATGTGTTCCTAAATCTATTTCCTGCTTAACGTAGGCTGACATATAGGAGTTTGTGTTTTGAGTAATATATAAAACTCCGTTCGGGCTTCTTTTTGTGTCATAAAAAGAAGCAAACTTATCAACATCACGCCCTGATTGGAAGCCAAAATGTTTAAATATTTCAAATTTTGAACTTTCGCTAAGGATAGAAACATTGAACTTTTTTGTTCTCTGTATCATCTCGTTTGTGTAATTCTTTTTATTGACTGCAATTGCAATCTGCAGCGGGTCGGAAGTTACCTGCATAACGGTATTGATAATACATCCGTTGTCTTTTTCACCCTCGTTTGCGGTCAAAACATAAAGACCATAGCCGATATTAAACAAAACTTTGTTATCCATAGATACAAGATTAACATTAAAACCGGTTTATGTAAACAAAATTTTTATTTAAACTGTTCGTACAGCCAGCCTTTTTCTTCCAGAAACCTCAAAAGCGCCTGTCTGTTTTCCGGAATATCTGCTCTTGTTTTACCTTTGAGCCTTTCTTCATCTCCGTCAGTACCGTTAACTTTTTCGCATATTGCCGTCCATTGTTCTATGTCAACTTCCCAGCCGTCGCTGTCCCAGCTTTTTCCGGTAACTTCTTCAACAATATCTATATAGCCTTACTAAAATCTTTATATGCAATAGAAAAGATAGTATTCTGTTATTGAGATGGGTGAAATTTCTAAAAATTTAGGTCTTAGAATAAAAGAATTGCGGGAAAAAAGAGGGCTTACGCAATTAAAGCTTGCTGAAATTTTAAATATGGAAGCTTCTAATCTCTCTAAAATTGAAAGAGGAGTACAAATACCTAAAGAAGAAAGCCTTGAGAATATTTCAAAAGCTCTGGAGGTTGAAGTTAAAGAATTGTTTGATTATAGTCATTTTGCGGATAAGGATAGTTTAATAACAAAAATAAATAAAATTTTAGAATTATCTGATGAAAAAACTGTCCAAAAGTATTACCGTATCTTAATAAATCTGTAACTATAGCTTGACAGGGTAAAGTCTTTATACTAAACTTCAAATATGCCGGAGTATAGTGCTATGGTATGCCTTGCCCGGATTATACACAAAAGCCTTAATCAACCGGTCGCAAGATTAGTTGATTATTGTAAAAAAGGAGAAAAGAAATGCCAAAATTAAAAACACACCGTGCTGCAGCTAAGAGATACAAAGTTACAGGCACAGGTAAAATTACAAGAAGACATGCAGGTATCGGTCACTTGCTTCAACACAAGTCAGAATCCAGAAAACGTAAGATTTTCGGAGATGCCGTAATTTCTGAAACTCACGAAAAACTGGTTTCTAAAGAGTTACCTTACAAGAAGTATGCTAGATAGGAGTGTTGAACAATGAGAATTAAACGTGGAAATGTATGTCGCAACAGACACAAAAAAATATTAAAGCTTGCTAAAGGTTTTAAAGGCGCAAGAAGCAGAATCTTCAAAGTTGCAAATATTGCAGTAATGAAGGCTCTTAAATACGCTTACAGAGACAGACGCGCTACAAAACGTAATATGAGACGTCTCTGGATTGTAAGAATCAATGCCGCTGTTAGAGAACAGGGTATGAGCTATTCAAGATTCGTTAATGCCTGCAAAAAAGCAAACATTCAGGTTAACAGAAAAATGCTTGCTGATCTTGCAGTAAACGACAAAGAAGCTTTCTCTGTTGTTGTAGAAGCAGCAAAAGCAGCTTTATAATTTAATAAATGTCTTTAAAAAAGCGCGGGTGACAATTTTGTCACCCGCGCTTTTTAATATATTACACGGAAGAAAAGGTGGTTACATATCATATACAAAGTTTTGTCCGGTAGTATTTTCAGCAGCTTCCTGCCTCATAGCTTGAGATGCGAAGAACATCTGCTTAGCATAACTTTGTATTTCTGAATTATAAACTCTCTGGTCAAAGATATTTTCGTACTTTTCGAGATAATCGCCTATCGGGTTTACAACATCTGTCAACAAACCAAGAGCGGTATCTGCAAATTGTTGTAGTGCTCTTTCTCCGATACCGAGTTCTGCCATCTTCTCAGAAAGCGTAAGGGTAAGAAATCCGCTTTGTTTAACAGCCTCTTCCGCCTGCTGCTGGAGTCTCTCTTCCATTTTTTCTTCTGCAGCAGCGTGTTGTTTGGTCGGATCATACGTTTGTGTTTTGTACGTCTGTAAGAAAGTATTCAGATTAAATGTTTCTGCCATATCCTTTGCCCTGTCCTTTGTATTAATGTTATCGGCATTTTTTTCTAAAACTTTAGGGTTTTTAGGAAAATTTTTACAATTTGTTACATAATTATAATAATCTTCAGATAATTGTATGCGGGGTGGAATAAAATTTTATGGTATCATATAGAAAAAAGGAGAGTTAGATATGTTAACTAAAAATTCATCATTAAAAACAACTTTTTCAGGTGTTGATTTTTCCAAGTATTCTTCAAAAACATCTGAATTTGTAAAAGAGTTTTCTTCCCGTGCAAATCAGCCGGGTAAATTCTTAAACTGGGTTAATCTTCCGGAAGAACAGGCTAAGAGATTGGACGATATTTATTCTCTTGCTTCTAAACTCAAATCTCAGACAGGTGTAGACAAATTGAGTGTTATAGGTATCGGCGGTTCAAAACATACTGTTGAACATATGCTCGGAATTAACGGGCTGAATATTTGCGGAGATAAAATTTATTTCTATTCAGATGTTGATTCCATAAGCTTTGCAAGATTCCTGGAAAGACTCGGAAACAACGTTCTTTCTTCAAATTATTTAATTGCTTCAAAATCAGGCTCAACTTTTGAAACAAAAGACGGATTTTTGAGAATTCAAAAAATGCTTGAAGACGCTTATATTGCAAAAGGTCAGTCTGTTGAAGAAGCAAAAAAATCAACTGCTAAGCATTTTATAGCGGTAACTGACAAGAATGCGGAAAAGAGCGAACTCAGAAGAACTTCAAACGAAAACGGATGGTTAGGTGATTTATATATTCACGACGATGTCGGCGGAAGATTCTCTGCTTTTGATGATCACGCTTTGTTTACGCTTGCTTTTGCCGGCATGAGCAAAGAAGATATGAAATCTATGTTAATGTCAGCGCAGGAAATTTCATCACTTTCATTGTCTTCCGATTTAGAAATGAACGACGCCTTAAAAGAAGGTATTTTCTGGGCTGATGCTAAATTAAGCGGAATAGAAGCTTCTGTTCATCAGTATATGGGTTCTATGTTTGAAAATACAGTTTACTGGAACGCTCAAATGCAGAATGAATCTGTAAAAGATACATTAAAACAGATTGCAAAAGTTCCTGACGCTATGCACCATTCAGCAGAAGCACACTTTAATCCTGCAAATAAGTTTGCATTTGCGCTTACTGTTCCGGTAGATAACGGCGTTTGCTCTGAAAACGCAGAAGCTTATATCGGCGCATTAACAAAGTCTTACGAGTCAACAGGTGCTTTCTTTAAAGAATACGTTGAAACTTCAAAGCTCGGCTTGACTCCTCAGGCAGCAGGCGCTTTGACTCAATTGAGGGCATTTGCAACAGTTTATCAGGAAATTGTTGAAGCTGTTATGCAAAATCGTCAATTACCGGAAGTATTAGACAGCGTACTTCAGCCGCACGTAGAGTATTATAAAAAGAACCTCAAAGGCGGAGTTGTTGTTCCGGGAAGAATTTCTTAGGTTTTGGTTGTTTTGATACGGGCGGCTTTCAGCCGCCCGTATCTTTTTTAAGAAGGTCTTACCGCTTGAGCATACCGGTTTAAAGTTTTAGGGATTCTTCGCCCCTGAATGGTTGCTGGGCTCTGAATGACGGCAGGGGTAAATGTATTTGGTTGGTAGGTAGAACTACCAGCTTAGCGTCGTTGCGAGGAGCGGGAGCGACGCGGCAATCCACTAAGTTATTGTTGGGTTAAAACCAAACACATATTTTTTTATTGCGTCATTCCCTCCGGATTGCTTCGGGCTGAATGGCTGTTCCCTCGCAATGACTGCACTCTTATAAGTTTCTACTACCAGCCCAAATGTCAGATAAAATCTGACCTATAAACTGTAAAATAGTCTCGTAGTGTGGAGCTTGCTCCACAAGCATTGTGTAAGAATCGTAAGTCAGGTTTTACCTGACAATAACTTTTCTATTCCAGCCGGCAATAACTTTTGCGGGGCAAGCTCCACACTACGAAATTTTTATATATCTTCATTTTTTCTTCTTTGTTATTTAAAGAAGAAAAAATGAAGCAAAAAAAGAAGAAACGTTGCTGTTTTGGATGCTCATACGAGCATAGGATTGAACGGCTGCAAGCGCGGGCAATGCCCGCACATCGTCCCTCGCTAAAAAACGCTCGGGAGGACTCTGTCACTGTCATATTTAGCAAATTTTACGCCGCGAGTTAATTATAAAAATGTAGGTTGGGTGAAACCCAACAATAACTGTTTTATATCGCCAGTTACGCTTTAGCCGCCCTGCAATTATTTCTGTTATAATTAAAATATGGAGCTAGTTAAAACTACTGATTTTAAAAATATTTATAACGATATGTTATCCCAGTTTCCGCCGGAGGAGTTAAAGAGTTTTGAAAAATTTCAAAAAATTTTCGGCAAAAATTATTGTGCTTATGATGTAGTTAATGGCGGAACTCCTGTCGGATACGTTATTTTGTTTGAAAGTCGGGATTTTATTTTTATTGATTATGTTGCAATATTTAAGGAATTTCATTCTAATGGTTTCGGGGGAATGGTTCTGGAGACGTTAAAAGAAAAATTTGCAGCAAAGAAAGGCTGCTTTTTAGAAGTGGAAAAGCCGGATGAGCGGGAGCCAAACACTTTAAGAAGAATAAAGTTTTATCAAAAACATGGCGCCAGAAAGCTCGGGGTAAATTATCTTTATCCCAATGAAAACGGGGCTTTGCCGATGGATTTGTATTATATCCCTTACGGAAGTTTACCTGAGGATATGGAAATAAAAGAGTTTATAACAGAGCTTTTCAGAATTGTTCATTTTGATATAGCGCACGCTTCTGCGCTTCTGGAGCGGATATTTGAAAATTAGCCCTGTTTTTATCCTTATGTCTAATTCTTAAAATTTTATATTCTAATCATAATCAGTATTATGAAAAAAACTTTGATTTTGATTTTAGGGATAATTTTAATTTTTTCGTTAGTCGGGTATATTATGTACACGATGTATAATATGCGTGTAACTGCCGTATTTGAAGAGCTTGAGCCGTTTCCTAAAAATATAAATGTATATTACCGCGGATTTAAGTTCGGGCGTACAGTGAGGGTTTATCCTTCCGAAGACTTTAAAACAACGTATGTGGATATGATTTTGAATATAAAAGGTATAAACCTTCCGGATAATGTTGTTGCAAAAGTCAGAACAAAAAATAAAAAAGATTTTATAGAAATTGAGTATCCGGAAGCGCCTTCTGTTACGTATTTAAAAAATCGTTCCGTGATAGAAGGTTCTATTTGTCCGAGTCTTTCGAGTTATATAAACGCGCAGGCAGAGAGCGGCGGTCTGGATGAAATTAAGGAGAACCTGAACGATACAGTAGAAGCAGCAGGCGGAACTATGAACGCTCTTACGGAATTAGTCGGGACTGCTAACGATATTTTGAAAGATTTGCGACCTTCGCTAAAAGAGAGCGGAGAAAATCTTGCGCTTGCAAGCCGGAATCTTGCGGAAGTCACATCCCAGTTGAACGAGTCTGCAAAGCCTGACAGACTAAAGAATTCGTTTTCAAATATAGAACAGACGACTTTGAATATAGAGCGGGCAACAAGAAATTTTGAAAGTGCAAGTTTGTACGTTTCGGATATAACAAATAATGCAAATAAGGAAACAGTTACTCTTGTAAACTGTCTTATCAAAAATATAAACTGTGTAGTGAATAATATCAATGACATTGTAAAAGGACTGAAAAACACTCTTTCAACCCGTTTCGGCGGAATGAAAATTCTGTTCGGTAAAGGAATAGGGTAAATAATTTTGCCTAACACTATTTTTATAAAATGGTAAATTGTAAACCTTGTTCAAATATGTTATCATATTAAAGTATTCTAATGGTGTTTATAATATTTAACCTTAAAAGGAGATTTATTATGAAGGGTTTTGCAATGTTAAAAATCGGGGAAACCGGCTGGATTACAAAAGATACTCCGAAATGCGGTCCCAATGATGCTATTTGTAAGCCGATTGCGCTTGCGCCGTGTACATCAGACGTCCACACTGTCTGGGCAGGGGCAATAGGCGACAGGCACAATATGATTCTGGGACACGAAGCTGTCGGAGAAGTTGTTGAAGTCGGAAACCTTGTAAAAGACTTTAAACCGGGAGACAGAGTTCTTGTATCTGCTATCACGCCTGACTGGAACTCGCTTGAGGCGCAGGAAGGATATGCAATGCACTCCGGCGGTATGCTTTCCGGCTGGAAGTTCTCAAACTTTAAAGACGGTGTTTTTGCGGAATATTTCCATGTGAATGACGCTGACGGAAACCTTGCTCATTTACCGGAGGGATTGAGCCTTGAAGCAGCCTGTATGATTAGTGATATGGTACCGACAGGATTCCACGGGGTTGAACTTGCAGATATTCAATTTGGTGACAATGTTGTTGTAATAGGTATAGGACCGGTAGGACTTATGTCTGTTGCTGCAGCTGCAATCAGAGGGGCTGCAAATATTTATGCAGTAGGCTCAAGAAAAAATTGCGCTGACCTTGCAAGAGAATTTGGCGCGACAGATATTATCAACTACCGTGAAGGCGACATTGTTGAGCAAATTCTGGACAAAACAAAAGGCAAAGGCGTTGACAGAATTGTTGTAGCAGGCGGAGATAATGATACATTCGATCAGGCAGTAAGAATGCTTAAACCGGGCGGCAAAATCGGTAACGTTAACTACCTCGGAGAAGGTGATTATTTGAAAATTCCTCGTGTTGAATGGGGCTGCGGTATGGGACATAAGCAAATCGTGGGCGGGCTTATGCCGGGCGGCAGGCTGCGTTCCGAAAAGCTTGCAAGGCTTGCTCTTGCAGGAAGAATTCACCCTGAAAAATTAATTACCCACACTTTCCGCGGATTAGAGAACGTAGAACCTGCTTTAATGCTTATGAAAGATAAGCCAAGAGACTTAATTAAGCCGATAGTTATTATTGATTAAGGTAATGGTAAAAAGAGGATGATTCAAAAATCATCCTCTTTTTATTATCCTAACTTCCTTGTTCTTCAAATTGGATTTCTTTTTGGCTTTCCTCCTGATTATTATTGGAGGTCATACCCTCCGGAGTCGACATTGCCGTATTATCACTTCCTGAACTTTCACAAACCATATCCTGTTCATCAGAACTGTCTTCTTCGCAGATGTCTGAATTTTCACCTTCCGGCAAAGCTTCTTCCATATTTTCGGCTTTTTGTTCCAATTTTTCAGCCTCAGCTTTCAAAGCCGCTTCAATTTCTTCTTCGTCCTTTGCTCTTATAACAGGGATTGAAAGCATTAATGCAACCTGATTTCCTTCCTGTTCAAAATTCAGTTCAAGAAGTTCTTTATCCAGCTCTACATAACGGGATAAAAGGTCGATTAACTCGCCTCTCATTTGCTCTAAAATCTTCGGTGTCAGATTAGTTCTATCCTGCATTAAAACGAGTTTTAATCTGTTTGTTGCAACAGACTTGGAAGCATCACCCTGTTCTTCTTGAGGGCGGAAGAACTTAGCCACTGTATTATAAATATCAGAGAGAAGTCCCATTCTACACCTTCGCTTTCAATTTTGCAAACGCATTTTTGATTTTTGCCATAAATCCTTTCGGCTCGTCCAAATCTAAGAACGGAACTTCTTCGCCGAGGATTCTTTGTGCAACATTTCTGTACGCTTTACCTGCAAGCGCGTCTTCATCATTAACAATAGGTTCACCCTTGTTTGTTGATGTAATAATTCCGGTATCTTCCGGAATGATACCTATTAGCGGGCAGGAAAGAATTTCCACAACATCATCAACACTCATCATATCATTAGATTTGATAAGGCTCGGGCGGACTCTGTTTAAAAGAAGCTTATAGCTTTTGATTTCTTCTTTTGCTTCCAGAAGTCCTATGATTCTGTCAGCGTCTCTGATTGCTGACATTTCAGGTGTTGTAACAACAATTGCTTCTGTAGCTCCGGCAACAGCGTTCTGGAAACCCTGCTCAATACCTGCCGGACAGTCAATAAGAACAAAGTCATTTTCTTCTTTCAAAGTGTCGCAAATTTCTTTCAATTGTTCCGCATTAACCGCACTCTTGTCACGTGTTTGTGCAGCCGCAAGTAGTGACAGATTAGGATTCTTTTTATCCTTAACCAGTGCCTGTCTTAATTTGCAGCGTTCTTCAATAACGTCTACAATCGTGTAAACAATTCTATTTTCAAGTCCTAATAGCAAATCAAGGTTTCTTAAGCCTAAATCAGTATCTATAAGGACAACTTTATATCCGGCTTTAGCAAGCGCAGTACCGATGTTTGCACTTGTAGTTGTTTTACCTACTCCGCCTTTTCCGGATGTAATTACTATTACTCGACCTGCCATTAATCTCTCCTTAACTTTTTATAAATTACTATCTTTCCATCTTCAATTTGAGCTTCCTCAGGGGTAAACTCATTTGTTTTCTGTACGTAAGGGACATTCAATGTGTCGTTGCGTCTTGCGTACAGACCTGCTATTCTTAATTGTATTGCATTCAGTTTCAGCGCTCTGACCTTTGAAGTTACATTACCCTGACTTCCGGCATGAGCAATGCCGCCTAATATACCCCAGACAGTAATGTCGCCGCCTGCTACAATTTCACTTCCCGGGTGGGCATCACCTATAATCAAAATATTTCCGTCATAGCTTACTGTCTGACCGGAACGCAGAGTTTGATTTATATACAAAGTCGGAAGAGTTTCAGTGTTAATACTGTTTTCTTCTGCATCAACCGGAAGAACATCTCCTGTATCAAGAAGAATATATTTGCTCGTTTCTTCCGGCTTAATCAGCCCTTCGTTGGCAGCCAGAGATTCAAAATCCGCTTCAAAATGTTCGGAAGGAATTATCTCTGATAATTCTTTCGTTGTTTCTTCGTCATAAACATCTTCAACATCATGTGCAGTCTCAATAGGTCCGGTGAGTTCTTCCGCGTGAACTTCAACAGTCTTACCTTCTTCCGGCTCAGACTCTGAATGCGGTTCTGTTTTAACCATAACACTTTCTTCTTTAATGTCTGCATCAGAACTGCATACAATAGCAGGCTCGTCTGTAACTTCCGAAACTATAATCCCGAGACTTACTGCAGATGCTTCGGTTTGCTCAGACTTTGTATCAATAAATGCAAGTGTTGCGTCCATTGATTCTATCAATGCTTTAATACTCAATAACTGGGATTGTTTTAAGTCTAAATTTCCGAGTTTTAAGCGTACATTTTTGCCCTTAACTTCCGGATGCTCCATAATTGAACTAAGCTCAAAAACTAATTGAGTGGTGTTTTTAGCGTCGCTCAAATCAATAATAAATCCATTCTCTGCTAAAACTTTTTCCATCTAAAATTCCTAAATAACCTGATACACTTTAAAGAATATATGAAATATTTTTTCAATTCAATAAAGTGTGAATCAATGTAAAGCAGAGTTTTGGATAAATTATTGCTCACGGGGGTGATGGCGCTTTGCCCGTACTGTAACAAGTTTTAGAAATGTAGGTTGGGTGAAACCCAACAATAACTGAGTTCTGTCGGGCTAAAGCCCGACCCATTACTTTTCCGGAAATTAAAACTTTTCGCAAAAATCCTCCGCCCTCAGCTCGCTCCCGCTCGAACCACCGGCGGTGTTTCTCATCTCACCCCTTTTAGAATTAAAAAAGACTCCCTCAGGAGTCTAAAAGTATTGGGCAGGGGTGGATTCGAACCACCGTACACTCTCGTGAACAGATTTACAGTCTGTCGCCTTTAGCCACTCGGCCACCTACCCGTATTCAATTTTAAAAAATGCCTTTGACGGGATTTGAACCCGTGGCCTCTCCCTTACCAAGGGAGTGCGCTACCCCTGCGCCACAAAGGCCTGACTAAGTCCGCTCTTCCGGTAGCAAGAACTGCCAGCCCTTGCACCCTTCTGCCCCGCTCAATTTTCAAAATAATAGCCGGTAATAGGAATCGAACCTACAACCTACGGTTTACAAAACCGTTGCTCTACCGTTGAGCTATACCGGCGTCAAGTCCTATGATATTAGAAACAAATTTTAATGTCAATAATAAATTTTGACTTTTTTATATTTATCATTAAATTCATAACAAACTACTTTAAACAGATGATTTTTCTGAAATTTACTAAAGCACTAAGATGAATTATCCGTTTAATATAAAAAAGAGGTACAACTATGCAAATCAACGGCGGTGTAAGATTCTGTGAACAAGGTATGAAAGCCTCTATCAGGGCAATGCATGTTCAAAGTGAAATCTTAGGTATGATTAACGAAAATGTTATAGGTTTTGATAAAGTCGGATATCAGAGACGAGAGCCGGTTGTGTCGTCATTCACTGAATTTATTGGGGTTCACGGTCTTTCAAGTACGGTAGACGATCAGGTCGGACGTATTATGGTTTCTAAAAATCCGCTTGATATAACTATGGCAAACAAAGGTTATTTCCAGATTCAAACTCCGGTCGGTGTCCAGCTTACACGTGACGGAAGATTTAAGCTGGATAGAGAAGGAAATCTTCTGAACCTTGAAGACAATCCTGTTTTATCAGATGCCGGAATGCCGATAAAACTCCCTGTTGTTCCTGACAATCCGGCTCAGGTTGTTGTTAATACCAAAGGTAAAATAAGTGTATATTCAAAAGATTCCAACCGGCTTCTTGATGCAGGATACTTAGGAATTGTCGACTCTAACGGTATGGCTGTCTTAGACCCTGATGTTAAGCAGGGATACAACGAATATTCCAACGTTTCAATACAAAACGAATTTCTTGCAGTAAAACCTGTTGTAAGGAATTTTGAAGCTAACAGGCAGATATTTCTTATCGAAAGCAGCAATTTGCAAAAAGTTATAAGCCAGTTAGGAAGCGTAAGTTAGGAGGGTTTAAACTATGTATAACATGCAGGCGGTAGTAAGAAAAAGTGTAAATAATGCAACAATGCAGTTTGACAAACTCGGGTATATAGCGAATAACCTTGCAAACTACAATACTGCTGCGTATAAAACAACACGATTTGAACAAATTCTCCGTGAAGACGGCTACGTAGACGGCGCTATAAGAACTAATGCGCTTAAAGGTTCTATAAGAATAAGCAAAAACCCTTATGATATTGCAATAGACGGTGAAGGATATATTCCTGTTGTCTCGGCAGACGGAGAAGTTCAATATACCCGTGACGGCTCGTTTAAAAGAGGAGAGGGCGGTTACTTGATGACTGTTGACGACTGGATGGTCGGAGACGGAATCAAAATTCCTGCAAATTCTTATAAAATTGAGGTTAAGCCGAACGGCGACGTTATAAACTACGATGACGCCGGTTCTCTTCCCGAAAAAATCGGAACGATTCCTATTGTGCAGTTTGAGTGTCCGGAGGCTCTGGAGCAGGGGCATAATAACAAAATGGTTTATAACGACGAATCCGGCGCGCCTAAGATTATAAAAAATACTGATAATGTAAGGCAATACGCAACAGAAGTCTCTAATACAAATATATATGATGAAATTAATGACCTTATGAGACTTAACACATCAATGATTGCAAGTATGAACCTGATGAAGGTTGCTGATGATATGTACAACAAGGCTATAAACATAAGAGAATAGCGCTGAAATAATCGGATGAAAAACGCTAAACTTCAAGGAGATTAAAAATGACATACACAAGTTTAGATTCAATGGGTAAAACTAATTTAATGATGGACTTGATATCCCAGAGACAGCGCGCTCTCGGTTCAAATGTCGCGAACGTTGATACCCCGGGGTACGTCAGGCGCGATATTGATTTTTCAATGTATCTGGGGTCAATGAACAGCCCTTTAGAAACTAAGCTCTCCGAAGAACTCGGACCGTCAGGTGTTCTTGAGGACAGGCAAAAAGAAGAAATTGATATTGCAAAAGAATTAACAGAGATACAGAAAAACTCTATTCTTTATACAATGGCAACAAGAAGAATGTCAAATATAATTACAGAGATGAAAACCGTTATTAACGTCGGCAAGTAGCAGAAAGTGAGGTATCAGAATGAGTATATTAGAATCAATAAATATAGGCGCAAATGCTCTTCAGGCACACGGTTTAAGATTGGATATCCACGCAAAAAACATTGCAAACGTTGATACGCCGAATTATGTAAGACGCATTCCTGTTCTTAATGCTTCTGAAGATATTTCTTTCCACGGTTTAATGAACGTTATGAAAAACGATGTTTTTGGTACAGGCACTCTTCCGTATCTTCAGGGCGGTGTTGTTTTTAACGGATGCGTTGAAGACCCGACTGTAGGAGAGAGAATATATTCTCCGGGACATCCTGATGCAGATGCTAACGGATACATTAGAGCCTCTAACGTTAATGCCATGGTAGATATGGCAGATGCTATTATGGCACAGAGAGCTTACGAAGCTAACCTTGCGCTGGTTAACATCTCAAAATCAATGGCTTCAAGAGCAACAGAAATCGGACGTGCTTAATTTATTCTTCTGATTCTTCCTCCGGCAGCTCTGTATTTGCCGGTATAGAAGTAAATGTATGGAGAATACCATCAAGTTTGAATGCGATTTTTTCTGTACCGTAATCTGTTTTAGAATATTCAACATCCGTAACTCCGCGGAAACTTTCAAGAGTTTTGGCAAAAGCTTCAACATTGTCGCCGTTACTTACGCATGATGCCCATTCTTTATTGATGTCTCTCATCGTGGTATCTTCTACTGTATATGTGTTGTTTCCGCATTGATAGTAAATAACATTGCTACCGTCCGCACTGTTTTTTCCGTGAATATTGGTAAAGCCCAGAAGCTTCAATTCCTGTATAATTTCTACAAAGGTAATTGAGCCGGATTCATATTTTGCAATAACTTCATCAGCCTTTGACTGCATAATGTCATTGTGAAAATCTTCAAGTGACTCAGCATCACCTGCTGATGTTTTAAGTTCGTAGTAAAAATTGCCGTCGTTACCTTTTATTATTGTGAAATATTTTGCAATATCCACTGAATTAAAGCCGGCATCAATAATATCATCCATAGAGAAAAGCTGTCCGTTTAGAATACTTCCGGCATAATTTGGCGTCACATCATTTCTTGTTTTGCCGTCAGCACTGACCTCTGTCTTAGAAACAACTTGCCCGGAGGCATTCTTAACGGTTTCCAGATATGAGCCGTCTGCATTGTATTCAAATTCTGTGATATCCTGAACTTTTCCGGCTTCGTTATATCTTGTAAGTCTTGTGGTTTGACCTTCTGCATTTCGTTCTTCAACTTCTACGAGATTTCCGTTTTCGTCTTTGCGTGTAATAGTGGAACTTCCGTCAGAATGCTTTTTGATTGTTACAGTTAATCCGTTTTCGTCTTCGGTTGTAACATTAGCAGATTCTGTTGCAGAAGCCGCGCTGCAGCTTCCGTCTGCCGAGCAGTAAACATCTCCGTCATTAGTCCGGAAGGTTACACCTACAATATTATTCCCTTCATTATCTTTTTGGAATTGAAGCTCCACTCCGAGGCTTTGCAGTCTGCTGCATAATTCTTCGAAAGATAGAACTCCTGCTTTAAACTTTAGATAGAATTCCTGAACCTTATCAATGTTGTTGTCCTGAGGAGCTGCTGCTCCGGAGGTTGATGTAGCTTCTCCGGCAGATGGGGTTTCACCGGTTTTGTTTGAACCGCCTTTGCCGTTAACTCCGCTATTTCCGTGTACTCCCTGAAATCCGATTCCGTCTATGTTCATAATTTCTCCTTATATGTTTTATATCATAATATATCGGCACAAGACTGACAAAACTTTAGAGTTTTTGAAGAAAATTTTACAAAAATTTACATAAGAATACATTTATTATATAATTGAAGAAAAACGGAGTTTATGATGTTTGAAGAGTTTAATGAAGTTATATGTCTCGGTATGGGCGGCTCATATTCAGAGATTGCAAAAGATGAACTTTTTAAGGCTTATGATTTGTATTTGTACCAAAGGTCTTTGAATTCAATAAAAGAGTGTATTGATTATGTGGACGAAAATTGTAATGCAATAGCAGTATTGCCCGTGGAGACAACGTATAAAGGGATTATAAGAGAGACAATAGATAATCTTATTATGACAAAGAATCAGAATATACAGATTCTGGCGGAGACTATTGTTCCCGTTAACGATTGTATTTTATCCAAAACAACCGAGTTTTACAGCCTTACAGGACTCATAGCAAATCCGAATGCTCTAGCCAAGAGCAAGATTTTTGTCAGGGATGAAATGCCGAGACAACTTAATATTGTTGTGGCAGAGAGCATGGATGAGGCAGCAAGATTGTTGAATAACTATAATTTAACCTATTCCATAATCGGGACTCACAAAACTGCTGAAATTTATAACTTGAATGTTTTAAGAGAGCATATTGAAGACGATAAGAATAATAAACGCCGTTTTATTGTGATAGGTGATTCTTCGACAAGTCCGACCGGTCATGATAAAACAAGTATTGTGCTTTTCCTAAACGATCGTCAGGGAGCTTTGCTGGATATAGTCCAGGTGTTTGTTAAGTATCATATAAATATCACCCAGATTAATTCCAAGATGATGAATAATAACGCGGAAGAACAAGCTGTATTTATTGATTTTGACGGACATAAGGATGATGAAATAATTAAAAATCTTATAAGCGATCTGGAGCCGCAGGCTCAGAGTGTGAGAATTATCGGTTCATACGCTAAGTTTTGATAATTAATCTCTTTTGCAGAGGGAAAAGTCTGCAAATAGCCTGTTATTATCCGACAAAACATTGGAGCTAATTAGTTAATTATTGAAAATTATAGGTAAATGAGCGCTGAATTGCCGCATCAACAGCCCCTTGGGCAGATTGCATTTCAGCGTCAACCATCTTAAGTCTGTTCTGGTATTCCTGCATTTGTAGATCCAGTTTTTTCTCTAAAATAATAAGCTTGTCTCTTCGTGCTTCTAATTGTTTAACCGCAGGGTTTTCCGGATCCAGATCATTTCCGAGAGCCATAATCTCATCAGAAGATGCAACAAGCTCCATTTTTGCAGAAGCTATCCACTGAATCTTAGTTTCCAGCGTTATTTTGTACGCTGTAAGATACATCATTCTGAAACTGGAGGCAATTAATCCCATAATCTGTTCCTTCTACCTTGTTTCGTTTAAATTCTTGCCTTTCAGGAATGTGTGTTCATTACTTTCCGCTATCAAGCTTTCCATTTTATGAAGCTGATGTTTGTGATAGTTTACCCTGTACTTTGCCATCTTTAGCTTTTGCCTGATAGTAAGCATATCCTTAAGACTTGAAAGTAAACTTACAGCCAGTGCCTTAAATGGATTTTTCCGTTTAAAGAACGATCTGGTAAAATTCAAAAAATTCACTAGCCGTTTTATACTTGCTTGTAGTTCTTCACGCATAAGCTTTTACTCCTACACGATCTAAGCCTACATGTATTATAAAACATGTGAACTTAAATAATTGCCTGTTTTTGATATTGTTTGTTACAATTGTTAACATATTATTTAGACCCGGTTCTGTTGCTGGTGATACTGTTAAAGACAAACCTTTTTTTGTAATAATTTTCTTTTACAATATTATTTATCGGCATTTTTTTCAAAAACTTTAGCTCTTTTCTGTTATAATACCGTAATTCGTTACAAAAATTTACAAAGGAAGCTATAGCTCTTATTAGAGCGTTATTCAAAATTATATCCAGCATTACTCTGAAAAATGTGCGTCCCTGCATTGTTTCTCTCTTTATTTTGGGTTGAAATTTATTGTAGTTATGCCATTGAGGGCAGTTTGGTGTTTCTATTCTATCTTGTAATTGTACGGTTACTGCCCGACCATTAGGCTACGTGCGTATTCGTCAGCATCTATCTTGTAGTTATGCCATTGAGGGCAGTTTGGTGTTTCTATTCTATCTTGTAACTGTACGATTACTGCCCGACTATTAGGCTACGTGCGTAGCACTATAAGTCTTGAATGTCTTTGCTTGCGGATTCAATATCATCTTTAAGCATTTTTCTTACAACATCGCTCTGCGTATCAAGCATTTTACATACGGTTTCAATGTTTGCAACTTTTTGTGAAAGAATTGTATCAGCATTAGAGATTACATTACTTGAAACTGTCTGATAAGCTGAAAGTGCAGCAGATGTTGTACCTTGCATTAAGTTACCCATAACAACGGCAGGAAGCCCGAATTCACCTAAATAAGGGGCTGCAGCGGTCATAATTCCGCCCCATCCGGATACGATACCGGCAAGCGGCATTAATATGTTAGCGGCACCGATTCCGTAACCGTTTGCAGTTCCTAATCCGTAAGCTGCTGTACTTGCAATATCAGCAATACTTCCGATTCCTGAAGCGTAGCCGGTTGTCGCGCCGTCAGAAGAACCAAAACCGGATAATAAATCACCTATACCTGAAGCGCCGCCGGTTGTGTAACCGCTCTGCCTGTAGCCGAAGTTTGCAGCATATCCGCTCGGGAACCCCGAGTAATTGCCGAGAGAATTAACTCCGAAGGAAGAATATGTACCGGTTGTTCCTCCGGCACCGCCCGAGTATTGTGTCCAGTAAGAAGTTCCCGGAATATTCATAGCGGTAGTACCGCCCAGTGTTGTCATAAAAGCTGACGGAGCAAACAAACTCGCAAGCTGGTATAAAAATCCGCCAGCGGCTTCAAAACCGGTACCGGAGCTTCCGGAACCTGCAACGGTTAAATCACGCAGCCTGTCGTAGGTTTCGTAGAGCATTACTTTTGCATCTGCAGAAGCTGCACCGTATTTGTTTGCTATAACTAAGTATCCATCGTTTTTGTATGACATAAAAACCTCTTGTTTTATTGTTTCTTTTGGGTAGAAACATCCGCCATTTCAATCGGCGGAATTTACTTCTTTTGGGTTTTACCCCTTTAGCCCTAGCCGCCGAAGGTCTTGAAGGAGTCTTCAATATTATCTTTAACAACCTTAGATACAGCATCAATTTCAGTAGAAAGGGCATTTTGTTCCGTATCTAATTGTTTAAGCCTGAGTTCCAGCATCTGATCTTCCTGCTGTATTAAAGATGTTTTAGCGTTTATATCCTGAACCATTTTGTCGTATAAGGCATTTTCATAATTGTACTGGTTCATGGCATCTTTGTATGCTTCATCATCTGTTATTGTTTCAACGTTAAGTTCATATTTTACAGAGTCATTCTCAAACCTTACAGAGGTGAATCTGCCATTTCCGTCGGTTTCCAGTAATGCTTTTTCTGTTGTTTCTTTTTTAGTGGAAACATAGGAAGCATTGTAATATGAAAGTTTATCCTGACTGTCAATATGATTTATGCCTGTACCGCTTTGATAAGAACGGTTTAAATCTTCAAAAGTTGTGTAATATGTAACGCCGTTCATTGTAAATTGATAAACGCCGCCTACGTACTCGTCATTAGAATTAAAACAATCAATGATTGCAGCATCTATATTCTGATCTTTCATATCTGTTACAATTTGTTTTAATTCAGCTTTTTGATCTTCCGTCAAATCCGTAAGCAGAGTTAACTCGCAGTTTCCAACGTATGTCGGTCTCATTAAACCTTCATAAGCTTTTTCTGCTTCCTGATAGGTTTGCAATGCCTGAAACTCTACGGCTTGCAATGCAGAAATTTGTGCATCATATTGTTCTGCTATTGTTGTAATAGTGTTGGCGCCTTGTGTGTTGTAAACCGGTAAAACGGTTTGTGTTCCGCCAGAGGAGCCTCCGTATAAATTTCTTAAATCACCACGGAAGGCAATTGCACCGCTCGCGGTATCATAATATACGCTTGCATAGTCTGCCTGTATTGAATCATCAAGAGCGCCTTCGGCAACAAGTTTATCGATAGCATTTTTTACTATCTCCTGCGTTGCTGAATCAAGTTTTCCGTATCCGGTGAATGCTGTAGGACCTTCTGTTGTGGTGGAAAGCGTTAAGTCTCCGACAGCGCCGGTATATTCAGAAGAGTCTGCAACACTATAATATTTGCCATCGCGCAGGTAGTATTGTGTTCCGCCGGCATCAGTATAGATAGGATCTCCGTCTGCAGTATGTTCTACAATTGTTTGTGTTACATTGTAAACATCATTTTCTGTATCATATTCGCTTCCTGAAACTCCGGTAAAAGAGTCAGTATCTGCATAATTTGATAATGCAGCTGCTTCATCCTGTTTTGCTTTGGTTGCGGCTTTTGCCTCTTCGTATTCCTGTTTCGTACTTGTAATAAGCCTTAAGGCAGTCTCAATCTGGTCAACGCTTGCACTTTCCCCGCTTGCAAACTGAACCTTCGGGTCATTTCTTTTCTTTTCTGAACCCGTGTAGACATCTTCATAATAGTGGTAAGTAACTACATAGTTATAATCTTCTTCCGGTGTCGCAAGCTGCTGCCAGCTGTCGATTGTAAAATCATTAATACCGTCAGAGAAGGAATACTGTTGTTTTGTGTAATCCTGCGTACTTGGTGGGATAGGAACCTGCAGACCGAGCATCTGGGTAAACAAATTCGCAGATTGGTTTGACAGAACCATTCTTGCCTGATTTATCTGCTGTCCTTCATATTCACAATTTGATTTTCTTGCAACAAGAGCCAGATATCTGGCTTGCGAAGCTGCCATACCCATAGCGGTATCTCCTATTTATGTTGATTCTGTACTTGTTTTAACGGGATATTGTAAAAAGTCAATTCTCCACAATATCATTATATAGTATTTTTACAATTTTTAATAAACCCGAAATACAAAATTCGTATATTTGATGTAGCTGCTCTTCAATAAATCATACAAATATGGTACAATCAACAAATGAGATTTTTACTTTACCTTTTTAGCTTCCTGTTATTTTTTCAATCTTCCTGCTGTGCAATAGAAGAAGTTCTTTTGGAAGTTGACGATAATGCAACGCCTTCTCAGAATGTCAATAAAGTGTTTGAAGAAGACGGTGAATATACTTTATACGAGAGAATTCAGGATATCAAAGCAAAAGAGGTTAAAAATACGGATAGTTCCGCGTATCTTTTGGACGGAATTTTAACAAAAAAGTTTGAGACAGGTATATTTGAGACAATGCACCTGTTTGGCTACTATAGAGGAGCTGCAGATATTGATGTTTCGGAAGGCGGAGATACTTTATATGATTTTAGTGCAATTCAAGCCGGTATAAACGGGAAATTCAGGGGCGGACAGAATTTCTACGAAGCAAGATTCAGGTTTGACCGTCAGGACGGTTATTCTTTTATGCAGGCGCTGCCGATTGATATTTATGTCGCAAACGCTTCTATACCGCATCATACTATTATTCTGGGGAACACAAGAACGCCCACCGGTTATGAAGGTTCAAGATCTGATACAATTATTCCTTTTGTAGCCAGAGCGCAAATTTCAAGAAATTTTGGCAACACCCGCAAACTCGGCTTGAGGGTGAAAGGGAACTACGACCTGCTTGAGTATGATATCGGCGGATATAGTTCGGACACCTATTTCAGAAGTTTTTTCCCGGGAACTGAATTCTCCGGCTGGCTTACTTTGAAACCTCTTGGTAAAACAAACGGAAAGTGGGGTAAATTAAATCTCGGAGGCGGTGTTACAACGGGAGAAAACAATACAAGCTATACTGTTTCAGGTTTGTACGCCGGGTATGAGTATAAAAACTTTATGGCAAATTTTGAATACGCTTACGCTGACGGTTATAACGGCGCAAGAACAATTTCTACAAACAAAGCAGAGGGGTTTTATTCAACTGTCGGGTATAAAATTACTCCAAAGCTGCAGCTCCTTGCCAGATATGATCAGTATACGCCGGATAAAAACTTTCAGGATGATATAAGACGCGAATACTCTGCCGGCATAAATTATTTTATAAAAGGGCAGGCGCTAAAACTAATGTTAAACTATGTTTTTTGTCAGAACGATTTATTTGAAGACTCTCATAGAATAATACTCGGAACTCAGGTTATACTTTAGGCGGTGTATCTGTCAAGCGAGATAAATCCGCTTAATGTCGGGCTGTCTGCCGTATAATGCTGAGTTGCAACTTTGTTTCCGCAGTTTCCTTCTACTGTTTCAAATGAACCGTCGGAGTTTACCTTCGTAACAATGCCGGTATGTGATTTTCCACCGTCTTTTTCAATCATAATGTCTCCGACTTTGACATTTTGTGCAATAAAGTCAGCTTTACCGCTTGTCGGAACCTCGCTGTAGCAGCCGTTATTTCTGCCCCATTGCCGTAGGCTGCTTACCGATGAAAAGTTTTGGAATGAAGAAGGAAGCTTGCTTCCAAAGGTTTCTTTTGTAACGTGCGAAACAAAGTCCGCGCACCATGGCTGGTTCACTCCGTTTGAAAACAATCTGTTTCCTTCAGTGTCGGAGTTAACTCTGCCCAGATAGCTTTTTGCATTATCAGCAAGATTTAATTGCAGAGAAGTACTGCTTTTGCGCCTTGTAGAAGTAAATGTGTCGCCAATTTCCGGAGTGCTGAAATTATAACCGCTGAAAACATTGCCAAAATTATTATTAAAATTATAATTAATACTTTGTGCCTCCCAGTTTGTCGGGAATATTTTTGAAAAATCCAGCGAGCTTAAGTCAAAAGACGGCAGCGGCGGAAAATTCCAGTTAAATAACGTCGGCATTTGAAAAGTAAAATTTGCCGGCATAAATGACGTGAACCCGGAAAACCAGTTTGTCTGTACGGTCAGATAATCTGTATTCAGTTTTGCAAAGTTATCGTATACTGTCATAATAGTCCTTAAATATATAAAGTATATAAATAAGATATTATTGCCTTTTTTGTAACGAAATGTAAAGATATTTTTTTTAAAAAGACAATTAATATTTTTACGTGACTTAAAATATTATTCAAATTATTAGAACGGGTTAATTTATTATGCTTGTAAATAATATACAAAACATCAACGCTGTACCTGTTTTTAGAGGAAAAATTATTGATTCACATGTGCACTGCGGACAATGGAATTTTGATAAATTTCCTTGCAACGAGGTGTTGAAAATTTTCAATAAAAAATTTAATGGCGGAAGAGACTACGTTGACAGAATTATAATTTCTAACCTTGATTGTATAAAAAGCGGCAGAAACAATAAGCCGCTAAAGGATGAAATAAGTGGAAATATCTCTTTAATAAAATCTGCAATTAAAAATAAAAAGATTGTACCTTTTCTTGTTTGTCAGCCGGGTTTTGGAGCAGCAGAAAATATAGAATTGCTTTTGATAAAGTATCTTGACGTTATAGGAGGGTTGAAATTCCATCCGGCATGTTTAAATCTTGCCGCAAACGATATCAGATACCTGCCATATATGAAATTAGCTGCAAAATATAATAAACCCTGCCTTTTTCATAGCGAAATTTTATCAGACAGTAACGGTCGCTTGTTAAGAAACGGGGTTTCAGATCCTGAATATATATACGAAACTGCAAGAAAATTTCCGAATGTTCCGGTAATATTAGGACATATGGGATTGGGAGGCGGTAAGGCGAATGAAGCCGCCATAGACACACTTATAAATGCTATAGAAAAAGGAGATGCAAAACTATATGCAGATCTGGCGTGGGTTGACTGGGATAATCCTGCTAAACCTCACATTATAGAAGCAATTGATAAATTACAGCACACATCTAAAGGCGATATGACAGAGCGCTTATTATTCGGAACCGATGCACCGCTCGGAGTGTTTGGAGAAAAAGCGTTAAAACGTGAAGGAGCTTATGATGAGAATATCAGAAACATCAAAAAAGCAATAAAAGAAAATTGTGGAGATGATGCAAACAAACTTATAAGCAGAATTTTTTACAGAAACTGTAAAAAAATGTTAAAAAATAACCATTTTAATAAAATTGTATAAGCACATTGCGCAGTCTGAAACAGCTACATATTAAACAATTGTTTTTACATTTGTTCAACACCTGAAAAATTTATAATAATACATTTAATACAGTATTGGCAAAGGATTAAATGTGTATTATTATACTATTATAATTAAATTGGAAGGAGAGCTGATATGAAGAGAATAGTTTTAACAATAGGATTGTTAGCTGCAGTAAATTGTGCGGCTTTGGCAGACGGTAATGCTTTTACACCGTTGGATTTTAATGATACACAATATGGCACAACCCAATCAACAGGAGTAACAAAGACAGGTACTTCATACTCTACAACAGACCCGGATGGTGTAGGAAACGGCAATATTCAAAACGCAATTCAACAGCTTGACAATGCTCAGGTTGATATCAGAAATGACCTGTTAAATTGCAAGACAAAATATGCAGATGTCGATGCCCAGTATAAACTTATTAAAACCGAAAGAAAAGCTTTGAAGAAACAGGTTTCATCAATAGAAAAGCGTATTAAAGAAATCGATAAGGCAAAAGAAAAAATCAGAAAAAATATGTTATAAAAAAGTCCGGCTGACAAAGCCGGATTTTTTTATCTTTGCTGAAACAGCGGTTTCATCCTGTTTTGCATGCAAACTCCGAACTGACAGCTTGAATTATAGCTGTAATTACTTTCAACCGGAGCAAATTCCCGCGTCTGTTCCTGAATATCATCTCTTTGTATCGGATTGAGTCTGACTTCCGGACTCTCTGCAAATTCATTTATGTTTGTTTTTTGAGAATATGTCGGCGGAAGCTGCTCTCTAAATCCGGGTAAAGTACATACTGTTGCACCGTCTTCAACAGGACACATTGCATAAACAGGCATTAGAGAAAATAATACACTTATTATTAAAAACTTTTTCATAGAAATCTCCTTTTCTATTTCATTTTAAAATATTGAAGCCGGATAACATTAGCCAAATGTCCTAGTAAGAATCGACCGTTTGGAAAACTTTACATTATTTGATGGATGAAATTATTATGTGTATGATGGTAGTATAATATTAGTAAACGGGATTGTGGAGGAGATTTCATTGTACGCATATCAACAACAAACGACAGCTAGTCCGAGAAGGCTGCATGTTGTACCGGATAGAAGAGCAAGAGTTTTAAAGCCTGTACGCAGGAAAACGAATCGTTTTGTAAACTTATTAAGGCTTATAGTTGTAATGGCTTTTCTTTTGTCATTTGCGTATTTTGTCCTTCCGACATCTTTCAGCAGGCTGATTAAAAATGTGTTTTTCCCTGTTAAAATTCCTGTAAACATTGCAGAACAGTACAATATGGCAAAAATAGATTACACAAGACCGGCTGCTGCTGAAATGTATTCTATAGCAAACCCTACTACAAATTATTTGAGTAATGATTTGTTTATGAATCGACTTTTGCTAACCCCTACCATACAAAAGACTCATAGCGAAGTCACTACTATGTACCATACAAACGAGATGAAAGGGCTGAAATCTCAGTTGATTTCTCTTATGCGTGAATATCCGACAATAAAGCCTGCAATTTATGTTTGGGAATATGAAAACGGGCGGTTTGTTGATATAAACGGGGATCAAATTTACCCTGCCGCAAGTATAATTAAACTTCCGGTACTGGTTCGTTTATTTAAATCAATAGAAGCAGGACAGCTTACAATTTATGATGATATGTTATTAACTGATTATTACCAATCCTCAGGCTCAGGAAGCCTGCAATATGCCCAGACCGGCAGAAAATATACAATTGATCAGCTTGCAAAAGTAATGATTCAGGATTCTGACAACACTTCTACAAATATGATTATGTCAAAACTCGGCGGCATGGATGATATTAATATCGGGCTGAGAGACTGGGGTATTTCTAAAACTTATGTAAGAACCTGGCTTCCGGATCTTAAAGGTACTAATAAAACTACCGCAAAAGATATGGCAAAAATTCTTTATAATCTTGATAATCCGGGATTTTTAAACATAAATTCAAGAGAATATATTATTGACTATATGAGCCACGTTAAAAATAACAGACTCATAGCTGCAGGACTCGGAGACGGAGCATTGTTTGTGCATAAAACCGGAGATATCGGCTCAATGCTTGGTGATGCCGGTATTGTATACGCACAAAACGGCAAGAAATACATTGTTGTAATTCTTGCAAACCGTCCTCATAACGCCCCGCAGGGTAAAGATTTTATTGTAAAAGCATCAAGCCTCATATATAAGGCAATCGTCGGAGCATAGCAGGACATATCCGGGTTGTTTGCTTTTGGATGAAGCAGATGGCTCATTTTATGAAAGAATGTAAAAAAAGCTCCGGAGATTTTAATCTCCGGAGCTTTTTATTTTTCTTTGTTTAAGCATTTATAATCTTAGCTTTATCTTCTTCGGTTACACCTTTTATTGTCAGATTAATTCTGCCTTTATCATCAATTTTGATAACTTTGACAACAACTTCATCTCCGATATTTACGTGAGGCTCGATTGTCTCAATTCTTTCCTGACAAATTTGTGAAATGTGAACCATACCGTCTTTTCCGCCGCCGAGTTCAACAAAAGCGCCGATAGGAATAATTCTTACAACCTTGCCTTTGATTACCATGCCGACTTCCGGCTTGAAGGTCAGGTCGTTAATCATTTTCTTAGCAATAGCTGCGCCTTCCTGATCGTTTGATGTAATTGTTACAACGCCGTTATCCTGAATATCGATTTCTGCACCGGAGGCTTCAATAATCGCTCTGATTTGTTTTCCGCCGGGTCCGATTACAGTTCCGATATCTTCTACAGGAATATTCATTGTTGTGATGCTCGGAGCGTATGGTGATAAGTGATCAGCAGGTTTTGTGATAACCTTTCTCATCTCGCCTAAGATATGCAGTCTGCCTTCTTTTGCCTGAGCTAACGCTCTTCTTAAAGTATCATTTGCTATACCTTTAGCTTTCATATCCATTTGAAGAGCAGTAATACCGTCATCGTTACCTGTAACTTTGAAGTCCATATCGCCTAAAAAGTCTTCAATACCCTGAATGTCGGTTAAAACAACGGGTTCTCTTCCCGGTTCTGTTATCATACCCATTGCAACACCGCCGATCATGCATTTTACAGGAACACCGGCATTCATAAGAGCCATTGAAGAGCCGCAGGTTGAACCCATTGAGGTTGAACCGTTTGATTCAAGAACGTCAGATGTTACGCGGATTGTGTATCCGAACTCTTCCTGAGAAGGAAGTGCCGGAACGTTAGCTCTTTCAGCAAGATTTCCGTGCCCTACTTCACGTCTTCCGGGACCTCTTAGAGGTTTAACTTCGCCAACGGAGAAGCCGGGGAAAATATATTTGTGCATATAAGTTTTTTCTGTTTCAGGATCAACCCCGTCGAGTTCCTGTTTCATGCCGGGACCTGCAAGAGTTGCAACAGAAAGAATCTGGGTTTGACCTCTTGTGAATACAGCAGAGCCGTGAGCACGCGGAATTACACCGACTTCACACCAGATAGGGCGGACTTCATTTGGTTTTCTGCCGTCTGCTCTGACGCCTTCGTCAAGAATCATTGCACGCATAATTTTCTTTTCTGCAGCCTTAAATTCTTCTGCAACAAAGTCAATGCCTGTTTCTTCCATAATCTGATGGATATAATGATCTTCAGGAAGAGCTTCAACGCGTTCTTTAACAAGTTTCTTAGCTTCTTCAAGCTTGTTTTGTCTGTATTCTCTGTCAAAGTTGTGATACGCATCGAAAATCATATCGTGAGCAACTTCGTCAATTATATTCTTAAGTTCTGTTGTGTCATAAGGGTTTACAAATTCTTCTCTTTCAACACCGCAAGCTTTTGCAAACTCAACCTGAGCTTCACACTGTTTTCTGATTTCAACTTGCGCAAATTCAACAGCTTCCATAATTTCATCTTCTGTTACGAACTTGCAGCCTGCTTCAACCATAATTACACTGTCGTGTGTACCTGCAACAACAATATCTAAATTAGATTTGTCAGCCTGCTGGTGGGTCGGGTTAGCAATTAATTGCCCGTCGAGTTTAGAAACTCTTACTGCGCCGATTGGACCTTCAAAAGGAGCGCCTGAAAGCATTAAAGCGCAAGAAGCGCCTAACATTGCCAAAGTGTCAGGTTGATTTTGCTGGTCATAGCTGAATAACTGAGCAACGATTTGAATATCGTTTCTGTATCCCTTAGGGAAAAGCGGTCTTATAGGTCTGTCTATTAAACGTGAAACAAGTATTGCCTTGTCGCTTGCCTTACCTTCCGTACGGTTGTATCCGCCCGGAATTCTGCCTATAGAGGACATTCTTTCTTCATAATCAATAAGCAGAGGGAAAAAGTCGATTCCGACTCTCGGTTCTTTGCTTACGCAGCAGTGAACAAATAACATTGTATCTCCGCATCTTACGGTAACACTGCCGTTAGCGGAACGTGCATACTTTCCTGTCTCTACAGTGACGGTCTTGCCGCCGATTTCCAATTGAAAACTTTTTGTTTCCGGTAACATTTTTCCTTCTTTCTCCGGCTGCTCGAAAGCCGAATTCTTCCATTAAGTTATACTATTTTTATTCTTAATAATAATAGTATAAACAAAACAGGTTGAAAAGTGGAAAAGTTGTAAATATTTACATAAGCGTTATGTATTTTCGTTATTTTCTATTACCGGTTGAATATCAAGTTTTGAAAAAGTTCTTGTTGCTTTTGCAAATTTATAAGTTCCCGGAGGTGTTGTGGCTGCAAGTGAGGCTGCAAATCCGGCGGAGATGCCGACAATTATACCGGCGACTGTTGCAAGTATGGATTTTACACGTGAAACATTTTTAGTTAAAGCTATTGGAACTGCAGCACCTATAATACCGCCTGTTGCAACAATGGCGCGGGATTTGTTCCTCCTTTTTTTTATATCCTGTTCAGAAGAGTTTTCAAGAACAAATTTTTGTATTTGCGGGGCTGTATCCATAACATCTCTGTAAGCAGATTCAAATTTATCGACCTGGTTTTGCGGTACGCTTAATTTCCCTGACTCCTCTCCCTGCGAGTCAATTACTCTGTAAATAGCTCTGCCGTTAGGAGTTGTTCCTATTCTCTGAATGTTGCCATACGAATTTTGTTTAAAGCCGGTAGAGCCAGTATTAAATATGTCAACCATAAAACCACCTTCACACTTTCTTCCATTATATTTATAAACACCCAAAATCGCAATAATTTGCCATATTATAAAGAAATGTAAAGATAAATTTAAAACCGCTTATTATAGGATACACAAAAGCAAGGAGGGGGTAAACTTTTAGGTAAACTCTCCTTGCTTTTTTCAGGGTAATGTATCCCAAATCTTTTTTATTATTTATTATAACAAGTTCAGTGCAATACTTGGTGTCTGGTTTGCAGTTGCAAGTAATGTAGCTGAAGCCTGCTGCAAGATTTGTGCCTGAATGTAATTTGAAGATTCTTCCGCAACATCAGCGTCTCTTAATGTTGATAATGATGACAAGATGTTTTCAGATTGAACCCCGATTGATTCAATAGCTGATTCAATTCTGTTTTGAGCGGCACCTAATGTGGTTGTTCTTGCAGAAATCTCGTTAATTACTTCATCAATTTTATCAAGCATGTCTGCCTGACCGCCTGTAATTGTAGTACCGTCATATCCTGAACATTTTTTAGCAACTTCATCAATTGCTTCACCGAATAGAGAGTCAACATCACCGGCTTTAAATAATGATGCATCCAGTGCTATCTGGCTGGAATCGTCTCCGTATAAGCCAACCTGCAAAGCAATATCGTTGTTCATAGAGCCGTCCATCATGTGAAGTCCGTTAAATTCACAGTTGGCAGCAATACGATCAATTTCTTCAAGTCTTGCAGTGATTTCTGATTGGATTGCTTTTAATGATTGAGAACCGTAAGTTCCGTTTGCAGCCTGTTCGGTCAAATCTCTTACACGCTGTAAGTGAGATGATACCAATGCATAAGTGTCTTCCAGTGTGGTTAACATGTCAGCACCTGTTGCTGCGTTGTCTGCGGCTACATCTAATGAGCCTAATTGGGTTTCCCAGTTTGTTGCAATTGAATAACCTGCTGCGTTGTCTGCTGCGTGGTTAATTTTGTAACCGGTGGTCATTCTTTCAATTGCCTGATTCAGGGAATTGGTTGCCTTGCTCAAGTTTGATTGAACAATGAGGGATGAAATGTTTGTGTTAATTGTTAGTGCCATTTTTTACTCCTTTCTGGCGATCACATCCTACGAATGCGTCCTTGCATTTGTCTTTATATTTGTTTAATTCCACATTTTCAGAATTAATAACGCTTTTGGATTAATAAATTTACAATTTGTTACAATATGAGGCTAAAATACTTGTTAATGCTATAATTTTATAAATGGGAGTAATACTGATGGGAAAGATAATTATTGATAACAATCGTTGCAAATCATGTTATATTTGCACTACAACATGTCCTAAAGGACTTATTAAAAAAAGCAGCAAAACAAACAGGCTCGGGGATTACATGGTGGAATTTGATGATCCTAAAGGCGAATGTATAGGGTGTGCAATGTGTGCAAAAAGATGTCCGGATATGGCAATAACGGAAGTCTACAGGTAGTGACTAAGTGATTAAAGGGGAATAAATGGCTGATAAAAGTAATGAAAAAGTTTTAATAAAAGGAAATTATGCAATAGCTCAGGCAGCTATAAATGCAGGCTGCCAGTGTTATTTCGGGTATCCGATAACACCGCAGACTGAAATCGGCGAGTATTTGAGCGGAAAAATGCAGGAATTAGGCAGGGCTTATGTTTGTGCAGAGAGCGAACTGGGCGCAATAAATATGGTTATGGGAGCCGTATCTACAGGTGTTAAGGCAATGACTTCATCTTCTTCCTGCGCAGTTTCTCTTATGCAGGAGGCTTTGTCTTACGCCTCTTCCGATGAACTTCCGGTTGTTCTCGTAAACGTTATGAGAACAGGTCCGGGACTGGGTTATATTTATCCTGCTCAGGGAGACTATAATCAGGCAGTCTATGGCGGAGGAAACGGAGACTATAAGCTTATAGTGCTTGCTCCGTCTACTGTTCAGGAATGTGTCGATTTGACGTATAGAGCTTTTTACCTTGCACAAAAATACAGAAATCCGACCATGATTCTTGCAGACGGACTTCTGGGACAGATGATGGAGCCGGCAAGCTTCGGCGAATATCCTTATCCGGAGGTTGATGTTTCTTCGTGGGCTTTAACAGGAGCTAAAGGAAGAGATGCCAGAAAAATTTATTCCGTTGCGACTGATGAGAAAAAACAAATTCAGCATATTTATGATTTGCATAAAAAGTTTGAAGTTATTGCTGAAAACGAAACAACTTACGAAGAATTTAATACGGAGGACGCTGATATAGTTCTGGTTGCATTCGGATCTATGACAAGAAATATAAAAGCAGCTATGAATGTATTAAGGGCTAAAGGAAAGAAAGTCGGCTGCTTTAGACCGGTAACACTTTCACCGTTCCCTTATAAAGCTTTAAAATCTCTTGCGGATAAAGGTAAAGACCTTGTTGTTGTTGAAATGAACATGGGGCAGATGCTTAAAGATGTCAAATACGCAGTAGAAGGCAAGGTTAATGTCAGCTTTGTAAGCAGACCTTGCGGTGAGTGGCTGAGTGTTGAAGAAATCGTTGATGCTGTAGAAGATATTATGGTTTCTAATACCTCTAAATCAATTCAACCGGGCAGCGTAAAGGAGGTAAGCTATGCAGCAGCAAGAGCTTAAAGAAGGGGTAAATATAGGGGTAAATGCAGGGGAAAAAGGTATGGTACAAGTTTTTAGTATTCCTAAATCAATGAAAGAAAATTTTAGATATACCTTTTGCCCGGGATGCGATCACGGTATTGCAATCAGGCTTGTGGCAGAGGTTATAGATGAGCTTGGAATAAGAGAAGATATTATTTCTTCAACTTCTGTAGGTTGTGCCGTATTTTTATATGACTTTCTGGAGGTTGATTGTGTAGAAGCTCCTCACGGAAGAGCTCTGGCTTCTGCAACAGGTGTTAAAAGAGCAAGACCGGATAAAGTTGTATTCACATATTCCGGTGACGGTGATTTTGCTTCAATCGGGCTAGCGGAATCTATGCATACAGCTTTGAGGGGTGAAAAAGTAACAAGTTTTTGTATAAATAACACAACATACGGTATGACAGGCGGGCAGCTTGGACCTACAACAATGATGGGTCAGGTTACTACGACATCTCCGACCGGAAGAAACAAAGAATACTTTGGCTATCCTATAAAAGTTGCGGAACATATTGCGCTTTGTGACGGAACTGCCTATTCTGCAAGGGTTGCGCTGGATTCTGTTCCGCATATTAATGAAGCAAAAAAAGCTATCAAAAAAGCTTTTCAGGTTCAGCTCGACGGGCTGGGGTTCGGGTTTGTTGAAATTCTTTCTTCCTGCCCTACAAACTGGCACATGACACCGGAAGAGGCGCACGAAAGAGTCAGAAACGAAATGATTAAAGTATTTCCGCTCGGCGTATTTAAAGATGTAAGCGCCTAATCCCTCTCCGGACAGCGTGAGCGGAATGCGGCGAGGGCAGGATCTCTTAATGATCTGTGTGAATTTAGAAATCCGGATGAGGATAAGTAATATTAGTAAAGATAGGTGTATAATGGAAACAAATTTTATATTAGCAGGTTTTGGCGGTCAGGGAATTTTGCTTGCGGGAACTGTTCTTGCAAATGCGTTTATGCTTGAAGGTAAAAATGTAACATGGTATCCGTGTTACGGCGCAGAAATGAGAGGCGGAACCGTTAATTGTGAGGTAGTTGTCTCTGATACGGAAGTAAGTTCGGTTCACAAGCAGGATACGGATTATGCATTGGTTTTGAACCAACAGTCTTTTGACAGATTTGTACAAAGAGTTAAAAAAGGCGGTACAATTATTGCTAATTCTACGCTTGTTGCTGAATCTAAGCCCAGAAATGATATAAATTATGTGTTTGCTCCTATGGGTGATATAGCTAACTCTTTAGGTACAAGTAAAGTTACAAATGTTGTATCTTTAGGTGTTCTCTCGTCTGTATGCAATATCGTTTCAAAAGAGTATCTTGCAAAAGGTGTAGAAAAAGTTCTTGGAGAAAAGAAAAAAGATTTGCTTCCTCTTAATGAAAAAGCGCTGGCTAATGGCTTTGATGCACTCCTTACCAAAGTTTAATTTATATAAAACCGGTTAAATTTTTACATGATAGTTGTGGAGTAAGCTTACTTTTCTATTCCGGTGGGAACGCTGACGCTTTTCCCACCCTACACTTACTTATACAACTTTTGTGGAGCAAGCACCACATTATTAACAGCGGCGAAGCCCTACCGAGCGTTTTTAGCGAGGGGCGATGTGCGGGCTTTGCCCGCAACAGCCGTTTAATCCTATGCTCGTAGAGCATTCAAAACAACAAGTTTTCTTCTTTTTTGCTTCGTTTTTTCTTCTTTGAAAAACAAAGAAGAAAAAATGAAGATATATAAGATAGAATAGTAGGTTGGGCATACTTGCCCAACATTAACTAAATGGATTGCCGCTAAAATCAAAGATTTTCTCGCAATGACAAGGTTTACCGTATCAGCAGTAGTGTGGAGCTTGCTCCGCAAAAGTTATTGTCGGGCTACCATTTGGGCGTCATTGCGAGGAGCGAAAGCGACGTGGCAATCCATTTAGTTACTGTTGGGTTCCCTCAACCGACGTTTTTTATTGCAAAATTCGTTCAGGATTGCTTCGGGCTAAATGGCTATTCCCTCGCAATGACACTCGGCTTGTCGGTTTACTTCACAACTAGAATCATTTACCCTCACAATGACTGCACTCTGGGAAGTCTTAATACAAGCCCGATACATTTACCCCCGCAATGATGCCCGACTTGTAGGCTTACTTCATAACCAAAATCATTTACCCCCGTAATGACGTGATTTTTACAGGGCGGAAGATATGTGTTAATTGAGCGACAACGCACGTTCCCTCGCCCCCTTGGGGAGAGGGTTAGGGAGAGGGGCTGAGAGTAAATAGCTCGGGCTGAAGCCAGACAAAAACTTAATTAATGTATGGTTTTACCCAATCTGAATTTCTTCTCAACCAAAATCATTTACCCCCCCTCGCAATGACGCCCGACTTGTAGGTTTACTTCACAACCAAAATCATTTACCCCCCGCAATTACGTCGGGCTTGTAGGTTTACTTCATTACTGAAATCATTTACCCCTCCCCCGGAACATATGTTTGTAATAAAATAACTTATATACATTTAATTAAGGGGAATTATGAAAAAAGTTTATATAGAGGTAATGGGCTGCCAGATGAATAAATCTGATGCGGAGCGGATGTACGGAATGCTTGAGTATTTAGGGTATACAGAGACCGAAAACCCTAAGGAGGCTGATTTATTAATCATTAATACCTGTTCCGTCAGGCAGCTTTCGGAAGATAAAGCTTACAGTGCAATTGGGGTTTGGGGCAAGTGGAAAAAGAACAAGCCGGATTTAAAGATTGTATTTTTCGGATGTGTTGCGCAGCAGGCAGGAGAAAGTATTTTAAAAAGAGCGCCGTATGTGGATTTAGTTCTCGGAACGCAGAGAGTATATGAACTTCCCGAACTTATAAAGCGCATTGAAGCAGGAGAAAGGCTTGTTTCAGTAGAGGAAGTTCCGTATCCGGAGCGGGAAATAAAAATAAACCGTGTAAAGAGTGTTAACGCCTGGATTCCGATTATGGAGGGGTGTAATAACTTCTGTACTTACTGTATTGTACCTTATACAAGGGGGCGTGAGCGTTCGAGGAAGGCAGAACTTATTATAAATGAAGCGAAAAAAGCTTTATCGGAAGGATTTAAAGAAATTACTCTTCTGGGGCAGAACGTTGACAGCTACAAAGGAGAAAATGAGGGCGAAAACCTTTCGTGGCTTTTAAGGCAGATAAATGCACTGGAGGGGAAATTCCGAATCCGTTTTGTGACATCTTACCCTACGGATATAACCGAAGAATTGATTGATACGGTGATTGAGCTGGATAAAGTCTGCGAGTATTTTCATATTCCAATGCAGTCCGGTGATGACGAGGTTTTGAAGCGAATGAACCGTAGGTACGATTATGCGACTTATAAAAAGATTTGCGACAATATAAGAAGCCGCATTCCTGATGTTACGATAACAAGTGATTTTATAGCGGGGTTCCCGGGTGAGACGGAAGAACAGTTTGAAAATACTCTGAAAGCTATGACAGAGTTGGAGTTAGATTATTCAAATACGGCTGCCTATTCTCCTCGTGAAAAGACTGTTGCAGCCAGGTGGGTTGATTTGTATATACCCGAGGATATTAAGACCGAGCGTCTGGCAAGGCTCAATGAACACAACAGGGAATGTTGTTTAAAATCAAACCAAAAATATATCGAACGAGAGATGGAAGTTCTGGTTGAGAAACTGGAGAATCATGATGGTCAAAGCATTATAACAGGACGCACACGGAATAACAAAATAGTTCATATACCTTATGATAAGGATATTACAGGCGAGTTTGTAAATGTAAAAATATCTTCTGCCCGAACCTGGTATTTAAGAGGGGAGATGATTGAATGAAAAATGTCAGACAATCAAATGTAAATATTCACAAGGATGCGTGGGTTGAGATTAATCTTGAGTCTCTTGCGCAAAATATTCAGGAAATCAAAAAAGGGATTCCAAAAAATAAGAAGTTTTTAGCTATCGTAAAAGCAGACGCCTATGGACACGGCGCTTCTATGATTGCAAAAACTATGCTGGCATCAGGAGTGGACGCGTTCGGTGTTTCATCAGTTGATGAAGGGCTGGATTTAAGGAAAGTAAAAATCACCGCTCCGATTCTTGTCGTCGGCGCTATTCCGCTCTGGGCAATTGAATCTGCTGCCCAAAACGACATAGCTTTTTCAATATTTAATGCGGAGCATTTAGAAGCTTGCAAAGATGTTTATGAAAGAACCGGAATCAAACCGAAAGTCCATGTTAAACTAGATACCGGCATGAACAGAATCGGTGTGCGCTCTGAAGATGGTGTAGAATTTATAGAAAAAGTACGCAAGTCTGATTATGTAAGCTTTGAAGGTGTTTTTACGCATTTAGCTTCAGCCGAGGAGCCGGAGGAAACCCAAAAACAAATTGAGCGCTGGCATAATGTTATTGACAATATTGATACAACAGGGCTTCTGTTGCATATACAAAACACTGCCGCAACTTTTGCTTATGATATAAAATCAAATATGGTTCGTGTAGGAATTTCACTTTACGGGCTTTATCCGGATTTGCCTCCGGAGGTTAACTACAAGCCTAAATTAAAGCAGGTAATGGGACTTAAAGGTCGTATAACCAATATTCACGAGGTAAAAGCGGGTGAGGGCGTAAGTTATTCCCATAAATTTATTGCCTACGAACCGACAAGGGTCGCAACAATACCTATTGGTTACGCTGACGGGGTTTCCAGAAATCTTTCCAATAAGATTTACGGGCTTATTAACGGGCAAAAGGTTAGACAAATTGGAAATATTACAATGGATCAGATGATGTTTGACCTTGGAGAAGCGGACGCTCAAGTCGGCGATGTAATCACGCTTTTAGATGATTCAAATTTATCCCTTGATAGTTGGGCAGAAATATTGCATACTATTAATTATGAACTAACCTGCAGGCTCAAGGTAAGATTGCCGAGAATTTATGTAAGATAAAATTATATAGGAGGAAAAGCGATGTCAAAACTTAAATTTATTTTATTAGCAGCAGCTTTAATAATGCCGTTATCATTAATGGCGGAAGAGATTGTAATTCCTCCAAAATCTGAAAGGACAAAGGAGGCTGTACAGCAAACGGAAATTCAAAACCTGAACCAGTATTTTGAATACCTTCCTAATGCTGTTCACAATAACTGGACTCCGTATAAAGCTAATACTAATTATGAAGTAACTGTCCAGTTCCGTGTTAAAAAGAACGGTGAAATTACTGAGCCTGTTATTGTTAAATCAACTAACGAAAAAGCTAATGCATCAGTTCTTAACGCAGTTAAAACTGGCGCTCCTTATAAACCGCTGCCGGCAAAATTTCCGGGTGATAGCGTAAATACGCAGGTCGAATTGAGATACATAAAAAATTAGTATTTCTTTCCGACAAGTGAAGCGTGAGCCAGATTTTCTATTGTATCCTCCAACGGCTCCGGTTTAGAACCGAGTGCAAGCTCCAGAAGATAATCTGCAAATTGCGGGTTTTTAGGCAGAAAAGAGCCATGCATATAAGTTCCGAATACGTTCTTGTAACGTGCACCTTCTGTATTGTCCTGACCGTTATTGCCATTACCAATAATAACTTTGCCAATAGGTTCGGTTGAGCCTTCTAAATAGGTAAGTCCGCTATGGTTTTCAAAACCGACTAATGTATCCGGCTCTACAAGCCCGGTTTTTATTGTAACATTTCCGATAAAGCGCTTATTGCCTGCAACTGTATACGCATCAAGAAGGCTGATTCCCAAAAGTTTATCACCCTTATGAGGCTGGTAATAATGCCCCATTAGCTGATACCCGCCGCAAATTCCTAAAAAAACCGCCATTCTGTCACGTTCGGATTGCAAAAAACTTTTATGTTTCTGTAATTCTTTAGAAACCTCTATTTGCTCCCTGTCCTGACCGCCGCCGATAAAATAAATATCATGCCCGCCAATTGTGTCACCAATATTTATTTCATTAACTTCAAGTTCTATTCCGCGCCATTCGCAGCGCTTTTTCATGGTAATTATATTCCCGATATCTCCGTAAATATTTAAAAGTTTAGGATACAAATGCGCAAGTTTGAGTTTTTTCATAACTAGCCTGCCATTTCATGTACCAGCTTTACTGACTTCTGGCGCTTATTTGTGTGAATTTTTATATAATCATCTAATAGGTCAAAACAAACCTGACAAATTTTTTCTGTTGCTTTCCTGTCATAGTCGCTTTCATAATTAAAATCAAACTGGAGCATTGCCTGCAAAAAATCTCTTATTTTACTATGCATTTTTAACCTGACTCCAAGGTGTTCATTGCATTCTTTGCAAATAATTCCGCCCATAGATGATGAAAAATACATTTCTTCGTCTAATACTTGCTCACGGCAGCAAAGGCAGGTGTCAAGTTCAACGCAGAATCCCATAATAAGAAGCATTTTAAGCTGAAATTTAATTGCTGCAATAAGCATGTCCTTTTTTTCTTTAGCTTCCGCAATTCTTGCAAGGGCTTTATACAAAAGTTCATAAATTTCTTTTGAAGCGGATTCCGAGCCTTCCCCAAAATTCATAACAACCTCGGAAATATAAGAGGATAATATAAGTTTATCCATATTTTCTCTGGTTTTTCGAAAATGGTTAACAGTCTGAGCCTGAACAATTGTATCCATTGAACGACCTTTTATAAGCTGCAGAGAATTTGCAACGAGCAAATCCATCCGGGCTCCAAGCTTGCTCTTAGGCTTTTTAATGCCTTTAGCAACACCTTTAATAAGTCCGTTTTCTTTGGAATACATTACAATGATTTTATCTGCATCGTTTAAATTGTATGATTTTAAGTTAATTGCTTCCGTAACGTAATTATTCATAATAAGCTTTTGTACCCAGGTATACGCCTCTGAAGATTTTTTCAAGTTCCGGAACATCATTAGAATTGTTGATGGCTTCTTGTTGTGTAATAAACTCTTTATTTACCAGTGTTGCCAGTGAAGAGTTCATTGTAACCATATCATCAACGGTATTTTCTCTTAAAATATCATAAATCTTTTCAGTATTATCCTTAACCAGATAATCTTTGACAGTAGAAGTAACTACCATAATTTCACATGCAGGGAAACGTTTTTGCAGTCTTTCAGAGTATACCAGTTTTTGAGCAATTGTTGCTCTTAATGTTTCGGAAAGCTGTCTTCTGATAAGATGCCTGTTTGCTTCGTCAAACATGTTAACAACCCTGTTGATTGTTTGTACTGCGTCATTTGTATGCAGGGTTGAAAGTACTAAGTGCCCTGTTTCTGCTGCTTTTAATGCGGCAGCCATCGTTTCTCTGTCTCGAATTTCACCAATAAAGAGTATATCAGGGTCTTGTCTTAAGGCATATTTTATACCGTCGGTAAATGTTCTGGTATCAATACCTAATTGACGCTGGGAAATAATACTGTTTCTGCATTCAAAAACATATTCAACCGGATCTTCAAGAGTGATAATATGTTTTGCTTTGGTTTCATTAATATGGTTAATTAAAGAAGCAATTGTTGTGGATTTACCGCAGCCTGTAGGACCTGTAACCAGAATGATACCGTTTGGATGATCAATAATGTTTGGCATTACATCCGGCAGATTCAAATCTTTGAGTGAAGGTATTTTGTATGGAATATTTCTTATAACAAGCGCCGGCATGCCAAGCTGTCTGTTATAATTGATTCTGAATCGGGAATAGCCCTTTATTTCATACATAAAGTCAACGTCACACAGGGTTAAAATTTTATCCCGGATTGTAGTAGGAGCAATGTCCAATATTGCATTATCAATATCTTCTTTTGTTAACGGCGTGGTGTTTGCCTTCTTAATAAAGCCGTTAATCCTTAAATACGGTGAATGCCCTACCATCAAATGCTCGTCTGAAGCACCTGTTTTAACTGCCTGTTTTAAAAACTGTATAATGCTAAAAATCTCTTCCATACATCTCTCCTCTATATATTAAATCGTAACATTATTTTTTTATTTTGACAATAACTTTACAAAAAAAGAAACCGGTTTTTTATACCGGCTGTATAACAAATTAAGTTGATTAGAAGTCTTGATTAGCAAGAGTAGCTGCATCCTCCTCCGGAGAAGCCTCCGCCGGAGGAAACCGAAACCGATGCAGAAGCTATAGATCCGCAAGACTCAGCGCCTCCTGAGTATGCAATTGAGCCGCAGGATTCAGCTCCTGAATAAGCTATTGCTCCGATTGTCTCACAGCTTTCTCCAAATGCCATAATTGTTGCATCACTCGGACCTGAATAAAAACTGCAGGTATCAGCACCGCCGCCCTCCGGGGTTGAGCTGATGAGCGATGTGTTATTTGAAATCAAATGAGTTGTCTTAGGAGTAGAGTCTGCCCCGATGAATTTGAAGCAGGTGCTTTGTTTTTCGTCTGAAGAACTTACTGTTAGCATAACCTTAATCCTTACTAATTGTGTTTACACATATATAAAGTAAAAAAAACAAGCCCGATTTCACGACTTGTTTTTTTCTTTACAATTGTTTACAAAAGAATAAATAATTTAATAAGAATACGCGCTGACGTTTGATTAACGCATTTCCCCTCGCCCCATTGGGGAGAGGGAGCAGATGTGCTTGAGCTGCGCGAAAGCTACAGATGCGGGTGAGGGGTAGAATATCATTCTAACAATCACCCATCCTAACCTTCCCTCAAAAGGGAAGGAATGCGCGTTGTCGCTCTGTTATTGCCGAGACCAAAGAACGCTGCCGCACACTCTCCCTCAATGAGGGAGAGCTGGAGAGGGTGATAGTAATTACATAGTTATCACCCATCCTAACCTGCTTGTTTGTCGGCAATAAACGAGCCTACGGACTTTGCTCACGCAAAGTTCCTCCGCTCTCTGCCGACAATCCGCTTCCCTCAAAATGGAAGGAATGCGTATTGTCATTCTATTGTTCAGCCCCTCTCCCTAACCCTCTCCCACAAGGGGTGAGGGGAGGTGCACTGGCAGTCAGTGAGCAGCGTAGATTTAGTCTATCAATAAACTGAAATGGTCTTTAGGAAACTAGGAAATTACTAAGATAACGGTTATGCATCCATAACTTTATGCTCTTTGTAATTATAAGTTCCGGGGAATGCGTCTACACCTGTAGTCTTTTTGGTTACATAATACTGGATTTTAGGAATATATGTTGAAAGCATTGCTGCTGCAAATCCAAAACCTGTAATGAAATTCAGACAGCTTAAACCAAGGTTTTTCTTCTGCGCTTTTGAAAGAACTTCCTTCGTGATTTTCCCGTCTTTTGCGGATTTGCATAGGGTATCCACATATTGCTCCATCTCGGATTTTAATTTGTAAAGCTTTTTATTTGAAATATACCGGTATTCTTCTTTGTGCGCTCCGCCCGTAAATTCCGTGAAAATTTTGTCCAGCAATTCCGGTTTGTTTATTTCAGCTTTATTATATACATCAATTAACTGCTGCTTTGTAAGTACGGCTTCGCCGACTCTCTCAGGCTGCAATTTTGCCATCTCTCTTGCTCTTGATAAAATTTCCGGATTCTTTTCTGTTTTTTCCACTTCACTCAGCTTAATAACTTCAAGCGGCTGTTTCTTTAGGAATTTATCCCAGCCTGATTGCTTAGCCGTTTCAAATTCAAATCCGGCAGGAAGTGTTACATTTTGTCCCAGTACAGCTTTTCTGAATTCTTCAACACTCATTTCCCTGTCCTGTAAAAATTCTGCAAGATGACCGGTCAGAAGCTGGGCAGTTGACGGATTAAGTCTTGAGGCTTTTCCGGACTCTACAAGGTTCATCAAATTGATAACATGCCCCTGTGCCCACATATAGAAATAAATAGAGCCGATATCACGTATTGCAACTTCTCTTCTTTCTTCTTTTGTTCTGGCATTATACATTCTGCCGCCGGCAATCCCGACATCGCTTGAAAGGAGTTTTCCTGTATTAGTATTTTCTATAGCGTTTGTAAAAGCATTTATTGCACTAATTCCGCCGCCTTTAAATGAAGGATTTTGAGAAGATTTATTTTCGGCAGCATTATTTCTGTTATGAATAACGTGTCTTGTAAGTGCCTGATTTACTTTCGGAACTACAAATCCTATAAACAGGTTGGTTATAATAATACTTGTAAGAACTTTTGCTCCTTTAATTAATGCAACCTGTTTTGAATTAAAGCCTTTCGGAGCAACTTTGGTCATAAAGTTTTCAAACGGCGTTCTGAGGATTTTATCCGTTCCGACATCAAAATTTTTGCCCCCGGATTTTAGAATTTTTGCAACAACTTTATCCCCGAGTTTATTCATTGCTCCGACACCGCATAACCAGACTATAGAACCCATTGTTTCTTCAATAAAACGCTCCCTTGCCTCGTCCCACTTGCCTCTTTTGTAAGCCTGATAAGTTCTTCCGGCAACAACAGTACCCTCTAACGCAACAATCGGCGCAAGAGCGTCAGCTTTTGTCATTTTGGTCAGTGCTGTCGTAAATTTCCCTGATACAATCGGATTCAAAATAAAACCCTTTCAATTTATATTCGGTCAGTGTTATAAAAATTGTAAAGATTTCTTTTTGTTAATTCTAGAACAAAATGTTACAAAAGTAAAAAAATGTTTACAATTGTTTTAAAAATCTCTAAAACTACTTGTATTTAGATTTTGTTTTATTTATGATAAATGTAAAATGTACAGTTAGTCAAAATATAAGGAATAGCAAAATGAATCCTATTATTAAGAATTTAGAAGCAGAATATACAACAAGAGAATTGCCGGATATGAATCCCGGCGACACTGTCCGTGTATTCGTTAAAATTATTGAAGGTAACAAAGAAAGAATACAGGCTTACGAAGGTACTATTATTGCTGAACACGGTTCAGGTATTAATAAAACTATTACGGTAAGAAAAGTATTCCAGGGCGTTGGTGTAGAACGTGTATTCTTAGTACACTCTCCGCGTATTGATAAAATCACTGTTCAGAGAAAAGGTGATGTAAAACGCGCTAAATTGTACTATTTAAGAGAACGTTCAGGCAAAGCTACACGTATTAAGGAAAAAATCGAAAAAAGATAATGGTAAAGGGGTAATGTACAGGATTGGTAATTGAAACTAGCCAGCCTGTTGTCATTATTCCGGAAAGTCAGCAAAAGGGGGAAATGGTGAGTAAATCAAACTTGCATATTCACTGGTATCCCGGTCATATTGCAAAAGCAGAACGTCAGCTTAAAGAAAAATTAAATTTAGTTGATGTAATTATAGAAGTACGTGACAGCAGATTACCTCTATCAAGCAGTTATTCAAACATTAAGAAGCTCTTGGGTGATAAACCAAGGCTTCTTTTGTTGAATAAAGCAGATCTTGTTGATAAAAACGAGCTTAAAAAATGGGTAGAATATCTTAAAAAAACAACAGAATGTCCTGTTATTGTTACGGAAGCAAAAGGAAACAAGGACTTAAATCTGGTAGTTAAAACGGCGGTAGAATTAAGTGAGCCGAAGATTCAGGCGCTTATGGCAAAAGGGCTTTTGAGACGACCGGCAAGGGCTATGGTGGTCGGAATGCCGAATGTCGGGAAATCCAGCGTGATTAATAAGCTTACAAAATCTTCCAAGACAAAGATTGGGGCAAAGGCAGGAGTTACGCGTCAGCAGCAGTGGGTCAGGATTAATCCTAAACTGGACCTTCTGGATACTCCGGGGATAATTCCGACCCGTCAGGATGATCAGGAACAGGCAGCTAAGCTTGCGTTTGTAAGTTCTGTGTCGGAAAACGCGTATTCTCCCGAGCATGTTGCAAAGGCGCTTTTGAATATGCTGGCTGATAAACAGGAAGTTAAAGATTATTATAAAGTTGATAATTTGACGCTTGAAAATATTGCGCTTGCACGAAAATGGATTATAAAAGGCGAATCTCCGGATACTGAGCGGACGGCAATTTATGTATTAAAAGATTTCAGAGAAGGACGTTTGGGGTTATTTATTCTGGATGAGTTTCCGGAAGTTTAACTTAAATTATTGTCGGGCTGAAGCACGACCGATATTTTTACCGGTACGTCATTGCGAGGGAACAGCCATTTAGCCCGAAGCAATCCAGAATAAATATGATAATTAAATAGAATGGATTGCCACGAAAATCAAAGATTTTCTCGCAATGACAGTTAATGGATTGCCACGGCGCTCACGCGCCTCGCAATGACGCCCGACTTGTAGTCTCACTTACTAAGCTAATTCATTTACCCTCGCAATGACACCCAGCTGGTAGCAATGACACCCAGCTGGTAGTTTTACCTGCCAAATCAAACATTTACCCTCGCAATGACACCCAGCTGGTAGTTTTACCTGCCAAATCAAACATTTACCCCCGCAATGACGCCCGACTTGTAGTCGGTGTAGGGTGGGAAAAGCGTCAGTGTTCCCACCGGAAAAAGTTTTTGTTGGGTTTCATCCAACCTACATTGAAAAAAGTAAAATTTGTTAATCTGGTGTATTTATGGATTGATAAAATATTAACATGCTCTCACAATTAAAAAGGTTAGATTTACCAATCTTACAATAACTTCATAAAAGAATCAGTATTACTGCACCGGATATCATTATTAAAGAACCAATGATTTTCTTTTTGAAGTTTTTTTCGTGAAATATATTTGCGCCGAGAAATACGCTTAAAAGTGTGGATAATTGAAATAGGGCAAGAGCGTACGAGACGTTCATTCTTGCAAAAACAAAATTGGTTGAATACTGCATAATTCCGACTGCAAGGATTAATAAAATCTGATATTTGTAATCTTTTATTACAGGTTTGTGTTTGGATATAAGAACAAAAGCAGAAGAAAAAATTAAGCCTGAAAGCGCCCAGAGAATAAAACAATTATTAGCGCCGCATAAAAGAATTATCTTTTTTATAAAAACAGCTTCCGTTCCCGAGCAAATCAGTGCAATTACTCTGTAGAGAATTGCAAGTTTGCCGGCTTTACCGTTAACTTCAAGTACAAAATAAGTTCCGGCAATAATAAGCAAAATAGCTAAAATTGCAGATACAGAAGGTATTTCTTTTAAGAAAAATATTCCGAAAAATAGAGCAACTACAGGTTTATAAGAGTTTATCGGCGCAAGAGTTGAGAGTTCGCCTATTGATAAAGCTTTTATAATGAAATAATTTCCGCCGGCGCCGAGCAGTCCCATTATAAGTATAAGCGGAAGTATGCTTAATGAAATATCTTTTAAAAACCAGACACTAATAAGAGTGAGCCCTAAATAAGTATAAAAATTTACGACAGATGATTTTTCCCCTTTATGCGTCAAAATCTTTTGAAAAACATTCAGGTAGGAATTAGAAAATATTCTGATAAGGATTCCGATAGTTGTATAAAACATAATTAGCCGGTTTTAAAAATAGATTGTGTAGATTTCTCTGGGTTTGATTTTAGCATGTCCGCCTCTTATAAACATCAGAGCAAATCCGGGAATGCCAAAAATACCTACTGCAAAAGAAAGCGGTTTTACCCATAGCATACGGTCTGCTCCGGTTTTAGAGATTTCCCCGTAGAGCGGAACTCCGTTCATATCAAAACTTCCGATTACAACATTTGCAGGATCTCCGTTCATTGCGTTTGCAGAAACTGTTTCAATTCTGCCTCTAACCTTTGTTCCTGCCGGAATAACTTTCCCTTTATATTCAACATCAGATGCCGTTACAAAATCTATATAAGAACCTTCTTGCGGATTTTTTCCGGTTGTAAAATAATTAACAATTCTTATAGGGACAGACGGACGGAATTCCTCGGTTATAACATATTTTCTAGGCTTATAAGGTTTTACAACTTTCGGTAAAACCTCCTCCGGCTTTTGCACAACTTTCCTCGGAGCAGATTTATTCTTATTAGACTCTGCAAATGTATCTATAATTACAGGCGCTTTATATTCCTTTATCTTTAAATTCTTATCTAAAGTCTGTTCTACAAAATCATCTGTAATCGTAACAGATAATGCAGGCGAAAGACCGATTAAAAGACTTAGACAAAGCGCAGATAATTTCTTATTGATATTTAACTTTCTTTGTTGATTTAGTTTTGACTTTTTCCTGGAATTTTGCACGGTTTTCCTTTGAGGTTAATAAAAAGTTTTGATAGTAAAGGTTGTTCTTGTATTTGTTATTTGCGAGATATTCCGGATATTTTGTATAAATATATTCGTAAACCTGCATCATTCTTCTGCTTGTAAGAGGATATGTAAACCACCAGTCATATCTTGTCTGTGTACCGGCTTTGTTCAATACAACAATCATTGCAACAGGGTTATAACCGGCATTTACCATATAATCGACTGCTCGTTTATCAGCTTTATATTCATATTTTCTCGGAGTGAAAAAGTAACGGCATCCGGAAAATACGCCTTTAAAAATTCCGTCATAACTGTCAACCCCGTGTGAAATTTCATGGGCTAAAACAGCTGCCAATTCATCATTACCCTCCAGCATATTATACATGCCCCTGTTCAGGTATATGCTGCGGTTGAAAAGAGATGTTCCGGCATCTATTGTTTTAGCTGAATTGTCAAATATAAAAATCATTCTCTTGTCAATGCCGTTTGAATTTAATATGTTATAACCGACTTCACTAATATGCTGCTGCATGACTTCCATCTCTTTTGTAGTTGTCAAAAGAGAATATGTTGTTGCAAGAACCGTTGATATGCCAGTCATGCAAAGCACAAATAATAATATTAAAATCTTTTTCATACTTTAATCCTAAAATTGTTCTAAAAACCTTTTGTCATTGTTAAAGAATAATCTTATATCGTCTACTGCGTATTTAAGCATAGCGAGTCTTTCTACACCCATGCCGAAAGCAAAACCTGAATAAACATCCGGATCGATTCCTACGCCTTTCAGTACATTTACGTCAACCATACCGCAGCCGAGGATTTCCAGCCAGCCTGTTCCGCCGCATATTCTGCAGCCTTCTCCGTGGCACATAATACATTGAACATCCAATTCTGCAGACGGTTCCGTAAACGGAAAGAAACTGCTTCTGAATCTTGTCGGGCGGGAAGCACCAAAATACAGTCTGATAAATTCGTTTAAAACACCTTTCAAGTCTCCGAAAGTAATGCCTTTATCAATATAAAGCCCTTCTATCTGGTGGAAAAAGTTGTTTTTTCTGGCATTAATATTTTCGTTTCTGTAAACTCTTCCCGGAGCAATAACTTTAATAGGAGGTTTCTGATTCTCCATGGCATGAATTTGTGCGCCGGAAGTCTGGCTTCTTAAAACAACACCATCCATATCTTTAACATAAAAAGTATCCTGAACATCTCTTGCCGGATGGTCTTTCGGAACATTCAGCATGTCAAAGTTATAATATTCTGTTTCAACTTCCGGTGAAAGCTCGGAAGATACGACTGAAAATCCAAGATTTTGGAAAATTGATACAATTTCATTTGTTGTAAGTGTAAGCGGATGAACTTTTCCCTGCGGAATATATTTTCCGCTCAGTGTAATATCTATTCTGTCATGCTGAAGTTTTTCATTTAATTCTTTTCTGTAAAAAATGTCGTACTTTTCTTTTAATAATCCTTCAAGTTCCTGCGTTATTGTGTTTGCGAAAGCTCCTACAATACGTTTATCTTCGTCTGACAAATCTTTAAGTCCTTTTTTTATGGAATTAAATTCTCCCTTACGGCTTAAATATTTTAATCTTATTTCATCAATATCATTTAGTGTTTGAGCTTTTTCAATATCGCTCTTTGCTGAATTATAAATGTTTTCCAACTGTTCTTTCATACTTTTCTCCCTTAAAAAAATGATACCGCAGGGCGGGATAAATGTAAATAGGGTTATTTCAACTCTCTTAAATTGAATGCTGAATAATTCATCTATATATATGATAACGATTTTGTTACAAAACGTTACAATATTAATGACGTGTTATTGGGAAAGAGGAATGGAACAGGACATTTCTTACAATAAAATAAAAAGGGTTTCAAACGCTGAGTTGACAGAAATGTGGGCTCAATATTTTGCTGATCATGATAATAAAGAATTAAGAGATGCTCTGATTTTGCAATATATTTACCTTACAAGATATGTTGTGGGACGTGTTAAAGTTGCCCTGCCGCCGACATTCTCCTACGAGGATATTGCAAGCTACGGCGTTGAAGGTCTTATTGACGCTATAGAAAAGTTTACACCTAAAATGGGCGCCAGATTTGAAACTTACGCTCTTGTAAGAATCAGAGGAAATATTATTGATAAAATTCGTTCTCAGGATTTTCTGCCAAGAAGCGTAAGAAGAAAGATTAAAGATGTTAAAGAAGCGCAGGAAGAGCTGAAAAAACAATTTGGAAGAGCTGCTACTGATACTGAAGTTGCGGATTTCCTCGGTATAGAAAAAGAAAAAGTCGAACAATTGTTGTCTGACGATACTACTATTACATCAATATATGACAAAAAAGGTTCCTCAGAAGGGGATTTAGAGATTATCGATACCATACAGGATGCCCAAGCCCTAAATCCACACGAGAAGTTAGAAGAAAAAGATGTAAAGAAAGAATTGGAGAAAGCATTGAAAAGACTGCCGGAAAGAGAAAGAACTATTATGGTTCTTTATTACCATGAAAACATGACCCTAAAAGAAATCGGAGAAGCTATTAACGTATCTGAATCACGTATATCACAGCTTCATGCTCAGGCAATTATGAAACTTAAAAATCTTCTGAGCGAAAATAGATCTGAAAGATTAAAAAGAAGCATCATATAAATTCGGAAAGTATTATATTACTAATAAGTGTACCTTTAAGATTAAAAGTATATCCGGAAGGTGTTTTTTCAATAAAATCCGAGTATTTGTCAAGAATATGTCTATATTTACTTCCAAAATCAATTCTGTATTTTTTGTCAATCTTTGAAACATTTACCCCTTCGCGTTTTCTGAATCCCAGAAAAATTTCCTCTTCCAGCTTTTCATCTTCTGTAAGAGTTTTTCCGTATTCATGCGTGGAAGGTTTTTCCATATACTTTTCAAGTTCGGAATAATTATAAAATCTTACTCCGTCGACATACCCGTGGGCAGCAGCGCCAAATCCGTAGTATTCATTATTATCCCAGTAATTTAAGTTGTGTTTTGACTCATACCCTTTTTTAGCAAAATTACTCACTTCATATCTGTAGAACCCGTTATGTTCGAGTACATCATTTACCCTCTCATACATATCAGCCTGTGTATCGTCATCAGGAGGTAAATATATCCGGTTTGTATCAGGAATTACCAGACGGTTGGTTTCTTTATTATAAAACTTTCCCCAAAACGATTCTTCCTCTATCTTCAAGCCGTACGTTGAGATATGCCGGATATCAAGTTTTAAAAATTGTTCTAAATCTCTTTTAAGCCCGTCAATTGTTTGTGTCGGAAGCCCGTAGATTAAATCAACGCTTATATTGTCAAAGCCGGCTGCCTTTGCGTACTCTACAGTTTTTACAATGTCATTTGAATTATGCCTTCTGCCAATGAGTTTTAAAATATTATCGTCAAAGGTTTGCGAGCCGATACTTAACCGATTAACTCCAAGCTTTATGAGAGTTTGCAGGTATTCCGGAGTACAATCGTCAGGATTAACTTCTACGGTCAGTTCATAATCTTTCTGAAAATTAAATTTCTTTATAACTTTATCTAATAATTCAGCCGGTATTAATGAGGGGGTTCCGCCGCCAAAATACAGGGTTTTTAAATCTTCTTTTTTATAATTATCAGAAATATCTTTTAAAAGCGCATAAATGTACCCGGTTATTAAATCAGGCTTTGTATAAGAAACAAAAGAACAATATTTGCATTTTGATTTGCAAAACGGTATGTGAATGTAAGCGCTTGTGGTCATTTATATATGTTACCATAAAATAGGTTATGTTTAAGTTATTGTCAGACTTTAGTTATTGTCGGGCAGAAGCATGGCTTATTAATCAGAAGCCTGACCAATAATTGAACGGCAGCGCGTGTTCCCTCTACCCTTTGGGCACAACTGTCCATGATAATCATATAAACGAAAGCCATATACTACCACATATTCTTGCTTGCGTTATATTTAATGATATCTGGATATAAAAACAGACCCCTCACCCGAATTTCTAAGTTTCGCCTTAGCTCAACTTGAAATTCTTCCCTCTCCCGCAAGGGGCGAGGAAACCATCACGCTTTGCGTTCAGCCAACCCTCCCCTTGTGGGAGGGTAGAAATCTTTGATTTCGGGGAGGGGTTTTATACAGACATTACGTCAGTAATTTTAATACCTAAAATTATCAAGGACAGCTGTGCCCCTTTGGGGAGAGGGTTAGGGAGAGGTGCTTCGGGCTAAATGGTTGTTCCCTCGCAATGACACCAAACTTGTAGTCTCACCTGCCAGCCAAAAACATTTACCCCCGCAATGACGCCAAACCGGTAGGTTTACTTACCAATCTAATTTATTTACCCCCGCATGAACGTGGAGGCGAAACTTTCAGGTCTGCCGCCATTCAGAGGGCTTCAGCCCGACAATAAAACTTTACTCATCCAGTTTAATATAATTCGTATCCCACCTGAGGTCTATGTATTTAACCTTTTTATTAAGCATTTTAACCTGAGGAAGAAGCGACGGAATTCTGTGAATTTTTTCAATTGTTCCGGAATTAAAGCTTCCAAGCCTTATATTTACTGTAGGAATTTTTACGTAAACATCTTTCGGATTTCTGTAATCAATATATTCAACCGTTTCTCCTGAATCCATCTCAACGGTTGCGGCAAGCCTTTTGAAGTTGTTTACTTTTGTTTTATCCCAATTCCTGTAATCGTCTCCGCTTCCGTAGGTAATAACTTTAACGGTTTTAAACTCAGGGCTTAAAGGCATATAATCACGTCCGATAAGTTTTCCGTCAGCAGAGAAAAACGCTATCGGAGGAACATCAATATCCGGAGAAATGGTAATAGCCGGAGTCCTTTCGATTATAATAATTTGAAGCCTTGCCGGAAACCAGAAACGTCTTATATAAACATCTCTAACAGGTTCCAGCTGCATAATGCTTTTCTTTAAATTATCTGTTTTTACAAGAAAAATGGGTCTTGTATTAACCTGATTTCTTCTGAGCGCCGATAATATTTTCTGCGCCGGAACTATGTGGTTATTAAGAATTTCAAGAGCAGGACTGTTAAGACTGTCAAACGCATTTTTATGCAGCCTCCACTGCGGCATTTTTAGGATACCAACCCCCAGAGCAATTAAAAATACGATTATAAAGAGCTTCCAGAGAGTGCGCAATTGATTGAGCCGCCTTTGTGTGCGCCTGACCTGTCTTTGCATTCTTGCCTGCTGCAATCTTCGGTTCTGATGGTATCTCGGATGCTCTTCGTTTGACATTACTTATTCAAACCTACACTGTTTAGTATCATTAAAACTAAATTATCATAATCGATTCCGCACGCTTTTGCCTGCGCCGGAAGATCGCTTACATCGGTCATTCCCGGATTTGTATTGATTTCTAAGAAATACGGTTTATCATCTTTTATCATAAAATCAACTCTTGAAACACCTGAACAACCTGCAAGTTCGTGTGCTTTTACAGCGATTTTCTTTGTTAATTCCGTTGCTTCTTTAGATAAACCTGTTGCAGGAACTATAAATTCCGAAAGACCTTTCGTGTATTTTGCATCTAAATCATACCATTCTGTTTTGGTTCTTATTTCAAGAATCTCTGTTGCAAAAGCTTTTCCGTCTTTTTCAAGCACACCTACAGTTACAAAAAATCCGTCTATGTATTCTTCAATAAGAACTTCATCATTGTATTTGCGGGCTTCTTTAACGGCGTCATACAATTCGCCGTCGCAAATAACTTTACTCATACCGTAGCTTGAACCTTCCGAGACAGGTTTTACCATAAGCGGATATTCAAGAGTATGCATTACTTTTTTAACCGGATCCTCGCCCGGAAGAAGATATACTGACTTAATTAAAGGAACTTCCGAGTTTTTAAGAATGCGCTTTGTGTACTCTTTGTTCATACAAATTGCACTTGCCATAACTCCGCAGCCGGTATAAGGAATTTTAAGAATTTCCAGAACCCCCTGAATGCAGCCGTCTTCGCCGTATTTTCCGTGAAGAGTGTTATAAGCGTATTCAAAGCCTTTTAAGTCCTCCATAATATTCGAAGTTACGTCTACAATTTCTGCATTTTTATATCCGAGCCTATGGAGTGCTTCAAGAATATTTTTACCCGACCTTAAAGAAACTTCCCGTTCTGACGACATACCGCCGCAAAGCACTGCTATTTTTGCGCTTTTGTCCTGTATAGTATATTGCATAATTCTTCCTCTTTTTCTGTTTTATCTCCGATAAATATTTGTTCCGGAGTCAATTCTATTGTGTACATTTGTTTTACCGCATTGTACATTTTTACCATAAGTTCAAGTACATCCTCCGATGTTGCATCACCTTTGTTTACAATAAAATTTGCGTGCTTATCCCAGACTTTAACTCTGTCCATATCAAAGGTTTTAGCTCCGGCTTTTTCAAGCAGCCTTCCTGCTGAATCATTTTCAGGATTTTTGAAAACACTGCCGGCATTAGGGTTAGCTAAAGACGGCTGGATTGTTTTTCTGAAATTCAGATTTCTGTCCATAAGCTCTTTAATTTCTTCCAGCGGAGCTTTTTTAAGTTCAAATTCGGCAGATAAAACAATAAATCTTCCGCTGTCAAGAATAGAATGCCTGTAAGAAAATTCCATCTCCGCTTTTTGCTTGAATACAATTTCTTTTGTAACTCTGTCAAACAGGCAGCAGGATACAAGAACATCCGCTATGCACTGACCGTGAGCGCCTGCATTCATATAAACCGCTCCTCCGATTGTTCCGGGAAGCCCGATTAAAAACTCCAGACCGCTTAAAGAAAGCTCGCTTACTTTTTGCGAAAGCAAAGGATCTTTTACTCCGCAATCGGCGTAAACTCTTGTTCCTTTTATTTCATAATTTTTCATCTCTGTTGTAAGAATAACGTTTCCGCTATAACCGTTAGAAGAAAAAATTACATTGGAGCAGCTTCCGAGAACTATATAGTTATCAAGCTCTCTTAATAGTCCCGTAAACTCTTCTAAAGTTTCCGGTAAATACAATTTGCTGACTTTTCCGCCGATTTTGTATGTAGTGAGCGGTTTTATTTCAAAATTCTCTTTAACTTGCAACGCAGCCTGCTTTCTCTAAGTTTTTGCCAAGAGCAGTTATTGTTCCCGCTCCGAGCCCTATTACAATATTACCTTTTTTCAAAGAAGGCATCAATTTCTCTGCAACTTCTTCCATATTACCGGAAATGTATTCGCTCTCCGGAAGTTCAAGCGCAAAATGTTCTCCGCTGATTCCTTCAATCGGATCCTCTGACGCTGCATAAACATCCGTAACAATTACTCTTCCTGCATTAGAAAATGCGCCTTTAAATTCCTCCCAGAGAGATTGAAGCCTTGTATATCTATGCGGCTGGAATACTGCAACAATATTTTCTTTCCCGAATTTAGAAGCCGCAGCTTGAAGTGTTGCTTTGATTTCAGTCGGATGATGCGCATAATCGTCATAAACCTGAATCCCGTTTATGTCGCAAACCTTCTGGAAGCGTCTTCCCATGCCGGTGAAGGGGTAAATATATTGAGTAACTTGTGCAAGACTTACTTTTTCGCTATTTTCCCCCAGAGGATTTACCCCATGAGAATTTACCCCCACCCCGGCTTCATTCAATGCGGCAACAACTGCCAGAATATTGTAAACATTGTGAATTCCGGCAAGCTGAGTTTTGACTGTTACAAGCGGAGCACCTTTATAGAAAATTTCTATTGTTTCAGAATCAATACTTTTTGCAGTATAATCAGCGTTTTTCAGACCGAAGGTTATAAAGTTGCCTGTAAGCTTCAAAGTCCCTTCATTATCGTTGTTAATCAAAACTTTTTTAGCCTGCGAAACGGCTTGATTAAATGTCTTGATTAAATCAGGCATACCGTTTTTGTAAAAATCAATATGATCCTCTTCAAGATTGTTGATAACGAGAATGTCCGGATAATATTTGATGATTGTTCCGTCGCTCTCGTCCAGCTCTGCTATAAAATATTTACCGCTTTTGTGCTGGGCATTAGTGTTTATTTCAGGAATAATCCCGCCGTCAACGAACGAAGGCTCCAAACCTGCTTTTTCTAAAACATAAGAAGCCAAGCCGCTTGTTGTTGTTTTGCCGTGGGTTCCGGAAAAACCGATGAAGCATTTGCCGCTATCCTGCGCTGATTTTGCTATTTCTTCCAGCAAATCAGACCTATGATAAACAGGTATACCAAGCCTTTTGGCTTTAACTAATTCCGGATTATCGTCTCTTATTGCGCTGCTTTTTATTACAATATCGGTGTCATCAGGTAAATTATCTTCACTATGTCCAATATTTACCCCCGCGCCTAAATCCTTTAATTTTGCTATATATTTAGAATCGGCAATGTCTGACCCTGTAACGGTATGGCCGTCCTCCAGCAAATATTTTGCGAGTCCGCTCATCCCTATTCCGCCGATTGCTATAAAATGATATTTACTCACTTTAAACCTCTCAAATTTCAGTAATTATTATATTATAAAGAGTAGTAAATATACAACTTTATAATTGTAAAAACAGCAAAAAAAATTTTTTCTGAGTTTTTGTATTAAATGACACTATACAGGAAGGCAAAATGAATATTTCAGGAATAACCCCGTATTATAATTCAGTATCTAATAACAGGCGCCGGAATCTAAATTTTTGTGGCAATAAATTATATACATTGAAGCAAATTGAAGAATTGTCTAAGACTTCCGAAGCCGATGTAGCAGACGGTTTGACGAAACTTGTAAGTAAAATCAGGTTTATAAATAAAATTTTGGGGCAGGATTCAAAAACATTAAAACCTATAACGACAAAAATAGCAGAGACTCCCGTTGATATAATGATGGATAAAACAGGAAAAGGAAAAACAAAAATAAATATTGTTGCTTATTCAGACGCTTCTACTTATGTTTCCCCCAAAGCAGGAATGTATGAAAGGGTTAATGAAGAATACATCTGGCCTCAAACGATGGATATAATTTTAGATAATAAAGACGGCAGAATGATTAATGGTGAATTGGATACTAAATTAAATTCTCTGAGTTTTGTGCGTAACAGTAAAACAGGAAGAAGGACTGCAGAAGGACGTTATTTCTTTTTAGTTCCAAATGTATATGAGTGTAAAGATATTAAAAATCGCAGAGACAATATGATCTGGTATAGCAAGACCTCAAATACAATAAGTCTTATTTTTCAAAAACTGTTTGCAGATTTATCTCTGGTAAAACCTAAAAATAAACTGGTTTAAATCTTATGCGTGCTTTCTTGCGTCTTTGTTTGCTGTAGAATCGGCAATTTTACCCATGATTAAGCCGCCCAAACCATACATGAGAGCACCTGCAATATATGCTCCAGGTTTCTTTAAACCGCTCATAGCACTATGAACAACACCACATGCAGCACCTAAGAGTGCTCCGTATTTTACCCCCTGATTGGATTCATAATAAGCTCTTCCTTTATTAGAAAGCTGAATTTTATCATTTTGCATTACAGCATTTTTTACACCGACCTGCTTTACTGTATCTGCCGCTTCTTTAGCTTTTTTATTTCTCAGATGATCAACTAAAATACCGCATCCGGCAGTTAAACCTGCCGCAATTATCGCAAAAGGAATTGCCAAAGATTTTATTTTTTTATTTTTTTCGAGTTGCTTTATAATATTATCTTTTTCCTGTTTTAGTCCATTATCAAAGCCTTCGGTGAATATTCCCGCACTATCTTTATCCATGTGTTTCAGAAAGCTATCTTTTATTTTATCATATCTTTTTTGTACTTCTGCTTCTGTAGTCGGAAGTGTAAGTTTATCAATCCAGCTTAAAGCTGCCGGTATTGCCATTATGCCGCCTGCAACTGCTCCGGTATTGGTTTTATAATAAGGATTTCCTTCTTCTGTTTTACTCCACTTTCCTTTAAATGCGGGTTTTGTTGCTTCTCCTGCAGCCGGTTGAATATTGTTAATAGATAATGACATACACTAAATCCTTTCATTTCACACAATTATATAAAGTCTTGTACAGTATATTTTTTGCCTTTTTGTAACGATTTTGTTACATTATCAAAGCTTTTTTGCTTCAATTTCTTCTCTGAGAGCCTGAACTTCGTATTTAAGTCTGTTCAATTCGCATTTTACAGGGTCAGGAATCCTGTTGTGCATTAAAATACCGTCCTGATTAAAGAATTTTTGCTGTACAACTCTTCCCGGAATACCGACTACAGTGCAATGTTCAGGAACATTATCCACAACAACGGAGCCGGCGCCTACTCGTGTGTTATCTCCGATTGTAATATTTCCGAGGATTTTCGCTCCTGCGCCTATAATGACATTGTTTCCGATAGTCGGGTGGCGCTTCCCGTGCTCATTACCGGTTCCGCCTAAAGTAACCTGCTGGTATATTAGAACATCATCCCCGATAATTGTGGTTTCTCCGATTACAACACCTTCTCCGTGGTCAATAAAAAATCGGCGCCCAATTCTGGCTTTCGGATGAATTTCAATCCCTGTAAAAATTCGTGTCCAGTAAGAAATCAGCCTCGGGATAAAAGGAATTCCCCAGTAAGCAAGCTTATGCGCAATCCTATGCGAAATCAGCGCCTGCAAACCCGGATAACAGAATAAGACCTCGGCAAGGTTTGTTGCTGCCGGATCTTTTTCGTAAATTACTTGAATGTCTTCTTTTATTTTTTTTATTGCACGTATTAACATCAGAACCTTCTTTATTTTATTCTATGAAATTTTTATATGATGGATTGCTTCGGGCTGTCTTTGCTCTCTGCTCATAATGATACTGAGCTTGATATATTTACCTTACCCCCCTTTGTCACTCCGTGACATTTCCCCCGCAAGGGGGGCAAAAGTCTCCCTCGCTATTCCCTCGCCCCTTGTGGGAGAGGGATATTAAGTTTAAGAGATTCTTCACCCCTGAATTGATATAGGGTTCAGAATGACGTCAAGTTTATAGTCTCACATCTGGTCATTGCGAGAAAATCTCTGATTTTCGCGGCAATCCATTTTTTTATTTAATTGTCAAACGGTTAATGTCAGGTAAAACCTGAGCTGTATTTTTCTGGTGAATAGTGAGCAGTGAATAGTGAATAGATATTTTCTTATTATCAAATTCTGCTTTTATCAATGTAGGTTGGGTTTACCAACCCAACATTAGCTTTGTTCTTAATCACTAAGTCACCGGTAATATACATTTACTCCTACCATACAGACAGATACCTTTCTCCGCTGTCCGGAATAATTGCAATTATGAGTTTGTCCGGATATTTTTTCTCAAGTTCAAGCGCCGCAGCTACATTAGCTCCGCCTGATATTCCGCAAAAAACTCCGTGTTTTTGTGCCAATTCTTTTGCTTGTAATATCGCATCATCTCCTTTTACGGTTAATATTCCGTCTAACTCCCCGTTTTTAGCAATTTCCGGTATAAAATTAGCCCCGATACCCTGAATTTTGTGAGCTCCTGCATAACCTTTTGTAAATAAAGGGCTTTCTTCCGGCTCAATACCGTAGACGATTGCATTTTCTAAATACTTTTTAAGCCCGTAAGCGGTTCCTCCGGTTCCGATTCCGGCAGTTATTACAACCTCTTTACCATTAACGGCTTCTTCTATTTCTTTTGCAGTTTGAAGGTGAGCTTTTGTGTTATCAGGATTAGAAAATTGCATCGGAATAAAGCTGTTCGGATAAAGTTTTTTTAATTCTTCCGCTTTATCGACTGAACCTTGCATTCCGGCTTCTTTCGGGGTTAAAACAAGTTCCGCTCCGTACGCTGCAATATTTTTTTTGCGCTCCTCCGACATATTTTCAGGCATGCAGATAATGAGTTTCATCCCGAGAACCGCACAAACCATTGCAAGCCCGATTCCGGTATTTCCGCTTGTAGGTTCAATTATTACAGTATCTTTGTTAATTTCACCTCTTGCAAGCGCTTCATTTATCATTGAAAACGAAGCTCTGTCTTTTATCGAGCCGGAGGGATTGAAGTATTCCAGCTTCAGGCAAATATTGTCTTTATATCTGACAATCGGCGTTTTGCCTATTAGTTCTAATACGTTGTTATAAATCATATTGACCTCTTTCCCCTCGCTTCTTGCGGGAGAGGGATAAAATTATACTAACTTCGCAAACTTCCTTTTGCCTGCCTGTAATACCACATCCATACCCGGTTTAACCGTATAAGCCATATCCGAAAGTTTTTCGCCGTCAAGTTTAACTCCTCCGCCCTGAATAAGACGTTTGGCTTCGCCTTTGCTTTGTACAAAAGAAAGCTCAACCAACAAGTCTAAGATACTTTTCTCAGCATCAATTTTAACACTTTCGATATCCTCCGGAATTCCCTTGTTGGATACAACATTGATAAACTCTTCCTGCGCTTTGTCGGCTCCGTCTTTTCCGTGGTATTCTTCGGTTATCAAATGAGCAAGTTTCATTTTTATATCACGCGGATTAATTGAACCTGATTCAATTTCCTTATCCATTTTAACAAGTTCTTCCTGACTTACGTCTGTAAGAAGCGAGTAGTAGCGGGTAATCAGTGTATCCGGAATGCTCATAAGCTTCCCGAACATGTCTTTTGCGCTGTCGGTAAGTGAAATACAGTGTTCAGGATAAGTTTTTGACATTTTAACCACACCGTCCGTTCCTTCAAGGAGCGGAAGCATCATAACAAGCTGCGGGTATTTCTTGCCGTAAGCTGCCTGAATATCACGCCCGAGAAGTGTATTAAATCTCTGGTCGGTACCGCCGAGTTCAATATCTGCATCAATTGCAACAGAGTCATACGCCTGCATGAGCGGGTAGAAAAATTCGTGAATTGCAATCGGTTTACCTTCTGCATAACGTTTAGCAAAATCATCTCTTGTCATCATCTGAGCAACTGTAACTTTACCGGCTAATTGCAATAGTTCTGTAAAAGTCATTTTGTGAAGCCAGTCAGCGTTATTTACAACTTCTGCTTTAGATACATCAAGAACTTTCCCCATCTGGGCAAAATAAGTTTTTGCATTTTCTTCAACCTGTTCTTTTGTAAGAGCAGGTCTTGTTTCTGATTTTCCGGAAGGGTCGCCTATCATTGCGGTAGCGCCGCCAACAAGAAGTACAATTTTATGTCCGAGTTTCTGAAACTCCTTGAGTTTTCTCATAACAACAGTATGTCCGAGGTGTAAATCCGGTCTTGTCGGATCCATACCGAGCTTTATTCTCAAAGGCGTTTTAGTATCTGCTGCGTGCTGCAATTTTGCCGCAAGCTCCTGTACTCCTCCGGCTGCTCCGCCCGGTAAAACCTCGGCGTTTCTTGTAAGCTGGATTGCCTGATCTATAAATTCCTGTCTTATTTTACTCATTTTTATACTCCTCTTTAATATTCTAGTTGTCTTTAGGATAACAAAAAGACAGGCGAAGGTAAACTATTGACATAAAGACAAAACTGTTTTATTATAACTTTGTATCGATATATCGATACAAAGGGAAATTATGAACAAACAAGTTTTAAAAAATCTCAATTTATTTTGGTGGCGCTGGTTAGCTTAACTGCCGGCATGTAGTCACGTATTGGGATTTTTACATCGGGCAGTTAAAGCCTTAAGGTTTTGTCTGCTCATTTTCCGGCTTGTAAAAGTTAAAATTTGTAAACAAAACCTTTCAGGATAAGCAATTTTTAGTCTTTACAAGTTTTAGGAATGTGAATTATGTCATCAAATAACAACAAAATTTTAATTAATACTTTGCCGAAAACATTGAAGCCTGCCGCAAAATTTGTACGTCATCAGGAGCAGGCGTCAGGACTTTCTACGTCCAGATTTATTCAGGATGCAACGACCTGCCTGATTCCGAAAGTTGTTTTTTCAAGAAGCCTTGCAGACTTAACGGAAAACACTTTTCTTGAAACCTCGGAAGAAGCTTTAATCTATTTTGTTCCGACGATTTTAGGAGAGCGAGTCGCAAGAAAAGTTTTCTCAAAAGGTTTGAATAACGATTTAAAGAAAGAAGTTGCAACTACAGGTGTTGAATTATTAGAAAAAGGCGGAAAAAATAATAAGCGTGTTATTCCGGTAAAGGCTGCAATTGCTTTGGCAGCTATGGCAATACCTTTAACAGAGTTTTCACTAAATTATATAAAAAATTTGATGACTTTAAAACTCTTTAAGAAAAGTGATTTTAAAAATATTGCTTCACTTGAAGAAACGCAAGAGGATAAAAAGCATCAGGAGAAAGTTAAAAAGAGTGCACAAAGGCATATTGGACTGGCTGCAGGATTGTACGCCGGATGCTTAGGGCTTGCAGGACTTCTTGCTACAAAAGGCAAAGATTCTAAAATCCTTCAACATATATCAGAGTTTATTGTTGCTCCGGGCTCAAAGCTCTTCAAAAATTCGCCAAAAGCCAAAAATTTCTTTAACAAGTATACAAATATGGATTTTAACAGTCAGAACGGAAAGTTATGTTTAAGCAAAGGGCAGTTAACAACCTGCGTGCTAGTAGGCGGTGCCGGATATTTCGGCGCCTCCGCCGACAGAGGTAAAGAAAACTTCAAAGAAACTGCAACAAGATTTCCGCTCGTTGCTCTATATGTTATTACAGGAAGCGAACTTGTCGAAAAAGGATTCAGAAAACTTTTGCACAAAATGGGTAAATGCAAGGATATTCTGGGCAAAGATTCAAGCGTCCCAAAATTTGATGAACTGGGAGATTTAGCTCAAAAACTTGCAAAAGAAAGAAAAACTACAGTTGAAAATGAGTACAAATCTCTGGTAAAACAAAAAGTCTTAATTTCCGGACTTCCGTACATATTCTCCATAGGAGTAATGGGCTTCTTTGTAGCAGGAATGACTAATTATTTTACGAAAAAACGGTATGAGAATGCAAAACGTGCTCAGTTGCAGAGTTAATAAAAATCCCGCCTTCAAATCCGGAAGCGGGATTTATTTTATTAGTCAGCATAACAGCTTAATGTAAAGCTCCCTCTAAGCTTGTTTATAGCTCTCATCTCTGTTTGGCGGATGCACTCTTTTGTTACGCCGTATAATTTACCAATGTCTTCCAATGTTGTTTTTGCAAAATTTTCTAACCCGAATCTCATCTTGATAACTGTCTGTTCGCGCTCTTTAAGAGTTGAAACAACATTTGCAATTTCTTTTTTTAATTCTTCATACTCAATTGATTCTTCAACATTGCATTTTTCATCTTCTAAAACATCAGCAACATTTAATTCGCTTCCGTTTTTGCCGTCAAAGCTGCCTTCAATTGATACTGTTGTAGTGTACGCAGACAAAAATGTATCAATTTTTTCCGGCTCCAGATTCATTTTCTCGGCAACATCTTTGTTTGTAACCTGACAATTGTATGCTCTCTCCATCTCTGTTTTGAGTTTGGAGAATCTTGATAAAGTTTCCTGAATATAAACAGGAATTTTCATACAGCAGGATTGTTCTGAAATAGCTTTAAACATTGCCTGTTTAATCCACCAGCTTGCGTAAGTGGAAAATCTGTATCCCAATTCAGGATTGAATTTTTCAACCGCAACCATTAAACCTAAGTTGCCCTCCTGAATTAAATCAATCATAGGAATCTTTGATACATGGATAGCTTTTCTTGCAATAGTTAAAACTAATTTTAAATTGGACTGTACTAAAGCCTTTTTAGCTTCCTTATCGCCTGATTTTGCAAGTCTTGCAATTTCTTTTTCTTCATCACTGTTAAGTGATTTAAACGAATTAACTTTTTTGATGTAATTGCTCATATCCTCTCCGCAAAAAGCTGCGAAGCTGTTTCTTGAAGGATTTGTTGTTTTTTTCATTTTAATTGTTGTTTCTTTCATACTGTTAAACTCCTGGGGTAAATGTAATTTGGTTGGTAGGTTTCGGCTACTAGTCTGACGTAGGGGTAAATGTAACTTGGTTGGTAGGTTTATGCTACTAGTTTGACGTAGGGGGGGGGGATGTAACTTGTCTTGTGGGTTAGCCTACTAGCCTGACATTTTAGGGGTAGGTAGGTTTAGACTACTAGTTTGCCGTCATTCTGAACCCGGCAGCAATTTAGGGGTGAAGAATCTCTTTAACTTGTGAATAGAAAATTTTACAAAAGTTATAGCGATTCTTCGGGCTTACGCCCCGGAATGACTGCACTCTGGAAAGTTAGTCTGCCGGTTTAATGTCCTGCGGAAGATTGAATAAGATGTCGCGACTATCAATTTCAATTTACCGTTTTTTATAAGGATTGACGAACACATAACAAATAATCCTTATATACTTATGATATATTAAAAGTATATAAAGTTCAATACTTTTGTTAAGAAATATTACAAAAATACCCCGATTTTTTGAAAATCTTTACATAAATTTACAATCTGGAAAATCCTGAAGGTATAATTTAAGGTCGTTAACCCGTGTGTTTACGGTCATTATGACGTCTTTCATCTCAGCCTCCAGCCTTTTTGCTCCTTTAAAGCAAGTATAAAATTTCAAAATTGAAGTAGAGCCTTTGGCAAGCGAGTTTTTTAAATCAAGGATTTTCCGGTAGATTACAGGGTCTATTATTTCTTTATTTTCACAAAGTACTGTAAATATATCTCCGAACCACCACTGCACTTCTTCAACATTATTGGCTTTTAGACCTTTCAATGCTTTTTTTAGGTATGTGAGAATTTTAGAATATATTGCTTCCAGCCTTTGTTTTTTTGCCGGAAGTACGCTTCTAAAATAATGCATTGTCTGGTTATACCCTATATCAATTAATTTTCGTCTCTCTTCCTTATTAAGGTTAAAATCTGCAAAGAAGATGTCTCCGGTATTTATTCTAACGCAGTCATACCGGTCATTTTTCCCGTATAATTCTGTTACAAAATCTGTCGCAATATCTGTAACGCAGCTATATATAGTGTTAATAAATGATATCGGATTCTTTTCGTCTTTGCTGTAATCTCCTTCAAGTCTGAATTCAAGTATTCTGCTTTCAGAATTGTTTAAAGTCTCCGATAATCTCCACATAGGTGAAGCTTTTTGCAAATCTCCGTCTACCAGATAGCATTCTTTGTACTTATAAGGAGCCATTAAGCCGGGCATACTCGAAGAAACTTTAATAGCCTTTGCAACTTCAAACTCAGGAGTCTGAATATTTGAAAATTCCTGATTGCAGAATTTTGTCAGATTAGTTGTAATAATAACCAGCTTTTTTTCAATATCTTGAAAGGTTACATTTCTGTTTTTAATATTTCCGTGTTTTTTCTGTAAAAGTTCATTGAGCCAATCCATGAAGATTTCACCTTTACTTATAGCAAAAGAACTGCCAAATCCCAGATGGATGTCTTTAAAAAGATCAAAATTTACTTTCATAAACAAGTTTTCTAGTTCGTATGACTTGTAACCGCTTGCAATTAATGCTGCCATTACCGAACCGACAGATGAGCCGCCGATTATATCGTATTCAATTCCCAGCTCTTCTAAAGCCCTTATTGTTCCAATGTATGCCATTCCTCTTATTGCACCGCCTCCGAACAGGCAGGTATATTTTAACGGGTTAGTCATCTGTGAAATCTCCATGTTTAAACATTGTGTCTCTATAATAATCAATATCGTATTCAGGTTCAAAATATGAAAATTTTTCTTGTCCTTTTTTTATAAAAATACCGCAGAGCCTGCCGTCAAAAATATGAATCCACTCCGGCTCTTTTGTTAAAGCAGCATAAGCAGCACTGCCTCTTGTCGGCATAAGAATTTCAGTCGGATAATTTTTTAGTATGTCTTTCCAGTTAGGCTCCACAAGTTCAAAATCCCTTAAAGTCAGAAATTCTTTGTCATTATAGACTTCTTCATACCTTCCGTCCATATATATTAAGTTATCAGGATATAATTTATAAGATGCATAGCTTCCCATACCGAAAGGAACAACCATATTTCCTTTTATATTATTAATTTTCAGAAATTCTATTTCATATAAAGGAAATTTAGTAAAATCTGCCCTTGCAGCCAGCGGCGAGAATAGGGGTATAAGAAAGGCAAGTACAATGATTGATGCATAAATGCTTTTTTCCAGCTTCCTTAAAACTTTTTTGTACCGTGTAAATAGTGAAGCAATATCATTATAACAAAGCGAAGCTGCTGCAATTACAGACAGTGAAAGCAGTTTTACGTGAGCAAGTCCCATATAGAGCGTAACAACAAGTATTATTGTTTTTGTGATATCAGGTTTCTTTTTCCTTAAAAAAGAACAAATAAATCCGAATGCCGCAAATATACTTGGCGGCAGATAGTATAAAATATGTCTTGCTGCATAGAATGGCCACCATTCTACAACATATTTTCTTTGCTTTGTTGCTGCAGAGAATAAGAAATCCAGATATTTTATGCCGTAAGGGTTTATAACAAGCAGCAGACCTGATAATATCAAAGCTCCGAGATATTTTTTCCACGGTTTTTTCTCCAGAATAGCTCCTGCAAAATACATTGCAATAAGCCCGAGTCCGGAAACAACGCCTCCGTGTACATTGTTCCAGAAAATTACAACCGGAGGAAGAAGCCAGATTAAGTTTTTGAACTTTCCTCTTCTTGTTCCTTCAAGCACATAGAGAAAAAACGCGAAAAACAGGAAACTGAACAACTGGCATCTGACTAATGCCGGGTTGAGCCTTAAATATATTACAAGAAATATTGCCATAAATGTTAATGAGGCAGGGTAGGCATGTTTTTGCAGCTTTTGTGTTTGTATTACAAAAAAGGCTGTCAAAAACATCATTAAAGCCTGAAAAAGCAGTAATCCTATTGCATTAAGATGTTTTACCAGCAGGTAAAACACGACACCGGAGCCCCATTCATGGTCATACCACGGATGAGTCGGCGTATATGACAAAAAATCTTTGAAAGGCAATATGCCATGCTCAATAAATCTTTCGCCGACAATTAATCTGGCAAATAAATCAAAATCATAGTTAGTGCAAAGACAGGATAAAAATAAACAGAAGAGTCCTAAAGTCAGGTAGAATAAGACTTTTCTACTCTTAATCTTTTGAATATTTATAGCCAAACTCTTACTCCTCCGTTAATTTATCCCAAAAAACATTAAATATGTAAAATTATATTATTTTACCCCTTTATTTTATAACAAAAATCTCTAATTGTGATAAAATGAAGGTACTAAATTTACAAAGGGGGGGGGAGAAATGGGTCTGACTTTAGCAGAAAAAATAATTTCGGAACACGCAGGAAAAGAAGTTCATGCCGGAGAACTTGTTATATCAAAGGTGGATGTAACTGCAGTACAGGATGGAACAGGTCCTTTAACAGTGCAGGAATTCAAAAAGCTTGGAAAGAGTAAATTAAATAATCCCCAGAGAACTATTCTGTTTATTGACCATGCTTCTCCGAGTCCGAGAAAAGAATTATCTAATACCCACATGGTTTTAAGAGAGTTTCATAAGGAATATGGAGCTGTGCTTTCCGATGTCGGAGCAGGGGTCTGTCACCAGAGACTTATTGAAACTTTTGTAAATCCGGGCGAAGTTCTGGTAGGAGCTGATTCTCATACCTGCACATCGGGCGCGCTCGGCGCGTTTGCAACCGGCATGGGCTCTACTGACGTTGCTGTTGCAATGGCTCTTGGAAAAACCTGGCTTAAGGTTCCTGCTACATACAAAATTGTTGTAAGAGGAAAGTTTAAACAGGGAATTTGTTCTAAAGATTTAATGCTTTATCTTATAGGAATGATAGGCGCTGACGGAGCGACTTATAAGGCTTTGGAATTTTGCGGCGATACAATTGAGAATATGTCAATGTCTGAAAGATTTACTCTTGCAAATATGGCGGTGGAAGCAGGAGCAAAATGCGGTTTGTTTGTTGCAGATGAAAAAACAAAAGAATTTTTACGCGAAAGAGGTAGGGAAGATAAATTCAGACAAATTCTGCCTGACAAGGATGCAGTATATGAAAGAGTTATAGAAATTAATGCGGAAGATGTTCCTCATACGGTTTCCTGCCCGCATACAGTTGATAATACAAAGACGGTCGAAGAGCTTAAGGATGTAAAAGTTAATCAGGTATATGTCGGCACATGCACAAACGGAAGAATTGAGGATTTGAGAACCGTAGCAGAGATTCTTAAAGGAAAAACAGTTCACCCTGATGTCAGAATGCTTATTTCTCCGGCTTCAAAAGATGTCTTTAAACAGGCTCTGAAAGAAGGTTTGATTGATATTTTTGTAGAAGCAAATGCTGCAATACTAGCTCCGGGCTGCGGTCCTTGTGTCGGCGTTCATGCCGGTATATTAGGTGACGGAGAAGTCTGTCTTGCAACCCAGAACAGAAATTTTCAGGGGAGAATGGGAAATACTAAAGGTTTTATTTATCTGGCATCCCCTTATATTGCGGCTTATACCGCTTTAAGAGGTTATATCTCGGCGGAATAAAGAGGTGTTAATATGAATTTATTACTATTAAAACAAATATCACTAATAAGCATATTTGCAGGTGCAATTCTCGGATTTATTACTATTGTTCCATACCTGAGTTTTCTGAGTTTTATGCTGCTTATAATCTGTCTTTCCGCTTTTGTAATTGTTTATCTTAAACAGAATGATTTAATCGGTATAATTAGCGTAAGAGAAGGATGTATATTCGGTGCTCTTGTGGGGTTTGTATCTTTTATAGCTTTTTCTGTTGTGTATACTCCGCTCAGTATGCTTCTTGGCTGGTTATTTCCGGCTTATACGCAGGGATTTTTGAGGTTTTTCCTGACAAGTTTCGGCTCTTTTGTTGTAATGGTACTGCTGATGATTCTTATGGCAGGAATAAGTGCCCTGTTTAATGCATTTTCAGGATTGGTTACAGCCTATGTGTACGAACTTATTACCGGTGTAAAAAAAGAAAATAACCAGAATTCAAGTATTGATTTTGAAATAAAATAATTTAGATTTTATATTAATTACCGGTTTTTAAAGCGCAATTAATCTATCGAGAAGATATCTTTCAAATCTTCCATTGTAAGTGATTTTGTAATATTTCTGTCGATAGAAACTACGCTGTCAACAAGGTCGCGTTTACGTCCTTTAATCTTCTGAATTTTTTCTTCAACCGTATTCTTTGTAATAAGCCTGTAGACAAATACTTTCTTAGTCTGACCGATACGGTAAGCTCTATCGGTTGCCTGATCTTCAACCGCAGGGTTCCACCAAGGGTCATAGTGGATTACATAATCCGCACCCGTCAGGTTCAAACCTGTACCGCCGGCTTTTAAACTAATCAGGAATATAGGTATATTCGGGTTATTATTGAAGTTTTCAACAGCAGCCTGACGGTCTTTTGTCTTACCGGTTAAGTATTCGTAAGGAATATCTTCTCTTTCAAGCCATGCTTTAATAATATCAAGCATATCAACAAACTGGCTGAACAGAAGAACTCTGTGTTTTTCCTGAATAATCTGTTCCAGCATACCTTTCAGGTATTCAAATTTACCTGATTTCATGACGCCTTTAACATGTTCTTTGTCATAAAGTTTAGGGTGGCAGCAAATCTGACGGAGTCTGAGAAGAGCCGAGAATATAGACATTCTGCTCTTTTCAAGCCCGTTAAGTTCAATACTCTTAAAGAGTTCTTCTTTTGTACTGTCAAGGACTTCAAGATAAAAGTCTCTCTGTTCGTCCGTAAGTTCGCAATACGCCATGTTTTCAACTTTATCCGGCAAGTCTTTCGCAACATCTCGCTTCATACGTCTCAGGATAAACGGGAATATTTGGAGTTTCAGACGTTTTTCAACCGTCTTATCCTGTCTTTCCATAATCGGAGTAACGTATCTATAGTTAAATTCAGCAACATTAAACAGGAAGCCCGGCATAAGAAAGTCGAATACCGACCACAACTCTTCAAGTTTATTTTCAATAGGCGTACCGGAAAGCGCAAGCTTATGATCCGACTGCAATTCTTTTACCGCCTGAGCAGTTTGTGAAATTGCGTTTTTAATATTCTGGGATTCATCCAGAATAATGTATCTGAAATTGTGTTTTTTAAGCTTTGCAATATCACGTCTTACAAGCGCGTAACTTGTAATTACAATATCATATTCCGGAATATGTTTAAACCATTCTTTACGGTCAGCGCCTGTTAATTTCAGACAGCTTAAGCCCGGTGTAAATTTCTGAATTTCTGCTTCCCAGTTAAATACGACTGTTGTTGGAGCAACAACAAGCGTCGGCATTGCGCCGTCAACTTCTTTTGCTTTCTGGAGCAAACTCAATGCCTGTAAAGTTTTACCTAACCCCATATCGTCGGCAAGTATTCCGTTTAAGCCGTACTGATACAGGAACCAGAGCCAGTGGAAACCTTTAAGCTGGTATTCACGGAACTCGGCATTAACCCCTTCCGGCAGAGAAACGCCGTCAGAAGTTGTTGAGAAGGTTGAAATTTGCTCCCAGAACTTCTGGAATTTTTCGCTCATGACAAGTTCAAATCCCTGATTCTGTAACTCTGTAATCAAACCTACACGGTAAGTTTTTACCAGAAATTTGTTTTCGTTGTTTCTGTATGCATCAAAAGAGTTAAATGAGCGCATAATCTGATAAATATTCTGAGCCGGATACTCAACAAAACCGAGGCTTCTTACACGGGCATATTTTTCACCGCTCTGAATAGTATCATATATATCGTCAAAGTTTATGATTTCATCCCCGACCTGACCGTATATCTGGATTTCCATACTGTCAATTGATTCTTCGGAGAAATCAATTTTTGCACACATTTTGAATGGTTCATCAAGAAGCTTAAAGAAGCTCATATCATCATGCTCTTCAAACTTCCAATCGTCACCTGCCTGCTTGATATAGTAATTATAAAAATCAATTGCGTTTTCTTTTTCCAGAGCAAGGTTATTAGTCTGCATCGGAACAAATTTGCATGCAAGAAGCATATTATATGCCATCTGCTCATGTTCATAATCCCTTTTAATCCAGTAGACTAACCCTTCTTCCTCCTTGCTTGTAACAGAAATATAAGGAGATTTGTCTTTGCTCTTGGAATAAGGAACTCTAACTCCTGAATAATCAAATTCCAATGATGCTTTAAGCGACTGATCATAGTCAATACCAAGAGTAACAACGTTTATAGGCGGTTTATGCTCTAAAAGGAGTTTGCTTATATTTTCCGCAATTGTTACAGGCATAATTTCTTTAAGATGCGGTAAATCTTCGTATACAAACTTCCCGCCGTCAGCTTCTTTTAAGTCAGTAAAAGTAGATTTTATAATACTTTGCGGAAGTTCATTCATTGCAATGTTCAGAGGAAAAATTATATTCTTGTATCTTCCCCACTTAATTTGCCTTGAAAAATAATTAACCTCTTCAAACGGTATAATCCCTTCTTTATCCGGTCTTGTCCAGAAAAGTTCCAGAACAATGTTTGTAGCGCCGTTTATACTTGTAGTAGAAACATCAAGATTGAGACTCCACACATTATCCGTAAACTGGATACGTTCTTTTGTTCTCTCGTCTAAAACTTCTTCCAGCTCTGCCATCAAAGGAAATACCGGCGCGAATTTTGTAATCGGAATATCGTACCAGCCGGCTTTTTTATCCTGCTTGGCAATTTTTAACAGGGTCTGGAACAATGCAAGTTCAGATTTTTGTGCATCGTTGAGTTCAAAATCAGGATCTGTTCTCTGTACATCTATAAGCGCACGAAGAATGTTTTCCAGAGACCTTACAATCTTGTTTGTTGCCCGGTCTCTTACCAGAATCGAGAAAAAGTTCTGGCGTCTTTTGGGATTAAAATGGAAAATATAGCTGCCTTTTGGTTCTGTTTTTAATTCTGTATCAGTATCAGAACGGTCAAACTCAACGCCGTATTTTTCAAACATCCAGTTTTCATAAGCGTTCTCTTCAATTGCTTTCAGAGCAACTGCCACTGCGTGTTTACACCACTCTTCTTTTAAAGGGCAATTGCATCTTGACTCAATTTTATTCTTTTTAAAAATCAAATCAGTTAAATAAAAATCCTGATAATTCCCCTTAACCTTACCTTTATAGAAATTCTTTTCAGGGTAAGCCTCCAGAATCATATCTTTCTGGTAATATTCGTATCCGCGTCTCCAGCTTCCGGGAGTTGCATTTTTCTTCAAAAAATCATAATTAAATTTAAAATCACTCATGAATGTGAGGTACTCATCCTTTTTTGACTTACGACCAGGCTGGTTTTAAATTTCTGTCAGAAATCTGTTTTTAATTTATCTGATTTCCGGATATAACAAAAGAAAACGGTTTATTTAAAACCATAATTCTTGCTGTTATAGGCTCCCAACCTTGTTATTATTATTACATATAATAATTTTTTATGCAAGAGTTAAAAACATAATAAGCTTTGAAAATCTGTAAAAACTATGATATAATAAAAGTAGGAGTTCAAGTTTGAATCGTTATCAGCCAAATGCGAAAGCAGAAAGGCATTTTATATAAGAATGATGAGCAATTTACAATTTCAAAATGATCTCGAACGACTGCTAGCTATCATGCCCCAAAAAGTTGTGAATAATTTGTCATGTGAAAAACTTGATGATGTTATTGAAATTGTATTAGATATAGGTCGCGTACCGGAGGTGCGGCATTCCGGAGGTAAGATTGAAAAGTTAAACTGCGACGTGGTAAATGATGAGGACATTACTTTTATAACCTCTCACCTGCAGGAATTTACGCATGATAACCGCTCTGGCATACCCGGAACTTTGCACAGAATAAGCGCAATTAGAAACCGTCAGGGTAAAGTAGTCGGGCTTACCTGCCGCATAGGGCGTGTTGTAACCGGAACCATAGCTTGTATTAAAGATATTTGTACTCAGGGTAAAAGTATTTTATTTTTAGGTCCTCCGGGGGTTGGTAAAACCACAAAACTCAGAGAAATCTCAAGGTTAGTTGCAGACGAACTCGGCAAACGTGTAGTTATAGTTGATACTTCAAATGAAATTGCAGGCGACGGTGATGTTCCGCATCCGGCTGTTGGTTCGGCAAGAAGAATGCAGGTAGCTCAGCCGGAGTTGCAAAAAGATATTATGATTGAGGCTGTAGAAAATCATACACCTGAAGTTATTGTTGTAGATGAAATCGGAACAGAGGCGGAAGCTCAGGCGGCAAGAACAATAGCGGAACGCGGGGTTATGCTTATTGCAACCGCTCACGGTAACTGTCTTGAAAGTTTGATTAAAAACCCGACTCTTTCTGACTTAGTAGGCGGAATTCAGTCAGTAACATTAGGCGATGATGAAGCAAAAAGGAGAGCTTCCCAAAAAACTGTTCTGGAAAGAGAAAAGCAGCCAACTTTTGATATAGTAATAGAAATCTTAGACAGAAATACGCTTGCGGTTTATAAAAATACATCTGAAGCGGTTGATTATATTCTCAGAGGCTGGCCGATAAGACCGGAGATTAGAAAAGTAGAGCAGAAGGATGTTGAAAAAGTTATTATACCGGAGGTTAATAAGCCTGAAATTGAAACACCGGAGGATAATAAGATGAATTTCTCATTCTCCCGCCAGAAGTATGTCGAGCAGGCAAAACCTCTTAGAAAGATTTATCTCTATGCTGTATCACGTACGATTGTTGAAAAGCTTATCGAACGCTTGAATTTGAATGCCGAGATTATCAGAAATGTTGAGGATGCGGATATTGTTATTGCGCACAAGAACTTTGCAAAAGGAGGCGCAAAAATTTTGAGTACCGCAAAAGAATACAGAGTTCAGATTTTCTATGTAAAAACAAACTCAATGGCGCAAATTCAGAAGGTTTTGAAAGATGCTCTTGATATTCAACCGGGAGATGTTGAATCCCTGACAGGATACACTGATGAAACAGAAAAGGCTCTTGATGAAGCAAAAGCCGGTATTAAGAAAATTTTAGACGGAGCCCAGATGGTGGACTTGGAGCCTCAAAACTCTCACATCAGAAAATTACAACACGAACTTGTAGAACAGTACAATCTCCAGAGTACTTCAATCGGAGAAGAGCCGAACAGACATTTGAGAATTGAGAGGTAGCAAATATATTTACCCCCAGAATGACGGCAAGCTTGTAGGATTACGCATAGTCATTGCGAGAAAATCTTTGATTTTCTCGCAATCCATTTTTATTAAATTGTCATTTCTTTTCCCTCGCCCTTTGTGGGAGAGGGAGCAGCCGTTCTTGAGCCGGAAGGCGAAAGTTACGGATGCGGGTGAGGGGTTTACCACCGTTCTGGATTGCTTCGGGTTGAAAGGATGCTCCCTCGCAATGACGGTAAACTTGTAGGTTTGCTTCCCTGTGTGCTGTCATTCAGGTGGGCTTTAGCCCGAAGAATCCCTATAAAGTTTTTGTCGGGCTAAAGCCAGACCTTACTTGTTTAATATAGTAGAAAGGCGGGCGGAGTTTACTCTGCCCGCCTTTCTTACGAAAATATTTTTTTTAAATAAATTATGCGTTTTTCTTTTCATATTTCTTATAGAAATAAAACAACATCAAAAACCCAACAAAAGCAAATAGTGCCCCAGGAAGCGCCGTATAGTTATAAGTAAAGCCATGTTCAATAGGAAGTCCGCCGACATATGCTCCCATTGCATTCCCTAGATTAAAAGAAATCTGAGAAAATGAAGCCCCTAGCATTTCTCCGCCTTTTGCATTTTCAATCAGCAAAACCTGCTGCGGGGCTGATACGGCAAAAAGGCAGCCGGTACAAAGACACATTAATAAAACGGAAATTAGCGGATTTGAAGAAAATAAAAATATTAAAATCAATGATAAGCAAGCTGTAAGTTGCGTCAAGCTTGCAACAATTGCAGGAGAAAATTTATCTGAAAGTTTGCCGCCCAGATAATTTCCGGCACACATACCGGCACCTGCTAATATCATTATAAGTGAAACAAATTTTGGCAAAATTCCTGAAACTTTTACCAGAAGAGGGTTAATATAACTGTACCAGCAGAATATGCCGCCATTACCCATAATTACCGCAAGAATCAAAAGCCATGGTCCTAAGCTTCTCAAGAATTTGAACTGTCCTCTAAAACCGCTGTCCGGCAGAGGTTTTAAATAAGGAATTAATTTGTATATAGAATACACAATAATAAAGCCAAAAAGCCCTATTAAAAGGAATGTAAGCCGCCAGGATAAATTATGGCTTATAAATGTGCCAAAAGGGATACCAAAAAGATTAGCAACTGTCATTCCTGCAACCATTGTAGCAACAGCTTGATTTTCTTTTCCGCTCTCACACAATCTTCCTGCAGAAATGGCTCCGACTCCAAAAAATGCCCCGTGAGGAAGTCCTGCAATAAATCTTATTACACAAAATAAATGATAGTTTCCAACAAAAGCAGTTAAGAGGTTTGCGGCGGTAAATATAGACATCAGCCACAAAAGAATCGTTTTTAACGGTTTTGTTCTTGCAATAAGTACCAACAAAATTGAGCCGGCAACAACTCCTAAAGCGTAAAAAGATATAAAATTTCCTGCCTGAGGAATTGTTACCTGCATAGCTTTTGCTGTATCAGGCAAAATCCCCATCATTACATATTCTGTTAACCCCAATCCAAATGTCCCCAGAGCCAGGGGCAGCAGACATGTACTTTTTCTCATTCAAAAATCTCCCTATAAATTTTCCGTAAGTGTAAAATCTTCGTCATTGACTTCTCTTAAAAAATTAGTCCAGCTGTTATAGTATTCTGCAAGAGCCTGAGAATATCCTATAATTATTGATTTATAAGACTGCTTCATAACAATTAATGCAGTTATATCAGATTTTCCTTCTTCATAACTGTCCTTTGAAGTCTCAATTAATTTTTCTGAATCCGTTATAATCTTTTTTTCATAATGGTTTAAGTTATCAGCAGCCGTCAAAAATCGTTCATAAGCGGCAGAAACATCTTTTACAGCTCTGTTTTTTACCGAAGTGTATTTTAATTCAGCCTGTTTGAGCTTAAGTGCTGCATTTTGGATTTCAGGAGAATAATTGTAGAACAAAGGAATATTAACAAGACTTGCGCCTGCATATGCACCGTTATTAAAATTTCCGCTATCCGTATATCTTCCCAGCTGATAAGCGTATCCGCCTGAAATTTGTATGTCCGGAATTCTCTGCCTTGCAACTACAGTCATATTTTTCTCTGCAACATCTATTTCCTGCTTTGCAATTTTTATGTCGAATCGGTTATCAATAGCTTTTTGTACAATCCGGTCAAAGTCAGGAAAATTGTAATCAGGAGGAGGCGTCATCATCTCTTCAAAGTTATTCTCCTCTGTAAACAATTTATCCATACTGTCATAAGTTACATCTTCAGGATTGTTTATTACTTTATTAAAATCCGCAAGAGCCTTACTTACGCTCACGCGTGCGGAATTAACCTGCGTAATCATCTGATTAAGCGCAATCTCAGCCTGCATTACATCAATATCCTGCGATTTATGGCTCTTAACACGGCTCCTTGCAATATCCAGAAGCTCCTCCTGTAATTCCTTTTGCTGCTCCAGAGTAAATAAAATAGACTTTGTCGCAACAAGGTTTATATACGCTTCTCTTACGTCCATCTTCAAATCAAAAGTCGTATAATCGATATTTTTCTCAACAAGCTTTAAATTAGATTCCGCAAGATTCTTACGTGCTTTTCTCTTTGCAATTTCAATATTTTCGCTTATACCAAGCTGCTTAGGCTCATTATTCCCGGCTGCCCCCATAAAATAAAACGCATCAAAAGACGGATTTTGGAGCCGGTTGGCAGTTTTAATATTATTTTTTGCAATATTTCTCTCTAATCTTGCTGCCTGCAAATCAATATTGTTTTTTAATGCAGCATCAATTGCTTCATTTAAATATACTTTATTTATGGTTGTTTCTGCATATATTAAAGGCTGTAACATTAAAACAAATATCACTGCCAGAAATAATCTCTTCATAAGATTATTATACCAGAAATATATCTTAAATTTTATTAACCGCAAGAGAAAACAGAGACAGCAGCAGCGAGCCTAAAAGAGCGCTTAAGAAGCCTTCGACTTCAAATCCTGGTGTAATCCATCCTGCAAGCATAAACATCAAAGCATTAATTACAAGACTAAACAGCCCGAGAGTCAAAATCGTAACAGGAAGAGTTATTATTTGCACAAACGGTTTTATAAAAGCATTAACAAGCGCAAGAATTATGCAAACAAACATCGCGCTTAAAAAATTATCAACCTCAATCCCCGGAACTAACCACGAAACAAATATTATTAAAAGTGCGTATAAAAGCCATCTTAAGATTATATTTAACATATTTATCCTCCTGATTTATTATTTACAGAAAATTTGTAATATAAATTGTCCAGCTTACTTAATTTTGAAAATAAAAAAGAGCACCTTATTGAAGGTGCTCTTTTTTATAAACACTTTATATTAAAGTTCTGTAGGTCTAAATGGAGCAAAATAGTTTTTTGAAGGATCAAAGTCTTCACGAACTATTTTCTTCATTACTTCACGGTTTTCTGCATACTGTTTTACATAAGTATCTTCAACCGCATTATCCATATTTCCCATCAAAGCTGTATCAGGAAAGAATGCCTGAGTTTTGTTAGCTTCTTCCTTTATAAGATTTTCTGCTTTTTTCAAATCCTTTGGGGCTATTTTCTTTCCGCCGTTAAAATTCATAAATGATACTCTTGTTACTTGCATAATAATTTGTCCTTTCTTAACTTACAATCTCATAAACACACATAAAAATAAAATTTGCTAGGGAGACGAAAAAGACTTATCAAAACTTTACATTGATAAATCTTTTTCATACTACATTCCACAAAACTTATTCTTCTATAGAAGCGCCTTCACTTTCGTTAGCGAGTTCCAGTAATCTGTATGAAAGATAGGCTCCGAGTGCAACTGCCTTTAAGTCGATACTTTCGTCGTGTTTTGCAACTTCAAGAATTGCACTGTTAACTTCCGGATTTTCTTCTTTAAGGTATTTCACCATATTTTTCCGCCAGTTCTGCACATCCTGAAATGCTTCGGAAAAGACTTCCGATGATATATCCTCTGTTATAATTGGCAGCATACTTCTTTCTCCTATGTTTGTGTATTGATTATATAACATATTCAAATAAGATACAATACACTATATATATTAAGAATGTTTTTTAGATTTCTTTTTGCCTTTGCAGTCATCTGTTTTTAACTCTACTTCACCGTTTGCAATATTTCTGCCGATATTTTTTTCTAAAGTTGCTTTTGCTGCATTATAATCAAACATTGTCTGGTAATACGTAAGCATGGCATTCTGGTATTGTACCTGGGCTTCTTTTAATTCAATCGGGTCGCCGACTCCGACTTTATACCTGCCAAAAGATAGTTCATAATTTTCTTTTGCCTGCTTCACTCCTAAAGTTGCAACCGGAATTTTATTTTTCTTTTCTGTTAAAGAATAATACGATTCCTGAACTTCATAATAAATATTATTCATTGTATTAATTGCGTTAGATTGTTCTTTTGAATAAAGCGCTTTCGCCTCTTTAATTTCATTTTTAATAAGCATTCCGTTTATTGTAGGAAAATTCAAATAACCGCCGTAATTATAACCGTAATTTGATGTCGGGTGCTTGCCGCCGATTTGGTATTGTCCTTCAATTGTCAGTTGCGGGAAATAAGATTTTTTAACCAGTTTTACATTTTGTCTTGCCTCTTCAACCTTTACCTCTGCAAGAAGGAATTCCGGTCTTGATTCCCGCGCGGTATCGATGGCTTTTTCCAGAGTTATATCGCAAGGATCATATCTTAACTCTTCTGCTACTTTATATTTGTTTGTATAAGGAAGCCCCATCATATTATTTAGTTTAGCCATTGCAACATCAACCCCGTTTTCAGCCTGAATAAGGGTTAATTTTGCATTGCTCAAATTAACCTCTGCAATTGTCACATCAATTTTTGGTTTTATACCGGCTTTGTAGAAGGCTTTTGCCTGATCATAAAAAGCAGCGTATCTGGCAACGGAATCCTCCGCAACTTTTTTTGCTTCGATTGCATACTGCAAATTGTAATACGCTTTTTTAACTTCACATATAACATCGTTAATCGTACCGGTTAAAGTAATTTTATACCCTTTATTGTCCAACTTTCTAATTGTTACCTGATTTTGTGTTACACCGAAGTCATAAAGCATCTGGGAGGCGCTTATTTGTCCGAGAACCCAGTAGTTGAATACAAGATTTCTGCCTAATGCATCAGACAACTGGAGCTGCTTAATCTTGGTATAACCGGTCTGCCAGCCGAATTGCGGGAAATAAGCCGCCCATGTCTGGCGTATTCTCGCGTCGGATGCAAACACATCCTGCATAGCAGCCTGAATCCGGGGATTATTTCCGAGCGCGTATTTTAAACATTCTTCAAGAGTAATATCAATCCCTGTTTCAATCCCGCCTTGAATAACAAGATTATCATTTTCTTGTGATTTTTTAGGCTCAACATCCTTGCTGTCAGGATATTCTTCCTGTTTAATTTCATTTCCGAGTTTGCTCTCCTTATGCCAGAGAGAAGCATTACAAGACGGCATGAACATCATTAAGGAGAGTATAAAAACAATAAAAGCTCTTATCATTTTTTTCTCCTTATATTTTGTATAAACTTATAGAAATTTTCTTTCATAAGGTTCGTAAGCACAAAGAAAGCCGGAACCATAATGCTGCCTAAAAATGCAACCGCAAGCATACCGCCGAATACTGAAACACCGATAGAATGACGACTTCCGGCGCCTGCGCCTTTTGCAAAAACAAGCGGCAGCAAACCTAAAATGAACGCTATGTTTGTCATCATAACGGCTCTGAATCTGAGTTTTGCAGCCTGAAGCGCCGCATCAATATAATTCATTCCGTCTTTTTCCATAGCGTCTTTTGCAAACTCTACAATCAAAATAGCCTGCTTTGTACTCAAACCGATTAACATAACAAGTCCTACCTGTGCGTAGATATCAAGCGACAGACCTGAAACATATTGGAAGAAAAGCGCGCCTAAAAGTGCAACCGGTGATATCAAAAGTACCGCAACCGGAAGCGTCCAGCTTTCATACAATGCAACAAGGAACAGGTATACAAAAGTAAGAGCCATAGCAAGAATCGGACCTATTTGACCTGATGACATCTGCTCCTGCAGTGAAGTTCCCGACCACGCAAAGTCCATATCCCTCGGTAAAATTCTGTCAGAAAGCGCTGCCATAGCTTTCATTGCATCACCTGAACTTACTCCGTTTGCCGCGTTACCGTTGATTACAATAGACGGGTACATGTTAAACCTGTTCAATAAATACGGTCCTACAATGTTTTCAGTTTTAACGACAGAACTTATTGGAACCATTTTCCCCTGATTATTTTTAACATATATTTTGCTTAAATCCCCGAGTACAGAACGGTAAGGCGCATCCGCCTGCATATAAACACGGTAAACTCTTCCGTACTTGTTAAAGTCATTGATATAAGTAGCACCGAATTGAGCCGCAAGAGTTGAATAAATTTCCGCAATAGAAACTCCCTGCGCCATAGCTTTTTCGTCTTCTACAGTTACAATAACCTGCGGAAGCGAGGCTGTATATGAAGTATACAGGCTTGAAAATGCTGCATCCTGTCTTGCTGCCTGCATAACTTTCTGCGCTTCCGTGAACAATTCCTCAGGTGTTCTGTCCCCTTTATCCAGAAGCTGATATTCGAACCCGCCGAACATACCCATACCGCTAATTGCCGGAGGCTGGGTTACAAAGGTATTAGCCTCAGTGTACTTGGATGTTATAGCATTTGCCTGTTTTATAATATTATTGATAGAAAGTTTTGCAGATTTTCGCTTAGACCACGGCTCAAGCCTTACAACAACAAAAGCTGTATTCTCACCCGAAAAACCGTTTACCTGCATTACAGATACAACCCCCGGAATTTGTGCTAATTCCTTTGTTAAATTACTTACAACATCAGCAGTTCTGGTAAGCGTAGCACCGTCAGGAAGCTGAACCTGTACGAACAATGCACCTCTGTCCTCATCCGGCAAAAATCCTGTCGGAGTTATAAAAAACATTGCGCCGATGAAGATTATGACACCCGCAAGAACTGCAAGCGTCTTTTTAGGCGCGTGTACAAAATAACTTACTACATTTAAATACTTTTCTCTGACCCCGTTAAACCAGTCCTCAAATTTTTGAATAAATTCAAAGTCGGTTTTCTCGTCGCCTGATTTCAATATAATTGAACAGAGAGCCGGAGAAAGAGTCAGCGCAACAATAGTAGAAAGCCCGATAGAAGTTGCAATACATACAGCAAACTGTCTGTACATCTGACCTGTAATACCGGTCATAAAGGATACCGGAACAAATACCGCCATCAATACAAGAGAAGTTGCAACAACGGCGCCGAAAACTTCTTCCATCGTGATTTCCGTCGCATCTTTCGGTGATTTTCCTTCCTGAATGTGCCTTTGTGTATTTTCAAGTACAACAATAGCATCATCTACAACCAGTCCGACCGCAAGCACAAGCCCGAACAGAATCAGAAGGTTTATGGAAAATCCCATTAATGCCATAAATATAAATACACCGATTAAAGAAACCGGAATTGCGCAGAATGGAATAAATGCTGCCCTTGCAGTTCCCAGGAACAAATAAGTCACCGCACTAACGAGGATAATAGCAAGTACAATGGCGCTTATAACCTCGTGAATAGATTCTCTTACAAACTCTGTTATGTCGTATTGAACGTGATATTCTACATCACTAGGGAATTTTTTGCTTAACTCCTTCATCTTCTTTTCAACACGGTTAACAAGGTCAATTGTGTTTGCCTCCGGAAGCTGGGCAATTGAAATCATAGCAGCACTTTTGCCCGCAATCGTTACGGAAGAAGAATAACTTTCCGCTCCGAGTTCAACCCTTGCTACATCCTTAAGTTTAACATTAGAACCGTCTAAATTGGCTTTTACAACAATATTTTCAAACTCTTCTACAGTTTTTAAACGCCCTTTTGTTCTTAAAGTGAATTTCAAAACCTGCGGTTCATCCATCGGCTCAACACCTATGTTTCCGGCAGGAGATTGAATATTCTGCGCTGTAACGGCGTTATTTATATCGGTTGTTGAAACTCCTAAACTTGCCATTTTATCAGGCTTAAGCCATATTCTCATTGAATAATCTCCGGCACCGAAAATTGAAACACTTCCGCAGCCTTTTATACGTGCAAGTTCATCTTTTATGAACATCGTTGCGTAGTTTGCAAGATACAAAGAATTGTACGTTCCGTTAGGAGAAGATAAAGACATCAAAAGGCAACCCGCGCCGCCTGTTGATTTCCTTACGGAAAGCCCGTATCTCTTAACCTCCTCCGGAAGTCTCGGAGTTACTAATTGAAGCTGGTTTTGAACGTTTACAAGATCCATGTCAGGGTCGGAACCTACTTCAAAAAACAGAGTTAATTTATAAGACCCGTTTTTGGATTCCGAGTACATATATAGCATATCTTCAATACCGTTCAATTGAAGTTCGACAGGCGCTGCAATAGTTGAAGTTATAACGTCCGAACTTGCTCCGCTGTAAGTCGCCGTTACAACAACCTGAGGAGGTGTAATCGACGGATACTCTTCCAAAGGCAGAGTTGTAAGAGAAATCAATCCCGCAAGTATGATTGCAAGAGAGATTACTATTGCTAATTTTGGACGTTTTATGAATAAATTGCCTGCCATTTATATTTTCCTATTTTATTATTTCTTAAAGATACCGGTGATTTTATTCTTGATTTTTGTAAACAAACCTGCTTTTTTAGTCTGAACCTTTTCCTGAACAGGTGCCTGAACAATTCTTACAGGACTTCCCGGAATAACTTTTTGAAGCCCCGAAGTTACAATCCTGTCACCCGCATTTACTCCGGATGAAATTATCCATTTGCCGTTTTTTTCGCCGGATGTTTTTATATACGACATTCTCGGTAAATTATCTTCATCAAGAATATACACAAACCGACCTTCCTGATTTTCCATTGTGGCTGTCTGAGGAACAACAGGAACATTGTCTTTTGATTTGGAATAAATTATTACTCTTCCGAAATCTCCTTGAATTAAAGCATCGTCAGGATTCGGGAAAGTTGCCCTCATAGTAATTGTTCCGGTTGATTCATCAATTTCATTATCGTGAAAATCCTGAACCCCTTTATATTTATACTTTTCTCCGGAGCTAAATATAAATTCTACATCTCTGTTAATATTGGCGGATTTATCAATTCTCACAAGCTCCGCAAAATCTTTAGACTCCAGAGGAAACGTCACATACATAGGCTCCGAACTGTTAATTGTAGTTAAAGGTCCGCTGTTCATTGAAACATAGTTGCCTTCGGTTACGGAAATCATTCCGACTCTTCCGTTAACCGGAGATTTGACTCTCGTATACCCGAGATTTCTCTCCGCATCATTATAAGCACTTTTTGCGCTCTCTACCTGCGCCTTAAAAGCGTCTCTCTGCGAAAGAATATTATCATAATCAGACCTTGCAATATAATCCTGCTGCACAAGTTCCTTATACCGTTTCAACTGCTTGTCATAATAATCATACTGAGACTGCGCGTTGTTTAAGTTAGCTTTTGCCTTGCTTGCAGCATACTCATATTCCTGCGGTTCAATCTCGAAAAGTAATTGACCGGCTTTTACATAATCACCTTCTTTAAAGTAGCTTTTAGTCAAATATCCGCTGATACGCGCAAGAACCTCAACTCTGTATTTTGCCATAACTCTGGCAGTAGCCGTAAACTGTCTTTCAACCTCCTCGGTCTGAACCTCCGCCACCGTAACAGAAGGAGTTTTGGCAAGCATTCTCTGTTTTGTTGTCTTTACTTTGTCCCACTGAGATACCAGCATTCGACCGAAAATCAACGCCAAAACAATTGCAACTATTGTTATTATTTTATATCTCATTTCTCTCCAAATCCTATTTTGAAAAAACGACTTTTTGGTATTAAGTGTACGTTTATACACTAAATTTCAATTATGATACTAACAAAAAATAGAAATCAAATCAAGAATCCAATCGGGGGGGGGGGTAAATGTATTTGGGTTGGTAGGTCAGACTACAGGTTCATTGTCTTTCGGAGGGGGTAAATGTATTCTGGGTTGGTAAGTCGGGTTACAGGTTTATTGTTCTTCGGTGGGGGGAATGTATTTGGGTTGGTAAGTCAGACTACAGGTTCATTGTCCTTCGGTGGGGTAAATGTATTTGGGTTGGTAGACTACAGGTTCATTGTCCTTCGGTGGGGTAAATGTATTTGGGTTGGTAAGTCAGACTACAGGTTCATTGTCCTTCGGTGGGGTAAATGTATTTGGGTCGGTAAGTCAGACTACAGGTTCATTGTTCTTCGGAGGGGGTAAATGTATTCCAGTTAGTAAGTCGGGCTACAGGTTTATTGTCCTTCGGTGGGGGAGAAGGCGTGAAGAGTGAAGTTAACATAAAAAATGTAGGTTGGGTGAAACCCAACATTAACTATATTTGTAAAAGTTATAGAGATTCTTTGGGCTCCCGCCCTCTGAATGACTGCACACTTGAAAGTTTTACCTACCTGTTGGAGGTCATTGCGAGGAGCGGGAGCGACGCGGCAATCCATATGTTATCGTTGGGTTAAAATCCAACCTGCATTTTTTAATTGTCAAATCCCCTCCGGATTGCTTCGGGCTGAATGATTATTCCCTCGCAATGACACTAAGTTTGTAGTCTTACTTACCAACACGATTCATTTACCCCTGCAATGACACCCTACCGGTAGTTCCACCTCCCAATCCAAGCATTTACCCCCGCAATGACGCGGAAAATCGTAGGTCAGCCGGTAGAATATGGTAAATCTTTGATTTACCGCATCATTATACTAAAGCTTCCTGCTTTTTGAACTGCATTTCATACAAAGCTCTGTATTGCCCGTTTTCTATGGACATTAACTCTTCATGATTTCCGAGTTCTACAAGTTCTCCTTCTGTTATTACCGCAATCCTGTCGGCATTTTTAATTGTTGAGAGCCTATGCGCTATTACAAATACGGTTTTGTTCTGAATAAGGTTATCTAAAGCTTTTTGTACAATAGCTTCCGACTTATTATCAAGAGCCGATGTTGCTTCATCTAAGATTACAATCGGAGTGTTTTTAATCATTGCTCTTGCAATAGCAACCCTTTGTCTCTGACCGCCGGAGAGAGTCAAACCTCTTTCGCCGAGAAGTGTTTCCAGACCGTCCGGAAGCTCGGCAATCATTTCCTGCAGATGCGCAGATTCAATTGCCTGCTCAAGTTCTGCTTCCGTTGCCTCCGGATTTCCCATCATAATATTTTCTCTTATTGTACCTGAAAACAGGAAATTATCCTGAAATACCATAGCGATGTTGTGTCTAAGAGAATTAATTGAAAAATCTCTGATATCGATTCCGTCAAAAGTAATAGAGCCGGATTTGATATCGTAAAATCTTGGAATAAGATTTACTAAGGTCGATTTACCCCCGCCGGAATTTCCGACAATAGCAAGAGTTTCGTTCTTTCTTACCGTTAAGTTTAAGTCCTTTAGAACAGGATGATCCGGTAAATATTCAAAATAAACATTTTTAAATTCTATCTTATCATTCAGCCCCTTCATCTCAATAGCATCTTTCCTGTCTGTAATTTCAGGTTTGAGATCAAATAATTCAAAAACCCTGCCCATTGCAACGAAAATATTTTGAATACTTGTAAGAGTGTTTCCGAGAGTTTTAACCGGTTTATACAAAAGAAGTAACGAAGTTACAAAAGATGCAAAAGCTCCGGCTGTCATCTGCCCGCTTGTAATTAAGTGGGTACCGTAACCTAAAACAATTGCAATTCCGCAAGATGCTATAACGTACATCAGAGGGCTCATCCAGGCTGCACGTTTTGTGAGTGACATATTTACTCTGAAAGACTCCCAGATCTGGTCTCTGAAATAGTTTTCCTGTCTTTGCTGCAGCTCGTAAGCTGCCATAACCTTGTTACCGCTGTAGGTTTCGTTAATATTTGTTGTAATATTACCGCCGATTACCATGTTTTTATTTGAAGCGGCTTTAATCCTTTTTCTTATTAACGCAACAGGAATAAAAGCAATTCCGAGTACCATAACGCCTATTAAAGCGAGTTTCCAGGAACTGTAAAGCATGACGGCAATCAGACCTAACGCTCCGAATACACTTGTTGTAATTGTCTTAATCTGGTCTACAATTCCAGCGGAAGCTGTCTGTGGATCGCTCATATATCTTGAGATAATAATACCGGACGTATTTTCGTCAAAGAATTGCGGGTCCATATAGATTAATTTATGGAACAAATCCATTTTTACGTCGTTTGTAATTCTCTGGGAAGTCCATGCTGAAATATAGTCATTAAGGTATCTCAAAACACCCTGAAATCCTGCAAATGCAATTACACCAAACGGGATAATAAATGCAAACAATTGCCATGAAAGTGTAAATTCATGCCCGAGAAGGTGGAAAACCCAGTCCTGTTTTCCTACAACATAGTCCATATAAGGTTTTAGCGCAAACGCCGTAACACCATCCAGAAGCCCTAATGGTATTGCGACTATAAACCCGCAGATTATTCTGAACATATAAGGTTTTATGTATGGAAAAATCCTTGAAAGCAGCCATCCGTATTTGAACGAATTTTGCGCTGTTGTATTACTTAATTTCATTTACTATCCTCATTTTGCTTTTTACTAATTTTATTGTATCATAAAATCTTCTGCAAAATTTTAGAAAGCGTGTTGTTTGTTTTCAAAAACTCTTCCCTGCTCATTTTCTTGTACTCTTCTGGCGTCCAGGAGTTGTGTAAAAGGATAATTCCGCCATTATTTTCGAGCGCAAAATCTGAATAGTCATGTTTGAAATAGAAATTTGCATAATTTTCCGGAGCCTGAGTAATGATATTGTTAATTTTTTTATATTCTATTTCAGGAAAGCATTTAATTACCTCCGAATTAATTTTATAAAAAAGTTTTTTATTTTTTGTTTTAAGTGACCGTTTTAGAATCCTATTCCCCATACAATCCCAGGACAGAAAGTTCTTTTGAAAGAATTTTTGCAATAATTTTCTGATAATTTGCGGGGTTTTAGTATCATAATAAATTTCGGCAATTTTTAAATTAAAAAATATTCTTTTCTGCCAGTTGTGTAAAATTTTTCCTTCAATATGTTTTGCAATGATGAAAGCTATATGGTTGTTAATCAGTGTCAGCTCTGAATCAATGGTTAAATATTGTTTAATTTTTTCAGAGGTGATAATTGTGTCAATGTCCATCCAGATGCCGCCGTATTTATTAAGAAGTGCGCATCGGATTGCATCCGCTTGAATCGGCAGAGAAAACTTTTCATATAATACCTGCGGGTAAAAATCTTTTCCAAGCCAATTTTCAAGGTTAAAATAATCAAGAATCACAATTTCATAATCCGGAAGATATTTTTTCCAACTTGCCAGACATAGTTCCAAATACCCCGGAATATTTTCTTTAGGCTCCCAAAATGTGAAGATTCTCTTCATTATTATCCTTTTCAAATTTTTCTTTGTAGTCTGCAGGATGCGCCCAATCCCAGCTTGTATTTTGTTTTACGACTCTCGCGGGGCTGCCGGCTATAACACAATGTTCTTCTTTGAAACTTTTTGTTACAACTGACGCTATTCCTACAATGCAATCGTCAGGAATTTGTGCATTCTTTGTTAAAGTCGTTCTTTCTCCAAGCCATACGTGATTGCCTATTTTTATCGGTTTAGCGGGAAGATTCAGAACTTCTTTAGTGTTATAATCCAGCACGCTGTGTGGGTCGGTTATAATTCTCACATTGTTTGAGAACATACAGTCTCTGCCGATTTCAATGGAATTGTCAACGAGAAATATTGATGTATCGGCAGAAAAGGTATTTTCACCGATTGCGGCAGAACAGTTTTTGCCGTATAAAGCAATCCGGTATTTACCGTTTACTCCGGCTCCGATTTTAATAACAGAATCAGAACAGTCAAATATAAAATTGGTTTTAACAAGCCTGTTTGACTTGTCGATAATTAGAGTGTTGTTATTTCCATAGAAATTAACTTTAAATCCCTTATAATTTTTATTTATTTTAGCAGTTTTTTCCTGACCATTGTCGATAATAATTAACCTGTTATTCTTTCCAATATTTGAATTCTGCCTGTAAGGATACAGCAGATTATAAAGCAGACTTCCTTCCTGAGCTTTAATCCTAAAGCCAGGGATTTTTAAAATTATATGCGAAGTCCATAGTCTGAAAACTTCGGTTATTGAAAAGAGGTCTGACATTTACTTTCTTAATCTTTCTCTTAAAATTTTTGCATAATCTTTGTATTCATCTTTTTGATTAGTTCGACCGTAGTTTGCGGAATGGATTCGCCGGTCGCAGGAGATAAAATCAATTTTTTTTATTTCAATTCCTGCTTTATTAAGACGATTAGTTAAGTCTATTACATCTCCTGTAATGATATCTTCTCTAAAATCACCAATTACATCAAAAACTTCCTTTTTAAACATTGTAGAGCCTGTAAGAATTCCGTAAAAAGGTTCCGGCTTGCAGAATCGTTTTTGTTCCGGTGTGTCAGCAGAACAAAAATCTTTGAGCTTTGCCATAACTATTTTGGCATTTTTATCCTTCTGAAATTCTTCCCAAAGTCTTTTGAGAGCTCCTTTTGTAAGCATATCGTCCTGATCGATAGTGAGCCAGTATTCGCCGTGGGCTTCTCGTATACCAGTATTTTTGCCCGCAACCTGTCCTTTGTGCTCTTTGTTTACAATAACCTTGCATCCCATGGAACGAGCTATCTCTATAGTCTTGTCTGTTGAAATGTCATCAACTACAATAATCTCAACAGGAACATCCTGTTCCAGAATGCTCTTAATTGTTTCTGCTATATACTTCTCTCCGTTGTAAGAGGGAATGATTATTGAAATTAAATCTTGCATTTATACCTCAACCTTTTCTTCGATTTGTTCACCACAAGGCAAACCTTGTTGAATGTCTTCAAAATGACAATAGTGGCAAAATGAAGAGTATGGAATTGAAAGATATTTTATTAATTTACTTAAAAGTTCTTTTGAATTATTAGTATGTCTAATATCAATAACTTCATTATTTATTTCTTGAGTTGTATCAAGGTTATTAAATATGTGAACAGACATAGTGCAAGGAAGTAAATAACCATTAGAAATAATATTGCATATTTGTACACAATCAGCCCATTGATTTTTACATATAGAATCTTTTTGTTTGTCTTTGAATACTTTTGGTAAACTAAACCAAGTAGTTGCATTTCTTTTTTCTTGGTATCCATTAAAATTAATATGATTTTTAAGTAATATTTCTTTAAATTCCCTATATTTAACAGTAACGTTAGGTTTGTATATTTTTACATGTGAATAATCAGAAAGTTGAACTGCAACTTTTCTATTTCTCATTGCCTGAATTAAATCTTCATTAGGTAATATTGTAGCATTTGTAGCTATAAAAACTTGTTTTATTTGTTTTTTAGATGCAGCATAGTGCACCATTTTCCCTAGGTCATTTGCTAAAAGAGGCTCTCCTCCAACAAAACCAAGTATATTGATATAATCAGTTACGGCTAATAATTTATCTAAATCATTTTTGAAATCTTCAAATTTTAAAATTGGTACATGTGTTTTGTTTGTAAATTCTGGTATACGTGTATTACAGTGTTTGCAGTTCAAAGTGCATCTTGATGTTACTAAAACTTCAATCAAGCCAAAAACTGGTTTCTTTGTTACTAAAAAGCGTAATTTAAGCCAGTTAATATAAAAATCTTTACCGAATTTAAATCTATTTAAAAAGCCTAAAAAAGGAAAGTGTAGTAATTCTTGTACCCATTCTCTGGTAGGCCACCAAAAAGCTCTGTATATAGAATTAAAATTAAAATTTTTGTTAAATTTTTTCATGTTATTCCTCCAAGATACTTATCTTTTTTATAAATCTTTTTGTAAAAATATTTTTATTAATGTTTTTTTTGTAAATATGTTCAATTTGATTTTTAAAATTTGTAAGCTTTGCATATTTCCAGAAATCATTGAAATTTTTAAGAGCTTTTATCTGTTTATTGAAAATAAAATAATTTGAGTTCCAAGGCTTTAGTGCAGAAGCAAAGTGTCGTATAACAATATCATTGGTTGGGTAATTAATTACATCATAATCTGTGTAATTAAATTTAATATCAAAAATTTTGTAGTTATTGTCAAAATACTTATTTAATAAAGTTTCGTCTGCGTGTAAAATTTTATTTTTATATTTCTGTTCGATTTTAAATAAGCTATTTACAATTTTTTCCTTGTTCCATTTTTGTACATCAATTATTAAAACTCCTGCATTAAAGTATTTATAATTTTCTGATAGTTCCATCGGAACTTTTGTATCAGTATTGTATAAAATACGGCTTTTATGCCAAGCAGCTCCTAAAGCAAAGTTTTCCAAATCAATATCATATAATTCTTTTATATCTCCTAAAACAATAATATCTGAATCTAGGTATAAAGCTTTTTTTATGTTAGGTTTAAGGCTTGGAATTAAGAACCTATTATATGTTGATATTGTGATATATTCATTATTTTTATAATTTATAGTTCTAAATTCTTTTTGCGTATCTATTCCGATAAATTCAATAGAGAAATTGTCAAATTGTTGCTTAAGTTCGCAAATTTTTTCTTTGTTTTCTTCCGTTATTCCGCCATCCAAGATATAAAAATTACAAAAGGATTTTGTGTTATCACAAATACTTGCAATAGTAGTTGCAACAAACGGCGCGTAGTTGTTATCCGATGATAGAAATATTGGAACATTAATTTGCATAATTTAGTATTCCTGTCCTGTTTAGTTTTTTTGTTTCTAGTTGAATATACCTTTTATGTACCATATCTCGGATACGTAGCTGTCTAATAATTTCATCGGAGGTATTACTATTACATTTATCTAATAAATCTGTAAAAAATGGGGTCATTTCTGCATATTTCCAAAAGTCTTGTGTGTTAGGGCATAGTTTAGTCTTTATATCAGGATGAATCTGCCACGGTTTTATGTGCGTAGCAAAATGTCTTATGACAATTTCTTCTTGTGGATTTGTAGCTGTATCAAAATCAGTATAATTATATTTAATATTTAATATTTTATAACTCCCATCGAAATACTTGTTTAATAAGGTTTCATCTGCATGACGAATTTTATTTTGATATTTTCTTTCGATTTCAAAAAGTTTTTCAATTATATTTTCTTTCTTCCATTTTTGTACATCGATTACAAGAATGCCAGCATTAAAATATTTATAATTTTCAGATAAATCAACTAGCGTCTTTGTCTCTGTATTATATAATGCACGGCTTTTATCCCAAATGGCTCCTAGTGCATAGCCTTCTAATTCTTGGTTATATAGCTCAGCAATATCTCCTAAAACAACGATATCAACGTCTAAATATAACACTTTCTCCAATTCAGGTTTAACCTTTGGTATTAGGAATCTATTATATGTAGAAATAGAAATATAATTACCTGCATTACAATAATTTATATTTTTAAATTCTTCCTCTGGTTTAACATTGATAAATTCAATAGAAAAATTTTTAAATGAATTTTTTAAATAACAAATTTTATTTTTATTTTCATTGCTTATTCCACTGTCGAGAACATAAAACTCACAAAAAGCTTTTGTATTGTTACATATAGAGGCAATAGTAGTTGCAACAAAGGGAGCATAATTATCATCTGATGATAAAAATATCGGAATTTTTAAATTACTTTTTTTCATAATATTCTCCTGCAATTGCATTTAACCAACCTAATATGTCGCCATCGTAATCTGTGTGAGCAACATTTGCAAATTTCTCTACTACTACTACTACTACATTTGAGGCTCTAAACTCTAAAAGTTTTTGATAGCTATAGTTTAGAGATACTTTCTCAAAGACACATAATAATGTAAATGTTTTATTAAGACATTTTTGTTTTAGAATATTGCGAATGTTTGTAATATATTCAAGGTCATTGTTCATATTATCAGTACTTTGTACCTTTATTATAAATAAAATTCTTTTATTACTTGTTAATAATGTCTCTGTTTTTAAAGCTAAGTGCTTTAATTTTGACAGAAGATCTTGTTTTACAATATTGTGTTCTTTACTTTTGTAAGAACTATGAAAAGCAAATTTTGTTTTGTTTCCTAAATACATTCCATTTGGTAAATAACTAAAATTATCGTCCAAGTAATTATGTGTATTATTTAATGAATTAATAAAATTGTTTCTGTTGTCTATATATATCCAGGAGTAATAATGTTGAAAAATCTTTCCTAAAATATCCTTAATTCGAAATGAGACTTCACAATTATAGCCTAATGATATGATTTCATCATATTGGGGGTTACCATGCCGTAAATTTTTAATATTAAATATAAGTGATGCTAACTTATATTTACACCATAAAATGTTTCTTTCTGATAATAAGGTTTTTTTCCCTCTAAATATATCTATAATATTTTGTCCTAATTTTATTTGCATGTTTTACTTTTTAATCTTTCTTCTATTTTGCTACAGGCTTTAAATAATTTTTTATGTCTAATATGCCGTTCTATTTCATTTTTTGTATATGCACTGTTAAGTAATTCTTCATAGAATTCTGTATATTTTGCATATTTCCAAAATTCTTGTATGTGCGGGTATTCTTTTATATTTACATCAGGACTAATTCGCCAGGGTTTTAAATCTGCCGTATAATGTCTTATTAAAAAGTTATAGTTATCGTCTAGCTCAAACCAGGCTTCAACATAACTATATTTTTTATCTATGATTTTATAATTACATTCAAAATACTTGTTTAATACATCTTGATCTGGATACTGAAGAACGTTTTTATATTTCATACTGTATTTTAATAGTTTCTCTAAAACATTATGTTTTCTCCAATTTTCACAATCTAATAACAATACTCCAGAGTTAAAATATTTATGTTTATCAGAAAGTTCCAGATATTTTTTCCGTTCAATATTGACACTGTTTTCCCAGAATTCTTCAAAACTGGCGCCAAGCCAATAATTATCCAAAGGCTCGTCATACAGCTCTTTTATATCTCCAAATAGAATAACGTCTACATCTGAATATATAGCTTTATTGATTTCTGGTTTTAAATATGGAATTAAAAATCTAGAATACATTGCCTTAGTAATTTTTTCAGTTTCTTTGAAACCTTTAAAATATTTATCTAAATCAATTTTTATAAATTCAAGATTAAAGTTTTTAAATTGTTTATTTAAGCATTCAATTTTTCTTATATTTTCTTGTGATATTCCGCCATCAAGGACGTAAAATTCAATAAAACTATCTGTGTTGTCACATATAGAAGCAATAGTCGTTGCAACAAACGGAGCATAATTATTGTCTGAAGATAGAAATACCGGAATATTAGTCATTTTATTTAACCACTTCCTTCAAGCATTTGTGGAGGTTTTCATTTTTATTTATATTAGCCAAATGATTATTTCTGAAATTATTTAATGTTTGTTGGATATAAAATAACGGGTATGGATTAATTAAATTTGATATTTTTTTGTTCTTCAAATTTTCATATTGAAATTTTAAAAACGGATTTTCTTTAAAAATTTCTTTATATTTTATGTTCTCAAACATTTGTAAAACTTTACTATAATAAATGTTTGTATCAAATTCGTTGAGTTTAATTGAAGTTGTTAGGACATGGAGTAAATCTTCTAAAAATTCAGTAGCTATAATTTTATAATTTTCAGGAATAATTCTGGCATTGTTTAAAAATTTAAAAATTAACTCATTAGAATATATAGCCGAAGCTAGTTTTGTATCATTTATTCTAACCGTAGCAGAGTCCTCTCTATTTATGTAGTGATAAACTGCGGACTCTTCTACATAAAATTTTTTGCAGTAATAACAAGCCAAAATCGGAAATAGTCTTTCCTCGCCCCAGATACAATATTCTATAAATTTTATATTATTTTCACTGAGAAGTTGTCTTTTATATATTGCACTAAAAAATGTCATATTAAAATAAAATTTATTTTTTTTAATTTTATTAAATAGTTCATAGTGCTTATTTATTAACCCATTTAATTGATGTGTATAAATATTTGATTTTACAACATCTGCATTATTTTTTATTGCTGCATTGTATAGTTTTTCATAAAAATCTAAATCTACATAATCATCACTATCAATAAAACCTATATATTCACCTGTAGCAACTTTCATGCCTTCATTTCTTGCAATAGCTACCCCCTCATTCTCTTTAAAATTAATAATTTTAATTCTTTTATCATATTTTGCAAATTCTTGTAATATGTGTAGTGAATTATCCGGTGATGCGTCGTTAATACATATAATTTCTATTTCTTGTAACGTTTGAAAAACAAGATTATAAAGACAACGTCTTAAATATTTTTCTACTCTATATACTGGTACAATAATTGATACTTTCGGTTGAGCTGTTTGTATATTTTTTAAAGATTTTAATTTTTCTAATAATACTTTTTCAGGGTTATTAAAATTTTCAATATTGTTATTTACAATAGAATCAAATAGTGTACATGAATAACAATCTTTGAGAATATTATTATATTTTAAGGAGTTATATATTTTGGCAATTTCAGGGAAAACATTTGCAATATCAAAAGAACATTCTTTTTGATATTTTTTGAGTAAATATAAGATATCATCAATTAAAAATTCTTTTGCTACAATTTTATAACTTTCTGTGGTGATATCTATATTATTTATAAATTCAAAGATTAATTTATTGGAATAAACTGCAGATTCTAATTTTTGTTTATTAAAAAGAGCTGTTGTAGAATCTGCACGGTTTATATAATGATAAATTGGTTTATCAATTGGTACAACTTCATTAGCATAGTATACGCTCTGTATGATGAAAAGTCTATCTTCTCCCCAGGTACAGTTTTTAATGAATTTTACATTATAATCCGTTATTAATTTGGTTGAGTAAATTGCGCTGACAAATCCCATATTGAAGTTCATTTTGTTATTGATAATATCTAGGCTAGATATTCTCTCTTCAACAGTGTATCCATCAAGGTGTTTTGTTATAATTTTTGTTTTAACTATATCTGCGCCGGTTTCGAGGGCTTTATTGTATAGTTTTTCATAGAAATCCAGATCGATAAAGTCGTCGGAGTCGACGAAGCCGAGGTATTCGCCCCGGGCAGCATCGATTCCCGCGTTGCGGGCGCAGGCAGCGCCTTTGTTTTCTTTGAAGTCGATTATTTTAATTCTTTCATCCTTTGATGCGTACTCTTTTAGGATTTCAAGGCAGCCGTCAGGTGAACAGTCATTAATACAGATTATCTCAATGTCCTTTAACGTTTGGTTGCAAACGCTATCCAGGCATTTTCTGAGATAATTCTCTGTGTTATAAACCGGTATGATTACTGATACTTTTGGCACTTTGTTCTCCTGTTATTGTTTTCTTACGCTTGCCTGTGTCTGGTTTTGCGCCTTCCTTCCCTTTTGAGGGAAGGTTATGATGGGTGATTGTTTCCCCCTCCCCCTTTCCCCCCCCTTTGGTGCTCCGCACCATTTCCCCCGCAAGGGGGGCAAAGGCTGACTTGGTTTAGGGAATTATTCTTTGTAATGATATCAAGCTTGTAGTATTACTATCAACCCCGATACATTTACCCCCTATGCTTCGACTTTTTGTTCTCTTTCACGGGTTTCTTCTTTTGTATAGCCGATTGAATCTTTTTCAGGTGTCCAGCCTGTTTCTTCCTTAACTTCGTGGATCGGGTCGGCTAACAACAGTTCCTGAGCATCATCATAAGCTTTAGATTCCATTTCAAAGTTATCTTCTGAAGCAATTGAAGAATCAATGCTTGCCGCTGAATCAGAAGCAGAACCTTCAATAATCAATTCAGCATCAACCATATCTTTAATGAATTTGTTTAATCTTGCCTCAATGTCAGCAGGAGCGCCTGATAAGCTTTTGAGTGCAGAAAGAACGCTCTCAACACTAGCGCCGTTCATAAGATTTTCGTAAACCGCTGTACCAAGACCGTTTAAGCCGTAGTATATCCCTGTTTCAGAGTTAATAATAATTGCAATGCCGTCAGTTACATCAGCAAACATTTTTTCTTCATTTAACACATAATTCATTTTTATTCTCCTTATTTATTTCTTTTACTTTCACTAATTCTCTGTATTCTTCCTCAGCGTGTTCGACAAAAGACAGCCGGTAATTGTCTTCTTTTGCAAATTCTGCATTAATTTCCGCCCGCGCTCCGTTAACAGGAGCCGGAAGCGTAATTCCTTTAGCCTCAAGAGCTTCTGTAAATAAATCAAAATCTCTTAATATGTTTTCGTTTTCGCTTTCAAATTGTTTTAAAGCTTCCTTAACTGCTTCATAAGAAACGCTGCGTTTCAAATTCTCAAATACATTTGTCGCAAATTTGTTCATAGAATAAATTATTCCGGTTTCACTGTTCAGAATATTTGCAAAATCAAACGTTATATCCAGATAAATTTTGTCCTCCGTGATAGTTTTTCTCTCACGTTTTTCAAGATTGTTCATAAAATCACGCAGGAATTCTGTATTCTTTTCAATATCAGAGCAGAGATTGAATTTATAGAACTCAAAGTCTTTAACCATATCCATCATCTTTTTGACGGTTTTATTGTCGTTTAAGTCTTGAGTCTGCATCAATGTTGAGTGAATCAACTGGCATATTGCTCTTCCTTTTTCGCAAGGATGGATTGAAGGCTCTTTGTCCGATACAATTTCAGGGAAAAGACAAATTTTAATCGGGTAATTCATTCTGAATCTGTCGTGGAAATTTGCTATATTAAACACGTATTTGTCTTTTCTTGCATTATTTGAAACGAATCTTGAACCGCCCAGATAATCATACAATTCGTTGTACATCTTAGGTGAAAGTGTGATTATAGAATAGATAGGGCTTGATAAAAGCTCGTTGCCTTTCTTATGCAGAATCAAATAATCATCAGAGACGTATTCAAAACCTTTAATCATAGAAAGTACAGACAAAGTAGATTTGCCCCTCTGACCTCTTGCGCACATCAAAATTCCGTTTCCGTTAAGCCCGATAACCGCTCCGTGGGCAAGATTCGAGGTCGGAGTTTTTAAAATATTATTGAAGAACTGAACAAACAAATGCCCTTCTTTAATAAATTCTTCCGGCTCCAGATTTCTTACGCCATAATAGTATGTATTCTTTTCAAAATCGTTTCCGATAAAGAAGCCTCTTTCTGCCTGAATATCAATTGCAGGCTTTGTCTTAGAAAAATCTTTATCAATAACATGAAGCCAGTCAAAAGATTTTCTCTTAGAATAAATCCAATCAATTCTAAGTTTTAGATTAGTTTTAGGATTGAATTTTGGCGAAAGCTGCGGAATTAGAGTATTAAAATCGGTTTCTTTCCACAAAATAAGTGTGGCGTCATACTTTGGCGCATTGTCACGCAAAACAAAAGTCAATTGTTTTTCAATATGCGGCAAAAACTCTTCGCTGTAGCCGATTAAACGTACAACCGTGCAGCCTAAATCCACATATTTTATAAACTTTTGTTCTTTGTTTTTCAAATACTTATCAATATTTGAAAAACAATTTCTGATTTCTTCTTTTGTAAAATCTCTAAACTGCATTAATTCTTCCTTATTTTGTAAACTCGTACTGTCTGGTTTTTAAATCTTTGATGAATAATTCAATCAATTTCGGATGTTTCCGGATTCTTTTCAATAAGAAGTATTTTGGTTTAAGTGCAAGGTATTCAGGAATTTGTTCCGGATTTTTTAATAAATTCCCGACTTTCATTGCTCTGCATTTTGTCCTCAAATCCTCAAGATAGAATCTGTTGTACATTACCATATTTGAATATTCGTTTGTTTCTTTTTCAAAAAGTTTGTCGTGCTTAATTTCCTCCGGTAAAACATCCGGAGAAATTTTTTCAATGAATTTCATTGCAAAATTCATCTGAATTTCCGTATGTGTTTTTCTTGCATTTTCTCTTACAATATCCCAGTCAAAATCCGGCTTGCTCTCCATCAGATATTTGCAGTCAAACAAAGTATACAAAAGCCCTGCCTGGCTGGTTTTGTTTCTGAGGTTTCTTGCAAGGTTAACCAGAGATATAAACAATAAATCTTCATTAGACGGAATCAGCGCATTTACACCGAATGCAACGATTTTTCTTGCTCTTTTATAAAGCCCTTTGAGTAAAGATTTCTCATGTCCGGTTTCCATATAAATGAATTTGTGGACATCTAAAGCGCCTTCTTCGCTTCCTGCAGGATGAAGGTCAATTGCGTGAATATCAACTTTTTCCCACCAGTAACCGAGAGGTTCTGCTAATTTTGCGCATTTCATCAAGTCTTTTTCAGGAACAAGGATATCAATATCACTCATTACTCTCGGTAAATCCTGCCTTAAAAACTTCATTGCTCCGCCTTTTAATAGCATCGGAGTAATGCCGGCTTTATTCAATTCTCTTCCGATTTTTGTAAAATGAGAGATAGTGCTAAGGTTTTTAAATCTGAAAAATTTTAACAAACCTTTCAGACGCGGACCTTCATAGGCAGTGAAATTTAATTCCGGATGGCGTTTCATAAAATAAGAAAGCATCAGGGATTTATTTCCGCCTTTGACTTCTATATCAAAATCTTTCAAAAGGTTGTCTAAATCCTGCTGGGTCGGATTCTTGCTGAATGCAAGCTGAAGCAGACCTTTGTCTGTAGGATACAAAATTTCATTAAAGAAATTCTCAATCAAAGCGTCAGTAATTGAGATATCATTTCTCATATACCCGCTGTCTTTAATCTCTTCTATTTCTTTTTTCCAGAGAACTTGCACTTATATACCTCTTTCCAGTACCGGAACTAAACCTAATAAATAATACTTTGCTGTCTTTAAGCTTTCCTTTTTAGTAAGCAGAGGCAGGCTTAAAAACTTTTTCTGTTCAGTTATTGCCCAGAATTCTTTGTCTCTTATCTGAGCATTTTGTTCTCTTAAAAAATTGAGAACAGCTTTTTTAGCATTGTTTTTGTCAAGTGTATGTTTTTCAGATTTTGTATGAACCGTAGAATTTGGATTTCTGAAATAATAGTAGTTTACATCCGGTACAGTTACGATTTTGTTTGCATAATAAATTGCCTGTATCGTAAATAATTTATCTTCGCAATAAACTCCCTCCTGCCAGATAATATTATTCTCTTTCAGCATAGAATGCCTGTAGATTTTATTTGTAGGACAAGGATTTTTTACCTGATTTCCGATATCAATTTTTTCCTGCAAAGTCACTGCCGTTTTTTCTTCTGTTATTTCAAGTCTTTTCTTTGTTTTGCCGTTTCCTATTCTAACATTTGCTGCAAGTGCTATATCCGCATCATATTTTTTTGCTGTATTGTATAGCATTTCATAATAATTCAAGTCAACCCAGTCGTCAGAATCAACAAAACCGATATATTCGCCCTCTGCAATTCTCAGCCCTGCATTTCTTGCAGCTCCCTGTTTTTTATGCTCCTGATTTATGATTTTGATTCGGGCATCATTGTTTGCAATTTTTTCAATAATTTCAAGCGAGTTGTCTGTAGAACCGTCATTTACACAAATGATTTCTATATCATCTAATGTTTGGTTAACCAGTGAAGATAAACATTTACTAATATATTTTTCGGTATTAAAAACCGGAATAATGACAGATACTTTAATCATTAAACTCTCCTTTTTGATTCATTATTCCGTAGATGCCAGTCATTTGTGATATTAAACCCTTTTCTTTTCAGTATTACTTTTAAATTATAACATAACATTTTATCTAAAATGTTATGCACAATATTTTGTTATAGGCATGCTATACAGGTGATTTTAGTAGCATTTGTAAATTAAATCCTGATTAATTATAAAATTCACGAATGTTGGGGAATTAATCTCTAAAGTTGTCGTACCAGGTCCCGGAAACAGTTTCTCAAAACGGATAGAAAATACAGTAACAAATTATAAAAATCAAAGACCTCATCGTATTAGTGTAAAATGTAAAGAAGATTGTGCCTTCTGGTATTCTGGTCGTTTTTATAATCTGAAAAATGACTGGAGAATATTTGATAATCTAAATATTTGGACTCCTTAATAATACTGCATAACTACATTACTGATTTCCGAAGCATTTTTGTTGCGGTAAATCAAAATTTACCGCATCCTGCCAGTAGTGTGGCTTTGTCGGTTGGGCAGGTATGCCAACCAACAGTTTATAGTTTATATACAAATCAGATATTAAAATACAACCGCACCGGCATCCTAAATATACCTTAATAAAAAAAGAGTCTTTCGACTCTTTCTAAAAAATGCGCCCGGAGGGATTCGAACCCCCGACCTTTTGGTTCGTAGCCAAACGCTCTATCCAACTGGGCTACGGGCGCTTACTTTTTCTGGGGGTAAATATAATACTTTACTTTACCCACCTGTCTACTATATCAACAAGATAAAATTTTTTCAAGTTTAAAATTTAGTAAATTTTCGTTTACAAAGCCTTGATACAACAAAATATTTTGAATAAGATTTAGTCAATGACTATCACAAATAAGGAGAAGGTATGAGCGAACAATACAGAAGAAATCCTTTTATGGATTACAGAGATGCTGTCCCTTTTATGAATTTGTCCGGATATATTGTTAAGCGTCCGACGGTTCTGGATGAAAAACCGGCAATGTCTCTTCAGGAACACCTTATGAGAAAGAAATTCTCCCGTATGGTAAATCTTAGAAGAATGATGTATTGCAAGCTATGCGAGGATTACAGAAATGGAAGAAGATAAATTTATAGAACTTGCAAAAAAGGCAAAAGCCGCGTCAAAAAAAATTGCGGTGCTTCCTGTAGGAGTCAAAAACACGGCTTTATTAAATATTGCCAAAAATCTGAAAGACAATAAAGAAAGGATTTTTGAAGCAAATCAAAGGGATTTGGAGGAAGCAAAACCGCTTGTTGAAGCGGGAGAATTAAGCCAATCCACATACAACCGTTTAAAATTGGACGAAAACAAAATGCGGGATATGGTTCAGGGAATTATTGATATTTCCAATCTTGAAGATCCGGTAGGTAAAGTTCTTTTAAAAAGAGAGTTGGATGAAGGGCTGGTTCTGACTAAAGTTTCCTGTCCGATTGGAGTTTTAGGGATAATTTTTGAAGCAAGACCGGATGTTATTTCACAAATTTCTGCGCTTGCTATAAAATCTTCTAATGCAGTGATTCTAAAAGGCGGAAAAGAGTCGATTAACACTAATAAAGAAATTATGCGGGTTATTCAGGAAGCTCTTGATAGCACTTATAATTTCCCGAAAAATGTTTTGACTCAGGTCTTTACAAGAGATGATGTCGCTAATATGCTTTCTCAGGACAAGTATATTGATTTAATTATCCCGAGAGGCGGCAACAGTCTTGTGAAATTCATTAAAGAAAATACCAAAATTCCGGTTCTCGGACACGCTGACGGAATCTGCCATATATTTGTTGATGAAAGTGCGGATTCAGAAAAAGCGACAAGAGTTATTATAGATGCCAAAACCCAGTATCCGTCTGCCTGCAATTCTGTAGAAACGCTTTTAATACATAAGGGCTTTGAATCTTCTAAAGAATTATTAAAGGCTCTTGAAGATGCCGGAATAGAACTTATAGATAAGCCTGAAAGCTGGCATAAAGAGTATTCTGACAAGATTCTTGCATACAAATTCGTTTCCTCGCTTGAAGAAGCAATCGAGCATATAAATACATACTCCTCCGGTCATACGGAATCTATTATTACCGAGGATGAGAAGAATGCAAAAATCTTTATGAATGCGGTTGATTCTGCAGGAGTTTACCATAATGTATCAACAAGATTTGCCGATGGTTTCAGGTACGGTTTTGGAGCAGAAGTCGGAATTTCTACCAACAAGACTCACGCCAGAGGTCCGGTTGGATTAGACGGACTTACTATATACAAATACAATCTTGAAGGAAGCGGCGATATTGTAAAAGATTATGTAGAAGGCATAAAACACTTTCACCATAAAGATTTAGGGTAAGGGGTAAATAGACAAAAAAGGATAAAAAGATTTATGAAAATAGGAGTTATCGGGTTGGGGTTGATCGGCGGCTCTATATTTAAAAAGTGCCGTGAAAAATATGACGTGGTTGGTGTTTCACGCTCTTTAGAAGAAGAAAATGTAAGCAGTGATTATTCGACACTCAAAGGCTGCGATGTTGTTTTTGTCTGCACTCCTATGAACAAAACGCTGGATATTTTAGATAAATTGGAAAATTATCTGGATGAAAATACTATAGTTACCGATGTTTGCAGTTTAAAAGAGTTTGTATCCCATAAATCATACAAATACAAGTTCATTCCGTCTCATCCGATGGCAGGAACGGAGCATAGCGGTTGGGAACATTCTTTTGCGGAACTTTTTAATGGGGCAGTCTGGGCGGTTACTCCAAAAGAAGATACGGATTTAAAAGATTTTGGGGTATTAAAAACAGTAATTGAATCAACGGGAGCAAATGTTATAATGACAACTCCTCTTGAGCACGACAGAGCTGTAGCTTTGATTTCTCACGCCCCGATGCTTGTAGCGCAGGCACTTTGTAAAAATATTGAGGATAACGAACTCGCTCAAAAGCTTGCCGCATCAGGTTTTAGAGATACAACAAGGCTTGCGCTTTCAAATACAGAAATGGCAAATGATATGGTTGTTATGAACGGAGAAAACATAAAAGACGTTATTAAGCTCCTTAATGAAAACGTAAATAAACTTTTTACCGGTAACTACAGAGATGAAGCGGAAAAAATTAAAGCCTTCCGCAATGAACTTTATGCAAAGAGTTAAGTTTTTGTTGGGTTTCACCCAACCTACAATTAAGTATAAAAATTTCGTAGTAAAACAGAATTTATTTTAATAAAGTAGGTTGGGTGAAACCCAACTTACAAGTCTAGAACGATTAGCTCGAAGCAATCCAGCCTTTTAATATTTTGATATTATTTATGAATAACAAGCAATATTATGCATATATTCTATTTAATAAAAAGTTCCGTAGAATGCGGTAAATTGCAGATTTACCGCATCGAAAACAATTCCGAGTTTAAATTTGTAAATTTTTGTAAATTATATAGCAAAATAAAATTTTACAGGGTTTGCTATAAACGTAAGATATGTAAATAATTTTATTAAAAAGGAGAAAAAATGAAAATCAATCTTAATCCAGCTATGCCACAGACAAACAATGTTGCAAAATCTCAAAACAAACATAATAACATTATTTCTTTTCAGGGCGGATTTGAAACAAAAACAGCCGCTAAACATCTGAATATTGGTAAATATATTGCCCTAGGCTTAGGAGGAGTATTACTATCAATCGGTGGTGCTAGTTCATTCAAAATAGTTGATCCCGGTGAAAGAGGGATAAAAGTACGTCTTGGAAAAGTTTTACCGGATGTTTATGAAGAAGGTTTGCATTTCAAATGGCCTTTTATAGAATCAATTGAAACAGCAAATATAAAAACAAAAAAGATGCAATTGCAAACAAATGTTTACACAAAAGACATACAACAAGCAACAGTAGACTATGCTATTAACTACAATTTACAACCGCAAAAAGTAAATAAACTCTATCAAGAAATCGGCCTGCAAGATTATGAAGATAAAATTATAACACCAATAGTATTAGGTGCTATTAAAGATGTTGTTGGAAAATGGAATGCACAAGATTTAATTGGAAATAGAGAAAAAGCAGCAACTGATATTTTAGAAAAACTCCAAAATCAACTACAAAACAATTACGTTACAGTAACAAATTTTGAAATAACAGATTTAAATTATTCTGACACTTTTGAAAGAGCTATTGAAGAAAAAGTTACGGCTGAGCAAGAAGCTTTGAAGGCTAAAAATAAAACAGTTCAAATAGAAGAAGAAGCAAAACAAAAAATTATTGCAGCCGAGGCAGAAGCAAAATCTATGGCAATAAGAGCAGAAGCCTTAAGTCAGAATAAATCTTTAGTTGAATATGAAGCTGTTCAGAAATGGGATGGGAAATTACCACAGTATATGATGGGAAATTCTATACCATTTATTAATTTGAATACAGGAAAAACTGAATAGATAATAAGTATAAATCACAGAATAAAAACATTATAAGTGCAGTGTTGCCGGATATTTTAGTCTAGAGCCACTGCGCTTATAATGATATTTCATAAATATAAGTTTAGGTTGGGAGGAACCCAACAAATAAATTGATTGCGTTATTTTATTATTATGAAATATATTATAAATTACAATGTACTGTTTTATTAATCAATATAGAATTATGAGTAAATTATAATAAATTGTTAGGTTTCACCCAACCTACTTTGTCAAAATATATTCTGTTTAATTAACGCATTTTTATACATTACTGTAGGTTGGGTGAAACCCAACATTAACTTATCCTTCAAGCGTTTTGAAAAATTCGTTGTTGTTATCTAGCGTATCTTTGCTTGCAACGATCGAATAAACCGGCGGATTTTTGAATATTTTATCCGCAAAATCAACTATATCCTGCTTGGTAATTTTGTCTATTTCATCGAATAGTTGATTTGTATAAGTTATTCCATATTTTGAATTTAGTCCGGAATTAATAGCGCCGAGTTTTGATCCGGTTCCTTCATTATTCAGAAGATTGGCTTTCATGGATAGCTTGGCGTTTTCAAGGTCTTGGTCCGTAAAATTCCCGCTTTTTAATTCATTAATCTGCCTGTTGAACCCGTTGATTGACTTCTTGACGTTATCGTAAGAAATTTCACCGATTTCTTTGTTGTCGGTTGTTGTCAGTATATTGCAGGAAATTTCTCCGCAATCGCCGGTTTTATCAACGGAAGAATAAACCGAATACGCAAGATGGTCTTTTTCTCTAAGCGTATTAAAGAGCCCGATGCTTGAATTTGTGAGGATTGAGTTTGTAATCTCAGCCAGAGCGTTTTCTCTGACGGAATTATCGCATTGGAACTTATAAACCTGCATAATATCAGCCTGCGAATGGTTATTAGCTTTAGTTATAACAACAGGTTTTGTGTTTTCTTTGTAAATTTTAACGGTTTCTTTCTTGTTTGGAAGTACATTTTGTAAACTTTCTGCCGTATTTAAGACTTCTTGTTCCGCTTCCGGAAACTCTTCCGGAATATTTGCGGTAATTATTCCTCTTGAGTTTTCAAGCAGGTATTTATGGCAGTCTTTTACATCCTCAAGGGTAATGCTGTCTAAGTTTTCAAGAATTTCTTTTTCTGAAAAATCATACGGATTGTTTTGGCTGTCGTAGTTTAAATAAAGCCTGTATGCGCTGTCTTGAGCACGTGTAAGATAATCTCTAATCCGCTCTTTTGCTTTTTTGAGGTTTTCTTCTGTAAATGCCGGCTCATACAGGAGTTTTTTTGCGTTCTCAAAAATCAGATTTCTGTTTTCATAAGTGCTGTCAGAGTAGATTTTAAGTTTTGATGCCGAAACAGAAGCGCTCAGAGAAAGATTGTTTTTCTCTTCAAACCTTTCAAATTCATCTTCCGGCATTGAAGCGGTTCCCATTGTATACATTTCACTTAATACATCAATAACACCGGCTTTTTTGTTATAAGGTTTATCAAGGTAAAGCGCAATATTGTATTGAATATTACTGCTTTTTGTTCTGTAAAGTCCGGCATTAAAATTGTTATCAAGTGTATATCCGCTTGTATTACTCAATTTTAAAGGTTCACGCTTGCCTTTAAAAGAAATTGTATTATCATTTTGCGGGTGAACAAGAGTAATAGCAGCTTTATTCAGGTCAAAATATTTCTTTACACCACTCAACACTTCCTCCGGAGTAATGGAATTGAGAATTGTCTCATACTCTGTTATGTACTCAAGATTGTTATTTAAAAGCGCATTTCCTATAATATCATTTACATCAGACGAGTATTCAAACCGTCTTTCTTTAGCCCTTAAAATTCTTTGCTTAATCTCGTTTAAGCTTTCATTATCAGGTTTTTGAACATTATTTATACTGTCAAATATTGTTTTTAAAACTTTTTCACTGTTTTCTTCCGCACTGTTTGCCGCAAGATAAACGAGGCGCGGACTGTTCGGGTTCGTACTGATTTTTTCGCTTTCTATAAAAGGAGTCGAATTGTACTTCTTTAAGTTCTGATTTAGCCCTGTAGAATAAGAAAGCATATAGGTTTTAGCCAGATCAAAAATTATCCGCTCTCTTGTATCAGTATTTTTAGGTCCGGCAAACCCCAGAATTATTTCTGTTGAGCGTGCTTTGTCGCTTATAAAATCTTTCCTTACGGTTTTATCAAGAGGGGTTAACTTTTCATCAAACTTTTTGCCCTGCGAAACTTTTTTAGAATTAAAATTTTTAGCCGCAAGCTGAATCGCTTCTTCGGGGTTAACGTCTCCGGTGATTACAAGACACATATTATCAGGCGTATAATATTTGTTGTAATAATCAAGAATATCCTGTCTTGTAAGATTTTGAATGTGTTTAACGCTTCCTCCGACCATTTCGTCTGCCGGATTTTTAATATTGAAAACAGAGCGGACAGTCTGATCGAGCGCAATTGTCTGCGGATCATCAAGTATCATATTTATTTCTGAACAAACCGGGAATTTTTCTTTGTCAATCATATCCCGGGAAAGCTTTAAATCCTCGCTCATAGCAGCAATGATTTTTATCTGCTTTTCTAAATCATTTTGTGTCAATTGCGGAGTGGAGTTGACATAATCTGTGACGGCATAATTTGTACTTGCATTAGCCCAGCCGCCGAGTTCGTCAATCTTTTTAAATGAGTCGCCGACTTCAAGTTTAATGTGTCCGTTTTCCCCGTTTGTGCCGTTGAAAGCCATGTGTTCAAGAAAATGGCTGATACCTTTTATGTCAGAGGTTTCATTCATAGAACCGACGTTGACGTAGTTTTTAACAACGGCAGGCGAGCCTTCCATAGGAATAATTGCAACTCTCTGTCCGTTTGCAAGTTTGTATAAATGGAGCTTAAGCCCGTTATCCAGATTTTGTTCTGCAATTTTTCTATATTTTTGCGGAACTTTTATACTATAGTCAGGCGAAACTGCAGGAAGTTCATTAACCTGCTGATATTCTTGCTTTTTTTGCGGGTTTGTGACTTCCGGTTTTGACTTAAAAAACACACTATGAATACTGTCGACTTTCATAACCATATTATATAAAAAACATTATCTCTGAAAAAATTGCGTATTTTTGACACTTTTTTGTAACAAAATTTTAACAAAGCGTTATCAATTTCTAAAATGTTGCATATATTGAATATATTTCGACTAAAGAGCGCTGCCGCGGCTCTCTCCCTGAATGAGGGAGAGATGGAGAGGGTGATGGTTATACAAAAAATCAGTACCCATCCTAACCTTCCCCGGGTAAATATATTGGTTTGGTATGTAATACTACAAGCAGGATGTATTTATCCAGGGAAGGAATGCGCTTGTGATGTCCAATCAGCGCCGGATAGCGAACGGATTGAGCCGGCAGGAGCTTTGCTCCGAAGGCGAAACTCCGAGAGCGTGGAGCAAATCCAAGACAGGGAAGAATTTCAAGTTGAGCCGGGGCGAAACTTAGAAATTCGGGTGAGGGGTTTAAATAACAAAAAGTTGCCCCCTCGCCCGATAACCGCGTTCACCTCCCAAGTTGGGGAGGTCGCAGTTGTGCGAGCGTTAGCGAGCTACAAATGCGGGTGGGGTTTAGTCAAAGCTAATCCCCATCCTAACCTTCCCGGGGTAAATATATTGGTTTGGTATGCAATACTACAAGCAGGATGTATTTATCCGTGGAAGGAATGCGCTTGTGTCATTCAATTAGCGCATTCCCCTCGCCCGATAACCGCGTCTACCTCCCAAGTTGGGGAGGTCGCAGTTGTGCGAACGCCAGTGAGCTACAAATGCGGGTGGGGTTCAGACAAAACTAATCCCCATCCTAACCTTCCCCAACTGGGGAAGGAATGCGCGCTGTCGCTCAATTAGCGCATATCCCTCATCCTCTAAAAACCACGTCATTGCGGGGGTAAATGTTTGGTTTGGTATGTAATACTACCAGCTCGACGTCATTGCGAGGGAATAGCAATTCAGCCCGAAGCAATCCCGAACGAATTTTACAATTAAAAACAGTCGGTTGGGTGAAACCCAACAATAACAATATGGATTGCCGCGTCGCTCCCGCTCCTCGCAATGACGCCAAGTCGGTAGGCTTAACTACCAGTCAAAATACACATTAACTCCTGATGCCCAACTAGGTGTCATCCCTCTCCCCTTTGGGGAGAGGGAGCAGCTGTTCTTGAGCCGTGAGGCGAAAGTTACAGATGCGGGAGAGGGGCTGAAAAACTATCACCTCAAACACTACCCCCCTACGACCTCCGGTCACTTCCCCCGCAAGGGGGGGGCAGATGCAGCAGCGCTTAATTAATGCTTATCCCGTGCCCCTTTGGGGAGAGCGGATTTGCGGACAGAGCAGGGCAGATATCCAATATATTTACCCCTCCGGATATTGTAAATATTTATTAATATAGACGCAAAAAACTTTTTTACCTGTTTTTTATTCATTACTGTATAAAATAATGGGTTTGAGAATATGAATATAGGGAAAATATCTTTTTACAATAATTATGGAATGAATTATAAAAGAAATACGGATAACCGAACGGTTTTTGGAAGCAGAAAAGAAAAACTTGTTACCGACGGTATAAAACTGGGAGCAAGTGCACTTTCTGCAAGTGCTTTATTCCTAATGGCGAAAAATGATGTTAAAAACCCTGAAAAAATTATTGATGAATATTATGCAAACGAAAACAGCAGAGTTATAAATGCAAAATTTAATCTGAACAGATTTTCAGAACAAGAAAAATATGAAATCAACCACCGCATTGATGACATAAATCTTTACCCTAAAGCTTTCAGAGCAATTATTAATGCTAAAAATGAAGATACTACTTACAAATTTGATTTCCAGGATTCAATGACGTTATTTGATGATGCCGGAGAAGAAATAGATAAGTATCCGGAAATTTTTAAACAAATTATAAATGCAAAAGATAAAGACGGAGAAACAAGATTTAATCGTGATGAGTGTGCTGCACTTATGAGACAGGCGGATTTGTTAAAAGCTTACCCTAAAGCATTTGAAGCTGTATTATCTATAACGGAATTAGATGCAGAAGATTGCCGGAATTTTATAACTGATACGGGCGCTGCTATTCAGGAATTTCCGTTTATTTTAGATGAAGCGCTGCAAAGTGTTCCAAAGGATAGCGATAGTTACGGCAAGCAGCTTATACACACTCTAAAGAGGCTGTATTTGGAACGCACTGATAAACAACAACGGGAATTAAAGAAGCAGCGTGAAATAGCTGAAATAGCAGCCCGCTCAGTGCAAGAAGAAAAAGCTCAGGCTAAAGCAAATGCCAGAGCTAAAAAAGCAGAAGCAAAACAGGCTGTAATGGAAGAGTGGAACAAAAAAACCGGCTGGATTGATGCAAAAAGCTTCTTTGAAAAAGTTGACAACTCCGTGTCTGAATGCAAACCTCTTATTCTGGAATCCGGAGAAATTATGCCGGATAAAATGAAGTATAAAATCGACTATTATATGTTACTTAAATCTAAAAAAGCTAAGGCTGTAATAAACGCAAGATATGAAAATTTACAGCCGATGTTTAGTGAAAAAGAATGCTGCGAAATTATAAATGAACTGGATTTATATAAAGAACCTTCCGAGCTTAAATATTTGAAAACAGTTCGTGACGGCAAGCCGTTCTTTAATTCGAAACAATGCAAAGAATTATTGCAAATAGAACCGTTTACCAGAAAATTCATAATGGAAAAATTTATGAATCCGCCGCGTGAGTGCAGTGCTGATGAAATTGTAGAAATAGCAAAAAACACTTTATTGACAGGTGATTTTTGGTTATCCTTTAGAGATTTAGTAGAATTAAAAGACGAAAACGGGAATTATAAATACACTGTTCAGGAATGTATCGAAAAATCTAAACAGGAAATTAATCAATAATCCACTTTTTAGGGTCGAATTTAAAATCCGAAACCTTCATTTTTAAAGATTTTGCATAGGGTTCAAATTTTTTAAGCAGAATAATTTTGTGCAGCGAAAGCTCCTGCGCAACAATCGGATTCTCACAAGCAATTACCATTACATAACCCGGGAGCATTGAATAAGGTTTTGATCTGCCCTTGAATTTTGAAGGCAGAATTTTATCCCATAAGCTTATCAGGTTCGTCCGCGCAATTGCTTTTTTAAGCTGCGGATTATCCATCATTGAACTTATTACCGAATCTACCCCTTCAAAATCTGTATAAAGAACTTTTTTCATTGTTTATGTTATTATTTTTCTATGAGTTGTAATTTAAATGATATCATAAAATCATCAAATAAGATACTTCTTTTATCACACATGAACCCTGACGGTGATACACTGGGTTCTATGTGCGCTCTCTATAGCATGATTTATCACCGGTTTAAGAAAAAAGCCGATATGAGTGTTGTATCTAATATTCCTTATAATTACAAATTTATGCCGAATATTGACCTAGCTGAGCGTTATTTTGATAAGTCTCTTGTTTACGACCTCGTTATAACTCTTGATGTTGCGGCTATAGAGAGAACTCTGGATTCTAAAATCCTTTTTGATAAAGCAAAATTAAGCATTAATATAGATCATCACAAAACCAATCCGGGGTTCGGCGACTATCAGATTATTAATCCGGAGGCAAGCTCCTGCGGTGAAGTTCTTTTTGATATTTTTAAATCCGAAAACTGGACAATTGATAAAGATTCCGCAATCTGTTTATATACGGCAATAATGACAGATACGGGAAACTTTAGGTTTGAAAATACTTCATCAAGCACTCTCCGGGCAGCGGCAGATCTGGTTGATGCCGGAGCTAATCCGAATTATATATATAAAATGTGTTATGAAACTAAAACCAAAAACTTTGTAATGTTCCAAAACTATTGCGTAAATAAAGCTGTATTTTTGGAGGACAATAAAATAGCCTATACAACTGTTTACAAAAAAGATCTGGAGAAATTTTCAGCAGGTGACGATTATACAGACGGGATCGCGGAAACTCTCCGGGCAATAGACACAACAGAAGTTTCTTTTGTTGCAAAAGAAGTTGATACAAAATTAACTAAGATTTCAATGCGCTCTAAAAAAGTTGATGTAGCCGAGATTTGTTCAAAATTTGGCGGCGGCGGACATACTTTTGCAGCAGGCTGCACAATAAAATTAAATGTACAGGACTCCATTGACAAATTGTTGAGAGAAATAAAACCGTGAGATTCAGAACACTGAGAAATATAATAAATTCTGTAATAGAGCATGACTATTTCGGTATGGCATCCGAGATGGGGTATATGCTCTGCATCGGAATCTGTCCTTTTCTTCTGTTTTTAACGGCAATTTTCGGGTACATAGGTAAGCAAAACTTTATGCAGCCGATTTTTATTTTTATGCAGAATATTATGCCTACAGATGTGCTTACGGTTGTTAATACTGTATTAAATGAAGTTTTCTTCTTCAAAAAAGGCGGACTTGTTGCAGTTTTAGGCTTTTGTATAACGCTGTTTCTTTCTACAAACACAATAGCAATTGTTGCGAAAGGTTTGAACAGAGCTTATAAGGTAAAAGAAACCAGAAGTTTTCTTTATTCAAGGCTTCTGGCGCTTATTATGGTATTTGTAAATACGCTGGTTTTGTTTTTGAGTATTACATTAATCGTATTCGGTAAAGTTATTATAAAATTTTTGGTTGCTTATATAGGAATGACCCAGCATCTGGCTAACATTATGTTATTTGTCCGCTGGCCGATTGCGTTTTTAACCCTGTTTATCATGGCGTATTTGAGTTATTACATACTGCCGGATTTGAGCGGCAATGAAAAGCTCCGTAGGCATAGTGCTTTACCGGGGACGATATTTTTCTGCGTATCCTGGCTGCTGGGTTCGTGGTTGTTTTCAGTGTATATTAACAACTTGCATACGTATAACTTTGTATACGGAACTATTGCCGGATTTGCGGTTATGATGGTCTGGCTTTACTATACATCAATTTTAATACTGATAGGCGGTGAAATTAATTCACAACTTTATAATAAACTGGAAAGGCGTGAAGAAATAATTGCGCGCAGAGACAGGATGCGAAAAAATGATAACGCGGTATAGAGAATATCTTGAATTTCTTGATGAAAAGCTGGGGAAAATGTTTGAAGCCCAGAAACCTTTTATTAAATGTAAAGAAGGGTGCGCTTATTGCTGTAAAGAAGGCGAATATCCTCTAACAGAGCTGGAATACGTGTGTATGATGCTTGCATACAATGAATTAGAGGATGAAATTAAAGACAGAGTTACTGAAAATATTATAAATCTCTTGAAAAAATCAAGAGAAAAGCTGTATGAATGCCCGTTTCTTGTTGATAACAGGTGCAGTATTTATAAAGCCAGAGGTATTATTTGCAGAACATTCGGTTTGATATCCTATGATGATAAGGATAAAAAACGAATTCCGTTTTGTGTAAATCTTGATTTAAATTATTCCAATGTTTACGATAAAGAAAAGCATATGATTGTTTCTAAAGCAGAGGACGGAACAGAGCCTGCTGCATATAATATTACCCGTAAGGTGCTTATAACTCCAAAAGTTGAAAAACAGTTTGATATATTTTTCGGCGAAGACAAATCACTTGTGGAGTGGTTATCAGAAGAAGATTTCGGGGTATAACTTCACCTCGATTTATACCTCCTGAATATCAGGTCAAACTATTCTGTTATTATAAATAAAAATGCAAGCTTTATTTTGTTAATTTATGTCGGGGTTTAACCCGCCATAGAATTTTCGTATTCTCAGCTAGTTTGTGGAGCAAGCTCCACACTACTTCTGTTGAACATCAGCGCGCATTCCCTCTCCAACGGGGAGGGCTAGGGAGGGGGTAAATGATTTCAAGTATGAAGTAAGGCTTGGTGTCATTAAAAGGGACAACCATTTGTCCCGAAGCAAACATATAACAATTAGATAAAAATGGATTGCCACGGCACTCACGTGCCTCGCAATGACTGCAAACTGAGAAGTAACCCCATAATAATTTGCAGTCACTCCTCACCCCTCACGCTCCAATCACACCCTGTGAAACGCCAAACCTGTAGCCTTGTCTACAAACCAGATATATTTCTCCCCCCCCATCCGAAGGATGTCAATTTCACCTAACAATCTAATACATTTACCCCCGTGATGATGCGTGACTTGTAGGTTTACTTCCAGATTGCTGTCATTGCGAGAAAATCTTTGATTTTCGTGGCAATCCATATTTTATTTAATTGTCAAATATGTTTTGGATTGCTTCGGGCTGAAAGGTTGTTCCCTCGCAATGACACCCGACTTGTAGCCCCACCTACAAACCAAATACATTTACCCCCCCCCCTATCCGAAGGACGCCAAGCCTGTAGTTTCACCTGCATACTAAATACATTTACCCCCCCTTGATTGTTGTTTATGTTTGTGGTTATTTATAATCAGGTAAGTTATATCCTCTTGAACTTATTCAATCTAAGAATAGCGGCTTGATTCTTAGGAGTATTAAATTAAAGGGGTGTGAATGTCAAGTAAGCATCTCTTAAAATTAAAAGAAGGAATATAAATATGTTAAAAATCAGATTAAAAAGATTAGGCGCTAAAAAAGCTCCGACTTACAGAATAATAGTTATTAATTCAACTACAAAAAGAGAAGGTAAACCTATTGAAGAATTAGGTCATTACAATCCTAAGACAAAGGTTATGAAGCTCAATAAAGAAAGCGCTCTTGCGTGGATTTCTAAGGGTGCTCAACCTACAGATACAGTTAAGTATTTGATTAATAACTGCAACGATGACGGAACATTGAATTACAAAAAACCTGAAGTTGTGAAATTATCAAAAAAAGCACTGGCTAAGAAAGCTGCTGAAGAAGAAGCTAAAAAAGCAGCAGAAGAGGCTGCAAAAGCTGAAGCAGAAGCCGCAGCACAAGCTCCGGCTGAAGAAACTGCAGCTGAGTAGTTTTTTAAAAGTTATAAAAATAGAACCGCTTTCTATAAGAAGCGGTTCTATTTATTTGCAATCTTTTTCAGAAGATTTTCTGTCCATTTTATCATATTGGGATATCTTTTTGTATTATGCCCTCTTTGAATCCATTCTTTTTCATTTTCTTCTTTTGTACCAATATTTTTCAGGGTTTTGTAAACAAAAGAATACATTCCGGTTCTGTCGGCGCCGGCTTTGCAGTGAATGTGGGCTTTGCCGTTATTTTGGGCAATATTTTTTATCAAGTCTAAAAAATCCATAACAGAATGTTTACGGGGTTTTGCAGAAACTGTCGGTATGTTATGGTATTTCATACCGAGTGATTCGACAACTTCTTTTTCGTCAAAATCTAAGCCGGATTTAGCCATTGTTCTGAAATTAATAACGTCAGTTACGCCCTGTTCTTTAAGCCATTTAAAATCATCTTTTTGAGGCTGGGCGGAGCGTGAAAGGAAATTATCTATTTTAGCGTAATTATCCGGTTTGCCTTTAAATGTGATTGGAAAGATTTTCATTTCATTATTTTATAATAAACAAATATTAATGTCAGACATGAACTTAACATTTTGTATTTAATACAAACTTAACGGCATCATCTTTTGTAACGATATCCCCGTTTAACTGTGCTTCAGTTAGCGCGTTAACTATTTTGCCTAAAAGCGGAGACGGTTTAATGTTCAAAATCTGCATAATTTCATTCCCGTCAAGGAGTTTCGGTAAAGGTTCCAGCGTTTCGCGCTTTTCAAGATAAAAGTTTAAAAGAGTTTCTAAACCGTCGAGGTTGTTGTTTATCATCTCATCCGTAACGTCTGCTCCCAGGGCGGAGAGCCTGTCTGCGCGGGCTAAAGTTATATTATCTATTACATTATCACCCATTTTTCTGATATAGCGCATTTTTACTTTGTCATTTAATTCCGGTGCAATAATTACACTTGAGGGGTAAATATGGTTTTTAATCATACAGGCAATATATTCAATTTGCTTTTTAGAAAATTTTAAGTTTCTAAGAAGCGAAATGACCATTTTTGAGCCAACGTCATCGTGCTTAATAAACCTATGGCGGGCGCTGCAGAGGGCACATTCCGGCTTGTTGTGCAAACATTCGTATTTATCACACCCGTCTTTGCCTCCTTCAAGAGTCCAGGTGGAGAACTTCCCTATATCGTGCAAAAAGCCTGCAAGTTTCAGATGATTTATCCGGGGGAAACCGCCAAAATCGACTCTTGCTAAGTGCTCTTTAATTTCCTCAGGAGCATTTGCGTACTGAATTTCTATCTGCCTTACGGTTTCTATGACGTGATGGAATAAATCCAGATGATGATGCGTGTTTGGTGTAACCTGTTTCATCTCATTTACACACGGGAATATCTTTTCTAAAAGCCCGAATTCGTCCATTTTCAAAAGAACTTTTGAGGCAAAGTCCCCGCCGAAGAGTTTCATAAGTTCGTAGTGAATCCGCTCCGTCGCCGGGTTTAGAGCAAGCGGTAAATATTTTTTTATAGCAGCTTCCATATCCGGTGTCATTGAAAAACCGGTTGTTGCTGTAAATCTGAAAGCTCGTAGAATTCTTAGAGGATCTTCTTCAAAATTCTTATCATCAATGTGTCTTAAAACTTTGTTTTTTAAATCCTCCATCCCGCCTGTTGTATCAATAATTTTGTCCGCTTTAAGGTCATAGGCTATGGCATTTATTGTAAAATCACGCCTTTTCAGGTCTTCTTCAATAGTTTCACCCTGAAGCTCCGATATATCAAAGAAATTAATTTTATCCTCAAGAACTACACGATAAATTTTGTTTTCGGAATCGAGCACAATAAAAGTTCCGCAAAAATCCTCCGCAAGCTTTTTTGCAAACTCTTCTGCGCCTTTGATTGTAATATCCCTGTCAGTAGTGGTTTTCCCGAGCATTAAATCCCGTATTGCGCCGCCTACAAGATAACCGTCATGGATTTCAGACAAAAATTCATCCCTGATATTCATAGATAATATCTCCTAAAGCGGTAATGACGGCGGTATCGGCTTTCAGTATCAAATCCCCCAGAGTAATCATAGGAAGATTTTTCCCTCTAAAGTATTCAAATTCCCGCTCCGAAAATCCGCCTTCCGGTCCGATGATTACAAGAAATCTCTCGCCTTTTTTTACCGGATTCTCTCTCAAATACTGTTTCAGGCTCATCTCTGTCGAGCGTTCCGCAAAAACTATAATTCTGTCAAAGTCTTTAGATAAGACTTCTTCAAGAGTTGAAAGCTTATGGCAGGTCGGAATCTTTGCCCTCTCACACTGTTTGGAAGCTTCATACATTACCCGCTGCCACTTTTCGTGTTTATCAACTTTTAAAGCACAATTATCCGTTGCAACCGGAAAAACTTCTCTTATACCAAGCTCTGTTGCTTTTTCCATAATCGTAAGTTGAGAGTCACTTCTCAAGGGGCTTTGAGCTAAATATAAGTCAAAATCCAGATCCCTTTTTGACGGGTAAGATTTTTGAATCTCGCAAATAATTTCTTTAGAGTTAATCTCTTTTATCACTGTTTCATACTGAATCTGATTATCATCAATAAGCAAAAGCTTTTCTCCCGCCCTAGCACGCAGCGAACGTGCAATATGCCGGTAATTATCAGAATCTTTTATTGTAATCAGAGGCGGTTCAATTTTGTTGGGATTTTCTTCCTTATTTACCCCGGGATTTACCCCTCCGCCTATAAAGAAGTGCGGCATGATGTTTCTTTGTACTCCGTTTTGAATTTCTTAATAAGTGTTACTAACATTATTGTACACAAAACAACGGCAGAAATACCAAGACTGTACCAGAATCCTAAAAGATTTAATTTTAATTTAAGCCCGAAGTAACACCCGAGAGGAATTGATATAAGCCAGTAAGCAATAAAGTTCGCAAGCATTACAACTCCGGTTTGTTTTATCCCTTTAAACACTCCGGCAAGCGCTACCTGCAAGCCGTCAAAAACTTGAAATGCACACAACATATAAACTACAGGGATACAAACTTCAACAAGCTCTGCATCTTTTGTAAACAAACTTAACAGAAGTTCCGGAAAAATTCCGACAACAATTGCAGAACAGGTCATAAATGCTACACACATAGCAATACCTGTATAAGCGTAAGTTTTAAGCGATTTAAAATACTTAGCTCCGTTTGCAAACCCGACTTTAACAGCGGTTGCGTTTGAAATTGCAAGCGGTACCATAAATGACACGCTGGTGAGAGTGCAGACAATATTTTGAGCCGCTGCGTAAATCCCTGAGATTCTGCCTAAAATTATTGTAATAGCATTAAACCCGATAAACTCTATCATAACCGCAAGAGATGCCGGAACGCCGACACGGAGCATATCTTTGTAATAATTTTTATCCTTGTGGTGTTTGATATTTACTTTTTTATAGCAATAAATTAAAAGCACAATTCCCATAATATATCTTGTAATTAAACTTGCAAGTGCAAGCCCTGCAGTACCCATCTCCGGAATTATTCCCCAGCCGAACGCCAGAAGGATATTTAATCCGAGGTTAACAAAAATGCAGATGACAGTGAGAATATTCGGAAAAACAACAATCTCAAATGCCTGCAAAAACTCTTTTACGACACAATGAATATAAGCGCCGAAAGTTGAAAAAGCAGTTATCCAGAAATAGTCCTTGATTAAAGGCACAAGTTTTGCTTCAAACCCAAATTTGTCAATAAGCGGAATGAATGCCGCTATTAGAATTGACATTATTACAGAGAGAATAGAAGCAAATTTTAACGAAGGATAAAAATACTTTTCAGCTTCTTTTCCCGCTCCCCGGTAATTGGAAAGAATTGCGGAAGTGCTCCCTAATATTCCGATTCCGAATATCATAATGCAGTTAATAATAGCAGTTGCAAGACTTACAGCCGCAAGTGTATCAGTTGAATACCTTCCCGCAACAATAACATCTCCGACCCCTATCATAATGAAGCCTAAATTACCCAGAATAATAGGTCCTGCAATATTTGCAATATCTTTTATATAAAAATTTCTGACCAGCATAATGACAATATTGTATTATAAAGCAAAAGCAGAATAAAGGGGGAGAAATGCAGGTTGGGTGAAACCATATATTTACAGAGCTTTTGTCGGGCTGAAGCACGATTACTAATCAAAGAATTTACCCCCTCCCGCATTTGTAGCTCGCTAACGCTCACACAACAGCGACCTCCCCGCCGGAGAGATGAGCACAATTTCTCAAGATAACGCAATAATTAAACAACAGTCTCAGTAGTGTGGAGCTTGCTCCACAAAATTTAATTTATAATAAATTTGCACAACGCTTGTGGAGCAAGCTCCACACTACTATTGCTATATTGAGGTCTTGAGAAGAATCCCTTTAACTTTAATTATTTATTTTGACAAAGATTTATCCTTATCATACGATAAAGAAAACTAAATACGGGGAAACTACGGTGGAATTCCGTGACTGTGCCGCAGCCGTAAAAGCCGGAATGCTCAAGAGCTCTCGTTCCATCCCTTCATAGGGGAGGGTGGGGGCTAATCTTAAAACAATACTGCGAGTCACAGTTTTGTATGTAGCTTTCTATTACTGCGGCAAAATTTCCCTCAAAACAATACATAAGATAAACTAAAAAGCAGTAAAGGAAGTTTTTTATTGGCAGGAATATCAGCCGGAGCCGGAAAAGTTAATACAGGAACCTGTCCGCACGGAATGTCGCCGGGCGCCTGTCCTATTTGTTCGGGTATGGGCGGCGGAGGCAGCACAAGAATGGGCGAACGCCCGCAAAAAGCCGGAGAATGGAGTTACCATCAGTGTGCAATGATTGGCGCAATGATGAGGGCAAGAGAACAGAGGCTTGAAGCTCATGAAAAAAATCTGCTCAACCATGCGCAACAGCTTTTGCAGTTTCAGCAAAACCTGGAGAAATTAGCGCAAAAAATGATTGATTTTATCAATCAAAGTTCAACCGGCTTTATTTTAAAACCTGTTGCGTATACAATTAGTAATATCGTCGTCGGCGGAGTAAATAACCTTATAAAAGGTATAGCTGCTGTCCTTAATGTAATTTCTAATATTAGAGACAAACTATCTCAAATCAAACAGAAACTGGTCGATATTCAGGATAAGCTTAATGCTGTATTCGGGGAAGCCAAGGCTTTTATTGAAAAAAAAGTCTCTGAAATCGTAAGCACGGTAAAATCAAAGCTGGAAGGACTTTTTAAGATTTTTAAAAGAAATAACACAAAAGACGATGATACAAAAATTGATGAAGATAAAAAAATCTTTAATCTAAAAACCATACTGCACAAAATCATGCGAAGAAAGAAAAAAGATGATACCGAAAGTGAATCTGGATCTTGAATCTTCAAGACACCAGAAAAATATGACCAATACTCAAAAAAAGAATGACACCTATGTTAAAGAAGGTGTTATTGTAAACACGTTTGTCAAAGACCCGCTGCTTGAAGGACCAAAGTCATCACCACTTAACGAAACTTACGATACGCTTGTAATATCTGATGAAATTCCACTTCCTTCCGGTGTTTACGAAAAAGAGGATAAAAACAAAAGTCCGCTTCTGCCATTGTGCGCGGCGACAGTAGGTGTGATGGCTTTGCTGGGCGGATTTACCGCAATGATGAAAAAGTTTTCCAAAGGCAAATTGGAGAGTTCAAAAGAATATCTGCTGCCGGGAATTACAAGAAACCACTGTATTAATGACGAGATTCACCAGAGTATTTTTAGTATGATTCAATCTCCGAGCAGGAAAACAATCCTCGCATCACTGGGCGTGATTACATTAGGCTCAATGGCTTTTATGGGAAAAATATTTATTGACGGGTTTAAGGAGGTCTGGGTCAAAAAACAGGAGGCTGATATTCAGAAGAATTTGCAGGAAAACCTGATTGCGGTTGAAACACGCTCTTTTTCCGGAAAAATTCAGATTATAAGGAGTATGCTCTCTTCTAAAGCCAAAGCGTTTTCAGAAGAGCTTGCGCCGGAAAAACCGTACGAAAATACTTCTTTTAAAGCCAAAGAAAAACAAGATAAAAATAATGATAACAAATCTTTTTTGCTGGCAGGCGGAATAACGCTGCTTTCAATTTTAGGACTCGGCTACTGGGCAGTTAGAAACATCAGAAAAAGTGATGAATTTATTACAAAAGGGCTTAAAAATACCAGAAAAGGGCTGGATAATGTAATAGATGATTTTAATAAAAATAAGCCGATAGGAGAAATTCAGGGGCATAACGGAGAAGTTTTGACCGGAAAAGATGCGTACAAGCTTCTTATAGAAAATCTTCTGGAATCTGTTTATGCAAGACCTGATGAAGTTAAGCAAACCGTAGATAAAATGAATTTGCCTCCAAAGGAGAAGGCAGAGTATTTAAACAGGCTTCTTGACAGTATGAATCAGGCAACTGAAAAGGTTAATCCGATGATGGGCGGAAGCGGCAGAAATAAAATTACTTATTTTTCCCACGTAAATGACTATCTCTCGTTCTTCTATGACTGGCTTATGAATCCTAAAAATCCGCAGTTTAAGAATTTATTTTTCGGAATTGCGGGAATTTCGGCACTTGCTTACGGCGGCAAAGCAGCAGCGGAAGCTGTAAAAGAAGTTCAGGTAAAAAAATACAACGCGCAGATTGAATTAAATCTGCAAAACAGGCTTGTTTCTACCGAACTTCGTAACTTTAAAGCAAAAAAAGAATCTGCAATAGAACCTTTATGCGATGAGTTTTTCAAGCAAAAAGAAAACGGAAAATCCAACGAAGAGTTAAAAATTATAGCCGACAATATTTTGTTTGAAATCAAAAACGGTCCGCCGTTTGTATATTCTTAACAAAATCTTTCCATTGCTTTTACAAACCCGTCATTAAAAACAGTGTCTGTCGTATAATTTGCGACCTGCTTTAATTCTTCTGTTGCATTACCCATTGCAACACGTACTCCGCCGGCTTTTAAGAGGGCAATGTCGTTGTTTTGGTCGCCTATTGTTAAAGTCTCATCTTCTTTTATTCCCCAATAATTTTGCAGGAATTGTACAGCACAGTATTTTGAAGCTTCTTTGTTTGAAAATTCAAGGAAATACGGAGTTGATTTAACTATATAAAGTTCAGGAAAAATCTCCGGCAATTCTTTTTCTAACCTGTCGATTTTATCCGGATTAGAATAATCAATTGCAAGGAGTTTATTAACCTTGTCTTTTTTTATATCTTTAAAGGCGCAAATTTCATACTCTGTATGCAAATTATTGCAATAGCGCTCAATTTCATAACACTCTTTTTCAGAATACAAAATATCATCGTTATACAAATTTATATGAATGTTTTCCTCTTTTGCCCAATCGAGAATTTTCTCTGTCTGCTCCGGTGTCAGGCATCTCTCGTAGAGGGTTTTATCCTGATACTTTATTAATCCGCCCTGATAAGATACAACAGGAGTATCAAGCCCTAAATCTTTTGCAATCCTTGTTGCTGCAGCGTTCATCCTGCCGGTTACAAGGACAACTTTTATTCCTTTATTGCATAATTTGCGAACACACTGTTTTACTCCTTCGGTAAAATTCCCTTCAGGAATTAAAAGCGTACCGTCAATATCAGTTGCAACAAGTTTTATCATAACAAATCCTCTTCTATCAAAATATCATGCCCGATATCCTGCATTAATTCCAGATAAGAATAAAAATGTCTGGACATAGATGCAAGATACTGGCTTAGAACTTCCTGATGCCCGTTTTCATTAATTACTAAATCAGTATAGGAATTTTTGCCCTTAATATACCCTTCTGTTGAAAGCTTAACAATTTTTTCGGAATCTTCGAGTATTTTTTTTGAATGTTCCATATTCTCGGCAGAATACTTAAAAATATTGTAATCTTTTTTTAGTTCATACTTTAATTGATATTCATAAGCTTTTTTGTTAACTTTGCTCCTTTCAAGAAATATTTCAGCCTTTTGTATTTCCGGAGTGAAGTTATAAAGAATCGGAACATCCATCCCGAATCCTACATAAGCGCCGCCATAGTTATTTGTTGTGTTTCTATATGCCTGCCAAGCATATCCGCCAGCAACACTTATATCGGGAACTCTGTTTCTTTTTGCCTGCAATACTTCATCCTGAGATTTTTTTATATTCATATCCGAAAGCTTTATAATATAACTGTATTGAAGCGCAGTATTTTCCAGAAACTTATACTCGGGAAGCTTTATATCCAAAAATGCACTATGTCCGATAAGTGAATCCTCAAGTGTATCATACATAACATCATCTTTTCCGGTATTCAAGACCTTGTTAAGGTCAAATTGTTTAGCAAAAACATTAGCCTTAGCCCTGTTAACTTCTATAAGCTGCTGCCCGTACTGAATATCGGCTTTTAAATTATCAATCTCGTAAGAAGGATATTTAGGCTTCTCAGTTGTAATTTTTACAAGGTCTTTAAACAGTTTAAGGCGGTCCTCCTGTATTTTATATACAGATTTTGCATACAAAACATCAAAATATGCCTGCATAATCTGCAATTTGTAATTGTGTTCCGCCTGCATAAGTTCTGTTTCTTTTATAGAATACTCTTTTTCGGCAATCTTTTTTCTAATTCCGCGCTTTAAAACTTCTATCGGAAGATTAACTCCGGCTTGAGAAGCGTTTCCGAGGGCAACATTACCCAGAACAACATTTGATTGAATCTCGGGGTTCTGCAGTCTGTTTGCAATTTTTATATCTTTTTTTGCAGCATCAAGTTCAAGACGCTTCATTTTTAAATCACAATTTTCATTAAGCCCTATTTCAATCATTTTGTCTAAATCAACATTCACAACCTCAGCCTGAACATTGATTGTGGTAAATATTAATACAGCTAATGCAAATAGAAATCTCTTCATACAGAAATATATTACCATAAAAAAAACGCCCGGAGGCGTATAAATTTGGTTAATTAATAAGGTATTTTAATAAGGTTATTTATGCTAAACTTTTGTTTTCTTGAACCAGTTAACCGGATTCAACTTAGAAAAGAAACTTGTTTTTTGAACAGGCGGCTTTTTCTTGCCCCTGAATACAAGAGCCAGCGAACCTATCATAAGAAGTCCTGCTGCAATTCCTTTTACTGCCTTTGGAATTCTATCAAAGAACGAAAGAGTGCCGTCTAAATGTGCGGAAACATTTCCGCCTACGTCATTAAACCCGCCCCATGCATTTACACCTGCTTGAGAATTTGTTCCTATTCCGCCGAGTCCGAAAGCGTTTAATCCGGCGCTTGATTCAGTACCTATTCCCTGCATACCCCACGCATTTTTCCCCGCCTGAGAATTTACGGCAAGCTGCCGCATACCGAACGGGGAAGAGTATGTAAAACTGTCTCCGTACATTCCGTGATTTTGATATAAAGAGCCCTGCATTGCACTTTGAAGATAAGGATTTGCAATCCCGGAAGATACGTTAACTCCATTGCATAAATCATACGGTACATAATCTATGATTCCGTGAGAATACAAATTGTTTAATGTAAACGGGTTCGTCATATCAAAATACCTTTCACTAACACACATATATATAAAGTTATTTTTTGTTAAAAAATTGCTTTATTTGTAAAGCTTTGTTACGATAAGTTTTATGGAGAAGGCTTTTTTTAAAAAACACCGGCAGATTGTATTAATTAATTTGTTAATAATTCTGGCTTTTATACTTGGTTACGGAAGGTTTGGAGATGTTATTTTTGACTCCTTCAGGGAAGTCTATATTCCTGCTCAAATTATTAAAGGTCAGGTTTTGTATAAAAATATCTTTAATATTTACGCTCCGTTTGCGTATCTGTTTAATGCGCTGCTTTTTAAAATTTTCGGTGTAAAACTTTCAGTTTTGTATTTTGCAGGACTTTTTGCCACTTTAGGAGTTTCTAATCTTACGTTTTTTATATCGAATAAATTTTTCAATAGAAACATTTCTTTTTGCATAGTATTGTTTTTTATTTGTGCTGCAGTCATTTCAGGAAACGTTTTTAACTGCTTTTTCCCGTATTCTTACGGAATGCTTTACGGATTATTGTTTATTCTGTTATCTCTGTACTTTGCTTTAAATGACAAATATCCTCTCTCATTTCTAATGTATTCATTTGCAATTTGCTCAAAGTATGAATTTTTGCTTCTTTTGCCGTTATTATTCTATATTGCAGGTAAGAAAAATCTCCGGAAAAATATTCTTGCTTTGTTTGTTCCCATCGTAGTAACATTTTTACCACTGCTTATTCAGGGTGCAGGTATTAAAAATCTTATAGTCTCATACCAGCTTACAATGGCAATGAGCGCCACTAAAACTCTTTACTGGTTCTATTCCGTAACGGGGCTTGTATTCAGACCGGAGTTAATTCCTATTTATCTGGAAAACTTTATCAAATTTGCAATCCCTGCAGCAGTTTTATATTATTTGAGAAATTGGCTGGTTTACCCGCTGGTTTTCGCTTATTGCTATTATATTTTTACGCCGGAAATTCTTATCTATATTTTCCCGTTGATTTTAATTTTATATGTAGCCAGATTTACGGAGCTTTCTAAGAAAGAAAAATTCTTTGTACTTGCCTCTCTGCTTTTGTCCGTAAAAATATTTTTTGCGCTTACAATGCAATCTTACGGTATTTATTTTCTGCCTTTTGCGCTTATTTCAGTATTTATACTGCTGCCAAAACGTATAAGGAGTCAGGCGCTTATTGTCCTTGTCCTTTGCGGAATTTCTTTCGGGATAAAGAACCTTCAAACACTTTATTCTAAAAACGTAAAAATAACAGCTTCTACAGGCTCAATATACACGTCACCTTATAACGGCAATTCCATAAAACCGCTTGTTGAATACATTTCATCCAATACAAAGCCGGAGGATAAGGTTCTTGTGTATCCGGAATGTCTCGGCGTAAATGTCTTAGCCTCAAAAGATTCGGATAACAAATTCTATTCGCTTATACCTTTGTATGTGGAAACTTTCGGCGAAGATGTGATAATTAAGCGTCTTGATATCAAAAAGCCTGAATATATTATTGTCAGCAATTATGATACTTCAATTTATTATTACTCATATTTTGGAAAAGATTATGCCACAAAAATTATGGAATACGTTTTAAATAACTATGAAAAACAAGCAGAAATCGGAGAGGGACTAATTTTTACAGTTTATAAACTTAAGTCTCATCATCCTTCTCGGCAGCACGCCTGAGAATATTTCTGTCTAACTTTTTCTTTCCGTATTTTTTATGGGATTCTTCCATAAGTTTTTCACTCGGGCGCTTTTTTGATGATTTTTTTGTCTGCACTCCAGCGGAGGGATTAGAAAAAGAACCGCCGAGTTCTCTGTACCAGAGAGACCATAAAATAGAGCGCAGCGGAAGAGTATATTGAATCAATATTTGCGCTGCAAAAACCTTTATTGTAAAAATCGCAATATCGTATTCAGTCGGAGACTTTACTCCGTATTGCGTTAAATCCGGCATCGGAAGCTCTGAAATAACAGGAATTATCCCTTTTGCAATAAAATTATTAACTCCTGTTAAATCAAAAACTTTTATAAAAAGCTGCGGAATAAATATATAAGTTAAGGCTCCTGCAAGAGCCATCAGCATAAAAGTTGAAGCAAAATGACCTTTAACAAGAGTTAAGCTTCTTTTTACACACCCGATAGGTGAAAGCACAGGCTCAAAAGTGAATACCTGAAATACCAGTACAAAATAAACCGCAAGTATTCCGCAGATTATCCAGAAAAGCGGGCAGAATGATGCGGCGGAAAATATTCCGAACAGGAACCATAAGCCGATATAAGGAATGGTTCTTCTTTTAATTAATTCCGTATGAGCGCCAAAATCATATACCCGTCCGGATTTCTGCATATTATCAAACATGGAATTTATTGCCCCGTACGCAACAAGATATTCCCAGAAAGCTTTTACAAATATAGCAAGCCCCGGAAGGGTTATAAGAATTGAGAGCAGAATAAGTACGTTAAAATTATTCAGACCGGAAAATTTGTCAATCAACGGAGGCAGGTTTTTTGTGTAAAGATACGTTATTAAAAATACAAGCAAAAGTCCTGCAAGCTGCCCGAGTACAGGGAAGGTCATGTACTTCATAAATTTATCAAAGTTAGAAAAATACAATCCGATTGATTCGGTAAAAATTCCGAGAGGTGTGTTATTTTTTTTAGACATTTTTATCTCCGCTTCTCTTTTCTACCCTATTGTAGTATAAAGATATTATTATGAAAAATTTAACAAGAGAAGATTTTTTGTCCGGAAAAGTCGATTTGCATATCCATTCAAATTACTCTGACGGAAAAGCCGATTTTAAAGAAATTATAGACAGCGCAAAAGATAAAGGGTATAAACTTATATCTATTACCGACCACAATACGGTTGAGGGGCATAAAAAGTATCAGGATGAAATTCTTGTAACAGGGGCGGAATTCGACTGCTGGTTCGGTTATGTTTTTATACATCTTTTAGCGTACGGGATTGATGTGAATCATCCGGCTCTCAGCCCATTTCTTGCAAAAAACAGAGCAGAAACCGAAGGTGATATAATACGGCTGTTTGCAAGGCGGAATGTTCCTAAACTAATCAATGCAATTCACGAAGCCGGAGGAATTGCCGTACTTGCGCATCCGGCATGCTACTGGGCAGTAAGCTTAGAGAGGTTGGTAAAAAAACTTATGAAATACGGGTTAGACGGGATAGAAGTCTACTACCCGTATCCAAGGTTCAGGAAGATTGTAAAATTCCATTCCTCCAGGGACGTTAAAAGAATTGCTGATAAATACCCTGAATTAATCCAAACAGGCGGTACTGACTTCCACGGCGAAAAGTTTTAACGGGTTTTTGTATCTTACCCTTTTAAGCCCGGCTCCGCGTCTGAACCTGTAACTTTCTTTCTTAAAACAAAAGTAAGCTTAGGAAGCGCAACCGCAAGCAAAATACTGCTAATTCCGACATTAGCGAGAATATTTGCTGATTTTACCATAAGAGCTTTTTTTGCGTATTTATCTATATTATTCGTTGCTTTTGCTTCTTTTGCAAATTTTTCCACTTCTGTTAAGAATTTTTCAATTCGTTTTTCGTCAACATAGGCTCTCGGGTCTCTCACCCTGTTTTTTAAATATCTGACCCCGCAATATTTTTCGCACAGTTTGGAAATTTGCGAATCAGGATTCTTATCAAGATAATCAATATAATTTTCTTTTGGAATATTTAAAGTTCCGTCCTTTATAGAATTAATGAAGGTTTTGTCATTCATAAGCATTGGATCAAGGTTGACATTTGTGTTAAATAATTTCCCTGAAATAGAGTCAAATCCTTTTGCAATCCAGATTGGAGCCACAAAGTTTAAAAACATCATCATAGTCATCTTAAACCCGTTTTCAAGTTTTTCGTATTTATTTCTTGCCGTTCCGACACGCCCGATTGTAAGCCCGCCGTCAGTTACAGCCATTTTATTAACCGTTGACATATTTGCAAGCGCTGATACAACACCCTTAAAAGAAGGATTAGAACTGTCAGCAGGAAGCTGATAAGTTCTCTCTGCAGCCATAGTTTTTTCTACAATCGGTTTAACTGCCTCCTGTTTTTTCTTAAGCTTCGCTGTCAGAGCAAAATTGGATTTAGGTAGAATATATCCCATAAGCAGGACAGGAATTGCAGTCGATAGAACAAATTTGCCGGCAAGAAGCTTCTGGTATTTTGATTTATTGCTTAAAACTTTTTCCAGACTCTTAACCTCATCCGGTGCCGACTTTCTAAACTTATCAATATTATACTTAAGCCCCTGTTTGCCGTCCTCTTTCAATAAATTAACATTTACCTCCGGATCAAATCCGGATTTTTTAATCATCCAGTCACAAACCTTGTTCATAACGGGGATTCCTCCCAGCCACACAATAGACGAGCCGTACTCATCTATTGTACGTTCCCTTAAAGCATTGTTTGCCATCTGTTTGGAATCTTTGAGGTTCTGATTATAAGTCATTCCGATTTTTACAGGGTTCTCAATCCCGCAGTCACGTACAATAAGAGGGTAAATACTGGAATTATTCCCTATTGCAGATATTATATTTACTAATGACATTTTTTAAATTTCTCCTTGGTAATCGTACTCTTTACATTCTCTCTTGAATATCCCGAAAGAGCCGAGTGGGGAAAGGAGTTTTAGAAGAGATGCACAAAAACTCCGAGCCCTTCCGGGTTCGCATGAGTATGATGATGTCTCTTTAAAGTTAATGCCATTATTCTTTCCTTTTTTTACAATAATATCATGAAGCATGTATTTGTAAAGGGCTACAGCGTATATACGCTGTAGCCCTTTTAAATGTCTAAGTTTTTTACATTATTTGATTTTCTTTAAGATTGTGAAACTATTCGGTGCAAGTGAAAGATTTTGATTATTATGCGTAATAGTTCTCTTAGCGTTTGAATATCCGGATCCGCCGTATTCTTTAGCATCACTGTTGAATATTTCCTGCCATGTACCATATTTAGGGAAACCCGCATAATTATAAGTATGGCTGTGGAAGCCCTGCCCGAAGTTCTTGATTATCAAAAGTTCTTCACCATCAAGCTTCAACTGATGAGCATGAACCATATGGTAATTATCTTTGTAAGTCGCAATCATCTCACCTTTAGCCAGAACCGGATATTTGTCCAGAAGCTCTCTTAAGTCAGCATTAAACTCTATCATCTGGTCATCTATGTCTCTAAACATACCTTCCGGCTCAACAGTACCGAGAGTTGATTCAGGTCGCGCAACAGCTTCCAGGGTGTCATACCCTTTTTTCTTAATTTCTTCTTTTACAAGGTTCGGATTATCTTTTCTCTTTGCTTTATCATCAGAAAGCTCACGGAAGAATTTGAAGTAAGACAAATCCATTTCATCATCACCCTGGAAGAACATCTTCGGACCGGGTGTTGTCATTATAGTTCCAAGCATGATTTTTTGTTTTGCAAATGCTGTTTTAAATACATCTGTTAACTCCTGCTTGGAGATAAATCTATGAATACCGTAATCTCTTTCAGCTTCAGCAAGCTTTTCATCAGACATTTTTGCAAAATCTTTGGATACAACTAATTCTGCAAGATCCTGGGCTGCTTTTGCTGCATTCTGTCCCTTTTCTGCATCGTCCAGACCGTTTACGTTAAAGAATAAACCGAGGTGACGGCTCATATATTTAGGAATAAATCTTGTACCATCTTCGTTTCCGATTTCATCATGGCTGTATGCGTATTTTACACGGTAATGAGATGTTTTGATATATTTATCCAGATCATCTATTGTAAATCTGTTAGGTTCAAGTGCAGCTCTGCTTACCGCATCTTTATACTGAGAATCCCACTCGCTGTCAAATCCGATACTCCAAGGGTATGTAAGCCACCCTTTTGTAATATTATCCACGCTTGAATCTATAAAATTGAGTTCTCCGGCATGGTCTGCATTAGGATTTTTGTAATAGCTTGTAATTGAATGACGTTTTTTCTCATGGTCTTCTGCAATTAGAAATACATTAGGAGCATGCTCGTTAAGTTCGACGGCAATCTGTCTTAAAAGGTAATCAGAACCTGTTTTGTTGGTTAAATCGAATCTCAAGCCGTCAACTTTAAATTCTGTTGCCCACCAGAGAGCGGCATTTGTCATCCAGTCGCGGACATATCTGTTATCTTTTCCTTCATAATTTAAAAGATTACCGAACTCTCCCGGACCTTTTATATAAGGTCCTGTTTGTGCAAGGTAATCTCCGTCAGGTCCCATGTGGTTTGGTACCATATCTATAATAACATTCAAACCTTTACCGTGAGCATGGTCAATTAATTCTTTTAATTGTTCAGGAGTTCCGAGATTTGAATTTACTGCAAATTTGTCTACTCCGTCGTACCCCCACTGTTTTGAAAATGTATTTTCAATAGGCATAAGCTCTATAGCCGTTGCAATGCCTTTTCTTGCGATTTCATCAATTCTGGCCTTTGCACTTTCAAATGTGCCTTCTTTTGTCAGCGTAGGAATATTAACTTCATCTATAATAAGCTTTTCCAAGCCTCTTAAAGGTTCGTTTCCTTTTCTTACAATTCTTCTCGGGTCTTTGCCTTCTAACCAGCCTGTGTTTTTCCACTTGTATCCATCCGGATTATAAACCGTACTCCAGCCGTGGATATTATCCTGCTTCTTGGAATACGGATCTTTTACCATATTTACCTGATTATCTTTTGTTACGATAATATAGCGGTATTTGTCTCCGGGTTTTGCCTGAACATTATCAACCTGAAAAACACCATCTCCTTTATTTTCCATAGGAAAAACTCTTGATTTACTGTCAATAGGCTTTGCTTCAATATTTCCTGCAGCTGCAGAAGCACCTGCGGCTCCGGCAAGTCCTAAAACAGTAATAAATCTTTCTCGAATATTTGCCAATTTTACGGCTGCATTTTCTGCAACTTCTACAAATACTGCTTTTGCATCCGGAAAAGAGAACAATTTAAAATTAGTTGTTCCGGATTTCTTTAAATAATTGGCACCCCAGCTTGCATGTTCTGCCCAGTTACGTCTAAACGCAGGGTAACTGTAATTTTGATCTTTTGATTTCTTAATTGTCCGATTGTTTGTTCCTAATGTAACACCAATGTTTTCAACTTTCATTCCAAAATCTCCTAACACACACTGTTTATATACTCATGATTTATTGCTTTTTTATACATTTTATACTTCTCTTTTTCACACACACTTTATATTATTAATAAAACACATAAAAACCTTTTTTGCTATTAATCAGGGGATTTAAACCCGAAATTTTTTAATAATTTTTCTTTTTTACGCCAATCTTTTTCAACTTTTACCTCAAGGTTTAAATAAACCTTTTTTTCAACAATTTCTTCCAATTCCTGACGGGCTTCGGTTCCGATTTTCTTTAATAAAGCACCGCCTTTACCTATCAAAATGCCTTTTTGGCTCTTCTGTTCGCAATAAATAATTGCATAGATTCTATCTATGTCCACACACTCTTCATACTTATCTATTTTAATCACAACTGAGTGTGGAATTTCATCCTCTGTATGGATGAGGATTTTCTCTCTTATAATCTCTTCTGCAATACCGCGCATATTTTCTTCTGTCACAATATCCGCAGGATAAAGCATTTCTCCCTCCGGAAGCTTCTTAAAGATATTATCCAGAAGCGTGTCTTTATTTCTGCCTGTTTTTGCGGATATTCTCACAAGCGGAATATTTTCTTTAAACAGAGTTTTGTATGACATTAAATTCTCTTCTATTTTTTGTGTATTTTTAACTTTATCAACTTTATTCATAACAAGTATTACAGGTATTTTAATATCTTTAAGGATATTTTCCACTATCCATTTGTCTCCCTTGCCGGCGGGTTCAGATCCGTCGACTAAAAATAAAATTAAATCCGCATCCGGTACCGCAACTTTTGCCTCATCAAGTAAAAATTCTCCCAGCTTGTCCAGAGGACGATGAACCCCCGGGGTGTCTACAAAGACTATTTGTCCACACTCTTCGGTTAAAACTCCTTTAATTCTTTTCCTCGTAGTTTGCGCCTTGTCTGTTGCAATAACTATCTTCTGTCCCAGCATCTGATTCAAAAGAGTAGATTTGCCAACATTAGGACGCCCTAATATTGTTACAAAACCACACTTCATAAATCAATTCTATCCTAAACATATATAATACACCATAGCTAAAATAAATATTTATTGTAAATTTTTGTTAAGAAAAGGCAATTTTTTCACCTCTCCTTAACTTCTTATATATAAGGGATAAAATAGGGAGAAAATATGTCATCTTATAATTACAGTTTAAATAAACCATTGTGGGATCCTAGTAATTTCACATTCAATACATTTTCCCCTGTTGGCGGATGGAACGGGGGATTCGGGAATTTTCAAATGCCATGGTTTGGAACTTCGTCATCATCAGACTCAACAGCTCCGGATTCCTATGAGGCATGGAAAAAAGAAGAATTAAAAAGGCAGGAAGAAGAAGCAAAAAAATCTGCTTTTCTGGATGAACGTTCGGAAGAAGTGAAAAAAACTAAAGAATTAATAGAAGCACAAGAAAATATAATTAAGAATATAAAAAAAGGAAAAAAAGCTGACGGCAGTTACGTCGTAGAAAACGCAAAACTTGAAGGACCAAAATTAAAAGAAGACGGCAGCATTGACAAAGAAGCCTCAAAGCCTAAAAAGAAAGGGTTCTGGGCAAAAGCCGGCGAGTGGGTATGTTCTGCAGGTTCTGCCTTGAAGAACATGGGCAAGAGTTTAATCGGCTTTGATGAAAACGGTAAATGGAGCTGGAAAAAATGTCTTAAAAACGTAGCAATTACAGCAGCTGCAATCGGAGCAACATTTATTCCGGTAGTGGGTCCTGCTATCGGATACGGCTTGTTGGCTTACGGAGTCGTAAGCGGCGGTGTCGGCGTTGCCAAAGGTATATCAAAACTCAACAAAGCTAAAACAGAAGAGGCGAAAGAGCAGGCAAGACAGGATATTTGTTCCGGTGCATTTGTCGGTATATCCTCCGCAATCGGTCTCAGAGGACTTGGTAAATCAGTAAGTGCTGCAGCAAAAGCATCAGGTACTAATACAACAACTATGGGTATCTCGGCAGTTGCTAAAGCAAGAACAGGATTAGGAAAACCTATAGAGGTAATATCTCAGGCAACGAGAGACATGACAGTTAACGCATTTAAGGCAACAACAAATGCTATGCAGGCAGACAAAGTGCTTATTGCTGCAAACGGCCGCGGTATTAAAGGGTTTGGCAAAGCTTATGCTAATAAAGTTAACACTGCAGTTAATAATGTCAATAACTGGAGCAAAAGATATCAGGATAAATATGCAGAGATGGAAACATCTTTGAATAACAGAATTTCAGAACTAAATAGTCAAATTGCAGCAGAAACTAATGCCGCAAAGCGTACATTATTACAGGAACAAAAAGCAATGCTTGAAAGCAACCTGAACGAACTCCGTTCAATTTCAGGATTCAAGTCAAAAACGGAATTTGACAGACTTAACACGGAAAATTCAGGTATCAGAAATCAGGAAAAGCTTTCTTCTTATACACAAAATTCAAGCGGCAGTTACGAAATTAATGGACAATCAATTTCCGGTCAAAGCTTTGAAGTATTCCAAAAAGAAATACAAGCAATGCAAAAATCTTATATCAAAGATCTTAAGAAATTGAATCAATTCAAAGAAGCTCAGATGCGCAGCTTCTCAAAACATCCTGATTCTCACAGAAGAGAATTGAATGAATACACAGATGCAACAGTTCGTGCAAAATACAATACTAAAGACAAATTAAAAGCCGGTATACAAAATCTAAGCAGTAAAATAGAAAATTTAACGACTAAAATTGCAGAAGTTGAGGAGAAAATTGCACGGGCAACAAGCCGGAGAAAGATTACAGGTCTCAAAAATACACTTAATAACTTGAAGGCTCAAAAGCTTGCGGCAGAAAATGAACTTGCAATTTGTAATTCCATAAAATTCAAATCATTATTCAAGAGTTCAACCTGGTTAAAAAATGAATACAGTAACTACATCGGCGGAAGTAATGCGTCATTCGGAGCATTAAGAAGTTATGCCGGAAAAGCATTGACACATCCTGCAGCAGCAGTTCCGTTAACAATGGGACAATGGGACAGAGAATATTCTATACCGATGTTCGGCTCTCTTACACAATTAACGAAAGAACAGGGAGAAGAATACATAACCCAGCTGGAGCAGCAGATAGCTGAGTACGAAAAAACTCTGGAGGCTTTAAATGAGATTGAGTCGGCTGAAGAATGGGAAACAATAAAAGCTCAGTATGCTGCACAATTAAAAGCTCAAAAAGAAGCTCAGGCAGCAGCACAAGCAGCCCAGGAAGCTCAAGGGCAACAATAATTTACCCCAATACTGCCATTTCACACTTTGTGCAGTCAAATTTCAGGGGGTAAATTTTCCCGAATTCATCTCTTAAGACCAGCTTTTCAGGAGATTTACACATATTAAGAGCGTACTTTATACAGTGCTTTGTACGCATAAGTTCAACCTCACGTAGCGGTCGGGAGCTTTCAAACGACATTTCCGTAACTTTTGCTCCGCATAATTCGTAAAACTCTTTAGCATATGTATTATGAACATTCCCCCTGTAATCAATTTCCGGCTTATAATAAGGGATATAGTGCATTTTTTTCTGCTCCTCGCGCTTATATTCAGCAAGCCGCTTTTGCATAAGCTTATCCAGTACGCTGCGCCTGAATTCGTTTATAGATGAGACCGGCATGAAGGGGATTTCAGATTCTATTTTTATATCATTTATATAAAAATCACTCTCTCCTGTTTTAGAAAACTGTTTTAGAAAATTTTCTCTCATTTTCTCGGGATTTTTTGCCGGTTCACCATCGGGAAGTTGTACCTGAAGAGTTACATTATCTTCATCAATAAGATTTAGTATGTTATCTTTTAACAGGACTTTGACAGCGATTTGACGTTTTACCGGCTGTGACAAAAGTTTTTCAAATTCTATATCAAGATTTCTGTATATTTTATCCCCTTTTTTAAATACTACCGGTTTATTGGGGTAAATGTATCCATTTTCAACTTTGTTTACCAGAAATCCTGTAACTCCGTCAGTTAAACCGTCCTGAGCATGAATAATTTTGTCTGTATTAATCTTTAAAGCTCCGTTTTTTATATCGACAACTTTTCCTAAATACTCTCCGCGTGATTTTGGTGAGAGAAGATTAAAGCAATCTTTTCTTTTTTCCAGAAAGTAATCGGTAAATCCGCGGTTGAAACTCTTTTCCGGTGCTGGCTCAAAGGGGTAAATGCTTTTGCCGGAAGAAGATTTGTTAGAAAATTTATCCAACTCATGCCGGTAGTACGCCGTCACATTTTTCACGTAGTTAGAATCTTTAAGCCGTCCTTCGATTTTAAAAGAATAAATTCCTGCTTCTGTCATTTCTTTTAAATGCTTAGAAGCATTAAAATCTTTTAAGCAGAGTGCATATATGTCTTTTGCCAACACTTTACCCTCTGCAGTCTCAACAGAATACTTTTTTCTGCAAGGCTGGGCGCATTCGCCTCTGTTTGCGGAACGACCGCCGATATGTTGGCTCAAATAGCATTGACCGCTATAAGAAACACAAAGCGCTCCGTGAACAAAAGCTTCCAATTCTAAATCCGGATTTTTTTGATGGATTTCTTTTATCTGTTCTATTGAGAGTTCACGCGCAAGTACAACCCTTGAAACACCCAGATTATTAAAGAATGTGACTTTTTCGGGGTCTCTGTTGTCGCACTGGGTGCTTATATGAACAGGAATTTTAATCTCTTCATCAATCAAACGCTTTAAAAGCCCCATATCCTGAATTATAACTGCATCTACGAGTGTTTTATCAAGCTGCTTTACAAGTTTTAGAGCCTGCTCAACTTCTTCATCAGTTAAGATTGTGTTTACTGTAACAAAAACTTTCACTCTGAATTTATGGGCATAATTAACAACTTCTTTAATGTCCTCAATAGAATTGCAGGCATTTTGTCTTGCGCCGAAAGCGGGCGCGCCTATGTAAACCGCATCCGCTCCGCAATCAATCGCCGCTAATGCTGTTTCTTTGTCTCTTGCCGGTGATAAAAGTTCTGTTTTTAGATCCATACAATATTAGACTATAAGCAAAATTTTTGCCTGTCAACTTTATTATCTTTTCCTGCTCAAAACAGGAGGGATTATTGAAGATTACCGCTCTCACCTCCCAAGTTGGGAAGGTCGCAGTTATGCGAGCGTTAGCGAGCTACAAATGCGGGCGGGGTTCAGACAAAACTAATCCCCATCCTAGCCTTCCCCAACCGGGGAAGGAACGCGCGTTGTCGTCCAATTAGCGCATTATCAGCGCCAGATAATCGCGTCTACCTCCCAAATTGGGGAGGTCGCAGTTATGCGAGCGTTAGCGAGCTACAAATGCGGGCGGGGTTCAGACAAAACTAATCCCCATCCTAACCTTCCCCAACCGGGGAAGGAACGCGCGTTGTCGTTCGATTAACGCCTAACCCTCGCCCCTTGTGGGAGAGGGGAGAATTTCAAGTTGAGCTGGAGCGAAACTTAGAAATTCGGGTGAGGGGTTCAAACAATAGAAAGTTACTCCCTCACCCTCTAAAATTCATGTCATTGCGGGGGTAAATGTTTGGGCTGGTGGGCAAAACTACTAGTTGGTCGTCATTGCGGGGGTAAATGTTTGGGCTGGTGGGCAAAACTACTAGTTGGTCGTCATTGCAGGGGTAAATGATTTCAGGTATGAAGTAAGCCTACAAGTCTGGCGTCATTGCGAGGGAACAGCAATTCAGCCCGAAGCAATCTTGAACAAATTTTGCATTTAAAAATAGTAGGTGGGTGGAACCCAACAATAACTGTATGGATTGCCGCGTCGCTCCCGCTCCTCGCAATGACACCCCGCCGGTAGTTTCACCTACCAACCCAAACATTTACCCCCGCAATGACACGAAGTTTGTAGTCTTATCTACCAACCCAAACATTTACCCCCCACAATGACACGAAGTTTGTAGTCTTATCTACCAACCCAAACATTTACCCCCCACAATGAATGAGAGAATCACATTCCCATTTTTCGACCGAATATTTTTTTCAAAAACGCCCCAAAACCTCCGTTTTCAGCTCCGTTTTTTATCTTCTCATAATTATCTGCAACAAATTTGTTTCTTGGATCAATCTCTTTTAATCTGTCCATATATTCTACAGCACCATAGTTGTCGCCGATTGATTCTCTAAATACAGCCAGCTTCTCAAGCGCAAGTTTATTTTTAGGGTCAACATCCGCAAGTCTTTCATAAAATTCCGCAGCTTTAGTCTTATCCCCTTCTGCTTCCAATAGAGCCGCAATCGTTTCAATTAAATCTATATTCTTGTCATCAAACCTGTATGCAGTAAGGTATTCATTCAATGCAACATCTTTTTCTCCGCGGACAATATTGTATTTACCCCAGTTTACGTGCTCGTTAAAAGAATCCCCTTTTTTCTCATAGATTAAAGCTCTCATCTGGTAAATCAGAGGCGAGTTAGGATCAATCTTTGCAAACTCATCAATTTCTTTGAACGCTTCTTCAAACATATCTTTCTGGAAATAATACTGAGCCAAAAGCGAATGGAAAATCTTTTCTTTTGAATACTTATCCTTAATTTTCATAAGGATTTCATACCCTGCATCATTTTTCCCCATATCAAACAATGCTCTTGCTTTTGTAAGTTCGCTTTTTGCAAGTTCATACGCTTTATCAGGCTGTGAATTTCTTATATAATATCCGGCAAGAACTTCTTCAAAATCTTTAAACCCTCTGTCTTTACGCCCGCGCTCAAGTGTTTGAATAGCAGCGACAAGCCCTTCTGTTTTTTCATACAATTCTGCTAACTTCAAGAACACAACCGGATTCTTGTCATCATAATCAGAAATCTTTAAATACTCATCAATTGCTTCGGTTAATTTTCCCTGTCCTTCACACAAGCCGGCGTACAAATACCTTGCGGGAAGAGATTCCTGCGCATCTTTTGCGTGTTCGATGGCTTTTTTATAATCATTCCTTGCATGGCTCATCTGCTGCTGAAGAGCGTGCATATTACCTCTTATAAGATAATACTTAAACCTGTCTTCGTCAGCAAAAATATCAATCAATTGTTCATGCGCCATAATATTAGCAGGGTCAACTTCTAAAATCATCGCATAATAAGCTTTTGCTTCTTCTTTCTTATCAAGAATTAATGCCAGATGCGCAAGTTTTGACAAAATTTCAACATCAGAAGGCTTTTGTGCCAATAGTTTCTTATATTCAGCGTAAGCTTCGTCATATTTTTCGTTTTGTTCAAGTTGTTCTGCTATATTCATTTGTAAATCCTTTCTTTAGTGAACAGTGATTAGAGTTTTAATTGTATTTGTTCTGCGCTGCTGCCATACCTTCTTTAAAATAGCAACCTATTCCGTCCTTTGCTTTGCTTAACACTGTCTTTAATGTTTCAAGCTCTTCTTTTGAAAAATTCTGAAGAACGAAAACCTCAGAAGGTATATTTGGCTGCGGACCTATTCCGATTTTTAATCTTGCAATATTATTTGTCCCGAGATGCTGAATCACTGATTTAATCCCGTTGTGACCGCCGTCTGAGCCGTTAGGGCGGAAGCGGATTCTGCCTAACTCTAAAGATATATCATCATACACAATAAGGACATCCTCAATTGGTATTTTATAATAGTCCATAACAGCTCTTACTGCCTCCCCCGACAGATTCATAAATGTTGTCGGTTTAATAAGCAGGTAGTCCTCTTTAGGAGTCCTTAAATTAGTCATAATACTTTTTAATCTGGAATTTTCCCTGAATGTAAGATTTGAATTAAGCGCAATACTGTCTATAAGCATAAAACCTGCATTATGCCTTGTAAAAATGTATCTGTCGCCAATATTTCCCAATCCTGCTATTAATCTCATTAATTAACGAAATCTCCGCATATTTTTCATCATCTGATGAGCAGTGAGCTTAGCGCCTGCCTGTCCCATCTTGCCCATCATAGAACCCATATTTTTCTTAACGTCGGAAAAACCTTTCATCATCTTGCGCATTTGTTCAAACTGGTTAATAAATACATTCAATTCGTGTATAGGAACCCCTGCACCCTCGGCAATACGTTTCTTTCTTGAAGAATTCATTAATTCAGGATGCTCGCGCTCTTCGGGCGTCATACTCTGAATCATAACTTCAATCCGCTTAACCTGTTTTTCGCCTTCATGAGAAATCTTCTGTCTGTCATCTTTAGACATCTTGAGTCCCGGAATCATGCCAAGAAGCTGATCCATTGAACCGAACATTTTCATCTGAGACTGCATTTTTAAGAAATCGTTAAAAGAAAATTCAGCCTTTGCCATTTTCTTTTCCATCTCTTTTGCGGTTTTTTCGTCAAAAACTTCCTGCGCACGCTCTACAAGAGATACAATATCCCCCATACCGAGAATTCTCGTTGCCATTCTTTCAGGATAGAAATCTTCAAGAGCATTGAGCTTTTCACCTGTACCGGTTAATTTTATAGGTTTATGAGTGCAGTATACAACGCTCAAAGCTGCACCGCCTCTGGAGTCGCCGTCTAATTTAGTAAGGACAAGCCCTGTAATACTTAGCTGGGCATCAAAGTTTTCCGCAACATTTACAGCTTCCTGCCCTGTCATTGAGTCAACTACAAGAAGTTTTTCCGCCGGATGAAAGACTCTGTCTATAAGCAAAAGCTCTGCCATCATATCCGTATCTATCTGCAAACGGCCTGCCGTATCAAGAATCAAAGTATTGAATCCTTTATCTTTAGCATAATTAATGGCATTTTGTATAATAGACTGAACATCTTTTGAATCCTCAGAATAAACTTCTACCCCGATTTGTTCCCCGAGAGTTCTTAACTGGGTAATTGCAGCAGGTCTGTAAACATCACAGGCAACCATAAGAGGATTTCTGCCTTCTTTTTTTAATTTAACTGCAAGTTTAGCTGAAGAAGTTGTCTTACCGCTTCCCTGAAGTCCCAGCATCATTATCAAATTAGGATGCCCGGAAAAATCAAGCGGAGATACGGTTTTACCCAGAAGCTCAATAAGTTCGTCATGAACGATTTTTACAAGCTGCTGGGAAGGATTTACGCCGGAGAGAACATTTTCGCCCTCGGCTTTGTCTTTAATATTAGAAATAAAAGCCTTTACAACTCTCAGGTTAACATCCGCCTCTAAAAGCGCACGCCTGATTTCCCTCAAAGCCTCCTGCATATTATCCTGCGTAAGCTCTTTTTGACCTGCAGTTTTTGCTATAATATCCTGTAATTTATCAGACAACGAATCAAACATTTATAATCCCTTTACACAAAAATATAAAGGAATTATAACATAAACATATCATTATGCGAATATACCGAATGTTCTTTCAGTGTTGTCATTCTTAACAGTTTCTATACCTTTAATCATTTCATTAATAGCAGACTGTTCTGTTTGCAGATTTTCCATTCTTGTGTCAATACGTGCTTCTTTTTCATTAATTACACTTTTTTCATACTCATACTGAACAAGAGCTTCATTTTGCGCGTCAGAATCATTAACAGAGAATATATTACTGCAGTTAGAAGCTATATCTGTAGCATAGTCCAAATATTCTTCACCGTCTTCATCAACTTCTGAGGACATAGTTGTTATGTAATACTGATTGTTTTGCAGCATATTGTTTAAATAATCATTGTCTTCTGCCTGCGAATCTGCAACCCAGCCTTTGTCCGCAATAGCAGAGAATAGCTGGTCATAGAAATTGATACTGTTTTCTTCTTCAGCTGTAAGAATTTGATTGCTTGAATCAACTAATGAGCCGTATTCTTCCTTAGCTGCTTCAAGTTCTGCTAATTTTTCCGCATATTCCTGATATTCAGCAGAATTTTTGTCATACCAGCAGTAAACAGTATCTCCTCTTCCGTTAGAGTCAGTTGTACCGCCCTCGGTTCTGTAATTTCTTAATAATTCAGTGATTAATAAATTAATATTTACAACATAATGTCCGGCAGCATAACCATCAGTATCCCAGGATGTCTGGCATGTTGCCCCGCACTGTTCTCCGGAGGTTTCCAGATAGGTATTATAATTACTAATCGTAGTTTCACAAGCCCGTTGGAAAGCTTCGTTATCTTCGTCGCTAAGGAATGCGCTGACACGGCTTCCCATAGTTTCAATCATACCTTTCAGTTGAGATTTAGAAGAACTTAAATCTGTTCCGAGAATCCATACAGTACTTGCCCCGTTATAATCATTAGCAATTGTAGAGGCGCTTGTTGCACCGTTCGATACATGTGCTCCATTCCAGCTTGAGCCAAAACAAGCTTCCAAAAATTCAGTCTCAGTTCCGGAAATCTCAGCTTTAGCCTGCAATCTGTCAACTTCTTTCATTAAAGCATTTACATTATCAGCAGTTGTATCAAGGTTTGTTTCTGCAGAAGCTGCACTGTCAATTTTTTCGGCAGAAATACCGGTTATGCTTGACAGAACCTCTGTTCTTACAGAATCCCAATCTCCGCCGGATTTTCCGTCAGGAGAAATCATTTCTGCATATTTCTGGTACTTGCTGTCTACAACTACTTTGCCGGAACTGTTTGTAATTAAATAAGGTTTATTTTTATTTGCACTGCCCGGGCGCATTAAATTTGCATAACTCAAATCAACATAAGAAGCGCCGCCGTTATTAGACCATTTTAAAACTTTAGAATTCAGTGCATTCTGATAATTTCTTGTAACTCTCTTCATATCCCTTGAAAGCGCAGTTTTTTGCAAAGACAAGTTTTGAAGCTGGTAGCCGATATCGTTTTTTCGGCCAGTCAGCTGTAAAAGTCTAACTTGTGATGCTGCCATTCCCATATTGAGTTCCGCTTTCCTTTAAATTTTTCCCTTATTTACTATGTATTACGGCAAAATTGAGCAAAAACTTTAGGATTTTTAGAAAAATTGTTACAAAAATTTACAATTCTGCGGGAATGCGCCAATTGAGCGACAGCGCGCGTTCCTTCCCTATATGAGGGAAGGCTAGGATGGGTGATTGTTCGGTTAATATTCAGCCCCTCTCCTGCATCTGTAACTTTCGCCTGACGGCTCAAGAACAGCTGCTCCCTGTCTTGGATTTGCTCCGCGCTCTCGGAGTTTCGCCTTCGGAGCAAAGCTCCTGCCGACTCAATCCGTTCGCTATCCGGAGGGGTGGCTGTCTTGGCTGTTTCACCCGCTCCGTCCGCAAATCCGCTCTCCCCAATAGGGCGAGGGGAATACGTTAATTGGGCGACACAAGCGCATTCCTTCCCCAGTTGGGGAAGGTTAGGATGGGGATTAGTTTTGTTTGAACCCCACCCGCATTTGTAGCTCACCGGCGTTCGCACAACTGCGACCTCCCCAACTTGGGAGGTAAGCGCGATTATCGGGCGTTGGTAATGCGTTAATCGGACGACAGCGTGCATTCCTTCCACGGATAAATACATCCTGCTTGTAGTATTACATACCAAACCAATATATTTACCCCGGGAAGGTTGGGATGGGTGCTGTTTTTTGTATGTTTATCACCCTCTCCATCTCTCCCTCATTCAGGGAGAGAGCCGCGGCAGCGCTCAT
>CASFPS010000007.1:51907-127999 GCA_949296355.1 uncultured bacterium | reverse complement strand
CTAAACTTCTCAACTAAATCAACACAACTAAAATCCGCTCTACAACAGGCTTTTTGCCACCCCCCCCCCGCCGGGCCGGGGGCGCTACAGAGGGTTTAAGAAGCGAGGGGAATTTGAGGTGTTTATGTTTAGGTGTATATAAAAATAACTCGCAACCAACATCAATCATTCAATCACTTATATTTTTCAGCCCCTCACCCGAATTTCTAAGCTCGCACGGCTCGCTAACAAATTCTGCCCTCTCCCACAAGGGGCGAGGGGAATACGCTAATTGGGCGACACAAGCGCATTCCTTCCCCAGTTGGGGAAGGTTAGGATGGGGATTAGTTCGCATTTGTAGCTCACTGGCGTTCGCACAACTGCGACCTCCCCAACTTGGGAGGTAGGCGCGGTTATTGGGAGAGGGGAACATGCGGACATTAAACGCAGTGAAGTCTCGGCTGAAAGAATTATTATTAAATCCTTCTCAACTTCTAAACTCCTAAACTTCTCAACTAAATCAACACAACTAAAATCCGCTCTACAACAGGCTTTTACCCCCCCCCCCCCCGAGGTGCAGAGCTGCATTACAAGCTTTATAGAACGCTTGCAATCTTAAAGGGTATATATTCTCTTTAAATCTAAACGGAAACATCTAACATCATATCCTTTGATTATTATACTTTATATATTCCACATTTAGAGCGTTTTATAACACATTTTTATAATAGTTGTTACATTTATTTACAAATTAAGCAAAGAAAAAGGAATCCTTTTAAATAAGAATTCCCATGATTGTTTTGTTTGCGTGTTTTTCCTTTTTACGTTTTCTCTTCTCGTTTTCCTCGTGTCTTTCTTTCCTCGTGCTTTCTTCTCGTGTTTAACTTAAATCCCCTCCGGGGTACGGATAAGTACCGGATAATAATCCGGCTCTCATTCAAACTTACTTATTGCTAAGTAAGTCTACCCGTCCAGCAGTGCCTCTAAAATTCTTGCGTTCTTATCAGCCAGAGTGTTATTGCGAACTTGAGAACGTGTGATATAACTTCTCAAAGCCTCTCTGATAAGTTCTGAACGTGATCTGCTTTCATTCTCTGCGACTTCGTCAATTTTGCCTAAGAAACTTTCAGGCATTGAAATCAATACTCTTGCCATAAATTTACTCCTTTTATTATCCTCTGTATAATTGTTTTGCGTTTGATATATATATAAAGTATTTGTGAATTATAAAATTGCCTTTTTTCTTCACAAATATTAAGAAATGTTAACTTAACTTTTCATCTTACATATATCTTTTCTGAAATATACAGATTCAAATGATATATCTCCGGCTTCTTCGTACATCTTCTTTACTGCTCCTGATGCTGTTGCAGAGGCTGTTGTAAGCGAAAGAACCGCGCCCTGATGGGCTTCAAATTCCAGATAACGATTTTTTGTAACCGCAGGGTAAAATACGACTTTTGTCTCTTCATCAATACTGTCCAAACCCTGAATAACATTTTCTTTGTTGTTTTTATTTTTGCAGGTAAGAACAAGGGATGAGGCAAACATATCTTTGTTTTTGATGTACTCGACTTCATCGCTGAATGAGCCTATGACGCATGAATAGAACAAGTTATATAAATCCTCGTCAAGTATCTCAAGAAGCGCCGGCGCGTCACAATCCTGCATAAAAGACTGCCAGCCGAGAATTTGAATCGAACCTTCTTCTGTCAAAATGCCGTTCACTCCCAGTATTCCGAGGTAAGGGTTTCTCTCAATCTCCAGATAATCAAGTGTCGGGTAAATTACATTATCCATAAGGAAATATTCGTTTTCTACAGAAAGCTTGTAATTAGGCACGCAGGAGCCCATTCCGCCTGTAAGCTGCCCGCCCCCGCCTTCAAGAGCGTGTTTGTAAGTTATGGAGGAGCCTATTGGCAAGGCTTTATATCCGTCTGTTATTGTGTAGAATGAAAACGGGGTTCCGTAAACATAATCTTCAATAATTATGCGCTTTCCCTTTTCTATAAAGCTTGCTTCAACAAGTGCTTTTGCCGTTTGATATGATGTAAACACCGCCGCGCTGTTGGAATCATCCGTCTTTAATACAAAAGGTGTTTTCTGGTTTTTTATGTAATCCAGAACCATATTCTGCTTTTCAAAAATCCCGAATTTCGGAGTCGGAATTCTTAGTTTGTAGAGAATTTTTTTTGCAAGAGCTTTGTCAAAAACTATTTTTGCAGCATTCTTATCCGGTGCAAATATTTTCTGGTTATTTTCATTAAAAACTTCTGCAATATCAGTTTTTAAGGCGGTATAAGATACCGGTATCGTCATATCTATGCCGTTTTCCACAACAAATTCCAGAAGCTCTTTTACGCTGTCCTCTCTTATATCAACACACTGCGCAAATTCTTTAAGAGTATCAGAAGCCGGTGTTATATAAATCTCGTGCTTTTCTGATAACTTTTTAGCAAGCGCGTATTCCTTAGCGCCGTTTCCGATAATTAAAATTTTCTTTTGCATAAAAGCATTATAGCACAGAAAATGCTTCTCTGATATTTTTTGCAAATACCCAAAACAAGCAGGCGCAAACTTTTAGTTTGCGCCTGCCAAATTACTTTCTATTAAGTAGCCACACCATTGAGGCGGCTCCGGAGTTATTATATTAGCCTGTAATTATTACCTAAAAGCCGACTAATATATTTACCCCCTAGTCGTCAGCGTGACCTGCAGTACCTAATACGTCGCGCATTTTGTGGATTACCATTTCTTTAACGGCAGTTCTGCCAGGTCCCATGTATTCACGCGGGTCGAATTTTTCAGGGTGTTCAATAAAGAACTCTCTGATAGTAGAAGTCATTGCTAATCTTAAGTCTGTATCGATGTTAATCTTAGCAACACCGTGTTTAGAAGCGTAGTTAAGCATATCTTCAGGAACACCCTGAGCGTCAGGAAGATTGCCGCCGTATTTATTACATTTTGCAACAAATTCTTTCGGAACTGATGATGAACCGTGAAGAACTAACGGATAATCGTATCCAACGATTTCATTAACAGCTTTTTTAATTTCTGCCAATCTTTCAAAGTCTAATTTAGCTTCTCCTTTGAACTTGTAAGCTCCGTGAGAAGTTCCGATAGCAACTGCAAGAGAGTCGCAGCCTGTTTCTTTAACGAATCTTGCTGCTTCAGCAGGATCTGTATAAGTTGAATCTTTTGCGTGAACTTTTACATCATCTTCAACACCGGCTAATTTACCCAGCTCAGCTTCAACTGAAATTCCGCGCGGATGAGCGTAGTCAACAACCTGTTTTGTTAACTTGATATTTTCTTCTAACGGGAATCTGCTTCCGTCGATCATAACAGAAGAGAAGCCGCCGTCAATACAAGCTTTGCAGATTTCAAAATCAGCACCGTGGTCAAGGTGTAAAGCTATAGGTACTGTAGTTGTTGCAAGAGCAGCTTCAACTAACTTAATCAAATAAGTTTGGTTAGCGTATTTTCTTGCACCGGCTGAAACTTGAAGAATGATTGGTGATCTTGTTTCTTCAGCAGCTTCCGCAATACCTTGCAAGATTTCCATGTTGTTAACGTTGTAAGCACCGATAGCGTAACCGCCAGCTAATGCTTTTTTGAACATTTCGCCTGTTCCGACTAATTTTCTTTCACTCATGTGAGTTCTCCTTCTTTTATTACATAGAGGCTTGAAACCTCTTTACATGGTAAAAATTACTACAAAAAGGAGACATTGTAAAGAGGGGGGCAGATTCGGCAGCGCTCAATTGTTACTCAACCAATTTGCTGTCATTCAGAGCCCGACAACCATTCAGGGGCGAAGAATCCCTTAAACAAGTGAATAGTGAATAGAAGATTTTACAAAAGTTATAGAGATTCATCGGGCTCACGCCCTCTGAATGACGGCACTCTTGACGAATTCCTCACGCCCAAAAATCGCATTTACCTCCCAAGTTGGGGAGGTCGCAGTTGTGCGAACGTTAGTGAGCTACAAATGCGGGCGGGGTTTTACTAGATTTGGAGGGCGTCATACCTTTATAATGTCCTCCTCACTTTACGAACTATTGGCGCTATATTGCGCCGCATTTATTTTCCAAATCTTCTGTTTCTGCGCTTATATTCAAGTATACATTCAGCCATAGCTTCTTTATCAAACTCGGGCCAGAATTTTTCCATTACAATAATTTCAGAATAGGCAATCTGCCATAAGAGATAATTTGAAACTCTCATCTCGCCGCCGGTTCTTATAAGCAAATCCGGATCTGGGATGTTTCTGGTATAAAGGTGTTTTGAAATAGTATCTTCCGTTATTTCTTTTATTCCTGAAGCAACAATTTCTCTTACAGCGTGTACAATCTCATCTCTTGCGCCGTAATTAAAGGCAATTTGTAAATTTACCCCCGTATTATTTTTTGTTGTCTCGACAGAATTTTTCAAAATTTCCTGTAACTTCGGGCTCAGCTTTGTTGTATCTCCGATGAATGATATTACAACATTATTTTCATTCATCTCTTTTAATTCACTCTTCAGAGTTTGTGCTAATAAATCCATCAAAAAACTGACTTCTTCCGGTTTTCTGTTCCAATTTTCTGTAGAGAATGCGTAAACGGTTAAATATTTTACTCCAAAATCATCGCAGGCTCTCATTGCAGCTTTTAATGCATCAACCCCTTTTTTATGACCGAAAGCTGACGGAAGGTTTCTCTCTTTTGCCCAGCGTCTGTTTCCGTCCATAATTATTGCAATGTGTTTTAAGTCGCACTCTTCTACAATCTTTTTTATATCTTCCATAAAATTCCTTGTTATTTATTTTCCAGCAATTTAAAAATTCTAAATACAGACTCTTTTAAAGATTCTACCTCAACCTCTTCATCAAGTTCAAGTGTTATAGTCGGAATTTTTTGTTCTATTCCTGCCCAGGTTCCAAAACTCCCGGGAGTCGGGTATCCGATATTCCCCTCTACAGGATAATTTATGATTTTAGAAATCTCTTCCGCAAGTTCTCCGGCTTCTCCGTCATAATTAACAATTTTATAAGGCGCGTGGAGTGTGAGAATTATTTTCGGGTTATATTTTTCTACCGTATCTATAACAAAACAAGTTTCTTTTTCCGATTTAGGGTATTCACCGCCAAAATACTCATTTTTTTCGGTTAACTCCCAATTTTTTGCCGGAAAATTTCTGTTTAAATCAACCCCGTTTTTGTTGGTTCTGGTTTTATTTTTAACTCCGTATTCATTAAGACAGGGAATAAAAAGCAGGTTAGATTCAGGATAAAGCTTTAAATACTCCTCTATCAAATACTTACCCTGCGGTTCATCACCGTGGAAACAGCCGATTATAAGTACGGAAGGGTTCAGGGTATTTCCGGCTAATCTCATCACTTCTCCTACGGTCTTATAACAGATAAAATATAATCATCCGTAAAATACTCATTTGCAACACGCTGCAAATCCTGCGGTGTTACGCGGTGAAGCGCTTCTCTAACCTCTTTTTGATAACCGTAAGGCTTACCCATAATAGAATAATATGCCATTATATTTGCCTGCTGCGAATTTGTTTCGGTTATAAAATCCTGTTTGCCTATAAGATTATTAACTGCATTTTTTAATTCGTCTTCGCTTACAGGAATTGTTTTAATTTTTTCGATCTCTTCTTTGAATCCTTCTATTGAAGTTTGAATATTAGAAGGCTCTGTTCCTATGTAAATGCTAAATACGGCAGATTTTCTATGTGTTTCGTACGCTGTTCTTACAGTATAAGCAAGACCTTTTTTCTCTCTTAATTCCAGAAACAGACGGGAAGACAAGCCGCTTGCTCCTAAAATTACATTCAAAAGCATAAGAGCCGGATATTCATCTGACCCTATTGTCGGAACAAGCCAGCCCTGAAGAATTTGAGCCTGATTAGCGTCGTTTTTTACAATTTCTGTATATTCCTGCTTTAATGGTGCAGGCGGTTCTATTAAAGACTCGCACCCGACTGATTCCGGAATATTTCCGAGGTATTTTTCAACTATATCAGAATCTACGTCACCAACAAGAACCAGTGTCTTTCTGCTGTTCGACAGAATTTCTTTATAAGAATTTACAACATCATCTTTCGTAACACTATCCAGCTCTTCAAGAAATTTAGTGTAGCTATGACCGTAGTAGTGATTTTTGTAAATAGTTTTTGTGAATAAATCAGATACTTTAACTTTCGCTGAATCCAACTCTGCAGTTAATTCGCCTTTCATTTTAACCTTTTCTTTTTCAAATTCTTCAAAAGTCGAATTCAAAATCACATCCTGCATAATTGAAAGAGCTTTTTCAAAATCTTCATTAAGACATACAAATCTGAGCCTTAAATAATCCGATTTCATTTCACAGGTAAAATCTATTGCATTTTCATCAAGTATTGCAGACAGCTCTTCTGATGAATATTTCTTAGTCCCTTTAAGAAGCAGTCTGTTCATTATAGAATATTCGCCTGCATATTTCTCCGGCTTGTTAATAGAAATATTAAGGGTTAAAGCAGCTCTCGGCGTATTTTTATTCTGTTTTACGCAAACATTAATATTATTGTTTAATCTAAATTCTCTCATACTGAAATTAAAACACAAATAAAATAAGGTTTCAATTTGTAAAAAAATATATTAAAATAAGCATGTTTATGATAAAATTTAGTCGATGAAGATTTTAGAAGTAAGAGACGGTTTTATAAAATTTGAATCGGATAGCAGTCTTTGCCTGTCATCTTTTGTACAGGTTTCCGGTGTTGCTAAAAATTACATTGCCCAGATTATACAAATAAAACGCTCCGGCATAAATTCTATTGCGGTAGCTAAAATTTTGTTTTTGTATGACGGCAGCCTGCAGCCTTATGATAAGACTCTGCCGCCTGATGATGCCCAAATCAAAGATTTTACTTTTAATATTCTGAATAATTCCATTAATGCCTCAGAGCCCGTTATTGCAGGAGTTATGCCTGATAAGGATTTAAATATAATAATTGATTCACCGGCATTTAACAAAAAAATGCTGATGAGTATTGATGATAAAGACGAAAATAATATTTTAATTAGAAATCTTACAAAACAGTTTAACAATCTCGGCAAAAATGTTTTAATAATAGATACTTTAGGAGTTATAAACGCAAAAAAATACACTGCCGGGGAAGATTTTAAGCTGCCTTTGGATACAGCTTCGCTTGCTTTTATGTATCAGGATTGCCTGAATGATGCTACAGGAGATAGCAAAGCTCTTATTGTAGAAATTTTCAGAGATTTGGCAGAATACTCAAAAACAGTTCCATTTGTACCTTTTGAAGCTTTAAAAAATATTGTTGATGAAATGGTTGATAAGTCTCATGTATTCAAGCTTCTCGTATTGAAAAACAAGCTTGCTAAATTTGACAGGCTTGGATATTTTGCAAAGGATAAAAACGAAGTAGATAAAGTCCAAAAAATTCTTGATACCAAATGTGCAATAGTTGACTTATCCAAACTCGACAGCGCTTTTCAGAACAGATATCTGGCATTCTTGTATGAAAAATTAAAAGGAAGAGAAGATGTTCAGGTATTCCTGGAATTATCAAATACCGTAAGCAAGAAAAATTTAAAAAATATTTTAGAAGATACTGTTCCGACAACATTTATTACTCATTCAAGATTTAAGTATCTGAATGATATAAAAAATCTTTTTGACAATTTTATTATCACACCGTCATTAACAAATAACGAGATTTTCAAAGTATATAATACGTTTCTTAAAGCAATGAGCAAAGGAACATATCTTATAGCCGGTGAAGCCGTTAACTATATTCCGCTCGTTTCGGCAGCCCGTATTATTGATGAAATTATTCCTATAGCGCGCAATACTGTTCAGGAAGCGGAACAGCAGGATATGAAAGCTCCGGAAGAAGAGCCGCCGGCTCAGCAGGAATTAGCAGAAACTTCTGAAGAGGAAGAGGCTCCTCAAACTGATGAAAAAGAAGAAGAAATAGTATCAGAAACGCAGGAAGTCTTGTTGGAAGAAACGCCGGATGAAGCTGCAGAACCGGAGGAAAATGAGTCGGAAATTACAGATTCTCAAATTGCCGAGCCTGAAATTGTTGAGCCTGAAATTATGGATGATATAGAGGCGGCACAAGAAGCCTCCGGCGAGGAAGTTATTGAATCCAGAATTTCTAAAGAAGAGATTCTTGCAAATATTGCAGAGAAATCTGATGCTGTTATTACTGATGCGGCAGCAGACTTAACTCCTCCCTCCGGTAATATGTTTGAATCGGATGAAGCAGAAGAAGATGAAGATGAGAATTTTTTGGAAGAAGAAGGGGTTAGTCAAGAAAATTTTCAAAGTGAAGATGTTAATGATGAGATTCTTGAAGAATTGAGTCTGGAGCCGGAAGAAGCAGATGAAAATATTCCGGTCGAAAATGATTTACAAATTGAAGAAGAACCCCTGACTGAAGCTGCATTAGATTCAGACTCAAATGTGCTGGAAGAAATTTCTCTGGAAGAAGCTTTTGATAATGATGTAGAGACAGTAGAAGAAATACAGGATTATATTCCGGAAGAAGGTGTTTCAGAAGAGCAGGAAGAAGTAGAGCTTGTTGATGAAACAGAAACAGAAATGCTTCCAGAGGACGAGCCGCTAACAGAGGAGAGTTTGGAGGATGTCGAATCTGAAACAGAAGTAGAAGTTCCTGAAGAGTTTGATTTAGAGCTGGAAGAAGAGGATGAGAATACAATTTCTCCGGAACAACTTCCTGATATGGACGAACTCCGGCAAGATGCAGAAACAAAAGTCTTGCCTGTTTCGGAGGAAAGCTCGGATTTTGATGAAATTATAGAGCTGGATCCGGATGAAGCTGATGAAAATGACATTGTCATTGATATGACAGAAGACGATGAGAATCTTGATGCTACTGAGAATTTAGATGAACAAATAGTAAAAGATGTAGACAAGGTCTTTACAACCAGAAAAGATGATGATATTTCCGACTCAGATCTAGATTTTATAGATGAATTAAACAGTGATGACGGAGTGCTGGAAGAGGTTTCCGATGCTGACAGTTCTCTGGAAGAACTGTCTGAATATGACGAAGTTGGTGTAATCCGGGAAGATAGCGAAAACACAATAGAATTGCAAAATGATAAAGATGATGAAATATTAGAGACAAGAAATTCGTCAACGCCTATTGTGCCAGTATATGATGCAGATATTCCGCAGGAGGATATGGTAGTGAGCGATCCTATACAACAGGGTGATACTGTGACTCACGCCAAGTATGGAAGCGGGGTTGTGGAGAAAATGATTAAATACGGTAATAAAACCCTGTTTTCAATCAACTTTGATAATATCGGAAGACGCTTGCTTGATCCGACATTAACAGAGATAAAAAAAGCTTAATATTACAATAAAAATTAATTTTCTCTTTGATAAAACAGCTTGCCGTCTCTGTCAATACTGTTTTTCATTCCTTCGTGGGTGAGGGTTTTATAGTTTGTTACATCGAACATGTATGGTGTCGGAAGATCATCCAATTCCAGCGCTACGCCTGATAAGGTCTCTTTGTCAGACCAGATTGCAAAATCAATGTCCGAGCCTGTTTTATAAGTCCCTTTTGCACGGGAGCCGTAAATAACAACTTTTTCAATGTCTTTTCTGGACTTAAAATACTCCAAAAGTTCGTTCATTGTTCTTTCAGGCAGACCAAAATCATTCATCTAACATCCCTCTTATATTATTATAAAAATTTATAATTTCATTGTAATACACATTTGAAATTTTTTCCAGAATTTCATTTATCTTCTTAAAGTTGTATTCATGTACGCTAAAATTTCTATCATTAATCATATCAATCCAAACTTGTGCCCCAGGTAAAAGATTGGATGCAAAAGCTTGTTTAATTGTGTCTTTTGGTGTTCCTGTTGTAATACCCTTTACCTTCAAAAAATCTTTCATAACTTTCCAACTTAACTCAAAGATTAATTCAAAACTTTGTGCAAGCGCCAGTTGATAAGTTTCATTTGATTTATCTAACAAATATTGTTTGTGCACTCTGTTAAACATTTCAAATGCTCTGTTAAAATTTTCGATTCTTTCTGATAATCTCGACATTGAATACCTCTTTTTATTTATAATACCATAAAACTTGGGTTTTATGATAAAGTTAATATTGAAAAAACAGCAGGGTTGACATTAGTCAACCCTGCTGTTTTATTATTTTAAATGTATTCCTTATCTCTATCTGCCTTCAACAACAGCTTGAGCTGCAGCAAGTTTTGCTTGAGGGATTCTGAACGGTGAGCAGGATACGTAATCCAGACCGATTCTGTAAGCGAATTTAACTGAATCAGGATCGCCACCGTGTTCTCCGCAAACACCGCCGATAAGTTTAGGATTAACTGCTTTACCTTTTTCCATAGCCATTTCCATTAACTTACCAACACCTTTTGTATCAAGTGTTTCAAACGGGTTAGCAGGAAGAATCTTCTGCTCAACATAACGTTTCAGGAACTTGCCTTCCGCATCGTCTCTTGAATAGCCGAATGTCATCTGGGTAAGGTCGTTTGTACCGAATGAGAAGAATTCTGCATATTCAGCAATTTCATCAGCAGTCAGAGCTGCACGAGGAATTTCTATCATAGTACCGAATTTGTATTCAACTCTGATTCCTTTTTCAGTCATTACATCTTCTGCAACTCTTTCAAGGATTTCCTTTGCAACCTTAAGTTCGTTAACGTGTCCGATAAGCGGTATCATAACGTAAGGAATTACGTCAACACCTTCTTTTTTAGCATCACATGCTGCTTCAAAGATTGCTCTAACCTGCATTTCATTGATTTCTGGATAAGTTAATCCCAATCTGCAGCCTCTTAAGCCCATCATCGGGTTAGATTCAGAAAGACCTTCTACAATGTGGAGAAGTTCTTCTTTTTCTTTAGCGTCTTTGCCTTGAGCTTTAAGAGTAGCAACTTCTGCAATCAAATCTTCCTTAGAAGGTAAGAATTCGTGAAGTGGCGGGTCTAAAAGTCTTACTGTCATAGGTTTTCCGGAACCCAATGCTTTAAACATTGCGTAGAAATCGGAATACTGCATAGGAAGCAGGTGATCTAAAGCTTCTTTTCTTGCTTCCGGAGTGCCTGCAATAATCATCTTCTGAACCCAAGGAAGTCTGTCCGGATCCATAAACATGTGCTCTGTTCTGCAGAGTCCAACAGCTTCTGCACCGAATTTGAGAGCATTTGCAATATCTTTCGGTGTATCAGCGTTTGCTTCAACTTTCATTGTTCTGATTTCATCAACCCAGTTGAAGAATGTTGTAAAGTTGTCATCAATCTGAGCATCTGCAAGTTTTACAGCGCCTTCCATAACAATACCTTTGCCGCCGTCTAATGAAATGATGTCATTTTTGTGGTAAACAGTACCGTCTGCACCTGTAAGTGTTTCATTTTCAAGGTCAATTCTCATATCTTCGCATCCTGCAACGCATGGTTTGCCCATACCTTTTGCAACAACTGCTGCGTGAGAAGTTGCGCCGCCTCTTAAGGTCAAAACACCCTGAGCAACAGCCATACCGTGAATATCATCCGGACAGGTTTCAATTCTTACAAGAATAACTTTTTCGCCAGCTTCGCCTCTTTGAGCTGCTTCTTCAGTATCGAATACGATTTTACCGACTGCAGCACCAGGAGAAGCGTTTACACCGTGTGCAATCTTGTGGGCTTCTTCCATAGCTTTAGAATCAAAGCAAGGTAACAGAATCTGGTTCACTGTGTAAGGATCTACGAGTTGGATTGCTCTTTCTTTTGTAATAATGCCTTCTTTGCACATTTCAACTGCAATTCTTACGGCTGCAGTTGCGGTTCTTTTACCGTTACGTGTTTGAAGAATGTATAATTTACCTCTTTCAATAGTAAATTCCATATCCTGAACATCTTTGTACCCGAGTTCAAGTTTCTTTGCAATATCAACGTATTGTCTGTATAAATCAGGCATTTCAGTTTCCAATTCTGCAATCGGTTTAGGAGTTCTGATACCTGCAACAACGTCTTCGCCCTGAGCGTTTGTTAAATATTCACCATAGAATTTATTTTCACCGGTTGCAGGGTTACGGGTAAATGAAACACCTGTTGCGCAATCGTCGCCCATATTACCGAATACCATTGTCTGAACGTTAACTGCAGTACCGAAGTTATGGTCGATTTTGTTCATGTTTCTGTAAGCAACCGCACGAGGAATATTCCAGGAACGGAATACTGCTTCAATAGCTTCCTGCAATTGAACGTATGGATCTTGCGGGAATTCTTTTCCGGTAACTTCTTTGATCGTATTTTTGTAAATCGGAATCAAAGATTTCCAGCCTTCCGCTGAAACTTCCGTATCAGATTTTACACCTTCTCTAGCCTTTACTTTTTCAACTTCAGACTCAAAATATTTTTGTCTATCCATTTCCCAAGCTACAGAACCGAACATTGTTAAAAATCTTCTGTAAGAATCATAGCAGAATCTAGGGTTGTTGGTTAATTTAACCATAGCTTCTACTGTTTCATCGTTCAAACCGAGGTTAAGAATAGTTTCCATCATGCCCGGCATAGAAATTCTTGCACCGGAGCGAACGGATACTAAGAGCGGATTTGAAGTGTCACCGAATTTTTTGCCGGCTTGAGCTTCAACATCCTTAAGAGCTTCTTTAACTTCATCCATCAAACCGTCCGGCATCTTATTGCCGTGGTTAATGTAGTCCATGCAGGTTTCTGTTGTGATAGTTAGTCCCGGAGGCACCGGAAGTCCTAAATTTGTCATTTCTGCTAGGTTAGCACCTTTGCCGCCTAAAAGATTGCGCATATTTGCGTTACCCTGACGGAAAAGCCACACTCTCTTTTCTTTTGTCCCTTGAATCATACTTGTCTCCTTTTTTTAATATAGATTTGTATTAACGTCTCAGTATTCGGATTTTAACACAAACAAGCCCGCTTTAACATATAAAAATTATTGAAATGTAAATATTTGTAAATTTAACCGCTATAAAAAGCAATTTCCAAAAAATGTTTGTTTTAATTATAAATGTAGAAAATGAAATGGAGGTAAAAATATGTCAACAAAAATTAATCCGGTGCAAACTACTGTAGAAAAAGCTCCTGCATTCAAGGCAAAGGGTAAGAATGCAAAAAAAATAGCTGATGGTTTTATGAAAAACGCAAAGAAATTAACTCCGGAAGAGGCTTTTATGGAACAAAATGCAGGTATGTGTTATGCTGCAAGTGTTAAAAGCCCTGCTGTTTTAAAAGAAACAGTTTTAAGGGAAACTGCTTTAGGAAATTTCGATTTTGTTAAAGGTATCAATGAATATCTTGCAACAACAAAAGCAAAAAATGTATATAAAAAATAATACTAAAAGGTGCGATATCAATCGCACCTTTTTTATTTTTTTAGTAAAATAAATCTATGCCTTTAATAGAGATAAAAGATATTGTAAAAACTTATACCACAGGCGAGGATAGTTTTAATGCTCTGAATGGAGTTTCTTTTTCTGTAGAAAAGGGAGAGTTTGTTGCAATAATGGGAACATCCGGTTCGGGTAAATCTACCTGCATGAATACTCTCGGAACTTTAGACAGACCAACGAGCGGAAGTTATCATCTTGATGTGGTTGATGTTTTTTCTCTTAATTCAGAAGAGCTTTCTAAAATTAGAAATTTGAAAATCGGATTTGTTTTTCAGGGGTTTAATTTGATTTCAAGAACTTCTGCTTTAGAAAATGTAGAGCTTCCGATGATTTACAAAGGTGTACCGGAAGAAGAGCGCCATCGACGTGCAAAAGAAGCTCTGGAAATTGTCGGGCTTAAAAACCGTGAATCTCATATGCCGAACCAGATGTCCGGCGGTCAGCAGCAAAGAGTTGCAATAGCAAGAGCTTTGGTAAATGATGCTCCTCTTATTCTGGCAGACGAACCTACCGGTAATCTGGACACTAAAACAAGCATTGAAGTTATGGAATTTTTTGTCAAATTGAATAAAGGTTTTGACGGAAAAGAAGGTAAAACAATAGTTCTTGTAACACACGAACCTGATATTGCAGAATATTGTTCCAGAGTAATAAGGTTTAAAGACGGGAATATTGTATCAGATCTTCCAAAAGATGAGTGGATGAAGATTAGAAACCATGAAACATAAAAAAATATCCGGTTTTTCCGGATATTTTTTTATTCTGAAATTATTTTATGCAACCATCCATTTTGTATGCATTGAATGCCCGAGACCGCTTGTATAAGTTGCGCCTGCCCCGTCAGCCATTGTTGTTCCGAGACCGACCCCCTGAGTACCGAGTGAAATCGGGGTATTACCATCCTCTCCGCTAACACTTCCAATAGAAGGTGCTTCTATATGCGGGGTAGGTTGGACTCCCTGAGTACCTTCAACACGAGGTCCGACAGTCAATCCGCCAAACGGAATCTTTGAGCCGCCCTGGTATAAACCGTATGGATAATTTTGTTCTAAACCTGATACTGGGAATGTCATACTCATATCCTTTTTTACTTATACATATATATTAACGTTATTTTTAGGTAAAAATTGCGTTTTTTATAAAAAATTTTACAAAACTTTACAAATAAATTATAATTATTATATGAAAACAATAGGAATTATTGCACCTTCAGGTTGCGTCAGTGAAGAAAAAATAAATAATGCAAGATCTAATCTTGAAAAGTCGGGGTTTAACGTCAAACTTTCAAGAAATATTTTTGATAAAAATCGGTATCTTGCAGGAAGTGATAACGATAAACTGGAAGAATTGGAGAAGTTTTTTGCAGATCCGGAAGTTGATATTATTATGGCAGCAAGAGGCGGTTACGGCGCAATAAGGCTTATAAATAAAATAGACTATGAAATCATTAAGAACAATCCTAAACCGCTTGTCGGTTTTTCGGATATAACAGCCTTACTGCTTATGATTTACAAACTAACCGGTATGGTGACTTATCACGGACCTATGGCATGTTCTGATTTCGGGGAAATTGCGGAGCCAAGCCTTTCATACCATAATGGGGTGGAAAATCGTTCATTTACTTTGACGAACTTTTTGCAAGCCATAAACGGAAATAAGTTAAAGTTTGAAGGTAAAAAAGTATACAAGAAGGGAAAAGCTGAAGGTATAATCTGGGGCGGAAACCTTGCAACAGTAGTATCGCTTTGCGGTTTAGACTTTATTCCGGATAAAGATTTTGTTTTCTTTACGGAAGATTTAAACGAGCAGGTTTATAAAATCGACCGGATGTTTACGCAATTATTTAATATTGAAAAGTTTAGAAAAAACTGCAAAGGAATAGTTCTCGGAGATTTCCTCGATGTTGATAATAAAGAATGGTTAGAAGATTTATTCTATGAAATTCCGGTTCCTGCTGCCGGCGGTTTTAGAATAACACACGCAAAAGATAAAATAACAATACCAATAGGGAAAGAATGTATTTTGGACGGGGAAAGTTTGATTATATTTTAAAAAGCTTTGTAATATTTTATAAAAACCGTACCACTGCCTATCGAACTACAGCCGGAGTGATTTTGCTTATAAAACCTACTTCTTAAAATTATAACACCCGCAAGGCTTACCTTAGTGCTGCTATGTTTCCATCCTGACACGGTTCGATATCTTACGCCATTATATTCTAAGCTATCAACAATCCTATAAACATAGGCAATCCGCCTGTAACCCTCACAGCAGGCTCTGCACCTCGCATAGAGCGTTCGAGTCGAGAGATCCGCTAAGTCCCCGTGGAGTACGGCAATATTGATTTTAGCACGGATAAACCGGAATTACAAGATTGCGCAAAAACTCGGGGTAAACTTTCTATACATAATTAATGGTAAAGCAAATTTTTTATTTACAGGTTTTAATATAGATATGAAAATCACCCCTGCAGCAAATACTAATTTTAAAGCAATTCCAATAGCAAGAACTACAAACAAATTTAAAGGAATGACTACAAAAATTGATTTGTATGAACTTACTAAATCAGACAGGAAGTTTTTGGAAAAACTTGCTTCTACAGTAGATTTTAATACCTCTCTTAAAAAGATGGATGAATTTGACCGCAAGCGTTGGAAAAAGGTCTTTGACTATGCAGTTGAATCTGCTCAAAATCCTGAAAATCAATCAATTATTGCATTTTCTGACAATAAACCCTGCGGTATACTTTCATTTGTTGATGAAGTAAGAACTCTTTTTCTGGATGCAGTTTGCGCATTCCCGCGCTCTGACGGGAAAAAAGTCAATCTTGGCGGCACGACTCTTATTTATCAGCTGTTTAAGTTTGCAGAGAGCTTTAAAGTCAAGTCTGTCGAGCTTTCAGCAGTAACGGACGGTCCTTTTGATGTGATTTCCAAATACAAAAGACTCGGGTTCAAAGATCTTGGTATGGAAGGGGATTATGTAAAAATGAGCTGCAATCAGTTCAAAGTTAAAGAAAAACTCGGCGAGCTTTCTTCTATTATAGATTACAAACCTGTTAAAAATCCTGAAAATGTTAATCTAGAGGATTTAATAGTCTGATTGCTGGTAATCGTCATCATCCTGCAAGGAGGATAAATCTGAAGAATACTTTGTATCAAAGTCTTCCGGCAGATATTCATTGTCCGGCCATACTGTTTCTTCATCAAACCTGCAGGCGCTTAAATTTTCTGACATTGATAAATCGGAATTGGTAAGTTCAGCCCCTTGAAATACGGCTCCTGCCATATCTGCATCGGAGAAGTTGCAGTAATCAACTTTTGAATAGCTGAAATCAGTTCCGTTTAAAACAGATTCATTAAATGATGATTCTACAATTTCCGCCCTTGTAAAGTCTACGGAAGTTAAATCACACCCTTCAAATTTTACTTCGCTTAAATGGCTGTCAGCAAATGATGATGAGGTTAAATCTACGTTGATAAATTCAGCGCCTTGAATATTAGAGTTGCTAAAATCAGTCTCGCTCAAATCCACGCCGCTCTTTGAGTTTTTAATTTCTTCATTAAATGCGTCTACGTCTGTAAGTACAAGATTTACTAATTCTTCTTTTGATAACATTAACTGACTCCTATATTAGCTGACTAAATTTATCTGCATTGCAAGCAGCACAGCCTGAGTTCTGTTTGCAACTTTAAGTTTTTTAAAAATACTGTTCAGGTGTGTTTTAACAGTAACATCTCTTACGCACAATTTATCTGCAATCTGCTGATTGCTGGCACCTTTTGCAAGAAGCTCCAGAACTTCTTTTTCTTTTGGTGTAAGAAGATCTATATTAACGTCCTTATTAAGGCTTACGCTTGTTTTCTGGGCAGACTCACTTTGCCATCTGCATCGTCTTAATACTGCTTCAATTCTTGCAAGCAGGTTTGGCAGAATAAACGGTTTTACAATATAATCATCAGCCCCGATTTTAAGTCCGGATACAATTTTTTGATCCTCACTTACTGCTGTAATCATGATTACCGGAATATATTTTATCTTTTTGTTTGTTCTTATGGCTTTTAAAGTGTCCCAGCCGTCCATATTCGGCATCATTACATCAAGCAGGATTATATCAAAACCCTGTTCTTTATCCAGAATCTTCAAAGCTTCCAGCCCGTCTTTAGCCACTGTTACATTATAACCGTACATAGGGAGTGCATCGGCTAAAAACTTTGGATTATCGTCTACGACAAGTATTGAAGCTATTCCGTCCATTATACCAATCTTTCTTTTAATGCTTTTAGTGCTGCTTGTAGTCTATCATCTACTTCAAGTTTTTGCAATATGCTCGCAACATGGGCTTTTGTTGTATTAATACTTACAAAAAGCTCTTTTGCTATTTCAATATTGCTGTATCCTTCTGTTATAAGTTTTAAAATCTGGGTCTCACGTGATGTCAGACCGTAATTTTTTTCAGGTTTAGGCAGTGCTGCCTCCTGCGATTTTGTTGCAGCTTCAAGCACAATATGGGAAATTGAAGGGTCAAACCATGCTGCTCCGTCAAGAACTGATTGCACAACCTGAATAAGTCTTTTAGGGTTAATTTCCTTTGAACAATAGGCGTTTGCGCCGGCTTTAAGACTGTTTAGAACTTCCTGTTCATCGTTGTGAGAAGTCAGGACAACTATTTTTATATCTTTATTCATGTCCTTAATTTGTCTCGTTGCCTCTATTCCGTTCATACCCGGAAGTCCTAAGTCCATAATGATTAAATTTACATCATTAGAAGCAGCAATTTCTAAACCTTTTTCGGCTGACTCTGCTTCATAAATTTTGTCTACAAATTCGCATGACTCAAACGCGGTTTTGAGTCCGAATCTTGTTAGTTCATGATCTTCAATAATTAAAATACTACTCTTCATACACACTATGCCCCGGATTTACGTCTGCTGCATAATCAGAATTTAATCTGGAGCACCTGATTAAAGACTGATTAGCAAGTTCTATGTCCCCTTTTGCTCTGAGTACAAGGCTCAGGTAATAATAATATTTAAAGTTATTTGCGTCAATATAATATGAGTTGTTTAAGTATGTTGCAGCCATATTAAAGTTGTTATCTCTAATCGCAAGATTAGCTAAGCCAAGCCAGATATCATTATTAGAAATATCAATTGAGGCAACTTTCGGCAGATAATAATCCGCTTTTTGAGGGAACACCTGCAGTGATTCCACCAGGAGTTCTTCATTTGTATTATGTTTTTTTAGAAGTTTTTCGTAAAGTTTTTGTGATTTTTTATCTTTTTCTAATGCAAGGTATGTTTTAGCGACCCCGACATCAGGTTCTGCATCCTTTGTTAATTTCTGAGCTTTTTTATAATATTTTAAAGCATCTTCAAATTTTCTGTTATCGTAACTTATGTCAGCAAGCGTGATTGCCGCAAGATAATTATTCTTATCTTCTCTGAATGCGCGTGAAGCAAATTCCTGCGCTTTTAGTGACTCGTCGTTTTCATAATAGATTTTGCCTAAAAGTGAGAAAATCATAGGACTGTACTGCTTTGCCTGCAAGACTGAAGCTTGAAGGACTTTAGTTGCAAGAAGGCTTTTGCCTTGCAGATGATAGTAATAAGCAAGGTGATAATCCTTCAAAGGCTCGTCTTTTGAAGTTTTGTATAAAATGTATTCTTCAACAGACCTTACTTTATTTTGAAAATCTACGGTTGCAAATTCTGTTTTCTTGATTTTATCAAGAACTTTTAAAGCCTGCTTCGGCTTATTCAAATCTGCTAAAACCTTGGCTTTTAATGATAAATAATTTATATTTGTATCATTTTCCACAATTGCGTTGTTAATATATTTCAAAGCCTGCTGGAGATTGTTGGACTTATAATACCCTAAAGAAATTAAATAATTCTTATAGTCGCTCTCACTTGCCTGATTGCTGTTGAGGAGTTCCGAAGTCGTCTCAATAGCCATATTGTTATACATTATGTTTGAATATGCGTCTGCTAAATATATAATATCTTTCGGGTTAACCATTGCAGAAGGGTAATAATATTTTCTTATGTCTTTTACGTATGATGAAGTAAAAATATTATTATCAAGCTTTTTTATTAATGCATCGGACAAATCAAAAAAGCCGTATTCTGCCATTTTCATTCCGTAAACAAGAAAAACATAATCGTCGTGTGAAGCTCTTTGTATTAAATCATTAAAATCGTCATAAGAAGCTTTTATATTATTCTGGGCAAATCTGTTTTCCGCAGAAGCGTATTTTGACTTCACAAAATTATCTTTTATCACCATATCCATATTGGCAACATTGGTTTCAGCCTTAACTTTGAGCTGCTTAACCTCTTCTGCCCGGCAAGCCGTAACAGAAGCCAGTATTAATGTTGATATAAGTAATTTTCTGAATACTTTACTCATGCTCTAAATCTACACCTACGTAATATTTATTAAAGACCTGTAATAACTTGTTACTACAATTATTTACTATTGAGTAATATAAATCAAGTAGGTTGTATTTTTCCAGTGTAATCAAATCCTCTTTATCAATTTCCATGTGGTTTTCTGTATTAAATACTCCTACTATTTTGTTAAGTTTTATTGATAAAAATTTGTCTACAACATTCGGGTCAAAATGGCTGCCGGCGCCGTTTTTAATAATATCAATAACTTTTTCAATAGGCATTTTGTCACGGTAATGCCTTTTTGATGTAATTGCGTCAAATACGTCAGAAACTGCAAGAATCCTGCCGCCGAACGGGATTTCTTCTCCTTTTAAGTGTCTATAGTATCCTGTTCCGTCGTATTTTTCGTGGTGAGAGCAGGCAATCTCGGTGATTTGCTGAAAATCTTTAGACATATGAATTTTTTCAAGAATGTGATGAGTGATTTCCACATGCTGCTGAATGTGCTTGTACTCCTCCGGCGTAAGCTTGCCTTCTTTTTGCAGAACGGAATCTTTAATCCCGATTTTACCGATATCGTGAAGCGCTGCAGCTTTTTCCAGAATATAAATGTCTTTCTTCTCCATCCCGAATTCTTGTGCAATCAGGGAAGAATACATTTTAACCCTCGAAGAATGACCGGAAGTAATCTTATCTCTTGCATCAATAGAGGTTGCAAGTGTTTCAATGAAGCTGTCCAGAACAACTTTCTGCTCTTCAAGAAGTTTTCTCTGTCTTTCGAATAACTGGGCATTTTCCAGTGATATACCGGCGCTTGAGGCTATTGCAACCAGCAAATCCTCATCATCCGGCGTAAAGTATTCATCAAACTTATTAAGAACCTGGAAAACACCGATTATTTCCTGATTAAAGTTCTTTATTGGCATACAAAGAATTGTTTTTGTCCTGTACCCTGTTTTTTTATCAACATCAGGGTTAAACCTCTTGTCTTTATACGCATCTTTGATGTTAATAGTCTCGCCCGTATGCAGAACATGCCCTGCCAGCCCTTTGTCTGCCGGAATTCTTAACTCTTTTGTATCAAGTCCGGTTGCAACTTTGGAATAAAGCTCATTATGCTCTTTATCATACATATAAACCGTGCATCTGTCGGCATTAAGCGCGGTTTTTGTCTCTTCTGCAATCTTTTTGATTAACAAATCAATATTTTTTTCCGCCGCAACTGCCTGCCCGATGTTTACAAGTGCAATCAGAGGGTCTTTTGTCTGATTGTGGTTGTTATTATAATGTGTAATCGGCGGGCATTTTAAAAGCGCATTTAATCTTTCAAAAAAATCTGTTTTCTGGTTCTTGATTGATAATTTACGCGCCTGATTGTAATTTATAGCATACAATGTCGTATTTTTTTCGGTAAAATTAATATACCCCAGAACCATTTCATGCAGTATATGGGTAACAGGATCTTTAGACTGTTCTACGAGAAATACGGCATCATTCATAAACTGATAGAATCTGGTGTTATCTTGCTTTAAAAATGCAGCAAGAGCAAGCATACTATAGCATATAGCCGTATCGTCTTTGTAAATCTCTTTATGTTTTTCTATACTGTTTTTTACTTCTTCATACCCGCCGTTGAGTATTTCTGAAACTGACTCATAAATGAAATTCTCTAAAGTCATTTCACCCTCTCTTGTTATGTACTATCATATAATAAAATAGGATTTTTGGCAAAGGGGGGGGAAATGTATTGGTTTGTAAGTGGAGACTACAGGAGCTTTGTCATTGCAGGGGTAAATGAATTGGTCGGTAAGTGGAGACTACAGGAGCTTTGTCATTGCAGGGGTAAATGAATCGGTTGGTAAGTGGGGGCTACAAGCTTTGCGTCATAACCCCTCGCCCCCTTGTGGGAGAGGGAGCAGCCGTGCTTGAGCCGTGCGAAAGCTACGGATGCGGGTGAGGGGATACGTGCTGATGTTTGATGTTTGCCGCGTTCAAAAAACTCGCTCACCTCTCCAATCGGGGTGGTCGCAGTTGTGTGAGCGTAAGCGAGCTACAAATGCGGGTGGGGTACAAGCTTGCTTATATAAGTTCCACCCCCTCGCTAACCCTCCCCGTAGGAGAGGGTTAGCGCGATTATCGGGCGAAGGATGCGCATTAGTATAGAGTCATTGCGAGAAAATCTTTGATTTTCGTGGCAATCCATACTGTTATTGTTGGGTTTCACCCAACCTACTGTTTTTAATTGCTCCTTTGCTCTCTGCCGGCAATCCGCTTCCCCGATTTGGGGAAGGAATGCGCTAGCGAGGTTCAACAAGCATCTATTCAGCGCCAGAAGAGCGCTGCCGCGCCTCTCTCCCTGAATGAGGGAGAGTCGGAGAGGGTGATAATAATAGTCCCAAAAGCATCAGCACCCATCCTAACCTGCTTGGTTGCCGGCGATAAACGAGTCTACGGACTTTGCTCCCGCAAAGCTCCTTCGTTCTCTGCCGACAATCCGCTTCCCACGCTGGGGAAGGAACACGCGCTGTTGTTCAATTAATGTATTTTCTCGCCCTTTAGGGCACAACTGTCCAAGATAATTTTAGGCATTAAAATTATTAACGTAATGTCTGTATAAAACCCCTCCCAGAAATCAAAGATTTCGACCCTCCCACAGGGGGATGGTTGGCAGAACGCTAAGCGTGATAGTCCATTTGCCCTGTGTGGAGCAAGCTCCACACGACCATAGCGGTCAGAGATGAAAATGTATTTGACGGGTAATGGAACTTTGCAATAATTTTCAAGCATAACATTTTTGTGTATAATATAATAGGGTTTAAAGAAGGGGAAATATGAATAAGATATCAATACTTATACCTGTTTATAATGAGAAAGATTTATTACTTGAAATTTTGAAACAGGTTGAGTTTGTAGATTTTGGTCTGGAAAAAGAAATAATATTGATTGATGATTGTTCTACAGACGGGACAAAAGATTTGTATGAAAAAATTCCGTATAAAGTTTTATATCATCAGCGCAATATGGGCAAAGGCGCTGCTCTAAGAACAGGTTTAAGGGCTGCAACAGGGGATATTATTATAATACAGGATGCGGATCTTGAGTATAATCCTGCGGACTATAAACCTCTTGTACACTTAATAGTAACTGATACAGCAGATGTTGTTTACGGCTCCCGCCTTGCTGATACAAGAAACAGCGGCAACTTTTTAATGCTTAGCTATCTTGCAAATCTATTTTTAACCTTTCTAACGCGTGTTCTGTACGGAGTTTATATGACTGATATGGAAACCTGCTATAAAGCATTCCGTGCAGATGTTTTAAAGGGAATATCAATAAAATCCAACCGTTTTGACTTTGAACCTGAAATAACGGCAAAAGTCCTGAAAAAAAATATACGTTTTCAGGAAGTTCCTATTTCTTATAACGCCCGCAAATCGGAAGAAGGTAAGAAAATCGGCTGGAAAGACGGCGTGCAGGCAATTATTGCGCTGCTAAAATATCGTTTTTTCGATTAGTAAATAGCTAATAAAACCGCCTTACTTCTTATGATTTGCAACCCAGTTTTCAATTATTTTTAAAGGTGCTCTTGTTATTGCTAATGCCCAAGCCGGAATGTTTTTGGTAATTACTCCGACCGCTCCTACGTTAGCTCCTTCTTCTATTGTTATAGGAGCTACAAGAACGGAGTTAGAGCCGATTTTTACGTTGTCTTTTATAATAGTTTTACTCTTGACTTTTGTTAAAGGATTGTAATTGGCTGTAATCGTTCCTGCACCGATATTAACGTTAGCTCCGATTTCACTGTCGCCGAGGTAAGTTAAATGACAGGCGTTTGTATGTGATTTTATTGTTGTTTTCTTAACTTCAACAAAATTCCCGATTTTTACATAATCCTCCAGTACAACATCTCCTCTCAAGTGGGCAAAAGGACCGATTTTGCAATGTTTTCCTATCTTATTTTTGCCGTTAATATAACAGGACGGGTAAATTATAGTATCAGAATCAATTTCTGTCTCAGGACTTATCCAGGTTGCAGCCGGGTCAACTATAGTAACCCCTTCTGCCATAAGTTTATTCAATGTTCTGTTATTCAATATCTTAGATGCTTCTGCAAGGTTTGCTCTGGAATTTATACCGTAAATTTCTGTATTATCGGAAAGCGTGTACGCATTTACGGCTAAATTATGCTCATTTCCCCATTGTATTATATCGGTAAGATAGTATTCCCCCTGAGCGTTGTTGTTTTTCAAATCAGCAAAGGCTGCTTTTACTTTGCCCCAGTTGATACAATAAATTCCCGCATTAATTTCTTTAACTGCTTTTTGCTCAGGATTTGCATCTTTTTCTTCTACAATAGAATTTACTGAACCGTCAGATTTTCTGATTATTCTTCCATAATTAGAAGGATTCTCAAAAATAGCACTCATAACAGTTATATCGGAGTTTTTTTCTTTATGATAATCAATAAATTCTTTCAAGGTTTCAGTAGTTATTAATGGAGTATCTCCGCATAAAATAATAACTTCTCCCCCAAAGTCTTTCAGATAAGGAAGCGCCATACTTACAGCGTGTCCTGTTCCCAATTGCGGGGATTGCAGGATGCACTTTGCATTAGTGTAATTATTGTGTACATATTCTTCAACCTGTTCGGCTTTGTGTCCTACGATTACAAAACTTTCATCCGCAAACCCTGTATTGTTTACAGCATCAATAACATAACCGACAAGCGGTTTATCAAAAATTGTATGCAAAACTTTCGGCATATCAGATTTTATTCTCGTGCCTTTTCCGGCAGCCAGTATAATTGATTTAATCATTTTAATCTCCCGTTTTTTTACAATTTTAACACAAATAACAAAAGTGATTGACAAACAAAATATATAATATTTATATAAGGATGTATAAATGTGATATTGTCGTTAAACACAAATTCTTTGAGTAATCTTGTGCAAAGAAGTCTTACGTCATCTACGTCAAGACTAAATTCTGCTATTGAAAGAATGACAACAGGGTACAAGATTAACCATGCAAAAGATAACGCGGCAGGATATTCAATCGTTACTCAATATTCCAGCAAGTTATCTTCATACAGTGTTGCGCAGGACAATACAGCAATGGGTTTGGATTTATTAACTACCGCATCTGACAGTTTGAGTCTTATTACTTCGCATTTACAAAGAATGCGGGATCTGGCAGAACAGGCAGCAAACGGTACTTACGGAACGGATTCTTTAAGAGCAATACAGGCAGAGTTTAACCAGAGAATTGATGAAATTGACAGACTGATGATTAATACTGAATACAACGGTATTAAATTATTTAAGGAATCAGGAAGCAATTTTATACAGGATGTTGATTCACTTACTTATGATGAAGCTATTGCGGAAGGTTATACTGTTATTACAAGTGCAGATGACCTTCAGGCAATTAATAATAACTTAAGCGGTAAATATATTCTTATGGGAGACATTGATTTATCCGGAGAAAACTGGACGCCTATCGGGGATTTGAGTGATCCTTTTACAGGAGAGTTTAACGGAAACGGATACACGGTCTCGAATCTTTTTTTTGAATAATAATACTTATGATTATTATGGTTTATTCGGAAAAATTCAGAATGCAACGATTTCTGATCTTGCTATTGAGAATGCAAGTGTTACAGGAAGACGATACTCTGCCCTTTTAGCCGGATATAGTCTTAGCAGCAATATTACAAATTGTTATGTAACCGGTAACGTATCAGGGTATAGCGATATAGGGGCTCTTGTGGGGTATAATACCAATAATTCTTCAATAGAAAGCTGCTACTCTATGGCAGATGTGTCAGGGGATAGTTATCGTGTAGGCGGGCTTGTAGGGTTTAATACAATTAATTCCTCAATAAATTATTCATTCGCTCAGAGTGATGTCACCGGTGATAACAGAGTGGGAGGTCTTGTAGGGCATAACAATTCTTCAAGTACCGTGTCAAATTCTTTTTCAGAAGGTAAGGCTACCGGAACTTCTCAGGTGGGTGCGTTAGCTGGTTCTAATGAAACAGGTACCGTTACTTCAAGCTATTGGAATACTGAAACCTCCCGACCAACCACCGGAGCGGGGCAAGGCTCGACATCCGGAATTACCGGCGCAACATCGGCTGAGATTGAGGAACTAAAAATGAACAATCAGCTCCCCGGATATAACTTGGTGTTAGAAGAGGAAGAAACAGAGATAGTATTTCAGGTTGGAATTCATAGTGATGTTTCCTCTCAAATATCTATTGATACAGAGTTTAATTTTAGATTATCCGCTCTGAATGTTTCAACATCCGAGGCAGCGCGCAAGGCTCTTGCAAAATTGGATAATATGCTGGCACAGGTGACTTCAAAACAAACAGAATACGGTGCTGCATATAACCGTCTGGAATCAGCGCTGGACACTATAGGGGTAAGTATTGATAATCTTACTTCCTCTCGTTCAACTCTTCAAGACGCTGATATTGCTGAAGCTTCAAGTGATTATATTAAAAATCAGATCCTGCAGCAGGCTTCCGCAACTTTGCTTGCGACAGCAAATCAGACTCCGTCTATTGCGTTACAGCTGCTTTAATATATCCTGAATCTTTATATTAAAAAAACTTCACATATTATTTGCATTTTATTTATGTTTATTTTAGGATTTAATCATACGCCGATTTTTTATGAAGAATGTGTTTAACACATTCTTTTTAAAAAGGTTAAAAATGGGGTAAAATTAAAGCGGTAAATTACACTAGGTTACTCCAAAAATAAAATAGCATTGAAATAAGTTATAAAGGAAAGTCAAAATGGGTATTAAAGGTAAAAATGACAGAATGGTAGTTTTAGCTTGTGAAGACTGCAAAGAAAGAAACTACACAACAGTTAAGAACAAAAAGAATACTAAGGACAGATTAGAATTAAGCAAATATTGTCCTACCTGCAAAAAACATACAACACATAAGGAAACAAAATAGAAGTGAACAGTGACTAGTGAATAGTGAGTAGTATTCTATTCACCATTCACTAGTCACTAATCACCAGTTAAGCGTCCTTAGTTCAGTTGGTAGAACGTCGGTCTCCAAAACCGGATGTCGAGGGTTCGAGTCCTTCAGGGCGCGAATTATATGAGAATAGGTAATTAAAATGAACGACACTTTTGAAACGGCAAAGAAGAATATAGTTACATATTTTAAAGGCGTAAGAACTGAATGGGGCAAAATTACATGGCCTGAAAAAAATCAGGTTGTTGTTGAAACAGGTTTTGTTGTTGCAATTGTGTTTATATTCACTGTCTTTATTTATGTTGTGGATATTATTTTTAATGCATTGTTATCAAAGTTATAATTTGAAGGGTAAAAATAATGACTGAAAAAGATGAAAATATTATGAATGAAGGAACAGCGGAAGAAACTCAGGAAGCTGAAAGCAATAAGTCTTCTGACAAGAAGAACCAAAAACGCTGGTATATTGTTCACACTTATTCAGGTTACGAAAACAAAGTAAAGAGCAATCTTGAAAAACGTATTGAGTATATGAATATGGGAGATAAGATTTTCCGTGTAGAAGTTCCGCAAAAAACTATTACCCAGATAAAAGGCGGAAGAAAGCAGGAAAAAGAAGAAAAGATTTTTCCGGGCTATGTGCTTGTTGAAATGATTATGGATGAGGACAGCTGGTATGTTGTACGCCATACTGCAGGTGTTACAAAGTTTGTAGGCTCAGCTAAAAAGCCGATTCCTGCAAAAGACAGTGAAATTAAGAAAATTATTCACAGATCTACCGCTCAAACTCAAAAGGTTGAAATGGATGTTAAGGTTGGCGAGAAAGTCAGAATCATATCCGGACCGTTTGCAGAGTTTGTCGGAGATATTACTGAAGTTTACCCAGATAAGGCTAAACTCAGAGCAATGGTTTCAATTTTCGGACGTGAAACTCCGGTTGAATTAGAATACAAACAAATACAAAAACTATAGAAAACGCATCTTGCGCTTTCCCTTCTTTTATAGGGAAGGGTTAGGGCGGGGACGAGCCCGTAAGGGAACTTAAATTGTACTAATAACGTGGAAGGGGATGCCCCCCGTTAGTACCACGAAAGGAGAACAAAATGGCAAAAAAAGTAGTAGGAAAAATTAAACTGCAAATCGAAGCAGGTAAAGCAAATCCGTCACCTCCAGTTGGTCCGGCTTTGGGTCAGCATGGTGTTAATATTATGGATTTCTGCAAACAGTTCAATGCAAGAACTGAATCTCAGGCAGGATACATTATCCCTGTTGTTATTGATGTATATGAAGACAGAAGCTTCACTTTTGTTACTAAATCACCTCCGGCTCCGGTTTTGATTAAAAAGGCATTAAACTTATCAAAAGGTTCTGCAGTGCCTAACAAAACTAAAGTTGCTGAAATTACAAGAGAACAATTAGAAGAAATTGCAAAAATCAAGATGAACGATTTAAATGCTACTTCTATGGAAGCTGCTGTAAACATGATAAAAGGCTCTTGCAGAGCTATGGGTGTTACTGTAAAAGAGGGCTAAGGGGTAATAAAAGGTAAAATATAATACCGGTTAAATAACCTCCCGTTTTACTGTTACACACGTATGAGTTACAAATAAATTAATGGAAGGACTTTTGTCCGCTAATACCATGAAAGGATAAGAAAATGTCAAAATTAACTAAAAAACAAAGAAAGCTTCAGGAACTGTTAGCAGATTTCCAACAACCTGCCAGCGGTCGTGATGCTCTTATAAAATTACAGGAAGTATCTAAGGAAGTTGCAAAATTCAACGAAACTGTTGAATGCCACATGAGATTAGGTATTGAAGTAAAACACGCTGAACAGCAAATCAGATCTACGGTTGTATTACCGGCAGGTTTGGGTAAAGAAGTTCGTGTTTGCGTTATTGCTAAAGGTGCTAAGGTTAATGAAGCAAAAGACGCCGGCGCTGATTTCTACGGTACAGAAGATATCATTGATAAAATTGCAGGCGGCTGGTTTGAATTTGATACATTAATTGCAACTCCTGACTGTATGGGTATGTTAGGTAAATTAGGTAGAGTATTAGGTCCAAAAGGCTTAATGCCAAACCCTAAGACCGGTACAGTTACTTTAGATATTGCAAAAGCAGTTAAAGATGCTAAAGCAGGTAAAGTAGAATTCAGAGCTGACAAGCAGGGTATGATTCACTGCCCGATTGGTAAAGTTCAGTTCTCTAATGAAGATTTAGTAAAGAACTACGGAACACTGGTTGATGCAGTTCTCAGAGCTAAACCTTCTGCAGCAAAGGGAACTTATGTTAAGTCAATTTATTTGACAACAACAATGGGACCAAGCATTAAGATTGATGCGAAGAACCTGCAAGCAGAAGTTAAAGAAATTGTTGGTTGATATTTACGGCTAATCGAAAGATTAGCCTTTTTTTTGATAATAATAGAGCGGTTGTATAATAGCCGCTCTTTTGTTATTATGTAAGGAATAAATCTGGTATTGAAATAGGAGAAGAAAAATGAAAATAAGAGCGAGTCATATTTTAGTAGATACAAAAGAACAGGCAGAAAATTTACTTCTGGATATTGAAAACGGGGTTCCGTTTGAAGATCTTGCAAAAGAATATTCTAAATGCCCGTCCGGACGTGATGGCGGAGATTTAAGATGGTTTGGTAAAGGCATGATGGTTAAGCCGTTTGAAGATGCTGCTTTTGCTCTTAAAAAAGGTGAAGTCTCTCAGCCAGTAGAAACCCAATTCGGCTGGCATTTGATTAAGTTAACAGATGTTGATGAATAATGGGCAAGGATATTTGATGTGTTAAATCATCGATTTAACACATCCTACTTTTTGTTCCCCACGCTCCTTAGTGGGAGAGGGAAGTTATAGAATAGTAGGTTGGGTGAAACCCAACATTAACTTATTTTTGTCGGGCTAAAGTCTGACCTGTTGTTTTACGTTAGAAAAGTAGTATAGACGCCCTGCATATTTATAGGGAAAGTGTGTTATACTTTCATGTATGAATGAATTATTAAAAAAACTCGGTGTTGATTATTTGCTTGTAAACTCTACTAATGAGTATTTAGTTGAATATCCGGCTTTATCGGAGAATGCGAGATATACATTAACCGGTTTTTCCGGCTCAACCGGTGACGCGTTGGTTTGCGAGGATAATATTTACCTTTTTGTTGACGGAAGATACCATACTCAGGCGGATATGGAAGCAAAAGAAGGTGTTACTGTTGTAAAACTACAGCTCGGACAGAAGCAGGACGATGAAATAAGAAAAATTATTAAACCTGACAAAGTTTTGGCAATAGTATCTAAAAAAGTCTCACAAAGTCGGCTGGAAGGGTTTAAAGGTTTTAAAATTAAGCTTCTGGAAAAAGACCCTGTAAATGATTTTACGGAGCCGCACACGACTCCTGCGGTGAAGGCTATGCCGCCAATAGAATTTATTTCCCAAAAGCCTGTATTTATAACGAATCTGGAAGAGGTTTCTTATTTAACCGGTATGAGGGATTTTTCAAAAGACTGCTCTTCAAAAATCTGGGCGAAACTTTTTGTTAACAAAAATGAGCGCAAATTATTTACGGATAACAAAAAGTGTGAAGAGTTTTTGAAAAGTTATACAGAAGAGCTTGTTGTTGATAAATCTTCAATAAATGCCTATGACTATGCTTTAATTAAACATCCAATATCTAAACCTTCTGAAATAAAGCTGATGAAGGCGGTTAAGACGGATGAAGAGATTGAAGCTTATAAAAAAGCATTTGAGCGTACGGATAAGGCTGTATTGGCTATAAGAGAGTATATTGAATCCAATGACAATCTTTCCGAGTACGATATTGCCAAGCGCTTGAGGGAAGAATTTATTAAAAACGGGGCAAAATCTTTGAGTTTTAATTCAATTGTTGCAATTAATCAAAATTCTGCACTCGCTCATTATGCAAAGAATGCAAAAGATGTTATTTTAACAGAAGGCTCTCTAGTTCTGATTGATTGCGGGGCATATTATGAAAGCGGTCTGGCAACTGATATAACAAGAGTATTTGTGAAAGGGAAGCCTTCCGGATTACAAAAAGAAGTTTATACAACTGTTTTAAAAGCATTTCTGAATGCGTATAATGCTAATTTTAATACAGGTTATGAATATGATAAATTAGCGCATTCAATACTGGATAATAAAATAGAAGGATTTACTTTTTCTCATGGTCTCGGGCATGGAATCGGCATAAATGTTCACGAAGCTCCGCCGGCACTTAATCAAACAGAGATTGCACATACAAAAATTCAGGACAATATGACTTTTTCAATCGAGCCGGGGCTTTATAATCCGGAGCATTTCGGGGTAAGGCTTGAAAATTCCTGCTATATGAAAGATGGAAAAATTTATTCTTTTGTAAAAATGGGGTATGAAGGCAAACTTATTGATTTTGACTTATTGTCAGAGCAGGAAAAAGAATGGCTGAAGGAATTTGAAATCTTATGAAAATAACGAGTGTTAACAATGAACTTGTGAAAGAAACTGCTAAATTATTGCAGCGAAAGTACCGTGATGAGAGCGGTTTGTTTCTTCTGGAGGGTGATAAATGTATTGAAGAAGCAATGGAATACGGGCTTGAGATTGAAAGGATTTTTAAACTTGAAGGATATGAAAAGTTTCCGGACTCAATTGAAACAACAGAAGCGGTTCTCTCTAAGATTTCATCAACCGCGACTCCCCCTAAAGCAGTCGGGGTTGCGAAGCAGCTAAAACAGAATTGGACAGAGAATTATAAAAAAGTTGTTCTTTTAGAAAATATAAAAGATGCCGGAAATCTCGGTACGATTTTGCGGACTTCTGCCGCTTTCGGCGTAGATGCAGTTATTTTGTACGGAGATACGGTGGATTTGTATAACCCTAAATGCGTACGCTCGTCAGTCGGAAACTTGTGGAAGCTGCCGGTTTTTAGTGTAAATGATTTTTCAGAATTGGAAAGTAAATTTAATAACTTTGAAAGAATTGCGACTCTTCCGAAAGCAGAAAATACAATATGGCTGAGGGATTATCAGGCGCCGGATAAAACTCTTATAATGTTCGGGGCAGAATCTACAGGACTTAGTGATGAATTAAAAAACTTTGCTACCCAAAACGTAACAATTGAAATGGATAGCAAAGTCGAATCTTTAAATTTAAGCATTTCTGCCGGTGTTATTTTGTATGTACTCTTTAGAATGTGTATCTGATACCAGCCTGTCCCTGATACATATCACCATTGGCAACAAATGAGAAGTTACTGTTTTTGCCGAATTTTACTTCTGCTGAAACTGTAGGAGTAATATAGCCTGTTCTTATATTTTGATTCTTTTGGTAACTATAGGCTGCATTAAGCTCTACTTTTTCGGGTTTTCCGCCATTTATTGAAAATTCAATGCTTTCATTGTTGGTAAATTGATGGTCAATATCAGGAGAGGTGCTTTTGCGCATACCGCCTTCAACTCCTAATCCTAATTTAACAATATCATTCTGGTAGGTTAATTCTGCCTGCACACCTACTCTGTTTTCGCCGGGTTTCCAGGTTGACCTTTCTTGATGAAAACGCCCTAAGGAGAATGGTACGTTTTCATATTCACCTGTTGCTCCGTTTTCTACAGCAATCGTACCGCTGGTTCTTGTATCAAATGTTGTTGTCAAAGAATTAGCTTTTAAACTTTTTACTGCCTGTGCTTTTGCTGAAAGGTCTAATCCGAAGTTTTTACCTAAATCAAATTCATGCCCTGCCTCTAATTTCCCGCTTAGTGCTGTACCGACTCCGGCTTCTCCTCTTAAATAAGTCCCTTTGTAGCTTACCTCTCCTCCAAGTGCTGCTCCTATGTTAGAAAACTTTTCATCAATAGGATTCTTAATAATTCCTCCGTTTGCCTGTGCATAGCCGTTTACTTGTACTCTTTCTCTGCTTTCTGTAACTTCTCCTGACATAATTACTCTTTCTTCCTTTCTTTCTTCCGTGTTTTACGTTTGTAATAATATAAAGTTTTTTGTGAATAAAAAATTGCTAATAAATACGATGAAATACATCATATTTATATAAAAGATAGAAATGACGCGACATTACAGGTTTACAAAACTTCATATATCATGATTTAGAAGTTCATATTTTGTTACAAAGCAGATGTTTTGATTCAAAAGGATAATTATGGATTTAAAAAAAGAGTTAGGTGAAAAAATTAAGCGGTTTCGGAAAATAAGAGGTTTGACTCAGGAGCAGTTAGCAGAAATGATAGATATTTCTGCAAGAAATCTCAGTAATATTGAGCAGGGAATCAGCTTTGCAAAAGCAGAAACTCTTGAAAATATACTTAAATCATTAAATATATCAACGCAGGATCTTTTTTCAAATAATCATATTAAATCAAATGAAGAACTTTTGAATGAAATTAACAAGTATGTCGAACTGGCGAAAAACGATAATAAAAAGCTTGAGTTGATATACAAAATATTAAAATCTGTTATGGAAGAAGTTTAAGAATAGCAGGGTGGGAAAAGTGTAAGCGTTTCCACCGGAATAAGGAAGTTATTGTTGGGTTTCACCCAACCTACTTTTTAGTGAATAGTGAAGAGTGATTGGTGCAGAGAATTTATTCTGTCATTGCGAGAAAATCTTTGATTTTCGTGGCAATCCATATTGTTTTTGTCAGGTAAAACCAGAGCTACATTTTTAATTGTAAAATACGTTCAGGATTGCTTCGGGCAAAATGGCTGTCCCCTCGCAATGACGTCAAGCTGGTAGTCTTACCTACCAACTTGATTAATACATAATATCCCAGAATACATATTAAAAATTATAGTGGATAATTTTTTAATACTTCAGGAGCTTCTAACCACATGCGACCGCCCGTTGATGCATTATAATATCGTCCATCAATACAATCTCTATCTATAAAAATGTTATCAATCAAATCTTTTTTTCTTTCTTCCGGCCAATCTTTTGCTGCTGTTTTTATGATTTCAATCGTTCTATAAGCTTCGGCATTTCTTTTATTTATATTAGCAACTTTGCCAGGTGTAGAATTAAATCCTATTTTTGCATAGAATTTCGCAGGATTAACTGCACTACCATGAACAGCTGCGTCGAGCTCAATTCGACTACCAAGTCCCAATTTTTCTGCATGTTCTAAAACTTTTTGCATGCACATAGTACCATATTTTTTACCGCTTGCACGCTTTGCATAGGCTTCCATTCCTAATTTATCATTCATCATAAATTCTTCAATATGCATATAAGGTTTGCTTTTATGGAAAGTTAAAGCACTACAATCTGTTAAATCTATTTTTGGCAAAGAGGCTGCATCTACAAACCATTCATCTGGAATCTCACCTCTTAAACGTCTGCCTTGCTCAATACTATATGTTGCATAGCCAACTTGTTGTTCACCATCATAAAACCTTAAACAAGTATTGCCTCTTTTTTCCCCAAGTTCAGCTCGGATGTTGTTAACTCGTTTAGAAAGTTGTAAAGTGTCAGTTGTTGCGCTAGGAGCTAATTTTAAGCCATTAATATTAATTTTAGCTTGCAAAGGTTTTGTTTCTAAAATACTTCTTTTTCCACAAGCTTTAACATATCTAGCGACATCCTCAGCTAAACTAATACCCTTATTTACTATTTGATTAAGTGCCATGAATCCTCCTAATAATTCCCTATACTCATATAAAGTCCTTGACTCTCATAGAATTGCTTTTTGTATTAAGAATTGTTAATACAAGAGTTTATATTCTTTGCAGCAATAGATAAAACTCGTCTTAAAGTGCTCATCGAAAGTTGTTACTAATAATAAAAGTAGTAGCAATAACTCTGCTACTACTTTTTAGTTTATTACCTCATTTATAGAGAACAGTAGTCTGTGGGTAGAGCCTCACTTTGTGAAAGTGGTATATAGTTGTCCACAAAAAAACTTTTAGCCCCTTGTATTGGAGTTTTCAAAAATATATCTGCTTTGGCTAAGTGCGAGCATTTTAAGCGAGCATTCTCCGGCGGCTCTGTCTAATACACCGATGGAGGAGAGTCTTGCCGCAACAAATTCGTTTAAATCATCAGGAGAAACGAAGAGCGGGCATTCATCATTACAAACTCTGTTTTCTGAAAACGGGCAGGTTTTAATCATTTCCATAAAAATTATTCTCCAAGTTCTTTTAGTGCTTGAGCCAGTTGTTCGTCGTTCGGAGCTTTTCCGTGCCATCCGGCTTGATTTTCCATAAAGGAAACACCTTTGCCTTTAATTGTGTGGGCTATAATTGCGCAAGGCTTTGTGCATTTTTTTGCTTTTTCAACAGCCATATAGATTTCATCATAATTATGCCCGTTGATTTCCAGAACGTCCCAGTTAAAGGCTCTAAGTTTGTCATTCAGATTATCCAGAGACATGACATTTTCGGTTTGACCGTCGATTTGAAGCCCGTTGCGGTCAATGATTGCAATAAGATTATCAAGTTTTCTGTGTGCTGCCTGCATAAAAGCTTCCCAGCAGGAGCCTTCCTGCAGCTCTCCGTCACCTGTATATACAACTACATTTGCCGGATTGTTTTTGAGCTTGAGTCCGAGCGCCATGCCGCAGCCGATTGATAAGCCCTGCCCCAGAGAACCGGTTGAGGTTTCTATTCCCGGAAGGTAGATTTTTGCAGGATGTCCTTGCAGTCTTGAGTGAATTTTTCTAAACGTCATAAGCTCTTCTTCCGGAATAATCCCTTTCATAGCAAGGATTGAGTATAAAAGCGGCGAAGCATGCCCTTTTGATAGAATAAATCTGTCTCTTTTTTCAAAATCCGGTGATTTATCCCACTCTGTCGGGATATTTAGAGATTTTTTATATAAAACCGTCAAAATATCAGCACCGGAAAGCGAACCGCCCGGGTGTCCGGATTTAGAATTGTGAACCATTTTTACAATATTTTTTCTGACTTCTCTTGCAGATTTTTTTAAATCTTCTCTTTCGTTATCAGTTAACATTTCTGCCTCTTAAATCTTATCTTTATATCTTAAAACTTTTATTAAAAATAGCGGCAGCGCCGGAAAAATTCTTTTAAATCTAGAAGGCTGGGTAACTGTTCTGTACAGCCATTCAATCCCGAGTTTCCGGAATATTTTAGGCGCTCTTTTTACCGTTCCCGACCAGACATCAAGGCTTCCGCCTATACCTACCATTAAAGCAGGGTTCAGTATTTTTTTTGCTCCGTATATAAATTTTTCCTGCTTAGGAGAACCTAATGCAACAAGAATTAGTTTCGGCGAACTTTTCTTTAGTTCTCCGTAAATCTCGTTGTCATCAGAAAAATATCCGTTATGATAGTATACAATATTCAATCCGCTTATTTCTTTTTTGAGATTTTCGACTGCTTTTGTAATAACTTCTTCCTTCGAACCGATAATTGCAACCGGAATGTTGCTGATAGCAGCTTCTTTAAGAAGCCTTTTTGCAAAATCAATCCCCGGAATTCGTGAAACATTTTTACCTTTGAGCTTTAATCCGAGCTTAACTCCGACTCCGTCAGGAATAACCATTTCCGCTTCTCTTATAATATTTGCAAAATTGGAATCTTTTTCTGCTGTATCAAACATTTCCGGATTAATTGTTATAACCTGTGCGACTCTGTCTCCGTCAATCAAGCTTTTGGCTCTCGTAACAGCTTCTTCAAACGTATAATTATCTATATTGAACCCTAATAATTCTACACTCATAACTATATTATACTTGAAAATAATTGTAAGGTAAATCAGAAAGAAATTTTGAACAAATTTGGAGCTTGTATCGTTTTATATTATGTGATTAAATAATATAATACGGTGATGAGAGAAAGGAGTGTTATATGAAAAAATTATTAACGGTTATGGCTATTATAGCTCTTACCGGTTCAATTGCGGCTAATGCAGCAGAATCAAGATTGGAAAATTTTGTAAATAAACAATTATCCCCGATTACTCAAAAAGAAAAAGAATTTAACGAAAAAATGGAAGCTCAGCAGAAAGCTAATGAGGCTAAGCAGGCAGAATACAAAAAACAGCAGGAAGCCCGTCAGGCAGCTTTAGAGAAACAAAGACAAGAGGCTCAAGCTAAGCGTGAAGCAAGACAGGAAGCTTTTGAAAAACAAAAACAAGAAGCTCAGGCAAGACGTGAAGCAAGAAAAGATGCTATTCAGGCAGAAAAAGATTACTGGAACTCTGTTCTTAAAAAATAAGGAGGGTGTATGAAAAAATTTCTCACTGCACTTATTGCAGTACTGTTAACTTCATCTATTGCAGCCAATGCTGCTGAATCAAGGATTCAAAACTGGGTGAATGATTTGATTTCACCGATTACAACAAAAGAAAAAGAACTTAATTCACAGGCGGAAGCTCAAAGAAAAGCAAGAGAGAAAAAACAAAAAGCTTACGAAAAACAGCAAAAGGAAAGACAAAGAGCTTATGAGAAAAAACAGAGAGAACGCCAGCGGGAATTGAGGAAACAACAGAGAGAGCGCGAAAAAGCTCTTCAAGAAGCGCAGGAGCGCAGAGAAAATACAAGGAATGCATTCAGAGAAGAGGCAAATTTCTGGAAATCTTTGTTTAATAAAGATTAAGTTTTAAAAATAATGGGCGGCTTTTAAGCCGCCCATTAAAATGTTTCTATACACGAACGACATTGTGCAAATCCCCGCGCCTTGAAAAAACATCCTGTTTGTAGAATTATATACCGAACCAATATATTTACCCCGGAGAGGGTTAGGGAGCGGGGCTGATAATAATGGATTGTCCGGCGCTTATGCACCTTGCAATGACTGTACTTCGTCAGGTTCGCATATTAGAATAATATTTACACCTCTATCTAAAAATATTTTTAAACTTCTCAATTCTTTGATATAATCATCTTATGATTGACAGATATTCCAGAGAAGAAATAAAAAAAATTTGGGGTTTAGAAACAAAGTTCAGCTATTATCTAAAAGTTGAGCTTGCGGTGTGTGAAGCTTATTCAAAACTGGGAGTAATTCCCGAAGCTGCTCTAAATGAAATTAAGAAAAAGGCTTCTTTCTCGCTTGAGCGGATTGATGAAGTCGAGAGGGAAGTGAAACACGATGTTATAGCTTTTTTGACTTCCGTTAACGAGTCTGTAGGTGTGGAGAATGCAAAATATATCCACATGGGTTTAACAAGTTCTGACGTGATTGATACAGCGTTTGCGCTTCAAATAGTCGACAGTTCTAAAATTATAATGAATGAACTTGAGGGGCTGATTAATGTTATTCGCGAAAAAGCTTTTAAGTATAAAGACACTGTTTGCATAGGACGCTCGCATGGAGTGCATGCAGAAATTATGACGTTTGGTTTTAAGCTTTTAAACTGGCTTGACGGGTTAGAAAGAGCAAAAGAAAGCTTTAAATATGCGCTTGAAGAAATTTCTGCCGGTCAGATTTCCGGACCTGTCGGAACGTACAGCAACGTGCCTCCGGAGATAGAAAAATTTACCTGTGAAATTTTAGGCTTAAAGCCTGCAAAAATTTCTACGCAGATAATTTCAAGAGACCGGCATGCAAAATTCATGTCAGGGCTTGCGCTTATTGCGGCTCTTATTGAACAATTTGCAACGGAAATAAGACATTTGCAAAAAACCGAAGTCAGAGAAGTAGAAGAAGGTTTTGGTGCAAATCAGAAAGGCTCATCTGCCATGCCGCACAAAAAGAATCCTGTTTTATGCGAAAATCTTTGCGGGCTTGCAAGAGTAGTGCGTTCAAATATGATAGCTGCTTTTGAAAATATTAACCTCTGGCATGAAAGAGATATTTCCCATAGTTCTGCAGAAAGAATTATTTTCCCTGACTCCTTAATTCTTGTAGATTTCATGCTCCACCGTTTTAAAGGAGTTATGGAAAACCTTGTTGTCCATGAAGATAATATGCTGAAAAATGCAAATTTATACGGAGGAATCGTTTTTTCCCAAAAAGTATTATTAAAACTTGTGGAAGAAAAAGGATATACAAGAGAAGATGCATACAGAATTGTTCAAAAGCACGCGCTTAATGCGCTCAACGGCGGTGATTTCAAAGAAGGTCTGAAAAATGAAAACATTCTGACCGAAAGTGAATTAGAGGAATGTTTTGATATTAAAGACTATCTGAAAAATATTAATAAAGTATTTTCAAGATTTGAATAATTCGTACATCTGTCAGGTTGTATATAAAATAGTTTGGTGTTAAGGTTTTTATATTATGAGAGTTCTTTTTGTAATTGATAAAATTGAATTAAAGTATTTTGAATTTAATAAACTTGTTACTAATTTTTGGCTTATTAAAGAGCTGCTTGACAGAAAATGTGAGGTTTTTATAACAACAGTACCTCTTCTTTCATTAAAAGCCGATATTGCATATACTAAATGCTTTGAAGCTTATGTGAAAGATGAAAATATTTTTTATTCGCAGCAAAAACAGGAGCTGCAAATTAACGATTTTGATTTGGTCATGTTCAGACCGGATCCTCCTGTAGATATTGATTATATAAACGCTACGTATGTTTTTGATTTTGTAGAAAAGCCCCGGGTTATTAATTCCCCGAAAGCAATCAGGGATTTCAATGAAAAGCTTCATAGTGTTTATTTTAAAGACTTGATGTCTGAAAATATTGTTACGGCATCATTGGGTGAAATCGAAGCTTTTCTTGCATTACATAAACAGATTGTTCTAAAACCGCTGAATCGCTGTTTTGGCTCAGGTGTAATGTTTTTGTATGAAGGAGATCCAAATACAAGAACTATTATAAATACTATGACAAATAATGAAACAACACTTGTAATGGTTCAAAAATTCCTGCCGGGTGTAAAATACGGAGACAAGCGCGTCTTAACTCTTGGTGATAAAGTGTTAAAATATTGTATAAAAAAATTGCCAACCAATGATGATTTTAAATTCAATACCCATAATGATAATTATATAGTCAAAGCCGAACTCAGCGATGAGGAATTTGATAATTTCTCTGATGTTGCAAAGAAATTAAATTCAATGGGGCTTCCTATGGCAGGGCTGGATGTTATTGACGGAAAAATTCTGGAGATAAATGTCACGAGTCCGTGTTACTTTATAAATGAAATAAATCGATTGTACTCTGTTTCACTGGAGAAAGATATTACAGACTTTTTGTTGACCCATGCCTTGTTATCATTATAAAAATATAGTATAATTCAATTAGATGGTGGATATTAAGATTTAGTGTCCGGTGTATATTAAAAAATAATGTTATAGTTAAATAAGAAGGATGATTATGAAAAAGCAAATTTTGACAATATTGGCTGTGATTATATGTTCAATGAGTATGGCTTGTGTGGAAGCAAAGACAAGTGCGACTCCTGCAGTTAATGCTGCTATAAAATTGTATAAAGCTAAAAATTATTCCGAGTGTTACAATTCTTTAAAACAAGTCGTAGCTAAAGATCCGTCAAATGCACTTGCTTATTATTATTTAGCTATGGCATCTGCTCAAATAGGCAAGAAGGATGAGGCCATAGATAATTATGCTAAAGTTATTAATCTGTCTCAGCCGGGTACCCAGCTTGAAAAATATGCAACAAAAGGAAAGGTTTGTCTTGAAACTCCGGATCAATGCAATGCAGAAGAGGAACAGCAGACTGCTTTAGATAAATTTATTAACAGAAGTTACGGTTCAGGTTTTTCTATACCGGTTCGCAGTGATTATGAACAACAAAAAATCGAAAATCTTATGAGAGAGATGAACAGAGGTAAGGATGTAGAACCTGCAAAATTTAAAGAGTATAAAGACTTCTCTTCATCAGCAGAACCTACCAATGAAGAAATTGTTGCAGCTTTAAGAACTCTTCAACGTGCAGGCCTCGGTAATATTATGAATAGCGGCACCTCTGAACTTTCTTTGCTTACAGGCAATTATGACAGAAATAATACTGCTGCTATTATGAATATGTTGACAGGCGAAGGAGATGCTAATCTTTCTCCGCAAGTGATACAATCATTGTTGACAAACCAGATGTCAATTGGTTTTTAAGAAAGTGTTAGGATGAAATTAAGTACAGTCAGATTCGGTGAAATTGATATAGACGAAAATAGAATATTTGATTTTGTTTTGCCTATAATAGGTTTTGACAACTTAAAGAAATTTATTATTATAGAGCCTAATAAAGATACTTTGTTTAAGTGGCTCCAGTCAGTCGAAGATCCTGCGTTGGCGTTTCCGATTATTTCTGTAGCTGTGTTGAATTTTGATTATACAATCGATTTACCTGATAATGTCGTAGAAGCTTTAAAAATAACAAATGTTGAGAGTATACTGGTAATGAATATTACTTCTATACCGCAGGATGACCCGAAAGGAACAACAATTAATTTATTAGCCCCGTTAATATTTAATATAGATAACCAAACTGCAGGTCAGGTTGTTCTTTCAGGTTCAGGGTATGACATCAGCTACCCTATGTTTAAAAAACAATAATTTTAAGGATTAAAATGCTCGTAATTACCAGAAAAAACGGTCAAAAAATTATGATTAACGACAATATTGAAATCACTATTGTCGAAGCTAAGAATGGCGTTTGTAAAGTTGCAATTAAAGCGGATAAAGATGTAAAAATTTACCGCGAAGAAATATACCTGCAGATTAAACTTGCTAACTTGATAGGTAAGAATACAAATGTTTCTGCTGTTGATTCTGTATCTAATTTAATAAAAGACGGTACTGTTCTTAATGATAAAGGCGGAGTTTCTCCTCAAACAGATGAGGTTGTTGTGGAAGAAAACTCTTCAAAGAATTCTATAAGAATTAATAAAAAGAATGTTGACTCTTAATGGTAATAACTTTTTCTTTTTCTACGGAGATGTTTCAGGTGTAAATATTTTCCCGGCAACACTTGAGCATGGTTATTTGCTGATTTTAAATGATGATTTAGACGGGGCAATACGCGTATTTTCAGATTTAGATTCACCAAGAGCAAAGTGGGCTTTGGTTTTAATATCAATATTGAAAGGTTTTTTAGATAAGTATCCTACATATTTTCAAATAAGAAATTTTTATGAAATAGATTTGGACTTTTTATTGAAAAATGAAAAGATTGCTTACGTAGAACAGCTCCTCGGTGCTCTGGAAATCTTTTCATCGATAAATCAGGAAGTTTATAAATACGCTGCCAGAGTAATGTATGAGAATAAGCTTTATTCTGCCGCATTAAAATATATGAATAAATCCAAAAAGATTTATTATAATGATGCAGAGCTTCATTTTATGCTTGCTAAGTATTATTTAAGAGTAAATGATTTTGAGCATGCTGATTTTTATATAAATGAATGCTTAAATTTGATTCCTGAATACTATCCCGCGCTGGTTTTAAAACGGCAAATTGAAGAGCAGTGGTTTTGATAGTATAATTTATCTTATGAAAGGTGATATTTTCGAAAACAATGGTAATAATTTCCTAAATAATGATGACGATAATTTCTTTTTGCAGCAGGAAAAGTCTTATGACTATGTTCAGGAGCCGGCAAGACGTTTGAATGATTATGACTTTAACTTATTAAAAGAAGAAGCCTATAAAGATGTATCAGATGAGTTATTTAAGCTTGAGTACAGGATTTCTAAGTTAGAGAATGAGTATCAGAGTATAGATAATCAAATCCAGTCAGCAAGGGATATTAGTGACTATGATACAGTAGAGTATCTGATGAATAGGAAAAAGCAAATTTATGAAGATTTAGTTTTACTTGCTCAGATTTATAATGAGAAAAGTCTTTCATCAAAAATATCAGGCGGTATTTTCAATATCCTGTCTCCGAAAATCAGAAACAGTTTAAGTAAGTTTAATAATACTTTTAAAGCTGCTATGGATAGCTTTTTATCCGGTCTTTCAGGAAAATTTGCTTCTGTACAGGAAATAAAGCAGTCCTTGAGTAAGCTGGAAAATATTAACAGAAGTGTTGATGAATTAATGACCCTGCAGACACCGTACGGCGAAGCAGTCGATAAGTATGAGCAATTATCAAAGTATATAACAAGAGCTAATGCAATTCAGGCAAAAATAGCAAGAACTTTGAAATAGCTATACAAGAAAAAGGGTTTATGTTAGAGTAAATTTATTATGAAAAGAAAACCAATTATTGCAGTTGTAGGAAGACCCAATGTCGGAAAATCCACTTTTGTTAACAGACTTGTAGGCAGACGCCAGTCTATTGTCCATGACCTGCCGGGTGTAACCCGTGACAGAATTTATTTTGATGTAGAATGGCAGGACAAGTCATTTACGGTAATCGATACCGGCGGTATTGTTCCGGGGGATGAAGATGACATAATGCTTTCTATATATGATCAGGCAAAAATTGCATGTGAAGAAGCGGATAAAATTATATTTATTGTAGACGGTATAGAAGGTGCTACTCCTGTTGATAAGGATATTGCAAATATTTTACGCCAGTCCGGAAAGCCGGTTTTTTTGGCTGTAAATAAAATTGATTCGCATAATCAGATGGCATTGATAAGTGATTTCTATTCACTGGCAGCCGGAGAACCTATTGCAATATCCGCTCTCCACGGTTCCGGCGGTGTAGGGGATTTACTGCAAGAAATAACTTCTGATTTTGAGGACGAGTATGAATTAGAAGATGATAAGACAATAAAAATTGCTATTGTCGGAAGACCAAATGCCGGAAAATCTTCTATAGTTAATGCTCTTCTTGGAGAGAATCGTGTTATTGTCTCTGATATTTCAGGTACAACTCGTGACAGTATTGACTCCAGGCTGACTTATAATAATCAGGAGTTTGTTATTATTGATACTGCAGGTATCAGAAAAAAAGCAAAAGTCGATTATGGAGTTGAAAAATTTGCTGTAGACAGAGCAATTCGTTCAATACGCGAATGTGATGTTGCTCTTCTGGTGATAGATGCTGTAGAAACAGTGGATGGAATCTCAGATCAGGATAAAAAGATTGCCTCTATTATTACAGACGCCGGTAAAGGAATGGTTATTGCAATCAATAAGTGGGATTTAATTGAGGATAAAAAATCAAATACAATAAATAAATTTTCTCAGAAATTGGCACAGGAACTTCCGTTTCTTGATTACGTCCCGAAAATTTTCATAAGTGCAGTAACTCACCAGAGATTGAATCAGATATTTACTAATGTTTTAGAAGTACAGCAGGAGCGTTCTAAGCGTGTTTCAACAGGATTGTTAAATAAAGTTGTAAATGAAGCTTACGCCCTTAATCCTCCGCAGACAATCAGAAACAAACGGCTAAAAATAATGTATTCAACTCAGGCTTCTATAGAGCCGCCGACTTTTGTACTGTTTGTGAATAGTGAAGATTTGATGAAAGACCATTACAAACGTTATATGGAAAATAAATTGCGTGAAGCGTTCGGGTTTAAAGGAACGCCTGTTAGAATTGCAGTGAGAGAAAGAGCCGAGAAGAAAAAATAGTTATTTGATAATAACTATGTCTCCCCGCTTTACTTCTTTTGCCAGTTCTTTAATAACTTCATTATCCATTCTCATACAGCCGAGGGAAACGTATTTCCCAATACTGGCAGGGTTATTGGTTCCGTGTATAAATTCTCCGGTTGAGGACTGGTTTCCTGTTTCGGGGTCAATTTTATTCAGGCATATAATTTTAGGACCGTAATCATTGGGCTTTCTTCGACGCCTTGTACCGGCAGGGGCTTTTGTATACGGATAGCTTTCTATATGCGTAACAATACGGACTCCTTTGTCCGTCGGAGTTCTTGGTTTACCGCTTGCTATAAGGTAAGCTTTTTCGGCTTTACCGTCCCGGTTATATTTATATAATGTGTTGGTGTTTAAATCCACAACTATTGCGGCATTCTTCTTTTCACCGTTTATTATAATTTCTGAATCAGGAGCATTTTTAAGGATTTCATCGTTTGATGTACCTTTAGGCGGTACAGAATATTCAAAACTGTCAGCTTTGTCTCTTGTTTGTGCATATACGGGAGGCTTTAGCAGGGGTAATGCTGATAGGGCTATTGTTGTACTTATTATTTTGACGTAATTTTGAATTTTCATATCTTTTTATATAAAAACATGGAATAACTTTTTTTGCTAGTTTTGGTTAATTAATTTAATAACCTTTATTTCTCCCGGGTTCATGTCTGTATGAATATTGCGTCTTACAAGTTTAATATTATCATTGCCTGCAAGAACTTTTATAGATGTTTTTTTATTAATATTTGTACACTTTATACTTATTCCGTTTTGAGGGTTTTTAAAATCAAGGTTTCCGATTACAATAACTACCGAGTTTTTTAACGACCTTGAATAAGCAAATACACTAGGATTGTCACTCTTAAGCGTATTAAAGCTGCCTTTTGTGATTAATTCTAAATTCTCTCTTCGGAATTGATTTGCATTTTTGAAATTTTTTAAGATATTTTCATTATCTCCGCCCGGCTTCCTTGAAAAGTTGAATAAGTCGATTTTCCCTCTATGGACAAAGTAATAATCATCATCAGTTTCTGATTTAGGAGCTTTTGTATTCGCCCACTGATAAAGGTAGGTGTCGCCGGTGAAAAATCCGTCAATACAGTATGGGTTAAACGGTAACGTTGCATTTAGCCAGGATATCATAATTGAGAAGTTTTCGCCATGCAATAGTACCGGACTTACTTCGTCATGGGTTGTAAAACTTAAAATAGCGCTCTTGGGTTCTTTATATGAACTTAACAGTTTCTGGTTAAATTTAACATGCTCAATAAATTCCTCTGCATTCCAGTCTTTTAGATTAAAGAAACTGCCGTAATATCCGTCAAATCCGGCTTGCAGTAATTTGTCATACGGAGTGAATTCCGCATAAACACTCGGCGGTTCGCGCCAGGAATCTGAGGCTTCTGCCAGGAAAAGAAACTGCGGGTCTTTTGAACGGGTGTATTTAATGATTTCTACCCAAAAATTAGCCGGTTTAATTGTTGCAACATCAGCTCTCAAGCCGTCAGCGCCGATAGAAAGAATCAAGTCAATAAATTTTTTATGAGTGTCAATAAGATCCTGATTCAATCTTTTGTTTGTTCCTGTCTGCAAAAGCCTTACATCAGTCCAATCTGTCGGAACAATTGAGCATTGTCTGCTGTCCTTGATAAAAAGTTCCGGATGTGTGAGGAATAAATCATATGCCCCGCAGCTTGGAAGATCAATAATAACCCGTATGCCGCGCTTATGGCACTCGTCAATAAATCTTCTTGCCTGTTCTATATCAGTTAATTCGGAATTCTTATCTACAAGCTGCGGATTAATGCTCCAGAAATTTTCAGCCGCATATACAGAGCCGGCTGTCCCGAGAGCTTTTAGCCTTCCGACCGGAGTTATCGGGAGGACATGCAGCACATTAATGTTTAGCTTCTTTAACTCGTCAAGTCTCTCTACGGCGTTTAAAAAATTACCGCAGATTTCATCTTCATCAATAATTTCATTTCCGTTAGTGTCTTTTGCGTTAAAATTTCTAATGTTTACAGCACAAATATTTGTCTGATTGTTTAAAAACAAAGTTCTAAGGTTGTTACCTTCTCCTGCAAAACAAACACTGTTTAATGTTAGTATTAAAGTTATTGCGCATAAAATTTTTTTATTCATGATTCAATTTTAACAAATAATTCTAATTTGCGCTATTTATTCTTTAATTTGAAATATGCATTTAACACAGTGAGCCTTTGGCTGCAATATCAGATTATCTTCAAGGTCGTACATTTTTGCAACTCTTGTAATAAGCGGCTCTCCACACATAGGGCATCTCAGATTTGTTTCGTGATTTAAAATTCTTCGTTTCAAATTTTCAATAACTTCATCACTTATAACCTCGAACCTGTATTCTTTTTCTCTCATTTTTAAATCCTGCGGCGAGCATTTTAACACCCGGGCAAGCTGCTGCCTTTGAGTTACGGATAAAAATAATTCTTTCCCTGATTCAATATCTTCCAGGATTTCCAAGCGGATATTTGTTTTATTTGCAAGCCCTGTAATTGACAATCCGGCTTTCTCTCGTTTTTTTTGTATAAATTCTGCTAAACTTTCCATATAAGTAATTATATCCGAAACATTAAATATATAAAGATGTTTAAGATGGTTGAGTATTCTACTAAAAAAAGACCGGATTTTATCCGGTCTTTTTTTGTATCTTTATAATTCTAGCCTTCAAATTGTTCTGCAATCTCAAAAGGCTGTTCGGCGAGTTTAAGAGTTTCTCTGTCAATAATACCTCTCTTAAGCTCTGTAAATGAAGCTTTTTTAGAATTGAATTTCTTTTTCAAAAATTCATAAGCAACCTTAGGGTCGCATTTTGTTCCGCAGGTGAATAGGTCTACTGCAGCATACCCTAATTCAGGCCATGTATGTATTGCAAGATGACTCTCTGAAATTATTACAACACCGCTGACACCGTACGGATTAAACATATGAAAGCACTTTTGAACGATTGTTGCACCGCACTCAAGAGCTGCGTCTATCATGTACTTTTCTACTTTGTCATTACTGTTAAGAATGTTTGGATCACACTCAAAAAATTCTGCCAGGACATGCTGTCCTAAGTTTACTCTGTCCAAGTTCTGCTTTTCAAGCTCGTCGAGTGAAGATGATACAATTGTCAATTCATGTGCCTCCTTTACTACCGGTGTTATACAACACCAATCAAATTTTACTAACTTCTATATATTACTATAAAAAACAAAAAATTTGTACTTTTTACACTTTTTCGCATGAATATTAAGAAATTGTTACAAAATGACCCGGAGCAAAGAAATTTTTTCCCTCCTTCGCCCCGGGGGGGGATGTATTTCAGTCATGAAGTAAGCCGACAAGCTTGCAGTCATTCAGAGCCCGACAGCAATTTAGGGGCGAAGAATCCCTTTTGCTGGTGAATAGTGAGGAGTGAATAGTGAATAGAAAATTTTTACAAAAGTTATAGAGATTCTTCGGGCTCACGCCCTCTGAATGACAGCAGGGGTAAATGTATTTGGGTTGTCATGTGAGACTACGAGCTTGGCGTCATTGCGGGGGTAAATGTATCGGTCTGGTATTAAGACTTTCCAGAGTGACGTCATTGCGAGGGAATAGTCATTCAGCCCGAAGCAATCCAAAACAAATTCTACAATTAAAAAATGTAGGTTGGGTGAAACCCAACAATAACTTACTGGATTGCCACGACCCTGACGGACACCAGACTTGTAGGTTCACTTCTTGACTGAAATCATTTACCCCCGCAATGACTGCATTTTGGTAAGTAAACTTGCATTTCTACAGGTCAGGCTCAGCCTGACAATAACTTTTGTAGAGCAAGCTCTACACTACCAGAATTTTTGTCGGGCTAAAGCCCGACCTGTTACTTGTATAATCAATAAATTTAACCCCTCACCCGCATCTGTAGCTTTCGCACAGCTCAAGCACATCTGCTCCCTCTCCCCTTTGTGGGGAGAGGGGAAATGCGTTAATCGAACGACAACGCGCATCCCCTCGCCCCTTGTGGGAGAGGGTTAGGGTGAGGGGTTGATGAACAATCGGACGACAACGCGCATTCCCTCTCCAACGGGGATGGTTAGGGAGGGGGTAAATAATAGAACATCAGCGCGCATCCCCCCTCTATGCTAGAACGTCCTGCTTGTGGAATTACAATCAAACCTATACATTTACCCCGAGAGGGGCTAACTTTGTATAATCGCTGAATTCAATGTTACATATCTTCACAATCCATATTAAGATTATGTAAGGAAATCCGTTTTTTATAAAAAATCAGTATATAATAAAATTGCAAAGGATAAAGTAAATATGAAGGAGAATAAAATGCAATCAGTAGAAGAAATTCTTGGCAAATTAGAAACAGCAGATAATACAACTAAAAATAAAATTGAAAATATTCTTGTTGATCAGGGCAAAGCTGTAGTGCCGGAACTTGTTCACCAGCTTCAAGTTGTAAGAGGCGTTAAACGCGGTGTTGTTGCAATGACTCTTATAAGAATCGGTGAAGCTTCTGTTGAATACCTTAAAAAAGCTGCAAGCAGCAATAAGGATTTTGAATGGGTTGCTAAATATCTTATTTCTGAAATTAAAGGTGTTGCTGCATAAGTGGAAAATAAGATTAAAGTTAATATTTATACAGATGGTGCTTGTAGCGGAAATCCGGGACCCGGAGGCTACGGCACCATTTTAGTTCATAAAGACGCCAACGGAATAACTCACGAAAAAGAACTCTCGGAAGGATTTAAGTGTGTTACAAACAATCAAATGGAATTGATGGCGGTAATCGTCGGGCTTGAAGCTTTAAAAAAGCCATGCTCGGTTACTTTATATTCAGACAGCAAATACGTAGTAGATGCTTTTAACAATCACTGGATTGAAGGCTGGATTAAAAAAGGCTGGAAAACTGCCGGAAAAACCCCTGTTAAGAATGTTGATTTGTGGAAAAGACTTCTTAGTGCAAAAGAAAAACATGAGGTCGAATTTGTCTGGGTTAAAGGGCATGCCGGACATGAATTTAACGAACGCTGCGATACTCTTGCCGTTCAAGCTTACAAGCAGGAAAATTTAAAAGAATTGTAAACTTTTGTAACGATTTTAAAAGCGGTTGAAATCATATCATTATTAAATACTTTATATATATGTAAGACTAAAAAGATGGTGAGATAAGATGGCAATCGCAAATTTACACGAAACATTATTGAGCTATAAGCTGAGAAGGAATCAGTTAAACCTTGAAATAACTGAATATCAGGCTCAGAAAACATTAGCTTCTTATTCTCAAGGCGATGTTCAGTCTCTTAAAAATGCTGAGACACGCTCCATCAGAGAATATTTTAAAGAAATGTTTGACGGCGACGCCAGCTTGCAGGAATTATATACTGATTATACAGAAATCCCTGATTTTGAAGAAGAAATGGATAAATTAACAGCTAAATTCCAGGAACAGTTCGACGAGCTAACTGCCTGGGAAACTGCTGTTGACGCTCAAATAACTACAGCAAGTGCTGAATTGGAAGAAGTTAACGCATATATGGAATCTTTGAAGTCAATGCTTTCAAGCAACATTCAGGAAGACTTCAATTACGGATTGAACGGTTAATTAATGAAATAACCGGATTCCAAGTAAGGCGAATAATATTAACGCAATGTTGTAATGCAGAAAAGTCGGAATACAGGTATCGTAGATGTGATTATGCTGCCCGTCTGCATTTAATCCCGATGTCGGACCGAGTGTTGTGTCGGAAGCAGGAGAGCCTGCATCACCTAAGGCTGCTGCTGCCGCAAGAAGCACGACCATTTGCGGGACGTTGAACCCTTGCTTTATACATACAGGTATAAACAGTACAGCAAGAATAGGTATTGTACCAAAAGATGTTCCGATTCCGATTGTTATAAAAAGTCCTATAATTAGGATTATGAGAGAAGTTATATAGATATTTGCAGGCAATAGCGGAAGAATTGTATTTACAAGCTTCTCTATTGCCCCCGTTTCTTTAAGAACATCTGCAAATCCTGCAGCAACGAGCATTACAAATGCTATATATCCCATCAAATAAACGCCTTCATTCATCATATGATCCATTTTATCCTGCGGAATGACTTTAAAAGAGAAAATAATCCCCAGTCCGACAAGCGCGCCGAGCGGCAGAGATTTAGTTACAAGCTGTACGACAAATGTAACGACGGCTGCAAGTACAACAAGCCAGTGTTTTGGTAAGAACTTAGAATCGGGATTTGTTTCTGTTAAGACACTTTTGTCCTCGTAGCTTCGTGGTTTTCTGTATGTTATGAATACAGATATTAAGAGTCCTGCCAGCATACCAAAGCCGAGAATTAACGTGTCCTTCCAGATATCGCCTCTCGCTATATTTACACCGTTTTGAACCATATTATCGGCAATAAGGTTCTGAAATATTAAGCCAAAACCTGCCGGAATTACAATATAAGGCATCTTCAAACCAAACGCGAGAACGCAGGCAACCGCGCGCCGGTCTATTTGAAGTTTATTCATTATCCCCAACAGCGGCGGTATTATAATAGGTATAAATGCTATATGAATCGGAATTATGTTTTGCGAAGCCATTGCAATAAGAGTAAGAATAGTTAAAAGAAGCATTTTCTTGCCTTTAACAACTCCGGTTATTTTATTTGAGATTACATCGGTGAAACCTGAATGCGCCATAGTTGCGGCAAAAGCTCCGAGCAAAATATAACTCAGTGCAGTTTCGGAATTCCCGCCCATTCCGGATATAAATGTATTCATAATATGTGTACTGTTAAGCCCTGCCGTATATCCGGCAGCAAGGGTAGAGATAATAATTGCCAGCAATACATTTATTTTTCTAACGCACAAAATGCATAATAAGATTATGGATATAAAAGCCGGATTTGTGCATAAATTTATAATAGTCGTCATTTTATCTTGTTTCAGCTTCCTGAAGCAAAGTTATAAGTTCAAGCGCCACTTCCTTCTGTACACTCTGAGGCAGGCACTTCAAATATTCAAAAGCTTCGGCTATTTTCTGGTCAGTATCATACCAGCGTCTTAATACGTATGAAAAAGCATCCGTCAGAATGTTGTCGGCTAAATCAATTCCGTTTTCTTTTGAGCGTTTAACAATTAATTCCGCACAATCATACTGCGTCATTATATTTGCATTTCTCATCAAACTTACAGCCAGACTAACAGTCGGATCTATGTCATACCAGCGCTTATGCATACCACACCTTTTCCTCTTTATATATTATAGTATATTTTTTAAGCTATTTTGTCAATTGCGAAATTATACTTGATTTCTTATTTTCATCTGTAGTCGATAAAAATATTGTTTTTTCTTTCGAGTTTCCGCCCCGTACAATTTCTATATTAGATTTTGGCAGTTTAAACTGTTTTGATAGAAATTCTATCAGCGCTTTATTGGCTTTGTTTTCTACGGGTTGGGCTGTAACTTTTATTTTAATAAATTCTTCTTCCTTAATTATTTCATTTTTAGAAGAATTAGGAACAATTTTTACCTTTATTAAAATACCTTCCGGAGTTTGTTTTAGCATACCAAAACCTGAATTACTTTTTCTGGAATATCATTACATATTCATGCTTAAAGATATAAAAGCCGCCGGCTAAGGCTCTGTAACGCCATAAATTTGCAGTCTTGCCTTTAGCTCTTTCATTACCTTGAATATCTTTTATAATTATAGCTTTTGTAATGAATCCGAGTTTATTCATTCGCGCCATACATTCAAACCCGAGCGGTATATGCTGAGAATTTGCGTACTTATCCCCGATAATCAAGCAGGCAAAACGACCTTTTTCCAGCAAATCGTATCCGTTTTTTGCAACCTTTTCAAAAAGGTTATAAAACTCTTCTGTCGTTGCGCAATTAGATAAATCTTCTTTTTTATCGGAAAACTTGATAATATCATCATAAGGCGGGTGTAGCATTAATAGCTGCGCCTGCTTTCTTCCCATAATATCTAGTCTTGCCTGAATTTTTTCTTTAGCAATTTCACTGGCTGAATCCGCACAAATAATATTAACGTCGGTTACAAGCTGTTTCGGAGTAAATTTTTCAGAAACAGATTCTGCAAGCTCTTCTTTTAATTCAACTCCTATGCATCTTCTCTGCATATTAATTGCTTCAATACCGGATGTTCCTGAACCGAAAAACAAATCAAGAACAATATCGTTCTTTTTCGTAAAACGCTCATACACCTGCTGGGCAATTTGCGGAATATAATTCCCGTGATACTCGTTAGAATGTCCGCCTTCTTTAGCGCGCTGAGGAAATTCCCATAAAGTATCCGTCTTTATGTAATCATAATCCTGCCATCTCTTTAAATTAATATCGCTGTATGCAGTAGTCTTAACCGCATTATTATCAACGACTTTTAAATTATTTGAACTCTTCTGTTCCTTTAAATTTGATCTAACCATACCTCTCCCCAATTTATATATTAAGTTTAAAGGATTTTTTATAATTTGAAATCAAATAAATAGAGGATAAATAAAAAAATACCATCCGGAATGGATGGTATTTTTTGTTACTTGTTCATCTGCTGCAGCTTATCACACGGACTGCAAGGCTGTTGAGTTTGTTTCTGGCAAGGGTTGCAAGGCAATGCTTTCTGGCATGGTTCGCATGGTTTTTGTTTTGCACAAGGATCACAAGGCTGCTTTTTAGCGCAAGGATCGCATGGAGCTGCAGCACCTGTAGGGCAAGGCTGGGATATTTTTTCACAAGGGTCGCACTTCTTGTTGCAGTCGCAATCAGACTTTTTCTTTTCGCATTTAGGACAGTGTCCCCAGTATGCAGGATTTAAGCTTGACCAGCTGAATGCCTGCGCGCTTTGGGTTCCGATAACTGATACAATTCCCAGTACAGCTAAGATAGATAATGTTTTTTTCATCTCTTACTCCTTTTTTATACAAATGTCGTGTATTTTTAATACAACTCTATTGTATGAAAAGAGGAATGTTTTACCATAACCCGCCTGTATATTCTATCTCTAGCCGTTTGTCTAATTTTTTGCGCGGTCTACAAGCTTATTGTCCTTGCTCCAGCTAAAAGATGAGCGGATTTTATTTCCGACTGTCTCAAGAAGATGTCCCTTAGATTCAGCCCTGAGTCTTGCAAATCTTTCGCCGCCGGATTCCATTTCCTCCATAAATTCTCTTGCGTATTTGCCGTTTTGGATTTCTTCAAGAATCTTTTTCATCTCTGCTTTTACGTTTGAATTGATTAATTTGCTTCCACGTGTTAAATCTCCGTATTCTGCATTATTAGAAATTGAATAATGCATATCTTCGATTCCGCCCTGATAAATTAAATCCACTATAAGTTTAAGTTCATGGCAGACTTCAAAATATGCCATATATGGTGAATATCCGGCTTCCACAAGAGTCTCAAAGGCTGCTTTTATAAGAGCCGAGCAGCCGCCGCAAAGAACTGCCTGTTCTCCGAACAAATCGGTTTCCGTTTCTTCTCTGAATGTTGTTTCAATAATTCCCGCACGACCAGAACCTATTGCGGAAGCATAAGATAGTGCAACTTCTTTTGAATCACCGCTGAAATCTTTGTAGACGGCAATTAAAGACGGAACGCCGCGTCCTGCTTTGTATTCACTTCTAACCGTATGCCCCGGAGCTTTCGGAGCAACCATTATAACATTTACCCCCTCCGGCGGATTTATGAATCCGTAGTGAATATTAAAACCGTGTGAGAACATAAGAGTCTGACCTGCTTTTAAATACGTCTCAATTTCTTCTTTGTAGACTTTTGCCTGAACTTCATCCGGTATAAGGATTTGAATAATATCGGTCTGCTTAACGGCTTCTGAAATCGGCATTGTAGTCAAACCATAGTCTTTGGCTTTCGTATCAGACGCTCCGCCCTGACGGAGCCCCATTATAACGCGGCATCCGGAATCTTTAAGATTTAGCCCCTGTCCGTAACCTTGCGAGCCAAAACCGATTACGGCAATTTTCTTTGTTTTAATTAAATCCTGATTAATATCTTTATCTGTATATATTTTTAAATCTTCCATAATTTTCTCCCTATATTTAATGCTTTAATTATACTCCTTATTAAAAAGTTTTTAAATGTTTAATAAATAAGGGGCGGGATTTTATCCCGCCCCTTATTATCTATTAGAAATTTATTCTTCAATAGTACTGATTGTAGTTTGTGCTCCTTCTGTCATTTCTGCAATTGAGCAGCCATTTGCAGGAACAGTATCATCATCCTTATCAGTATTGACTATTTTGTTTACAGAAACAACAGTGTCGTTATCAACAAGGTTTTGAGCTCTTACTCCTGTTGCCGGTCTGCCCTGGCATGAAATATCACCCGCTTTGATTCTTGTCACAATACCGTTTGCGGTAACGAGCATGATTTCATCATTCTCATCAACAATTGTTAAAGCAACAAGTCTTGACATATTTGACTTAAACTTAGTTGCAATTAACCCTATACCGCCTCTGTTCTGGGTTCTGAATTCTGATAATTTTGTACGTTTACCAAAACCGTCTGATGTTACAACAAGAAGGTCAGCATCATAATTTCTCGGAACAATATCACATCCGATAATTGTATCGGCTGCTCTTAGTTTCATAGAAGTAACACCTCTTGCGCTTCTGCCAAGCGGTCTTAAATCTTCAATCGGGAATCTGATTGCCATACCGCAGGATGTTCCGATTATAATTTCATCATTAGCTTTTGCAAGCTTAACCCAGTTTAATCTGTCTCCTTCTTCAAGAGAAATTGCAATAATACCGCTTCTTCTTATACTTGCAAAATTATCAAGCTCAATTCTCTTTATAAATCCCTTTTGAGTCAGCATAATTAGATTTAATTCATGAGAGAAACTGCTTACCGGAACAACAGCTGTAATTGTTTCTCCCTGTTCAATAGGAAGAACATTTACAATCGGAAGTCCTTTGGATTGTCTGCCGCCTTCCGGGAAGTCGTATACATTCAAGCTGTATACAATACCCTTTGAAGAGAAGAACAATACTTTATCATGCATCATTGCAGTAAAGAAGTGCTGGATATCATCGTCATCCTTGGTTTTCATGCCGGCTTTACCGCGTGTTGCGCGGTTTTGGCGCTCAAATGTATCCAGTGCAATTCTCTTTAGATATCCCTGATGTGTAATAAATACAGCCATCGGTGTATTCGGAGTCAAATCCTCTATTGTAACTTCGCCCTGCTCAGGTACAATTTGAGTCTTTCTGTCATCACCGTATTTTTCTTTATCTTCCAGAAGTTCTGCCTTGATTATATCCAGAACTTTTTGTCTGTCAGCGAGGATTTCTTCATACTCAGAAATTTTCTTAAGAAGTTCATCGTATTCGTTCTTAATCTTATCCTGTTCTAATCCTGTTAACCTTCTCAATTGCATTTCAAGAATTGCATTTGCCTGATCAACATCAAGCCCGAACCTGCTCATCAAACCTACCCTGGCATCATCTGTTGTTTTGGACTTTTTGATAAGTTCAATAACTTCATCTAATGACCCTAAAGCAATCAACAAACCTGCTAAAATATGAGCTCTGATTTTTGCTTTCTTTAAGAAGTAAATTGTTCTTCTTGTAACAATTTCAACTCTGTGTTCAACAAACTCATTCAAGACTTCATAAAGATTCAAAAGTCTCGGCTGCTTTCCGCATAGTGTAACCATGTTTACACCAAATGTTGTAGCAAGCTGAGTATATTTAAACAGGTTGTTTTTAACAACTTCCGGCTTTGCATCACGTTTTAATTCAATAACGATGCGCATGCCTTCTCTGTCGGATTCATCTCTTATGTCGGAAATTCCGTTGATTTTCTGTTCTTTAACCAAATCTGCTATTTTTAGGATGAGCATAGATTTGTTAACCTGATAAGGAATTTCCGTGACAATAATAGCCGTTCTGGTCTGCCTGCCGGCACCGCCCGGAATTTCTTCAATTGTTGCAACCGCAGACATCTTGATAGAGCCTCTTCCTGTCTCATAAGCCTGCTTGATATCATTCAGACCTACAATTGTTGCAGCAGTAGGAAAATCAGGACCTTTAATGTATTCCATCAACCCTGCAACTGTAATTTGCGGGTTATCAATTAATGCAATCGTTCCGTCAACAACTTCTCTTAAGTTGTGAGGCGGGATGTTTGTTGCCATGCCGACAGCAATACCGGATGAGCCGTTTAAAAGAAGCATCGGAAGTCTTACCGGAAGTACGGACGGTTCTTCTAATGAACCGTCAAAGTTCGGCTCAAAGTCAACTGTTTCGCAATCAATATCAGCAAGCATGGACGTTGTGATTTTATGCATTCTGGCTTCAGTATAACGCATTGCAGCAGCGCCGTCACCGTCAACTGAACCAAAGTTTCCATGCCCGTCAACAACAAGATATCTGGTGTTAAAGTCCTGAGCAAGACGAACAAGTGCTTCATAAACAGAGCTGTCGCCATGCGGGTGGTATTTACCGAGAACTTCACCAACGATACGGGCGCATTTCTTAAACGGTTTATCCGGTGTCATGCCAAGCTCGTTCATAGCGTATAAAATACGTCTGTGAACCGGCTTTAATCCGTCTCTTACATCCGGAAGCGCACGACCAACGATTACACTCATAGCATAATCAATATAGCACTTCTTCATTTCTTCTCTTATATTAACCGGTACGATTTTACCGTCTGAAAACATATTTTGTTGAGCCAAAATCTTTCTCCTCTATCCCTCTATATTAATATATTAGCACAAAAAACATTAGTGTAAAGCAGCAGGAGTGTTAATTCATAGTTATATTATTTAATATTTATATACTCCTTAAATCCAGTATTAATAATGTTTTAAGCTTTGTAAAATTTTGTTTAAAAAAGGCAATTTTTCAAAAGAGAAATACTTTATATAAATGTAAGGGATAAATAAGTAAGATAAAAAACAAAAACAAAAAATGAGTCTTAAGAAAAATAATTCTAAAGCTCAGAAAACAAGTTTCTTTTTATACTCTCTCTTAATATCCTCGTGTTTATTTAATGTTTGCCATCAATCTCTTGGCAAACTTTTTTTTGCATTTGACAAAACGATTTTGGCAATTTGCAGTATTAAATATTAAAAAAAAATAAACTTTACCCTCTTATGGGATTTGATGGCATATAATTGTTGTATAATAATGTTTATAAGGGGGCAATTATGAAAAATCCATTCAAAGGGACTGATGAAGATATTAAAGACGATATAAAACAGGAAGAAACTTCCGGAGTTGAAGAGGAAGTTAAAGCTGATGAAGAAAACTCGGCTGCTGAGAATACCGAAGCGGAAGCGGAGGAGAAATTAGAGGGTAATGCGGCAGAGGAAAGCGAATCAATAAACCCGCTTCAGGAAAAATATGATACTTTGAATAATCAGTACATAAGACTTGCGGCTGATTTTGACAATTACAGAAAACGTCAGGAGCAGGAGAAGGAGGCTCTATTAAAATACGGGGCTGAAAATACTTTAAAGAAAATGATAGAAGTTCTTGATAATTTTGAAAGAGGGTTGAAAGCAATTGAAACTGTAGAAGATTGTGATAAGGTTAAAGAGTGCTACAATTTAGCGTATAAAAACTTTACCGATGTTTTGACAAAAGCAGGTTTAGAGGCTATTAAAGCAGAAGGTGAACAATTCGACCCTAATTTCCATGAGGCAGTTATGCAGACTCCAACCTCAGATAAGCCTGAACATACGATAATAGCGGAACTTCAAAAGGGGTATAAACTCGGAGATAAAGTTTTAAGACCTACACTGGTAAATGTTGCGGTATCAGAATAGATGCAATAAAAAGGAAATAGAATAGCAATGAGTGATTATTATGAGATACTTGGCATAGAAAAAACTGCCACAAAGGAAGAGATTAAAAGCGCATTCAGAAAGATGGCAAGAAAATGGCATCCGGATGTTAATAAGGCTCCGGAGGCAGAGGCAAAATTTAAAGAACTCGGTAAAGCGTATGAAACATTAATGGATGATGAGAAGCGCGCGACTTATGACCGGTTTGGCGAGGACGGATTGAGAAATGCCGGATTTAATACTCAGGGACCGTTTGCCGGAGGTTTCGGCGATCTGGATGAAGTTTTCAATTCTTTCTTCGGAGGTTTCGGCTTCGGCGGAGGCAGCAGGCGGTCTGATCCTAATGCTCCGAGAAGAGGTGATGACTTAAGACTTGATATTGAAATTGAGTTTGAAGAGGCTGTATTCGGGATGACAAAAGAAATTACTATAGACCATCTTGAAACCTGCCCTTCATGCAAAGGCTCCGGAGCAAAAGAAGGGGCAAAACCTGAAACCTGCAAAACCTGCGGTGGCGCCGGCTCTATTCAGCAGACTACAAGAACTGTTCTCGGGCATTTTACACAAATTGTCACCTGTCCTCATTGCCATGGTAAAGGTACGGTAATTTCAGATCCATGTCCGGATTGTCATGGAGAAGGCAGAAAAACTGCTGAGAAGAAAATAGAGTTAAAAATTCCGGCAGGTGTTGATAACGGCTCAAGAATGAGACTTTCTCACGAAGGTGATGCGGGTGTAAACGGCGGAGTTGCAGGGGATTTATATGTGGTAGTTCATGTTAAACCGTCTCTGTATTTTAAACGCGACGGTATTAATATTTATACAAAGCTTGAAATTTCACCTGCTCAGGCTGTACTTGGTGATACTATATCAATAAAAACCCTGGACGGCGAAAGAAATGTGACTATACCGGCTGGAATTCAGCATGGCGAGAGTGTAAGAATCAGAGGCGCCGGTGTTCCTAATCTTTCAAAACCGTCTGTAAGAGGCGAGCATATTGTTGTTGTAAGTATTAAAATTCCGGCTCATATTTCTAATGATGAAAAAGTTTTGTATGAAAAACTCTATGAAATACAGGCGGGGCGTAAAGCAAAAGGCTCTGTAAAAGAACGCATAAAAGGTGTTTTTAAATAAACAAAATTATGGTAGAATAAAAATTATTGAGATGCGTTGGAGAGATGATGCGTAAGCTTTTAATTTTAACAGGTATTTTATTGTTAAGCTGTACAAATGTTTTTGCAGCTAAAATTCCTGTAGAAGTAAAAGATTATATATTGCAAAAAGTTCCGCAGGCGGATATAAGGTTTGACGGGGTTATAATTTTCCCTGATAATACTATTTACCTGCCTCTTTATCCGGCTTTGTTTTCAGATGTTTCAAAAATCCAGATTAAAGAAACACATCCTGCAAAACAGGATTTGAAACAGGAGCCTGATGTTGTAATTTTCAACAACGATTTTGTTCTTATGAAAGTATTGACAGACGGAGAAGGACACAGAACGGTTTTGCATATGCCAAATCCGCCGCTGCAGGTAAGAACCGGACTTTTACCGCAGGACATGCTGGTGCCTTCCGGTTTAATTATTCCGGAAAATATCAAGGGTATAATCGGGAACCTGAAAATTGATACCAAAAACGAAGATATGATAAGGATTGAAAACAGTGATTCTTATGAAGATTTTCTGGCAGAGAGCGAGCCTGATATTCCGCAGAGTTTGATATCACAATTGAAAAATAAAATTCTTTTTGTAACAACCAATTATTCAAAAAATATTCAGGTAATAGAACCGGCGAAAGCTGTTCCGAGTTACTCTCTGGCTCAGAAATCCATCCCTGTTGATGTGGAAGCGGTTAAAGACGGAAAATTTCTGCTTGTAACAACTTATGACAGACCTTTTGTCGATGTTATATCTGTTGCTGATTCAAGATTTATTAAGCAGATAAATGTTCCTTCCAATCCGGAGGAAATTTTGCTTGATGAAGCGAATAATAAAGCTTATGTAACCTCTCCTTCCGCTTCAATGATTTTTGTTATTGATTTAGAGACAATGTCTTTAATCCAGAAGATTAAAGTTAACGGATATTGTGAAAAACTTTTATTAAAAGAGGATAAGCTTTTTTATGTAGACAAACTTAAGAACGAAATCTGGGCAATAGAGCTTAAGAACCAGTATGAGTTAAAAGACATAGGGCTTTTTCCGAATGTTTCCGCTCTTGCGTTCAGGAATAATAAGTTATACATCTCAAGCAGGACAAAAAGCAGAATAGCTATAATTGATTATTCAACTCTGGGCTTAATAAATGAGTTTACAACAGTTAATAAACCTATAGGAATGCTGCAGTATGACAAATATTTGTACGTTTTAGGCGCGCAGAATAATGAAGTACAAAAAATTAACACTGATAATGATCAGGTTGTTGAAGAAATTCAACTGGGTACAAGCGGCTTCTCTTCCGGATTTAAGGGTATAGAAAATTCTTCTCTTGCGGTTATTAATGATATAAAGAATAATCAGTACTCTATATTTGATCTGGCAAAAGGTAAGTTGTTGAAAACTTATCAGATGAATGTACCTATAAAATCGGTTGTTATAACTAATAAAGTAGAATTGTTTGATTAGAAGGCAAAATGGATATTGTATTTGACGAGATAACATCTCAAACACTGGGCGAATTAGAAAAAACACAAAAAGATTTCTGGAATGTTCCGAGAACAACGGGGATTCTTTTGAACATGTTTGTAAAAATGATGAATGCCGGAAGCGTGCTTGAAATCGGGACATCAAACGGATATTCCGGTCTCTGGCTTGCAAAAGCTCTAAAAGAAACCGGCGGCAGACTTACTACAATAGAGTATTATGATAAGAGGCAGAGTATTGCTGTAGAGAATTTTAAAAAATGCGGGGTTATGGATGTCGTAAGACCGCTTCAAGGCTCAGCTTGCGATATTTTGGAATCCTTAGATGAAAGCGAAAAATTTGATTTTGTATTTATAGATGCAAATAAAAGAGAGTATGTAAAATACTTTGAACTGGTGAAGCCCCATTTGACTCAAAAAGCAATGATTGTTGCTGATAATATTACATCACACGCTGAAAAAGTTCAGACTTTTATTGATGCGGTAGACAGGGATGAAGAATTTCAATACACAATTGTGGATGTTCCGGGCGGAATATTGGTTGCGTATAGAAATTAAATTGTGTAACTATTATTTGCATCGTCCGCATATTACTTTTGCTGTAAATTGTATGAAGATTATAAATTCCCATATAATATGACGGTGTTTTATATAATATAAGTCATATTCAAGACGCTCTTCGGAAGTCGGCTCGCAGGAATTAACCTGCTGCCAGCCGCACCATCCCGGGCGAACCCAGTTTCTGCATTCCCAGTACGGCAGTTTTTCCCTGTTTTCATAGTAAACTTCTTCTCTAACAGGTCTTGGTCCGACCAGACTCATTTCCCCTCGTAAAATATTTATCATTTGCGGAAGTTCATCTATATGGAATTTCCTCAAAATTTTACAGAAAGGCATGATTCTCTTATCGTCATATTTTATTTCAGTTAAATCATCATCAAAATTAGCATCAACCTTATCCTGATACATTGTTCTGAACTTAATCATTTTAAAAGGCTTGCCGAATTTGCCGATTCTGGTCTGGGTAAAAAATACAGGTCCGAAGTCTGAAAGTTTAATCCCGAGCATAGCAATTAATGACAGAGGACTTGTAATAATAATTATAGCAAGTGAGGCAATAATGTCACAAAATCTTTTTATGTAAGCGAAAAGTAAGGCTTTTTTCTTGACGCAGGCATAGAAAAGCCAATTTACCGTCATTTTTGATACAAGATATCTATGTGTAATTTTTTCATAGAATTTAGGCATTCTCCAAACCTTTACGGCAAGAGGAATTCCTTTTATTAAATCTGTCAAAATTGTTGTGTCCATGCGGGATTTTACAGCTATAATAACTATTTTTACGTTATTGTCTTTAATAACAGCCTCAGAATCACACGTTAATCCTAGTATCGGAATTGTAGAATCTTCGTCTTCAATTGTATTCATGTTGTCATCAAGAAATCCTACAACTTTCATGCCAAGCTCAGGGCGAGATTGGATTTCCTCTGCAATAAGTTTGCCGTCCTGACCGGCGCCTATTATCAGAACATTTTTTGTTGTTTTCATAAATTTTGCGTAAATAAGATATATAATTCTTACAGCCAAAATTCCGGAGAAAGTTATCACTGCATCAATTATAAGAAGCAGGACTGTTATTATATTAAACCCTGTCAAGCATAACGGGATTCCTGCAAAAACAGTTGCTATTGTTATGCCTTCAAATAATAAATAAATATCCGCCGGTTTATATTTTCTTACTTCGTAAAAACCTTTTATGTATAAAACAAGCATAATGATTAGTAGAAACCATAGCATTAAGTAAAACAGAATAGAAACAGGCACAAAACTAATAAAAGAATAAAGTGCCGCAAACATTATAATTAAAGCGTCTACTGCTGCTAATACAAACACTGATCTTGATATAACCGGCATAAACTCTCCTTGAATCAAAGACTCATTAACATATTTATTATAGCATATTCACGCCTTCGGGTAAATGGTTTAAGCCGGAGTTTAAGCAAAAAAATAACCGGTCTGAAACCGGTCGCGTATTCTCTTTTAAAAAATACCCCCAAGCGAATTCGAATCGCTGTCTACACCGTGAAAGGGTGTTGTCCTAGGCCTCTAGACGATGGGGGCACATCCGACAATTTCTATAGTACCAAATCAATTTTTAAAGTCAAGGGGTGGGGGTAAATGTCTTAAAATAGTGACTGAGTGACTGGGAATATGAAATGTAGAAATGTAGACGGGCTGAAACATAGCAATAATACTACATAAATAATGCATTGTTTTTCCCCCTTTCCTGCCGACTTGAAATCACTGCTTATTAAGACTACAATAGGGGCAAGGAAAGATTTTTAGGTGAGGTTATTATGATAAACAGAAAATCACGTGATGAAATTAAAAGAATGAGACATGCCGGACATATTGTTGCACTTGTGCATCAAAAAATGAAAGAAGTTGTAGAGCCGGGAATCTCAACAAAAGAACTTGATAACATAGCTATGAAAGTTATTAAAGAAAATAAAGCCATTCCGACGTTTCTCGGGTATAACGGATTTCCTGCAAGTATTTGCACATCAATTAATGAAAAAGTTGTACACGGGATTCCTTCTGACAAAGAAATATTAAAAGAAGGCGACATTATAGCAATTGATGTCGGTGCAACTTACGGCGGCATGGTGGGAGACAGTGCCTGGTCTTATGCTGTAGGGAAAATTTCCGAAGAAAAGCAGATGCTTATGAAAGCAACGGAAGAAGCCTTGTTTGCAGGTATTTCAAAAATGAGAGCCGGAAATGTTCTTGATGACATTTCTGGTGCGGTAGAAGATGTTGCAAAAAGCTATAAATTAGGAATTGTAAGACAATACGGCGGACACGGGGTCGGACATTCAATGCATGAAGACCCGTTTCTTTTTAACTACAGGGTAGGTGATGAAACTCTTATTAAATCCGGCATGGTAATTGCAATAGAGCCGATGCTTAATCTCGGCTGTGATGAAGTGTTTGTTGAAGATGACAAGTGGGGAGTTGTTACAAAAGACAGAAAACCGTCTGCACATTTTGAACATACGGTTCTTGCAACAGACGGTGATCCGATTCTTATGACAACTTTAATGGATTAAATATCAAATAATCTTTCGACAGAATCGTCAAGTTGGTCTAAAGTATTTAAGCTAAACATGCTGGAGATAAACGCGTATTTGCTGTCACAGAATTTTTCATCCGCAGGTTTTGCGGAATATTCCTGATAAATAGAGCAAATCCGTTTATAGTCTTTGGACTCTTTCTTATCTTCCGGAATACAATCGATTATTGCTTTTAAAAACTGCATAGCGTCACCGTTGGTTACACCTTCTCCCCACTCGGAGCCAAGCTGTTCAAAAATACCATTCCGTGCGCCGCCTACAGCGTATGCAGTCAGAAAATGTTTAATCGTTTCATATTTTTTTGCTTGAACCGGAAATTCTGCAATTTCATTCAAAACAGCTTTAACGTATTCATAACTGCCGGTATATCCTTTCAAATCTTTTGATACTGTATAGCCTAAAGCATCAGGTCCTCTGCCGTGTCCGAGCATATTAGGCTCAAAATACAACTGTTGAGCAATTTTAGCTTCCAGACTGTTTTGATATCTGTCAGAATTGAGTTCCTCAGATTGTTTTGAATCAAGTTCATTAAAATCGTACTTAAAACCGTTATATCTATGTTCAATGATTTTTGTAAATAACTGAATCTCATTTCCGTCAACTTTACCGTTGCCGTTTCCTCCATTTTCCGGGTTGTCCACGTATTGCGCCCAAGCATAGGTTTTTCCGTGTTTAAAGTATGATGCGATGTCATAAGATGGTGTTGGCATATTTTTCTCCTTTATCTCGTGTATGTATATATAAAGTATTCCTATTTTAAATAATTGCCTTTTTGTAAACTTATATTAAGAAATACCTCTGGACAAATAATTATGTGTGTTATAAAATCAAGTATATTGACAAAAAGAGGTTAAATATGGATCAGATTGTAAAAATAGCCTGGGAATTAAACGAAAATACAGATAATCGTTACAAGCTTGTATATGAAATTGCAGAGCTTGCAAAAAAGCTTGTTGATGAAACACAAATGAAGAAAGCCCGAGACGAGTTTGGTTTTGAGGAAGCTACCGCAGAAAGTGCGTATAAGAAGGAAAACCCTGTAGAACACGCAATTATGGTTAAAGCTTCCGAGTCGGATGATACCGAACTTGTAGGCTAAGTTTTAATTGTTAAATTATAAAAAGAACTTCCTATAAGCGGAAGTTCTTTTTTATTGTAAAAAAATGTTAATCAGATGGCAATTTTTAGTATTCACAAAACTTACAATGAAAGGAAGGTATGGTATGAACAAGCACAGCAAAAAATTAATGAATTTAAAATGGGGGTTGTAGAATTATGTTCGTAAATGCAGCAAAAATTTATTCTACATTAGGCAACCCCAATTCATTGATTCCTTTGGGGGTAAAAGATGCGTCAAGCTGTCTGGGGATGACGGCGGGTTCTTATGCAACAGGAAAAGAAGAGGGCGTTGACAGATTTATTGATGAGTTTGGTACTGAAATTTTATGGCTAGGAGGAATCCCGGCGTTTAAATGGATTTTTGATAAAACTGTATTCAAGGCGTACGGCTTGGATTCAAAAATTGATCCGAGAAACTTAAAAGACAAAGAAATTTATGAAAAAATAAAAGAATTTGCCCCGACAGAAGAAATTAAAAAGAATTTGGAAAAAGCCGGAAAAAACAGCAGATTGTTTAAGAATCTTGCTGCTACAAAGTTTGTTGTATCAACGGTTCTGGCGGCTGTATCTTATGTAACTTTAACACGGTTAAAGCAAAAATACACTGAAAACAAAATCAGAAAAAATCTTATACAAGAATACAATGAAAAGAAAGCTAAAGAGAAGGAAAACAACAATTCTTCTAAAAATCCGTCTTTTAAAGGTATCGGAAAAATTGTTGAAGAGTTTGCATTTTCACCTGTAAAAAATATGTACCTGATGGACGGTTTTATTACAACTGAAAGACTTACAGATTCAAGATCCTCTCAGGAATTTTTCGGTTACGCAATAAAAGAGGGTTCCTGCCTGTTCTTCTTATATTATGCCGGCAAGAAAATTCAGGAAATGATGGAAAATAATGCTAAGAAAAAACATAATAAATCGATTACACTGGATTCAAGGGTGCTTGAGGACGATGTTTTCAAAAAGGCGTTTGAGGACGGTTCTATAGAAAAGAGTATCAGCGAATTTAAGAGTGCAAATACATCTAATACAGCTTTGTATGAGTTTTTGCACAAAAATCCTGATAATAAGATTGTAAAAATCGCTAAACAGTCTGATTTGATAAAAGAATTAAAGGGAACCGGAAAAATTGATACAAGACAGTTTATTGATTTAAAAGAAATAGAAGGCGTAAATGACAAAGTTTCAGAGCTTTATGGTCAGTATAAAGACGCGCTTAAAAAAGGCGAAACAACTGATACATTCTTTAAAGGTGTAAGAAAATTAAAGAGAAGATCAATAAGAAACAATATCGGCGCCTGTATACTGGCTCTCGGTGTAATAACTCCGGGAATAATGCTTATAAAAAGACTTACGGACAAATCCGGCAAGGAATTTCAGACAAAGAAAGAAATAAAAGAACAATTAATCAGAGAGGGGATTATATCCTGATATGAAATTTGATATAATACATAATATGAAACGAGTTTTTTTAATAATTTTTTGCCTGTTTTTAATGCCTGCGTATGCAGAGACAATAAGCACTTTTGATAATGATTGGAATCGTACGGGGATCATGCGCAAAACTTCAAGCGGAAATTATGAACTGTATGATAATGATATGAACAGCAAGGGTCGTATCAGAGAGTATTCAAACGGGCGTGGTGTAATGTACGACCAGAACCGGAATACGGTAGGAAGATTCAGGACTACTCCTTCCGGACAAACTAATGTATTTGATAATTCCGGAAACAAAGTCGGGACAGTAAGAAACTTACCTGCAAGAAGAGGCAGTGTATATGATAATTACGGAAACCGCACCGGAAGTTTCCGAACTTTCCCGGGAGGCAGGGGAGTTATGACGGATAATTTCGGGAATGTAAGGGGTTCTTTTCGGGCTAGATAAAAGGTTAGTAATCTGTCCGACCTTTTGATTTTAAGTATTCCCTAATCTGGTTAAGAGAAAATTGGATAATTCTTGTAATTCTTGATGGCGAAAGCCCGACCATATTTGCAATATCTTTTGCCTGCATATTTCTGTAAAAACGATATTCAACAACCGTACGTTCTTTTTGCGGAAGTTTCGCAATAGCCTGCTTAATAAGCCTGCTCATTTCAATAATTTCAGCTTTCTCATCAGGCATAGCAGAGGTGTCTTTTATAAAATCGAAAGGTGAAGCGTTATCTGTAGCAGCCGCAGCAAGACCATCTATAGATAAGATGGTTTCATACACTGCTTCACGGACTTTTGTAGGAGAGATTGCAAAGCCCATATCCTCGGAATTATCGTCAGAAACTGCATCCGATACATAGCTGCTGTCTTCCTCCCCTTCTTCTTTTTTATGTTTGAGGGTATACCATTTGTAACGATGTCTGAGTTCGTTACGGATAGCCCATTTAACTGCAGTTGCTATATATGCGTCATTATATCTGGCAAGCTGCTCTTCTGTTTTTCCTTTAATCAAAGTTTGCACGGCAATAACGCCTATACTAACCAGCTCTTCATATTCAATCATATGGTTAGGTACACGCTTATGCTCAACTCTCGCTACTTTTTGTACAATACCTATGTATTGTTTGATTAAAGTTTTATTATCCATCTTCTCTTATCAAACTAACCTAAATCTATCTTACATTGACTTTTCTATTTTTTCAAGATGTAACAATCTGTTAATTGGTCTGGTTCTTATTTTTCAAACCATAAACGAATAACAGAATCTCTGCGACTGCTTTATATAATTCCGGCGGAATTTGCTGGTTAAGATCAACCATCCTGAATAAAGCTCTCGCAACGGGCGCATTATCAATAACCGGAACATTATGTTGTATTGCGATATCAATAATTTTCTTGGCAATAAGCTCAGTGCCTTTTGCAGTAAGCGTAGGGGATTGCATAGTTTCAGCATCATATTTAAGAGCGCAGGCAACGTGGGTCGGGTTTCTGACGACAAAATCAGCCTCAGGAACTGAATCCATTGCCCCCTGTTGGAGCATTTGCATACGTCTTTGTCTCAAAGCTGCCTTAACATGCGGGTCGCCTTCAGAGTTTTTGTACTCATCTTTGATTTCCTTAAATGACATTTTCTGGTCTTTTAAAAATTTCCATTTTGTGACGCCATAGTCAGCTGCTGCAATAATTAAAAATGCAATGCAGGCTTTGTATATAAATTCTACAACCAGCTTCCCGAATTCAATCATTACCGCAAAATTATTGTCAATAGCGGCAAGCATAAGTATGCTTTCTAAATGGTCTTTGTATACGCTCCAGCCGACAAGTCCGAGTATAGTAACTTTCAGAATATTTTTCCCGAGTTCAAACAAGGTTTTTACCTGAAAAAGGTTTTTGAAGTATTTTGTAGGGTTTAATTTATCGAGTTTAGGAACAAGAGGTGCTGTCGCAACCAGAGGTCCAACCTGAATAAAGTCACCTATAATTGATACAAACGCCGCAACGGCTAAAATTGAGCCGATTATTGCAACTGTAGGAATCAGTGTTACTGTAAGAATGTACGGATATCCTACGGTTGATAAATGCTGGTTGGGAATTTGTTCATATAATGCTCCGAACAGACCGACAATAAGTTTCCATATAATAGGCGCAAGCATGTTTATAAAAGAAAACATTACAAGCAGAGACAGTGCCACTGACACGTCTTTTGATTTAACTACCTGCCCTTCTTTTCTAGCTCTTTCTAACTTCTGGGGCGTGGCATCAAACTGTTTATCTTCATCACCCATTGGCTACCTGTTGGATTTCCTGTAATATAATTCTATCATAAAATTAAGGTTTATAGTACAATTTTAATAAACAAGGAGCAGGCTTATGAAAAAATTTCTTTTGATATCTTTAACTCTACTGAGTTTGGCTGCAGCCGCAGCTTCATATATATATTTATCCGGCAATTATGCCCTTGCCTCTGAATTCATTTGCGGCTCTTTGTTCGGTATATTTTTAATGAATATAATTATTTTTTCCAAAAATAAGAAAATTAATTCATACGCGAGAGAATTAGAAAAGGAATCAATATTATCTACAGAAAATTCTTCACGTGTTAAAGTTCTTGAATCAAAAATAGAAGTTCTGGAAAAGGCTTTGGAAAACGCTTTGAAGAAATAATTAGTGTTTTGTAAACAATTGTTATTAATATTTAATAATAAATATTGACACAATCCGAGTTGATATAATACGATAATTTCATAAGGGATATCAAACCGGATATTTAATATGAGAGTTAATTGTATTAAAACAGCAGGTTATATTAGTCTTGTATCACTTATGGAAGTGGGTACATATTTCGGTTTAAAATATAATGCGGCTGATTATTTAGAAAACCAACGAAGATAAAACGGAGGAGAGTATGATTCAACCAATAAGACCGGCAATGACGCAGTGCAGAAATTATAATTTAAGTTTTAAAAATAATACATCCCCTGTGTCTTCTGCCCCTAAGACTTTGCCTGCTGATAAATCAGACTTGATGATTTATCTGGAGTCTAAGGAGAAGAGTGATAAACAAAATCAAATATTATTAAGCGGATTGTCTCTGTTTCTTACAGCAGGGACTTTAGCTTTTTTATATGCACATAATAAAAAAGCCTCAAAAGTTCCCAAGGGTATAATTGATGAATTTAACGGGTTCAGATCTCTTAAAAATGAAGCGGAAATTCCGACACTTGATTCTTGTAACAGTATAAATTCAAAACTAAGAGAGTTTTTGCAAAATCAGGTTGACTTTGCAAAGGCAAAGCCTGAAGATATTGCGTATGCGGGTAATCCTAATGATGCGAAGAGACTTTTATTGTATGGTGCGCCGGGTTCAGGAAAATCGTTTTTTGCAAAAATCTATGCTAAAACTCTTGATGCTGAATACAAAGAAGTTAAATATTCAGATTTAAATTCCCAATGGTCAGGTGAGCATCTTGATAATATAAAAAAATGTTTTGAAGACGTGATAACGACCGCTCAAAAAGACAAAAGCAAAAAATATGTAGTAGTGTTAAATGAAATAGACTCAATGGTGCTTCCTGTAGAGCGTGTTGCAAGAGGTGACGGCGGACATTCTGCTTTTAAGGTTGAAGAACGTTCTGTATTTTTGAATTACCTTGATGAAGTTGCCCATAATGCTCCTAATGTAACAATTATCGGGACAACAAATGTTTCTCCTAAAAACCGGGGGCTAGACGGGGCTGCAATGAGCAGATTCAAAAATATTATGGAGGTTTCTTATCCTGATAAAAGATGTTTGAATGAAGCTTTAAAAGAACACTTGCTTGCAATGGGCGAAGGAAAAGAATTTATAGAAGCAAATAAGGATAAATTGGAAAACTTTGCGGCATTGATGGAAAAGAGAGGGTGTTCTTACAGAGATTTAAATAATATTGCAAATGCGTCCAAGAGTTATTATTTAAAAGATTATATGAAGGACAAAAATACAAAATTCACTATTGAATATCTTGAAAAAGCTCAGAAAGCTATTGATGCAACAGATGGTGAAATGGCAGGTGCAGTATAAAATTTTTAATATATAAAAAATAGTTATAAAGTATTATTGAAAACAGTAAACTTCTGTTTTAACATGTGTGTAAATTGGAGGTGTGTGATGAGAGTTGGTTCTGTATCCAGTGTGTCTTATAGTCCCCATTGCCGGAAGGCGGTAGTAAAAAATAAAGAATCTAATACAACAGTCACGGAAAATTCGCCTAATGTTAATTTTAAAGGCAAATTCGGTCAAATAGTAGGCGGAACAATAGGTGCCGGAGCTGTACTGGTAGCGTCCTTTGTAGCAGCTCCGGCGGCGGCATGTCTTGCAGGTGCCGGTCTTATTGTAGGGCTGGTAGGCGGTGATGTTGCAGAAGATGCAATCAATAAAGAAGGGGATTTCAAGAAAAAAGACAATGATAAAAAAGACAGATAATTCGTCTGTACGGTTTATTGCATACATCTTGACTTTATTATAGAATAATTTCAGCAAGAGTAATTTAGTATAAGGAAGAGATGTATGGCAACAGACTATAAAAAGATTTTGAGTTACGTTCCGACAGTTATTGAGGCTTCATCAAGAGGCGAAAGGTCTTTTGATATTTTTTCAAGACTTCTCAGGGAACGTATTATTTTCTTAGGTACAGAAATAGACGATGATGTAGCAAATTCTGTTGTTGCCCAGCTTTTGCTTCTGGATAGCGAAAATCCGGAAAAAGATATTATGCTCTATATCAATTCTCCTGGCGGTGTAATAACTTCCGGCATGGCAATATATGATACAATGAATCTTATTAAGGCTGATGTTCAGACAATTTGTCTCGGCGAGGCTGCTTCTATGGGAGCTTTTCTGTTATCAGCCGGCGCAAAAGGCAAGAGAATGGCTCTTCCGAGTGCAAGAATTATGATTCACCAGCCTCTGGGCGGCGCAAAAGGTCAGGCTACTGATATAGAATTAGAAGCCAAAGAAATCTTAAGAATGAAAGATATGTTAATAGGTATCATGGCAGAAAATTCAGGTCAGCCATTTGAAAAAGTCAAAGAAGATTGTGAAAGAGACCATTATCTTTCTGCTGCCGAAGCTGTAGAGTACGGTTTAATTGATAAAGTTGTGACTTCTGCTTCTGCAGAATAAACGGTAAAATATTGCAAATGTAACGGGAATAAAATATTATTCCCGTTTTTTGTTGCATTTTAAAATGATTCATACTAAAATGTTGCTAATGTGTACCGGGTCGGAATTAAAAACCTTACCGGAGTAATATAAATTAAGGAGAAAATTATTATGACATCAAAAAGATTTTTATTTACTTCCGAATCAGTTACGGAAGGACACCCCGACAAAGTTTGCGATCAGATTTCTGACGCTATTTTGGATGAATTTTTAACAAAGGATGTTCATTCGCGTGTTGCGGCAGAAACTACTGCAACTACAGGCATGGTGCTTGTTTGCGGTGAAATTACATCTAATTGTTATGTTGATATCCCGCAGGTTGTAAGAAATAAAATAAGAGATATCGGTTATGTAGGTACTTCCGGCGGCGGTTTTGATTGTGATACCTGTGCTGTTCTTACAAGTATTGACGAACAGTCTGTTGATATTGCAGGCGGTGTAAATAAAGCACTCGAAAGCAGAAGCGAAAATTCAGATACATCAACTACGGAAACTTCTGATATAGGTGCAGGCGATCAGGGTATTATGTTCGGTTATGCCTGCAATGAAACCCCTGAATTAATGCCGCTTCCTATAAGTCTGGCGCATAAACTTGCTTACAGGCTTGCTCAGGTAAGAAAAGAAGGTATTTTGACCTACTTGAGACCTGACGGTAAATCTCAGGTAACAGTAGAGTATGTTGACGGCAAACCTGCAAGAATACATACAATTCTTCTTTCAACCCAGCACGCTGCAGAAATTAACGGTGTAAGTGACAATGCAAAAATCCAGCAAATTATAAGTGAAGATTTGAAGGAATGCGTTATTGATTATGTATTTGAAACTGAATCTATAAAACCTGATTCTGAGACTAAAATTCTTATTAACCCGTCAGGTAGATTTGTTGTTGGAGGACCTCAGGGTGATTCAGGCTTAACGGGAAGAAAGATTATCGTAGATACATATGGCGGTTATTCCCGTCACGGCGGCGGTGCATTCTCCGGCAAAGATCCTACGAAAGTTGACAGATCAGCTGCTTACGCAGCAAGATATGTTGCTAAAAACATTGTAGCAGCAGGGCTTGCCGATAAATGTGAGATAGAGCTTGCTTACGCAATCGGAGTTGCTGAACCTGTATCAATTTTTGTTGATACATTTGGTACAGGCAGAATTTCTGACGACGAGATTTCTGAACTGGTTCGCAAAAACTTTGACCTCCGTCCGGCTGCAATTATTTCTAACTTTGATTTAAGAAATCTTCCGGCTAAAAACGGCGGTAAGTTCTATCAAAAGCTTGCTGCATACGGTCATGTCGGAAGAACTGATATGAATATACCTTGGGAACAATTAGACAAGGTTGATGCTTTAAAAAAGTCTTTGTCTAGTGCTTGCGCTCTTTGCTAGTATCAGTTAATCAATAATTTAAAAGAGGAAATCTTAGATTTCCTCTTTTTGTGTTTAATATTGTAAATATTATCTTAACGAGTAGTGACATTTTTTTCTGATTCGGATATGATTAAATAGTATAGAGGGGAAAGGAGTTTGGGCTCGTGATTAATAGGAAGATTGAGACTGTAAATCCGATACAGAGTACTTTGTCGAGAGATGATGATTCGTTTACGGCATTATCTACTTCTGCATTGCTTGCAAAAAGTGCAGTTCCGTATTCGCATAGAAGAATTGCAGATAATTATGTAATCATAAAAAAAGTTTACAAGTTTCAAGCTGTTCAGAGTAGAATTTCAAACGCGGAGCTGCAGCTTCTTAAAAAATATGATTTTAACACTCTTGAATTTTCTACAATTAAACAGATTAATGAAGAGTTATCATATTTGAAAAAATGGTCAACATCAAGTAATGAGCTTTTGAGAAAAGATGCTGACAATTTGCTTCAAATCCGCTCTAAAGAGTTGAAATATATTGTTGCAAGCAGATATTCAACAGTCACTAACGAAATATATAACGGATACAAGGCTTTAGAGAAATATTTTGAAGAAATTTCAAAATTTTATTCACCTGTTTCTTAATATTTTTTAATAATGGGGCAAAATTATTTCTTCAGGAGTTTTAGAATATCCGGAAGGTAGTATTATGAATATAAGTCCCATAAGTTATAATAATATACAGAAGACAGCTTTTGGACATCACTCATCAGGTGATAAACAGAAATGCACTCCGCAGGAAAGAGCTATTGTTGCAGCAACTTCTGCTGCCGGTGTTGCGGCAAGTCTTGCGGTATTAGCTAAAACTTCAGGGTATTCGCTTAATCCGGCAAAGATGTTCAAGAATTTTAAAAAGTCTTATATTGCAACCACACCTTTTTTGGCAAAAGAAATTTGTTCTATGGGTGTAGGTACCTGTCTTGGCGGACTTGCAGGGGGCTTTATAATTGATCAGGATAAAAATGACCGCAAAGCAAAAATGCGCGAGGCAGTAATGCAAATAGGAAACATTACCATCCCGATTTCAACAGTTGCCGTTTTTAATAAGTTATGCCGCAAACACGGAAAACTCGCTCAATCAATAGGATCTCTGGCCGGAATTTTTGCAGGAGTTTATTTGGCTAATTTTTTAATGAATAAACTCGGTAACTTCCTGTTTAACAGTAAAAATGAACGCGGAGTCAAGTTGATAGACTTCTCCGCTCACCTTGATGATTTGCTTGCGGGTGCTTCATATATATCAAGCGCGAATTGGGTACACAATATAGCACGGTTAGTACCGGCTGTACTTGTACTTCCCGGTGTGGAAGTCGGAACCAGAAAAGCTCCTCAAACACAAAAAATTCATTAGTTAAAGGACAAAACTAGCAATACCGGCATAGTTTTGTCCTTATCATAATTCTTTCATACTCCCGAAATCCCTTGTAAATAACTCCTATGCTAATCCCAAAGCCTTTCTGTACCAAGAAAATGATTCAATTTCATAACCGTTGAAAGTTGTTTTAATCTGCTGTTTCTTGAGATAGTTTTCGAATTCATCATTGAATGCAGATTTAACTGGTTTTGTCTCTTTAGAAATCAGTTTCATCTTTCTTTCTCCTATTTTTTAGTAACACACTTATAATATCTGATAGCCATCAGGTTAAATCTTACACCAACTTTATGGGTTTATTTTAGCATAAAATTTGACCTTTATCAATTGATATGTGAAGAAATGTTAGCTAATTTGATAAAAATTATTCTTTAGAGCTAGGAGTATATAATCACAAAGAATATGAATATATATTCTTTAAGATATTTTAATATAGTACCGGAATGCCGGTTCTATCACTATTTAAGCCCGAGAAAAAACTTCGACGTTAATATCATCAAAGGTGTTATTAAAGAAGTAAGCGGAAGATGCTACCATTGAGGCATTATCCGTGCAATATTTCATAACAGGTGCATAAACTTCATACCCTTCGTCTTTCAGATCGAAAATCTTTTTTCTTATTTCTGAATTTGCAGCAACTCCGCCTGCCAGAACAACCTGCTTATAGCCGGTTTCAGCCAGTGCATTTTTAACTTTTTTAAGCAGAGTTGAAGAAACACATTCCTGAAAACTTGCACAAATATCTTTTACAGGCATTTCTTTGCCGTCAAAACTCTTTACAAGTCTTAAAACAGCAGTTTTAAGCCCGCTAAAGCTGAAATCATAACCGCCGACTTTGGCTTCCGGAAGCTTAAATGCGTGAGGATTGCCTTCCTGCGCAAGTTTATCCAGTTTTGGACCGCCCGGATACGGAAGCCCGATTAGTCTTGCAACTTTGTCGTAAGCCTCTCCGACCGCATCATCAATAGTTTCGCCTATTATTTCCATATCTGAATAAGAACTTACTTTAATAATTTGCGTATGTCCGCCGCTTACAAGAAGCGCAATGAACGGTGGTTTTAATTCTGTATCGATAAAATTTGCAGCCAGATGCGCATTGAGGTGATTAACCCCGATAAACGGTTTGTCGTATACAAGCGCCATAGTTTTAGCGGCATTCATCCCGACAAGCAGGCAGCCGACAAGCCCGGGACCTACAGTTGCGGAAAATGCTGTAATATCTTCACCTTTTACACCGGCTTGTTTTAACGCTTCATCTATTACAACATTAATTGCTTCTAAATGTTCTCTTGCTGCAATTTCAGGAATAACTCCGCCGTATTCTTCGTGAATTTTAATTTGAGAAGCCACAATATTTGCGATAACTTCTCTCCCCCCTTTAACAATAGCGCAGGCGGTTTCATCACAGCTGGATTCTATCCCCATAATGAGAGAGTTTTCATCAATTGTAACAGGTTTATTACTGAATAATGTATTTTTTACTTTGTTCATAGTAGCATTATAGTACGATAGTTTGCTCAACGCAAATATGTGAGATGTTCCAATGGAGCACTGACAAACCGGAAAACGGGTTGGTAGTCTTTAGACAAAATGTGCACCGCCCAAAGGACAAATAAGCGAAACTCCGGAACCGTAGTTCGTTCAAAAGGTGCACGGACGAATGATAAATCAGCCCGGTAGTCTTTAGA
>CASFPS010000007.1:0-51872 GCA_949296355.1 uncultured bacterium | reverse complement strand
TGTGCACCGCCCAAAGGACAAATAAGCGAAACTCCGGAACCGTAGTTCGTTCAAAAGGTGCACGGACGAATGATAAATCAGCCCGGTAGTCTTTAGACAAAATGTGCACCGCCCAAAGGATTAAAAAGATGAAATTTTTAGACAAAGCAAAAATCAGAGTAATATCAGGTCATGGCGGTAACGGTATGGTTGCCTGGCGCCGCGAAAAATATGTAGATAAAGGCGGACCGGCAGGCGGTGACGGCGGCAGAGGCGGCGACATATATTTTGTTGCCGACGAAAACATGTCTACTCTTCTGGATTTTAAGATAAAATCTGTGTTTAAGGCACAGTCCGGCGAAAACGGCGGGATAAAAGGTATGCATGGCGCTTGCGCAAAAGATTTGTATATAAGAGTGCCGTTAGGAACAGTTGTAAGAGACGTTAAAAGCGGTAAACTCATTGCGGATTTAACGGAAAACGAACAGCAGGTTTTGATAGCAAAAGGAGGCAGGGGCGGAAGAGGCAATGCAAGGTTTGCAACCGCACAAAAAAGAGCGCCCCAGTTTTGCGAGCCGGGAGAGCCGGGGATTGAAAGAGTTCTGGAATTAGAACTTAAATTAATTGCTGATGTCGGCTTGCTTGGTATGCCTAATGCGGGTAAATCAACTTTTATAAGTGCTGTAAGCTCGGCAAGACCTAAGATTGCTGATTATCCGTTTACAACTTTAGTTCCTCATCTTGGAGTTGTTAAAAAAGATGACGGCGGCTCTTATGTAATAGCTGATATTCCGGGGCTTATAGAAGGCGCATCGGAAGGCGTCGGCTTGGGGCATGAGTTCTTAAGGCATGTTGAAAGATGCAGATTTCTTATACATGTTGTTGATTTGACGACTGAAAATCCGGTAGAAAACTATAAAATAATTAATAATGAGTTAAGAAAACATTCGGAAGGGCTTGCTAATCTGTATCAGGTTCTTGTTTTGAACAAAATAGATGCCATATTAGAAGAGAATTTGAATAAATTTAAGGAAGAATTTAAACAGTTTTCTTCGGATATTTTCCCGATTTCAGCAGTTACAAAACAAGGCGTGGATGAACTTTTACATTTTGTTTCCCAAAAAGTCGATGAGATTCCAAAACCGGAATTTGATATTGATATTGAAGAGGACTTGGACGCCTATGATAATGATGACAGTGCTTTTGAAGTTACAAAACTCGATAAAGAGACTTATCTGATTTCAGGCGGAAAGCTCAGCAGGCTTGCAAAAGTAACAGATGCCAGAAATACCGAGCAGGTTGTAAGACTTCAAAATATTATGAAAGGCATGGGTGTATTTGACGAGCTGCATAAATACGGACTGAAAAACGGCGATACTGTTATTCTCGGTCACTTAGAACTCGCCTACTATGATGACGAAGTCTGGGGGGGGTAAATATATCAGGATACTGTCATTACAAATTATGTGTCGTTGTAGGAAATGTATTTTGTTGGTGACGGAGTGATTAGTGAATAGCAGCAGCTCAGGCAACGCTTGGCAGAAGCTTTGTTGGAGCATAACTGACTAACAATAACTTTTTTGATAAAATAAATAATATGCAAAATGCAATTGAACAAGCTTTAAAATGTACAATAGATGTTCCGGTAGGTTGTGTAATCAAAAAAGACGGTAAAGTTATTGCAGAGGCTCATAACAGAAGAGAAGTTGATAATGATGTTACGGCGCATGCGGAAATTCTTGCAATAAGAGAAGCACAAAAAGTTTTAAACACTTCCCGCCTGATAGATTGTGAAATGTATGTAACACTGGAACCATGCCCGATGTGCAGCTGGGCAATACTTATGTCCGGGATAAAAACTCTCTACTTTGGAGCGTACAACCCTGATTATGGCATCTTTGTCTCCAATCCTCAATGTTTACCCCAAAAAAGAATATCATCCCTAAAAATTTATGGTGGTATAGAAGAAGAAAAATGTGGTAAAATATTAGAAGATTTTTTTAAGAATATACGATGATTACAAAAGAAGAACTGGATAAATTAGCTGCAAAATTTGAAACGGAGAGTTTTATAAAAGACGATCCGATACTCTTTCCTCATCGCGGTAAAACAAAAGAGGATAAGGAGTTGTACGGATTTATCGCCTCGCTTTTTGCTTACGGAAACCGCAAAATGTTTATAAAAAAGCTTGAGGATATAGATTCAAGAGCGGGAAATGATATTTCAAACTATGTTAAAAACGGGGATTTTTCAAATCTGAAAGGTGTTGAATATCGTTTTTCTAAAGACCATGATATTATTCCGGTTTTCGAAATTCTCCATAAACTTTATAATGAATCCGGGGGGTTGGAAGAGTTGTTTGAATACGGCTTTAATTCTGAAAACTTTTTACAGACGGTCGTTGATTATTTTTATTCTAATGTTCCGGAAACTGCCGGTCAGGGGTTTTATCACATGATACCGAACCCGCAAAACGGCGGGGCTATGAAGCGCATGAATATGTTCTTAAGGTGGATGGTAAGAAAATCCGTAGTCGATTTAGGTATATGGAAATTTATGAAACCAAAGGACTTACTTATCCCGCTGGATGTACATGTCGCCCGCGTTTCAAGATTGATGGGACTTCTGGAAAGGAAAAGCAATGACTTTAAGGCTGTAATCGAGCTTACGGACAACTTGAAAAAATTCTGTCCCGAGGATCCGGTAAAATATGATTTTGCAATGTTTGCTTTTGGTGTAGAATTAAATAGAATAAAATCAGGAGTGTAATAATATGAATAATAACTATAGTTTTGCTTCAGTAAAAACAATATTAATAATGCTATTTATCATGATGGTCTTTTTTCTGCTTTTAGCAAAAGCTTTTGATTATATACCAAAAGAGGATGATGTTACTCCGACTGCAAGGCAGAATCCGGCTGTACACAGGGTGGTTAGACAAAATACTAATCCGCAGGCATCACTTCAAAATGAATTAAATATTACAGAATCTGAAAATGGTGCGGAGAATGAGGAGAACTCAACTCTGCAGGAATCTGAGCCGGAACAAAATTCTATTCCTGCGGTAGAGCAAAATAACAGTCAAGCAGAGCCAAGACCAAGTGCAGAGGAAGAACTAAAACCCATAGATGATAGTGAAATTTCTGGAGAGCCGATTCCAAACCCTGAAAATGGAAATACAGAACCTGTTCAGGAAACTCTTCAGAGCAAATTAGATAAGGCAAATCAACTTAAAGAGTCCGGCGACTACGCTGCAGCTATAGAGATTTATAAGAATATTGCAGCAAAAGAACGTTCTCAGGAAATGGCAGCAGGTTGTTATGACGAAATTGTCAAAATTTATATATTACAAAAACGTTACGGCTCGGCTCTTGTGTATGCACAAAAAGCCGGCAGACTTTCTCCGTCTCAGGAAAGAAGTGCAATGATACAAAAACTTGCCGAAAGAATACCTTCACAAACAACACAACGTACAAATTATTAAACAAGGAAATATATGGAACTTTTAGATACATCAAGAATCAGAAAATTATTATTTTTAGGACCTCGCGGGTCGTACAGTGATTTTGCAAAAAATATGTTTATAGATGCTTTTAAGCTTAATTGTGTAAGTACAAACCTGAAATCGATTTCAAGTATAATCAAAGCTTTGAAAGATGAGAATAATGAAGATATTGTTGCGGTTATACCTATTGAAAATTCAATAGAAGGTATTGTAAGAGAAACTCTCGATAATCTTTCGTCTTTAAAAAAGGAAGGGTATAAAATTATTGCAGAAACTACCATGGGGGTTGAGCACGCACTTTTAGGGTTTGCAAAGCATAAATCTGAAATTAAAGTAATACGTTCTCACCCGCAGGCTCTGGCTCAATGTAAGCATTTTTTGCAGGCAAATTTTCCGGATTCTTTAATAGAAGAAGCAACTCTGTCAACTTCGGCTGCAGTTCGCTCGCTGGTTGCGGAAGAGCCGGAAGCTGCAGCAATCGGAAGCGTAGAATGCGCTGAAATGTACGGGGTTCCTGTTATAGAAAATAATATTAACGATGAAATCAATAACCAGACAAGATTTATACTTCTGGGGAAATTCATGTCACCGCAAACGGGGTATGATAAGACCAGTATTACATTTTCAACAGAGAATAAAGCCGGAGCTTTGAATAAAATATTAACGATTCTGGAAGAACACGGAATTAATATGTCTTATATAGATTCAAGACCGTCAAAAAAAGAACTAGGCGAATACGTTTTCTATATTGATTTTGAAGGACATATCCTTGATGAAAAAATTAAGAAAGCTTTTGAAGAAATTAAACCTCTTGTAAAAATGTTCTATGTAATAGGTTCATATCACCCGATAGGTTAAAAAACTTAAAGCTTCCTCTTGATTTAAGAGCATGTTTATATTATATTTTTTCCTGTAAAGCGCATAAGCCGATATGACGCTTGTACGTGCCCGGTGAGGGCAGGGGTAAATGATTCAAAGTTGAATTCTACAGATTTATTCCCTGTCTTACTAAGGAGCAAAAAAGAAAGGAAAAATTATGAACTTAAAGAACAAACAGGAAATTGTTGAAAAATTCGGTGCTAATGCAAAAGACACCGGCTCTGCCGAAGTACAAATCGCTATGTTAACCAAAAAGATTTCAGAACTTACAGAACATATGAAATCTAACAAAAAAGACTTTGCAACAAAACGCGGTCTTTTGATGATGGTTGGTAAAAGAAAAAGACTTCTTTCATTCCTGAAAGAAAAGAATCTTGAAGGATACAGAAGCCTTGTTAAAGAACTCGGTATCAGAGGTTAGTTATAAAAAGGATGGCTTTCAAGCCATCCTTTTTTAATATTGATTTTTGTACCGGTGCCTCCTATATTTTACTAAAAATCTTGTCGCGCTAAATAAATGCATCAACCTCCCCAGTTGGGGGCAGTTGTGCGAACGCCAGTGAGCTGCAAATGCGGGTGGGGTTCAAACAACGTAAAGGATACCCCCTCCCTAACCCTCCCCTCGCCCCTTGTGGGAGAGGGAAGAATTTCAAGTTGAGCTAGAGCGAAACTTAGAAATTCGGGTGAGGGGTTCAAACAACAAAAAGTTACTCCCTCACCCTCTAAAAATTACGTCATTGCGGGGGTAAATGTTTGGGCTGGTGGTCAAAGCTACTAGTTGGTCGTCATTGCGGGGGTAAATGTTTGGGCTGGTGGTCAAAGCTACTAGTTGGTTGTCATTGCGGGGGTAAATGATTTCAGGTATGAAGTAAGCCTACAAGTCTGGCGTTATTGCGAGGGAATATCTATCCAGCCCGAAGCAATCCCGAACGAATTTCACAATTAAAAACAGTAGGTTGGGTGAAACCCAACAATAACAATATTGCTTGCCGCGTCGCTCCCGCTTCTCGCAATGACGTAAAACCAGGTGTTACCCCTCGCCCTTTTGTGCACAACTGTCCAAGATAATTTTAGGCATTAAAATTACAGACGTAAATCTGTATAAAACCCCTCCCCGAAATCAAAGATTTCGACCCTCCCACATGGGGAGGGTATGCTGAACGCTAAACGTGATGTTCCCCTCGCCCCTTATGGGAGAGCGGATTTTCAATAGGGCGACGGCTTTGCCTAGCCCGTAAGGTGGAGGGAAGCTGGGAACTTTCCGACACCACGGATAATCCAAGACTGGAAGAATCTCTATAACATTCTCTACATATTGTCAAAAGAAAAGCCCGCGCATGCGGGCTGAAATTTTTAGTAAGATGTAAGATGGGGTAATTAAACTTTTAAGGCAGACTTGCCGTTTTTGTCCGGTTAGTTAATTTTTATTTATCTGCCATTCCCTTATTTTTGTATACTGCACAAATATAAGGTATTAAAAACTTTTTTATTCAGCATTCAAAACTTTTTCTACCTCTGCTTTAAGGAACTTATCCCATGCTGCTTTTGTTGTTTTGTTATCAACTTCTTCATAGGCTTCTTTTAGAGCCTGCGCGTTTTCTTTTGTTTTGTTTTTCAGAAATTTTTCGCGGGCTTGGTTAAAGTTCGCCATATCCGTAACTTCCTGAGCTGCATCGTATGAAGTTTCTTTGTCGGCTTCATCAATTGCGTTCAAGTTTTGCAGTTGAACTAATATTGCTTTTGCTTCTTCTGCTTTAAATACAATATTATTCAGCTTTTTATCTTCTTTCTGCGTAACTTCCTGCAAGTCTTTTTGTGCTTGCTGTAAAGCTTTATCACGTTTTTTTTCTAAATCTTGAATTTGACCTTCAATTTTTCTTTTTTGACTGCCATCCGGATCATTTTCTGCCGTGAGTCCGTTTAGTTGTGTTTGAAGCGCTGTAATTTGGGTTGTGTACTGATCCGTACCGTTTGTAAAGGTATCTACTATATCCTGTTTAGCTTTAATATTTTTATCGTGTTCGCTTTGAGCTTCTTCAACAGCTTTGCTTATACCTTTCTCATCTTCTGCTCCTATTTCTTTCAATACAGACTTAAGCTGCTCTTGTAAAGCTTCTCTTTGTTGGTCCTCCGGAGTTACTGTTTTTTCTTCACTATCGGCTTTTTCCGTACCCGATAATATTTTTCCAATCGTCAATTGCAAAAGCTGCGGCGCAAGCTGGCTGCCAATTACGCCCAGCGCAGTATGCCCGCTTACACCGTTCATTCTGTTATAAAGCGCGGTGTCTTCTGCTCTGTATTTTGAACTTTTGCTAATTTCTGTGTAGTAACCCATCTTTTGTCTCTTACCAGCTTTATATCTTACATATATATAAAGTAAATAAAAAAGCCCCGATTTCAGGTTCGGAGCTTTTTGTTACAAAAGTTAATATTTCTAATCTACATAAGAATCAACAATTTTTCTTGCGGTTTTAAAGTCGCTAGTAATGTCACTCTGATTCATATTTTTATAAATAGTTGCTATTTTATTAGCCCAGTATTTTTTATCTTCATCGCTTGTAGCGTTTCTAAACCCGGCAATAGCATATCTCATATCACCTTTGGTAAATTCGGCATTATCAGCCATACTTCCGTCATCATTCCATTTAGCATCAAAATCTTCTTTCTTTGTTCTCTGGAATTTTTTACCGTCAGCTCTGTCAAGATCAATTTCATTTACTGAAGCCTGTAATTTATTTAGCTCTTTTTTCAGATTTTTAATATCTTCAGTTAATTCATTGATTTTTTGATTATTTTCTTCAATTGTTTCGTTAGCTTCTTTTTTTATATTTTCTTGTTTTGTAATTTCTGCTTTTAATCTATTTTCTTCTGCGACAGCATCTTCATATACCTTTTTTAGATCTGCCAGATTTGCAGGTTTGGGGTCTTGTGCGTTTGCATCGTCATAAGCTTGCTTTTTGCCTGCAACATCCAGCTTGCTAATCTGTTTGTTTAAGTTGTTAATGGCTGTGTCAGCAGCAGTAATTTCACTTTGTTTCGTCTTGTTCTCAGCTTCTAACCCTGCTTTTTCACCGGTTTTATCTTCTATATCCTGCGTAATTCTTTCGATTTCTGCTTTATTCTCTTGATATTCCGCTTTTTTCTCACGTTTTTCAGAAACCGTATGATTAATTGCCTGTCCCGCAACACCAAGGAGGGCGTTTGCAACACCATAACCTGCCATAGCATCATAGTTTACTTCGCCAAAACAATTCATAAAAATGCCGCTGCCGCCAAAACCGCCGCCAAACATCCCCATGCCCTGCTGGAGCAGTCCTGTCCAGGAGCTTCCGGTCATATTAAAATTGTACATTCCAATTCCTGGTGCCATCTTTTTTGTCCCATCTTAGTCTTACAAATATATAAAGTATGTAAAAACTATATAATTTCAGACGCTGGACAAATTGTTACAAAACTTAATATAAAGTCGAGTGAACGCATACAGTTGTTACTGGGGAGAGGGAGCAGATGTGCTTGAGCCGTGTGGTAAAAGCTAAAGATGTGTGTGAGGGGCTGATATTAAAATATATACTGGATTGCCACGTCGCTCCCGCTCCTCGCAATGACACAAAACCTGGCGTTACCCCTCGCCCAATAACCGCGCTTACCTCCCAAGTTGGGGAGGTCGCAGTTGTGCGAGCGTTAGCGAGCTACAAATGCGGGTGGGGTTCAGACAACAAAAAGCTAACCCCCTCCCTAACCCTCCCCACTGGAGAGGGAGCACGCGTTGTCGTTCAATTAGCACATTCTCCTCTCCCTCAAAAAATCACGTCATTGCGGGGGTAAATGATTTCAGGTATGAAGTAAGCCTACAAGTCTGGCGTCATTGCGAGGGAATATCCATTCAGCCCGAAGCAATCCCGAACGAATTTCACAATTAAAAACAGTAGGTTGGGAAAAACCAACAATAACAATATGGATTGCCACGTCGCTTCCGCTCCTCGCAATGACACCCAGCTGGTAAGCTCACCCATCAACCAATACCCCTCACCCCTCACAATGACACAAAACCTGGTGTTAGCCCTCGCCCCATTGGGGAGAGGACAGAATTTGTTAGCGAACCATGCGAGCTTAGAAATTATGGAGAGGGGCTGAAAAACTATCACTCCAAACTCTATGCCACTACGACCTCCGGTCACTGTCTTGGATTTGCGAACGGAATATAATTTTTATAGTCCGTCTTATCTCTTGTAGTGTACAAAAAGTTCGGGGTTGATAAAAATCAACCCCGAACTTCTTATTTAAATTAAAATTTATTGATACAGCGGTGCAAGTTTCTTTTCCTGCTGAGGAATTGTACCTTCCGTGATTGACTGGTAAACTCTGTAATCAATTACAGGGAAGCAGTTATCAATGCTTTCGATTTCAGAAAGTTTTCCTTCATCGATATTTCCGCTTTCAATCATATCTGCAATCAGGCTGAATCTGTCCACATGTTCATTAAATCTGTCAGTTGCATAATCTTTTGCCTGCCATGTTGTGATTAAGAACGGCCAGTCTGAACTTTGCAGCAGCAGATTTTCTCTTGCAAGCTGGTTCAAAGCTCTATGCAAAAGCTTGTCCTCCGGAATTTCAGGATATTTATCCACGATTGCATTAATACGTTTTTCGCAAGAGTGGATAATAGGCCACATCCATTCTGTTAAGTGGTTCATCCATACATAGAAGTGACCGCCCTGCCCCCATGAGCTTTCCGGAATCTGGATAGCTTCTTTTGGCGGATATTTTGTTATGTATTCACCAGCGGTAAGTCTTTCAACTTCCGGAAGGTAATCGTGGAATTTCTTAATAACCTGTTTAATAAATTCTACGCCTTCAAACCACCAGTGACCGAACAATTCTGTATCAAATGATACCATTACCAGACCTTCGTGACCTTTTGCAAGCTTATAGTCATTTAAAAGGTGGTAGATTAAAGTTGTATAATGATCTGAATTCTCGTTAACCTTATTCATTGCAAGCACCGGATCATAAAGCATTTTGTCACCTAAATCCGTTGTAGGTGATGTAATTCTCCAGTAGTGCATGCCGGATTTATCATCTTTCTTGTGGAATTCTCTAAAACATCCGTCACCTGGATATCCGTCTGCAGCAGACCATACCTGATATCCGGCTCGGTCGTTACGTCCCATTACCGCTACCTGAGCATCAGGAAGCCAGTAAGCTGAATATGTATCATAACCTGTTGCCGGTCTTTCCGGAAGCGGAATATATTCAATATTTCCGTACATACCGATTACACGTCTGTTACCGATTGAGTTACCGCCTTCAATAACGTGAGATTCAGTAAAGAAATAGTGAATATCGTTATTTTGAAGAGTTACTTCAATAGCCGGTCTCCAGTGCTTTTTACCGTCTTTTCCCACATATTCATACCCTTGACGGTAAGCGCATTCAGGAAGCCAGGCTCCCATAGCTTTCTTGCCGAACAATCTTTTTGTAGTATCCTGACCTACTTTGAATTGAGCGTTCAGGTTGCTGTCAGTTGCAAGAAGCGGTGAAAAACCGTGAGTTGCGCCGGAGGTTGTAATTTCTATGCAGCCAAGGTCTTGATATTTTTTGAAATATTTAATCAAATTCTTTTCGTATTTATTTACAAAATCATCTCTTAACTTGTTCCACAAATCAAAATAGTATTTTGCAAGATATTTTAAGTGCTGCGAATGAGCAACTTTTGGATCAGGATATCTGTCCAAATCTTTTGCAACAGCACTGATTCTTGAATCAATATATTCCACAAAACCGTTTTGCAGGTGTTCATCATTCAACTGCTCTGCAAGAATCGGAGTTATACCGACTGTTAATTTCGCTTTTATACCTTCATCATATAATTCTGCGATTGCATTAAGCAGAGGTACATAAGTTTCTGCCATACATTCGTAAAGATTTTCTTCACCGAATGGCCACATACCTGCTTTTCTGTAATAAGGCAGGTGGCTGTGTAACATAAATACGAATTGTCCTACTGACATTTTTGCCTCCGTTCATTTCTCGTGTTTGAATATATATTTTTACATTATTATTTATAACATAATCTTATCAAAAAATTAACTCTTTAGTATTAATTCAACGGAATAATGTTACAAATGTTAACTATCTTTCAGGGCTGTAATCCTCTGAAAACGCTTATATAAGGATTATATAAGATTATTTTGTTTTGTAAAATTTTTTATCCGATTGCAAACATGTAATTATTATTTTTTGAACAGGTTGCACAAAAATCAGTTTCTGCTGTAATGTTTTTCGAAAAATCTTTAAAAGAACTTCCCGAACGTCCGCGGTAATCATTTGCAAGAAACGGGCAGGCGTAAACACCGTTCTGGCAAAGAATACGTCCATACATGCAATCAGTTTTCTTAGACGGTTTTGAAAAATTGTCATCTTCAAAAGAAGGATGTGAAACTGTTATTTGAATATCTGTATTTGTTATATCTTGTTCTTTAAAAATTCTGTTAAAGTTTTCAAAGATTTCATCTTCATTTAACTTGTAATAATTTTGCACGGATAAAACAGAATTAAAATTATATCTGCTAAGAGTTTTCAGCGCATAAATTGTCTGCCTGAAATTACCTCTGTATTTAGCTTTGTCGCTTTCAAGTTCATTATAATGTGTCACTGACAATTTGAAAAATATCTGATTTTCGCCGCATTTGTTCTGTAAATTTAAATTATTATTTACATTTACCCCTGCCCCTGTATTTACCCCTTCATCTTCGACTTTTTTCAGGAATCTTATTTTCTTTTCGTTCAAAAAACTTGCATTAGTGCAGATACAAACATTACATCTTTTGAGGCAGAGTCTGAGTATTGTATTAAAGTCCGGATGTGTCATAGGTTCTGCCCCGGTAAGATAAATGCAATACAAATTTTCATTTTTTGTATCTTCTAAAGCTTCTTTAATTTTATCAAGAGAAATGAAATCCTTAACCTGTTTTGTTATTCCGAAACTGTTTGCAAACTCTATATAGCAGCTTGAACATCTCTGGTTGCAGTTTTTTGCGGTAAGTTCAATAAACAGGTTATTAAAATCCGCAAGCTTATAAACAGGGGCTGTATAAATACTGTTACTCATAAATCCTCCTTTTTGTACCGACTAAGACATGTTATTCCACTCAAGATAAAAAAAGAATTATCCTGTTGGGGAGAGGTGAATGTGTTAATTGACCATACTCGCTCATTTTTGTTGTCCACTTTTTAGGATACACTTCCCCCCTCTCCCTAACCCTCTCCCCAAAGGGGCGAGGGGATGCGCGTTGTCATTCGCTTAGTGCATCCCCCTCCCACTAACCTTCCCCGGGGTAAATGTATGGGTTTGGTATGTAATTCTGCAAGCAGGATGTCTTGAAGTGGCAAGGGAATGCGCACTGTCGCTCAACTATTTTCACTAATAAAAAGACTTAATGAAAAATCTTTATATGCTAAAATCTAATTATGGATGATTTTAAACATTATACAGTCATGCTTAATGAAGCCGTTGATGCTCTGGAATGTAAAGATGGCAGAATTTATGTCGACTGTACACTCGGAGGCGGCGGACATAGCGAACTTATATTAAAAAGAATTCAACCAAACGGCAGGTTGATAGCATTTGATATAGATGATGAAGCAATAGCACATTCAAAAGAGCGGCTCAAAGATTACAAGAATTTAACTATTGTAAAATCTTCTTATACAAATATTAAAGAAGAATTGCATAAACTTGGCATAGAAAAAATTACAGGCGGTGTAATTCTCGACTTAGGAGCTTCGTATCATCAGCTTACAAAAGCAGAAAGAGGGTTTTCTTTCTCTAAAGATGCCCCTCTTGATATGAGATTTGACATGGAAAGCGATTTTTCCGCGTATGATGTTATTAACACTTATTCTGAAAATGATTTGGTGAGGATATTCAGTGAGTATGGAGAAGAACATTTTTCAAAAAGAATTGCAAAAAAGATTGTTGAAACTAGAAGGTCAAAGCCGGTTAGAACAACGAAAGAACTTGCTGATATCATTATCTCTGCGACTCCTAGGGTTAAGTCTCATATACACCCTGCTACAAGAGTGTTTCAGGCTGTTAGGATAGAAGTTAACCATGAGTTAAAAAATGTAAATTTTGTACTGCATGACATATTGGATTTATTAGACAAAGGTGGTATAATTTCTGTAATAAGTTTTCATTCTTTGGAGGACAGAATTGTAAAACAATTCTTCAAATTTGAAAGCCAGAAGTGCAGATGCAATGATATGATTTGCAAATGCCCGCCGCCTAAGATAGAGTTAGTTAATAAAAAACCTATTATGGCGAGCGAAGAGGAGATTTTGGAGAATCCGCCGTCACGAAGCGCAAAATTGAGAGTTGCGAGGGCTATTTAGTAACAACGATGGTCGGAATCCGGGGAGCAGAGGAGTATAATATTGGTTTCGGCTTTAAAAATCAACAATAAATCAGGGTTAGATAGTTTTATTAAAAAGTTTTCAGGTGAATATAAAAGGGAGTACGCGATAAAAGAAAAGAAATCTTTTATTGATAAATCTGTTCAAAATTTGGCTGTTAATAGTATAATAGAAGGGTACTTTCCGAAAGAAAATCTGGTTAGAGAAATGGCGATAAAAAGAGTTAACAAAATGCTTTGCATTATTTTGAGCTTGCTTATAGGTGTTGTTATTGTAAGCTATTATTTTGTTATCTCTTGTGAAATGAAATTAAATGACTTAAGCAGGCAAACCGTTATTTTGAATAACGAAAATGAAGAGCTTCAAAACAGACTTGATGCTTTAAAGTCATTCAATAATGTAGATAAAACATTACAGGAAAATAACATGCTGCAGAGAGCCGGACAGGTTATTGAAACTCAGGAAGTTACGATTGATACCACTGCTTCCTCAAAGCGTTCTGCCAAAAAAAGGATATTTAACTACGCTATAGGATTTTAAGATATGCTGAAAATTGTATGCGGTGCGGGGAATGAAGATTGCGAGAGCGTAAAGCGTCTGGTTTATGTTTATGCAAAAGCCGGATGTGAATATTTTGATATTTCTGCAAGAAAAGATGTCCTTGAGGCGGCTAAAGAGGCTGCAAAACTTGCCGGATTAAACGAACCGCATTTTTGTGTAAGTGTCGGAATAAAAGGAGACCCGCATATTACAAAAGCTCAGATAAAGGAAAGTGTTTGCATAAAATGCGGAAACTGTTTAAGAAATTGTCCGAACGATGCAATTTATCCTTCTATAAGGATTAATGAAAAAAGGTGTGTCGGCTGCGGTACATGTGCTAAAGTTTGCCCTACAGGCGCTATGACAATGTATGAAAAAGATGTTAATGTGGAAGAAATACTTCCTTATATGGTAGAAAACGGCGTTGAAATGCTTGAGCTTCACGTAATGGGGCAAGACAGGCAGGATTTAGATTACAAATGGGGTATAATCAATGATTGCAATCCAAAATATGCTTCTATTTGTATTGACAGGGAATACTTCGGAAATAAAGAGGCTATAAGTCGTATAAGAAGTATGATTGCGCACAGAAAACCTTATACTACCATAGTTCAGGCGGATGGTATTCCCATGAGCGGTTCGGACGATACTTATAAGACAACTCTGCAGGCGGTTGCTATGGCTGAAATTATTCAGAATGCAAACTTACCTGTCCATATAGTACTCTCCGGCGGAACAAATTCCAAAACCGCTGAACTTGCAAAATTATGCGGAATTAATTACTGGGGAATTGCAATAGGCTCCTGGGCAAGAAGAATTGTAAAAAAATACATTTATACTAATGATTTCTGGGATTGTCTGGAATGCCAGCATAGTGCCATAGAAGCAGCAAAAGAACTTGTTAAATCTTCTGTCTGACGATTTTTTGCATTGCTAAATGGAAATCTTCTTTACTTATTGCAATTTTCTGAAAATCCGCATAACCGAAAGTTTTATTGTCCATTTTTTCAAACATACCCAACCTTTCAAGAGCGTAAAAATAGGCATCTGTTACCATCTCGGCAACATCAGAGCCGTTGAATTTATGCGAAGACATCATCTTTGCAAGCTCATCTGCCGAAACTTCTTTTGATATAGGCTTATTTTTTGCATGTATATTAAATATTTGTTTTAACCCTTTTTCGTCAGGCAGCGGGACTTCCAGATGCAAGCCAAATCTACCGGAGGCAATCAGAGCCGGATCCAGTAAGTCTTTACGGTTAGTAGCAGCAACAATGAATGCCGGAACTTTTGTTTTCTCTAAATCGCTCATACAGCCGAGAAGCTGGTTAACCATTGGGTCGTCAAATCTCGCATTTGATGAGCCGTCCCGCTTTTTCGCAATAGAATCAATTTCATCAATAAATGTAATCGACGGGGCATCTGCAACTGCTTTTTTAAATACTGCTCTTATTGAAGCTTCAGAAGCTCCTACCGTCCCTGATTTTAGTTCATTGGCATTAAATTCTGTATACTTAGTTCCCGCTTCATTTGCTAAAGCTTTCCCGAGAAGAGTTTTTCCGCATCTTGGCGGTCCCCAGAGAAGAATCCCTTTATTAAGTCTGATATTTTCAAACACTTGAGGGTAATTAATAGGTCTTACTACATATTTTTTAAGAGTTTCTATTACATTATCCAATCCGCCAATGTCACTGAAAAAGAACCCTTTTTCCCCCGTACCCGGATTCTTTTGATCCTTAAGAGCTGAAATTGCGGTTTTATTAAAAACGCTATAGTTTGTCAGATTGTTTACCTTTAAGTATTTCTCTGCATTTGAAGCTCCACGCTGATTCGGAGTCGTAAATACAAAAGTATTCTTTCCCGAGAAAAAAAGTTTGCCTGTCTCTATTGCATAGCCGTCTTTCAATAATTTTTTATCACCGGAAGAAATCTTGTTTTTTACATCAAAATCGTCTTTTGGATTTGCAACTAACATTGTTTTTAAATCATGGTCTGCAAGTGATAAAATGTAATACTCCCTGCCATTTTTAAATATTGCAAAATTAGAAGTTAATTCATCTTGATTCTTTAACTCACCTTTTTTAACAGGAAGTGTATATTTTTTCATAACAGGAATATCAATTTTGTCTGCATAAAATTCAAGCATCATATTTGAGCTTTTTTCATCAGATGTAACTACAAGAATTGACTGCTCATCCAGAGCCTCCAGACCGTATTTGAATCTTGTTGACAGGTCCGGCTCAGAGTTGAACAGACCTTTAAAAGAAACAACGTCAGCTCTGTTTATATTGTGAACTCTATTCTGTTTTATATTCCGGCTTTTATTATAATAACTTGTATTAAATGTACCTACCGCTCTTACTCTCATACCCTTTTCCGTTTTCTTATTTTGATATTATTGACAAATTCTGTCCTTCTGCTGCCGGCTCATTGTGTTTGTACGGATTTGATACAAAATTGTATTGGGAATATTTATTCTGATGTCCTTTGAATATTATATTCTTAATCTTCTTCAATATCATAACGCCGTTTTTCGCCGTCAAACCGTCCATTACAATTTTACCGCCGTCTTTTCTTACAATTGCTTTCTTGTTTCCGACCTGTTTTACAACATATTCAGTCTTGTCTTTAGCATTAGCGTTCATAAACACTGTTCCTGCCGGAATAGCAATACCGGCGCCAATAACAATCATATCCAGATCAGATTTAGGTAAAATCGGAATATACGGGTTATCCGGATTAATTGATTCTATATTGTTTTCCGCAAAGAATTTTTTACGTTTTTCTTCTGTATCCAGACCATATTTCCGGAAATAATTATATCTGTTTGAAACATTATTAAGATCACCGATATTAAAGACTGAAACAGTGATATCACCGTTTGCATTCTGCATCAGGTAAGCAAGTTTTGCGAGGTCTTTGGTCAGAATTCTTTTTTCATCTTCTAAAGCGTTTTTCTGTTTATCAGCCTCAGCTTTAGTAATTTTACCTTCACTTAGTTTCTTATCGATTTCACCAAACTCGCTGCCAATTTTATTTAGTCTTTGTTTTATTTCACTTCTGGTTCTTGAATGAGTTGCAACTTCCAGAGGATAAGGAGTACCGTTATTAAGCGGAGCAAGCTCTGGGTTAGATCTGTCCTTTAAAGTTCCGTTTATTGTATCTCTTATTGTTCTTCTGTATTTGCCAATTGTAGAATCTTCATCAACTTCAGTCCAAGGAAGAGCGTTTCTGTTTTGCAGATAAACGTTTTTAGCCTTTTCTTCAAAACCTGTCATACCGAATTCATCACCGGAATATACGGTTGGAATACCGGGAAGAGCTTTCAGAAATTCCATAATCATTGCTTCTTTTGCAACTCCAGGTTCTGTAGCGGATTGATAGAGGCGGTCTATTGTTTCTTTTTTGTTGTCAAAAGCTTTCCCGGATTTATATTCAGCCTGTTTTACCGCCATATCAAGCGCAACTTTAAGATCTTTTGCTGCATAACCATTCTTTCTCATTGCAGTTACAGGATCTTCTATTTTCTTAAACTCTTCTGTATGAGATGCAATCATATCTTTGTTATATTTTTCCGCAAAATCTTTGAACGCTTTATCTAACTGAGATTTTGCATTCTCATTGAGACCGGTTTTAGCATAAGAATCTTTAAGAAGTCTTGCAAGCTGAATTGTATAAAGGCTGTATTTTTTGTAATCCGGCTGATTACCGACGATTTCAGCCGCATATTTTTCATTCTCAGATTTGACACCTTCCGGTAAATTATCCCAGTCAAAATCTCCATGTACCAGATATGAGGATAAATCTGTTTCATTAGCCTGTTTAACTACAGCTTCTTTTAATTTATTGACCTCTTCCTGAGTAAGCTTTAATCCGTTGTTGCCGGCAAGATAAAGTATTTCATCAAAAGCATTATCCAGTGATGAAATTTCATTTATCCTGATTTTCAGCATGTTTTCAGTAGCGCCTTCACCGAGATAGTTGCCGTAAGTTAAATCAATCATTGCATCTACAAGCCGTTTTTTATCTTCATCAGAAAGCGTTTTGTCTTCATATACAACATCCATTAAGAGTTTACTGTTTGCAACAGCTCTCGGGCTTACAGTAAGGAAGTAATCATTGTTATCAACATTCAATCTAAGCTCTATCGGAATATCCGCATTAGATTTTGCTCCGGCTAAGACTTTTATTGCATCCTGTCTGTAATTATGATTTTGAGAGAAGTCTTGATAATCATTCAACAGATTTGCGAAGAACAGCGGCATATCAACAGAAAGCCCGTGAAGCATTCTGGGTTTATCGTGGTTTCCCATAAATGTATAGAAGTTTCTTAAATAATCAGCGCTTCTTGTCTGCATCAGAAGATCAAAACGCGGCATAAATCTGTCATAAGTACCGGGTCTTGCCTCTCCGTTATCAAATGCAGGGGCAAAGTTTGTTAATAAATCTGTAAAGAAGTAAGAATATCCTGCTTCTGAAGTTATACCGGTTTCATTAAAGAATTTAACAAACGCATCCGGCTCTCCGTTGAACTTTTGACCGATATTTGTCATACCGTTGTATGGATATCCGTTACCATAGGTGTCTTTCATCAAAAATTCAATATCAGTAAGTTCAGCTACGATATAAGAGTTAGGGTTTTCAGATTTGACAGCCTGTACGAATCTGCCCCAGAATTTAAGTGCATCTTCCCAATTGTCATCAAATGTATTGTCTTCATTACGAACAGCATCCATATCCATAACGTCTTTTGCCGCATCAAGTCTCCAGTCAAGTCCCAGACCGGTTCTGTCAACCAGAGCTTCTGCAATTCTAAAACTTGATGTATCTGTTCCTGCAATGCGTTTTGATATAGATTCAGCTACATAAGAAATATCACTGTCAGAAAGATTGTTCAGTCCTTTTTCAATCTTATTTTCCAGTTTTCTGGCTTCATCCTCCGGACTATGACCGTTAATACCGAGCGCCATTAAGGATGTTGCGTCTCTCAATTTATCATAATCGTATGTTATTTCTCCGGTAGGAAGAATTTTTGTTTTAAAGTTGTCGCCGCCGAGAGATTTTAATAATGCATATCTTGCAATATCCTGCCCGACAAGCTCCATTACATATTCGCCGTATTCGGTATAATCTCCGCTATTATCAAGAAGTTTTTCATTTGCAGATTCGTTTGCTTTTTTAATTACTGCATCGGCAAAGTTTTTAAGTTCATTATTAAACAGACTGTTTACTTTGTTATAATTCTTTGCATAAGGTTCAACCAGATGCGGATTATTTTTCTTCATTAAATCAAATCTTGAAACACCGATAGTATCATCTGTAGTCGCTCTGTTTGAGAAATAAGAAGTAGATAATACGCCAACAGTATTTTCACCGAATTCCAGAGTATCAAGCGGAAGCTTCATCAGAGATTTTACAGTAACATCATCTTTTGATAAAACTCCTTTTGGCGAAAGCAGATAATGACCGTTGATAATATTTGTTAAAATATTACTGTCCAGCTTTGCTTCCTGCGGAAGTTTTCCGTCCTTAATCAATTTATCAATCTGTTCTGAGGATTTTGCAGAACCTACAGTTTGCGCTGTATAAAGTGTTTGTATGTCTTTAACTTTTCCTGTCCAGTATTTGCCTGCCTGAATAGCCATATCCTGAACTTCTTTTGACCCTCTAACTGTAAGCATTCTTTCATATTCACGTTCCGAACGGCTTACAATTGCCTGAAGAAGTTTTTCATCATAGCCGGAGATATGATAGTTCATCTTAACCATGTCTGTGTTGGCGTCCCAGGTTACAAATCCGCCTTCGGTTTTCTTATCTATCTTGAAGTTGGAAAACTGTGCTGCCATTATTGTACCGTCTGCAGTATCAAGGTTAATATTTTTGCCGAACTTTTTATTTAATTCATTGATAACTTTTATTCTGTTATCATATTCCTGCGGTTTTATCTGGAAAATAAAGTTTATAACCGTATCGTCATGGTTGTTTATATCAAGAGCTTTTCCTTCGGTCAGTTTCTCATAGTTTATAATAGCCTGGTCCAGTGCTTTGACCTGTTTATCACTTGCCTGTGCAGCATCATAAATCTGGCATAAAGTCTCCTTATTAGGATTGTAATTAGGATTTGGCACTTTTTTATATGTTCCGTCTGTCTGCAGTTCATAATTATATGGTGCATTTACAATTCTATGGCGCAGATTTTCTTTATTCTTAGGAACAACGCCGAGTCCGAGGTTAGAATTTTTTAACCCTGTCATTCTGAACCAGTAATATGACTGAGGATTTTTTTCAGCCCATCTTAAAGCATACTGGAAATGTATACCTTCAAGACCTTCAGAAGTAAATGTTCCGTCATAAACGTATTTCAAACCGTTTTTATACAAATCACGGAAATAGGAGGAGAAATTCTCAAGATTCCCCATATTAGGTGAAACCTGCATGTTATTTTTGTTCCAGTACCCTAAAGACCAGCCCTTAGAGCCGTTTGCCATAGGAGTTGAGAAAACGTATTTATATCCGTTATCTTTAAGGTAAGGTATAATTTTTTGTGCTCCGGCAATATTTCCGCCATAGATATTGGAGAAATTCTTGATTACACCTTCCATCTTTTTCTGGTAATCTTTATCATACAGAATCTCTCCGGTATTATTTTCATCAAATCCTGCATATCTTGCCCCCGGCATCAATGAATCCGGTGTTATCAAATAACCGGAACCCTGTACTATAGGTGTTGTACCTTTTCTTGATACAAGAGTGTGGGTGTAATTACTTATTGGATCGCCTGTGAAATCTTCATAAACATTTACAACTTTTCCGCTGCTGTCTTTTTGTTCAACGATTTCCTGATTGTGTACGAAAACCCTGTTTACATATTCACCATTCTGAGGCTTGATTTTTACACCGGTATCAGCACCTTCCCAAATTACATTTCCGGTTGATTTATCTTTTCTTACAACTTTATATGCAAAAGGAGCATCTTTATCCAGACTTGTTATATCCTGCAGGTTAACATCTACTCCCTCAGGTTTCAAATTAATAACCGCAATCGGCTTTTCAGAGAGTTTGTAATCGTATTTTTCAGTCGGAACTGCTTTATATATATGAATTTCGCAGTTTTCTTTATCGCTGTCATAAGGATAATTGAACCTCATAATAGTTTCGCCGACATTATTCTTTACATGCTGATAGGCTTTGAATCCTATATTAGAAACACCGTTAATTTTATTTACAAACACCTTCTGAAACTCCTTCTACATATATAAAGAATGTAAAAAAATTTTTTTTGCTTAAATTCCGGCATGCCAGTTAAAAATTTTTACAAAATTTAATATTGTATATAATACACACAGTAACTAAATTTCATAACCAATTATATTACATCAATATAAAATATCAATCTTACTTGATATAATGTCTGCCTGAATAAACAACTTCTTTTAGAGCAAAGAGAGTTTTGAATTTTTCTAAGATTTCTCTTGTTCTTCTATCTGCTGAATTAATCAGGTCAGGCTTAACTGAAACCAATTCTCCGAGTGTTAGCTTTGATACATCGTGATGGTATTTTTCACCGAGAATTGATAGTTTTGTCATAATATTTTTTATCTTGTCTCTGTCACCCCAGATTGCTTCTTCAAAAATATTTCCTCTGTCAGACCATACTTTCTTTAATATTTTATCAACGCTATCGAGTGTTTTGAATGCCAGATAAAGACAGGCAAGAACTGACTTATTATTTTTCCCTCCGGTTTCGTTTATAAAGTTTTTATCTCCGTTTTCTACTGTTTTCAGTAATTTTAACGTACTTTCTTCATCCGGAGTATCGCCCAGTTCTACAGTTGTATATTTGATTCCGTACTCTTTAGCTAAATTCTTTAACCCGGTATTCTCATTATCTATTTGTATAATGCCTGTAAAACCTTTGTGTTTAAGATAGTCTAAGTCCTTGCGCATTTTTTCCGTACTGTTTTCTGAAATTGCACCGGCGCTAAAGTTTTTATCAAGATAAAATAAATCTCTTATATAGCTGTAATTTTTAGGATTAAACACTGTTTCAATGTATCGTTTTGCCGGTAAATCCCACGTACGTTTATATTTTAAGTCGTTTAAAACAATTCTGTCCCACTTTTCGCGGTCGTTTTTGTAAACATCAAGCGCGCGTTTTATTGTATCACAATAATCCCTGTAAGGATCTTCTGAGAGAAATAAAGATTCTTTAGTCTTAAAACCGAGAATGTTATTATTTCTATCCAGCGGGTCAACAATAATTTCTGCAAGTCCTCCGGAGTTTGACGCAATAGGAACGGCGCCCATTCTCATACCCTGCAATTGTACAAGTTCAAACGGGGCAAAGCGGCTCGGTATCATTACGGTATCAGAGCCTGCATAGAACTGGGAAATGTTATTTATAAATCCGTCACACAATACAGCACGTCCGGGGTATTTATACACAACTTTTTCCAGATATTCCTTGATTAGAGCATAATCTTTGCTGAAATCCGGTCCGGCAAGGATTATTTGCGCATCTTTTTCTTCTTCAAGAAGCATTTCTGCAGCTTTGATTGCAATATCAACCCCTTTCTGCTGCGGGTCATATCTGGTTATAAATGTTGATATAAATGCATTCTTGTCACCTTCAAGATATCCGTATTGTTTTGCGCCTACAAATTTATTAAAAGCAGTCTCTTTATCCGCTGCATTATTCCCCAGAATTTCCTGTAAATAAGCTTTGTTTTTCGCTTTGCCGGTTTTATAGTCAAGAAGAGTAGGCTTTTCTTTTAATTCATTTTCATATACTGAAAAAGGATATTTTACGGGTTTTGTAGTCTCATCTGCCGTTGCGGCGGGATTATGCAGGCTGTAGTCCATACCGATTGTTATCCCGTAACTTTTTAATCTCTCAAGATTCATAAGGTTTGATACACCGTCAGAATATCTGTCCTCATCAGCAAGCTCTTTTATATAAGTATCAGAGCAGCTTACAAGAGCATCTGCACTTCTTACTGCCGGTACATAGAAATTGTAGTATCTGTCAAACCATCCTTTATGCGGAAAGCTGTCCATAACCATATCATCCATAAAACCGAGATGATTTGTAGTATAAGGAATGTATTTTTCATAATTCTCAGCCACCTTCAAATAAGCGCTTCTGTAATCCCCGCGTTCAAGCTCGTTATTTATATTCAAAGGACTCTCTTCTCCGGCTCTTCCCGATACAGCTCTGCTTATTTCCTCAAGAAGCGCGCGGACACGAGGTTCATTTGTATGTTTTTCAAGCTCCTCATCGTTTAATAGATATGGGGCTGCAACAGGTGCTCCTACTCTGCCCTGATATACGGGTCCAAAATTATTGATATTGGCAATTTTAATTTTGTCTTTGTAATAATCATCCTTTGTCATAGCCTCAATTATAGGTGCTGTTGTCCATTCATAAGACATAACATATTTCGGATTAAACCCTTCTTCATACTCAAGCTTTTTGAGGGCTTCCAGACTTGCTTTGCTAAAAGCCTCCTGATTTTTAACCTGATCCATTATCCAGCCCTGATATTCGGTTTTATTATTTGAAACATCATCAGGACAATACGTCAGATATACAGGAAACTTAACTCTGCTGTCGTTTACTTTAAAAATTCTGCCGCTTCCGCTTTTAATACCGTATTTGTAGTCAAAATCTATCCCCAGATCTCTTATTTCAAATTCTTTGCCTTTAGGTGTTCTGTAGACTTGTTTTCCGTCTTTATTGACAGGAACCCCGCCTTGTGCATTCAAAAGCGGAATTATTACCCTGACATCCATCCCGAGCTTGTTTAACTCGGGCGCCAGTTCTCCTACTACATCAGCCATGCCGCCGGTTTTGTTAATAGGAACTGTTTCAAAAGATATAAAAGCAGCCTGGTTTGGATTCTCGCCGCTTCTAAATGAAATAGTCGAGATATTATTATATTGAATTTTGCTGTCTTTACTTTTTATTTTATGTAAACCATTTACCTTACTATTAAAACCAACAGACGATATTATCATAACTTACCTCCTGATAATCCATTTCCAGCAGCTCTCAATAATATCTTCTACATTCTTTTTAGGTATCCATCCTGTCTCACGCTTTATTGCAGAATTATTCGCAACAAGGTACGGAACCTCATCTTTTAAATTATCAATAATTCTCAAATTGACCTGCTTGCCGGTTATATTTATACTCTTATTAATCAGCTCTCCGAGAGATGTTCCGGCTCCGGTTCCTACATTATAGGTTTTAGAGTCAGTCTGCGAATCTAAGAGAACTTGTGTAGAGCGGCTGATTGCCTCTGTTACATCATCAACATGGATAAAATCCTTAACACAAGTACCGTCTTCTGTCGGATATTTATTGCCCTGCAATGTAAATAAGCCGCCCTGTTTTATTATATTAAGCAGAAATGTAACAACATTTTTCCCTATATCCAAATCTTTAGGTCCGTGAGCACCTGCAACGTTAAATAGTCTGAGAATTGTGGATTTTAGGTCATATACTTTATAATCATTAATCATCATTTCCGTTATAAACTTTGTTTTTGCATATGGTGTTTTAGGCTCCGGAGTCCGTTTTTCGGAAACCTTGCCTTTCCCCGGTTTAGCATATATAGAAGCGGTCGATAAATACAGGAATTTTTTTATATCATTATCAAGCATTGTATCAAGCAGATTTTTTGATGCTATAACATTGTTATCATAATATTTTTTAGGGTTAACAAGAGATTCCCCGTTAAGCGTAGAACCGCCAAGGTGAAGGACGGCATCAATCGGGTAATGAAATTTAAATAAATTATCAATTTCTTTTGGTTTGGTTAAATCAACATTTACAAATGAGCAGATACTCTTATCTTCTTTTGATTTATTAACCTCATCTACAAGCTGTTTTAAATATTCCTGTTTATTTTTACTGCGGCAGCATACAACACAATTATAATTATCTTCTGCCAATTTCTGTACTAAATGGCTCCCGATATATCCGGTACCGCCGGTTATTAAAATATTAGGATCAAAAAGTCCCTTAAACCCCGTGTTTTGATTAGGATAATTTATCCTGTTAATCTTCATAAAAACCTTTCCTAGTAATTCTTTTCTTCTTCTTTTAGTATAGCCAGATTAATTTCTCTGAGTTTATCCTGTAAAATTCCTTTAAATGCTTTCATATCCTCTAAATCAGTCTTTGCTTTATTAATAATATCTGCAGAAACATTTTCAAAAGAATATTTATTTAAAATATCCTGATACATTTCAACAAGTTTTTTTGCTTCTCTGAATTTTAAAAGTGTTTCAATTTTCTGTTTATTTAAATTTTCTAAAATTGAAACATCCCTGTCACGAATGTTGTTTATAAAACTTAAATCCTTGCCTGATGCACGGTATGACGGTTGATTTGTATTAAATAAAACTTTCATAATACTCCTTGTTTTACCTCTGTTTACCCCTTTCTTAAAATGTATAAAACACGTAAAAATAAAATTTGCTAGCAGAGGAGCATTATTTTAAATTTTATATATCAACCCCGGACATCATATTAATTAGGGTATCAATAGTATTTTGCATGCTGACGGTATCAGTCGTTCTCTGCTGGAGAAACGCATTAATTTTAGGCATCATCTCAATTGCAATATCAAGCTTAGGGTTTGTTCCGGGCTGGTACATACCGACATCAATCAAATCCTTATTTTCTCGGTACATTGCCATAATTTTTCTAAGCTTTGCAGCCGCTTCCTTATGCGGCTGGCTTGCAATAGCGGACATAAGTCTTGAGATACTCCCCAGAATATCAATTGCAGGGTAGTGGTTTGCCTCTGCAACTTTTCTTGAGAGGAAAATGTGCCCGTCAGTGATACCGCGGACAGTATCTACAATAGGGTCATTAATATCATCGCCTTCCATCAATACTGTATAAAAAGCCGTAATTGAACCTTTTGGACTATTTCCGGCTCTTTCAAGAACTTTTTGAAGCCAGGAGAATATAGAAGGCGGATATCCTTTCATTGTAGGCGGCTCTCCGATTGAAAGCCCTACTTCACGCCCTGCCATTGCGCAACGGGTAACTGTATCTGTCATCAAGAAAACTTTTTTCCCCTGATCCCTAAAGTATTCACATACGGCAGTTGCTGTAAGAAGGCATTTTTGCCTGATTAAAGGCGGCTGGTCACCTGTTGAACATACGAGAACGGATTTTTTCATACCCTCCGGTCCCAAGGCGTCTTCTACAAACTCTTTTACCTCTCTTCCACGTTCTCCTATCAGCGCAACTACGTTAACATCCGCATCGGAATTTCTTGCAATCATACCGAGAAGCGTACTTTTGCCGACTCCGGAACCTGCAAACAAGCCCATACGCTGTCCGCACCCGAAAGTTAAACAAGAATCTATTGCACGTACGCCGGTTGAAAACATTTCAGTAATAATCGGTCTTTCAAACGGTCCCGGCGGCGGACCTTCAACCGGACGCCAGAGTGCTCCTTCTATGTCCATCGGTTTCCCGTCAATCGGGTCGCCCATTGGGTTTATGAGCCTTCCCAGAAGAAAATCCCCGACCGGAATAATAATCGGCTTTCCTGTTGTCGTAACAAGACTTCCCTGACCGATTCCTGTTCCGTCGTAGAGCAAAAGAAGCTGCGCTGCATCACCTTTAAAAGCCACAACTTCCGCCGGCTTCTTTTCTCCGTTTGCAGCTTCTATATAGCATAAGTCGCCGATTTTAAGACCCGGAAGCTTAACTTCAACAGTAAGCCCGACAAGCTTTGATACACTTCCTTTAAACTGGTACAGCTCAAGGTTTTCAAGCTTGCTGCTCACATGCTGCTTTAAATTATCTATATAATTCTGGTCAACACCTTCCATACCGGACATCCTAACATAGAAAACGGTTTATGACTATCCCCTTGCACAAATAGTTCTGGCAACATAAACGCCTGAGGCTGAAGCTTGAATCAAACCTCTTGTAACTCCTGCGCCGTCACCTATTGTGAAGAGATTTTTAACCCCCTCGGTTTCAAGTTCATCTGTTAATTTCACTCTTGCGGAATAGAATTTAACTTCAATACCGTAAAGCAGTGTATATCTTGAAGCCGTACCCGGAGCAATTTTATCCAGAGCAAAAAGCATTTCAATAATACTTTTCATCTGTCTGTACGGAATAACAAGGCTTAAATCACCCGGAGTTGCACATGTTAGAGTCGGTGTAATTATGCTTGAATTTATCCTGTCAGGAGTAGAGCGCCTGCCTTCAAGCAAATCCCCGAACCTTTGTACAAGAATTCCTCCCGCAAGCATGTTTGCAAGACTTGCAATATGCTGACCGTAAGCAATAGGTTCTTTGAACGGTTCTGTAAATTTTTTGCTTACAAGCAGCGCAAAGTTTGTGTTGTTTGTTTTAATATTTGCATAGCTATGCCCGTTAACAGTAGCAATTCCGTTATAATTTTCCTGAACAACTTCGCCGTTAGGGTTCATGCAGAAAGTTCTGACTTCATCCCCGAAAGTCGGTGAATAATAAACGAGTTTTGATTCATACAATTTATCCGTCAAAGGCGCAAAAACAGGTGCCGGAAGTTCTACCCTCACACCTACATCAACAGCGTTATTGACCATTCCGATTTTGTTTTTTGCAAATTCATGCGTAAGCCAGTCTGCACCTTCTCTTCCCGGGGCAATAATTGTATATTCTGCTCTTATTGTATCACCGTTATCCAGAACAATGCCTTTTACCTGTTCACACTCTACAATCAGGCTTTGAGCAGATACATTATTCAGGATAGTAATTCTTTCATCAAGATAATCCTGCATGTGTTTTAAAACATCCAGGCTTCTTTCTGTTCCGAGATGTCTTACGGGAGAATGCACAAGTTTAAGTTCAGCAAGAACCGCCTTGCGTTCAATTTCTCTGAACACTTCCATATCAGTACCGAAAACTTCATCTGTTGCGCCATGCTCAAGATACATGTTATCCGCGTATTTAATCAACTCTTCAACTTTTTCTCTGGACATATAATCTACAAGATGACCGCCGACATCAGGAGTAAGTGTTAGCTTGCCGTCGGAAAAAGCTCCGGCGCCGCCCCAGCCGCATAAAAGACCGCAGCGTTTGCAGTTTACACACTTAGGTGCGCCTTCTCTTATCGGGCATTTTCTTTTTTCAATTTTCTGCCCTTTTTCTATTAAAATTACTTTCCATTCAGGACGCAGTTTAATAATTTCCAGTGCAGAAAAAATACCTGCCGGACCGGCGCCGATTATTGCAACATTGTACATTCCTTTTACTCCTAACTACCCTATTACTTATCTACAATAGCCTAAACATTAAGTAAATACAAGGGAGAGAAATAATATTCCGTCTGTAACAGTAAATTATCTGATTTTTCATACGGAATATCGTTGACTTAAAGCCCTGATATACATTATTATTAGAAGAGATGAAAAATTATAAGAAGAAAAAAGAGTCATTTTTTTCAAAAGTTGTTAATTTTGTTTTAACAATAATAGTTGCCTGTGCAATAGGCTCACAGGTTTGTACTGCTGCAAATAATAATCTGAGAATTGCACAGGTTAGCGACGCTCATTTCTCTTCTTTTGAAGAAAATACGTCTTACAAGTTCCTGAAAAAATCCGGTGATTTGCTTGACGACGTTATATTTCAGATTAATACTTCCGGACCGTATGATTTTGTAGTTTTTACCGGTGATTTAATTAATGTTCCAAAATCAGATGAGTTGGAAAAATTTATAAATCACGCAAACAAGCTTGTTTACCCGTGGTACGCAATTGACGGAAATCACGACATTGATATCGACGGAAAGCTTTCTAAGGAGAAGTTTTTGAAAATTCTGGCAAATCATAACGACAATATGAACCAGAAAAATATTTATTATGCATTCACTCCGAAGAAAGGTTTTCGGGTTATATGTTTAGACTCAATTATTGACTACAAGTTAACTGCAAACGGAGAAATCTCTAACGAAGAATTTTTGTGGCTTAAACAAGAATTGGAAGAACACGAAAAAGATACCGTTGTCGTATGTACTCACGTACCGATTATTGAGCCGTATTCCAGTGCTAACCATAAATTGTTAAATGAATATGAAGTAAGGAAATTGCTAAAAACGCATAAGAATCCGGTGATAGTATTACAGGGGCATTATCATGCGGTTAAAGCAAAGCAGGATGATAATCTGCTTGTAATTTCATGCCCGTCTCTTGTAACATATCCGAATGCTTTCAGGGTAATTAATATAAACTCAAATAAAAACAGAACTCTTGTCGATGTCTATTTAAAAGAAACTAACTTAAAAGACATTCAATCCCGTTCAAAGCTCAGATTAATGGGTTCAGACAAGCTGTATGGAGAAGAAACTGACAGAAATACAACATTCAAGCTAGGAAGGAAAGATTGATGGACGAATTTAGAATAAAATTCAGAGGTGTAAGAGGAAGTTATCCGGTATCCGATAAAAATTTCTTAAAATACGGCGGTAACACTGCCTGTATAGAAGTACATGCCGGCGAACATTTGATTATTCTTGATGCGGGAACGGGCTTAATAAGCCTCGGAAATGAACTTATGCACAAATACATTGAATCAGGAATAACAATAACTGACAGAACTCCTGTAAAATGTACAATCCTTCTGAGCCATATTCATTTAGACCATATTCAGGGATTCCCGTTCTTCAGACCTTGTCATCTGGCTTCTACAAGGATGTGTATGCTGGGAGGTGTTAACTACAATGAAACGCTGGAGGATGAACTGTCTAAAATTTTGTTCACAAAATCTTTTCCGCTGGATTTGGGAGACATTGCCGCTGATTTAAAGATTATGGATCTGAACGAGACTAATTATGTTATCTTTAAGCAGGGTGAAATGCCGCGGGTTGTAAGGGTAAACGAATTAAAAGACGGCGACTACACTGACGATGATGTTGTAATAACCTGCTATAAATCGTACGCTCATCCTCAAAACGGAGTTTTTATATATAAAATAGCGTACAAAGGTAAATCTCTTGTTTACGCGACTGATAAAGAAAGCTATCCGGGTGGAGATAAAAAGTTAATCAAATTTGCAAAAGGGTGTGACCTTTTAATCCACGATTCTCAGTATTCAACAGAAGATTATTTGAGTATTTATGTTCCGAAACAAGGGTTTGGACATTCTACTTTTGAAATGGCGCTGGATTGCAAGCAGCAGGTCGGCGCAAAGCAGCTTGTCTATTTCCATTATGATCCGGGATATAATGATGAAAAACTCGATATGCTTGCAGAAGAATACGCTTCTAAAGATGCAATTATGGCTTACGAAGGCTTAGAAATTAATTTATTATGAAAAGAATAATTTCTTTAGTTTTATTGCTTATAATGATATTCTGTTCAGGTTACAAAAAGCCCTACAGATATACTATTGATGCAGAAAAAGACGCATTTTACCACAACAATGTAGGCTTAAATTATCTGAAAGACAGAATATATTATGCTGCAATTCAGGAATTCAAAATAGCAATTCAGCTTAGCCCGAACACGCAGGCAACGGCTATTTTTAAGAATAATCTCGGGGAAACATATGATTTTATCGGCTATCCTGATATGGCAAGAGTGTGTTTTGAGGACGCAATAAAACTTTACGGGCTGAATTTTAAATACTATCTAAACCTTACAGATTGCTATAATAAACTGGGGATTACAAAAACAAAAATCAAAGAGTTATCCTCCAGTGAAAACCCGTATGACAAAATAATAGTAGGACTTTTGTATATCCAATCTGGAGAGGTCAGAAAAGGTGTTATTTTACTGGATGAGCTTTGCGCCTCCGAGCCTGATTTAGTTATAACCTCTGCTATAAGGCAATATTTAAAAGAAGTAACTGATAAAATGTAGTTATTTGAGAAATATTTTCATATTACGATCTACAAGCCTGTTAAATGCTTCTGCTGTTCTTTCTACACTTTTGTTTTCTATAATACTATGCTGGATTAGATTAAAAATGCTTGCAGGATTTGTAGTAAAAATCTTCATATAAGTTTCCATTGCAGATTGCACAACTTTAGGATAAGAGCGGTCTTTTTGTGATAAACCGTTATACATCATCCTTCTAGTTAAGCTTGCAATCAATGTATATGCTTTTAATGCAGCATTCTCTTCTGTTTTGTAATTTTCAACCTGATCCCTATGCTCCCATAGACTTCTTAATTCATATCCGAGAAACAAAGGTCTGCCGTTAAAGAAGAAAAAGTCTTTTTGTGCAGGTTTCTTTGAATAAAATATGTTCATAACATCAGATGGCTGCTCCATTCCTTGTATACGCTGAATTGTATTTAATGCTTTTAAATCTTCAATTCCGTCTTCATTATTCAGCTGCACGGACATAAACATAAAACGTCCTTCCGGAAAAGAAAAGTCATTATGTATAACATTTTTATAACCGTTAAAATTTGTTTTATTTATATTATTTATTCTCATAATCTATTTAAGTCTTATAAAAATTTTTTTTGCTATTGACCTAAAATTATTTTATAATAGCGTTATGAATAAAAAAAGTGATTTTGCGGGAATATTTTATCCGGACAATCCGGAAGAGCTTACGAAACTGCTGGATTCCTATAAGGAGCAGCCGGATGCTGATTATAAAAGCAAGGCTGTAATTGTGCCGCATGCAGGATATGTATACTCCGGACACGCCGCAATGGCAGGGTTTCAATATCTTGAGCCTAATGAAAATATTTTTATAATAGCACCTTCACATCATGTAAATTTCAATAATATAGCATTACCGGAATATAGCTTTTTTGAAACGCCGCTCGGAAACTTAGAAGTCAATAACCGGCTTATCAAAGAAATAGCAGGGAAATTCCCGTGTACTGTTGATAACGATATTTTTGAAAAAGAGCACTCAATAGAAGTTCAGCTTCCTTTTTTGCAAAACCTGTTTTATCCGCAGAGACAGAGTGCTGCTGATTTTGTCAAGAATCTTAAAAAAATCGGGCGCAAAATAAGAATAATACCTGTTCTAACGGGAAATTGCGACCATAGGCTTATCAGTGATTTAATTTCCACATACTGGGAGAATTCTTCTTTTGTAATTTCATCGGATTTAAGCCATTTTTACCCTCAGCAGCAGTGCAGGCAGATTGATACATATACTGCAACCATAATTGAGACGGGTAAAATAGAGTTTCTTGAAAATGCTCAGGCTTGCGGGCTTGTCGGTATTAAAGGACTTGTAGATTTTGCTAATAACAATGAATGTACAATGATTCGTGCGGAAATGTATAATTCAGGAGACATAAGCAATGATAAAGAGCGAGTCGTAGGTTACGGTTCCTGGTTTTTGTATACGGATTCAAGAAACGATTTTATAGAAAAATACTGTTCTGATTATGTTCTAAAAACTGCCCGTGCAAGCGTTACAGCGGCAGTAAACGGTGAAGAATATATACCGCGGCATATTCCGAGCGTTTTAACGGAGTTTGGCGCTTCTTTCGTTACACTTAAATCAAAGGGAAAACTACGCGGCTGCATAGGTTCGATTTATCCGACAAAACCGTTAATTTTAGATATTATAGATAATGCAAAAAACGCCGCTCTTCAAGACCCGAGATTTAATCCGCTTACGGTTGAAGAGCTTGGAGAACTCAATTTCTCGGTTTCTATACTTTCTTCAATTGAGAGAATTAAGTTTAAAGACGAAAGAGACCTGTTATCAAAAATTTACCCTCACGGAATTATTTTAATAGAGCGGGATAAGCGCGCTGTTTATCTCCCTGTTGTCTGGGAGCAGCTTCCCGACAGAGAAATTTTCCTGAACTCCTTAAAAGAAAAAGCCGGACTTCCGCCTGAATACTTTTCAAGAACTCTAGAAGCTTACAAGTTTGATGCTTTGTATATTACAGATGAAATTGTAGAATAATATCCGGGGAAAGTTTAAGAGATTCTTCACCCCTAAATGGCTGTCGGGCTCAGAATGACTGCAAGCTTGTAGGTTTTATTCCCGGAGTGCCGTCATTCAGGGGTAAATGTAATGGGTTAATAGGTCAAACGTCCAATATGGCGTCATTCAGAGGGCGTGAGCCCGAAGAATCGCTATTTTTTAATAAGTTGAAATCTATTCACTACTCACTATTCACTACTCACTATTCACTAGTCACTAGTTTAACCACACAATAACATCTTAAACAAACTACAAAACAATTCCGGACTTAATCTTTGCAAGCCGCTTTTCCCATTCGTTAGCTGAATTTATGCTGTCAAAAAGAGTCTTTTCAGGCTTCCAGCCAAGTATTGATAAAGCTTTTTTATTATCTGCAACGAGTTTAGCGGGATCTCCGGCTCTTCTCGGGCAGATCTCCAGAGGAACTTTGCGCCCGAGAACGTCTTCGCAAGCGTTGAAAACATCTTTTACACTGTCGCCCTGTCCGGTTCCGAGGTTAAAGTAGTCAGTTTTACCGCTTCTATTAAGATACTCCAGAGCTTTTATATGCGCATTGGCTAAATCTTCTACATTAATATAATCTCTAACGCAGGTACCGTCCGGAGTGTCATAATCCGTTCCGAACATTTTGAAGGTCTTATTTTCATCAGCTTTTAATATATTCGGAATCAGATGGGTTTCCGGCTCATGCCATTCGCCGATTCTTGCTTTTGAATCAGCTCCCGCCACATTAAAATACCGCAGCCGTACGGATTTTATGCCATAAGCTCTGTCATAATCATCCATTATACGCTCAACCATAAGCTTTGAATTTCCGTACGCATTAATCGGTCTTTGCGGGTGATTTTCATCTATCGGAACGTATTCAGGCTCCCCGTAAGTTGCTGCTGTTGAGGAGAACACAATTTTATTTACACCGAACTCTTTCATGGCATTTAAAAGATTTAAAGTCCCGTAAACATTGTTATAATAATATTTTTGAGGATTATTTACACTTTCTGCAACCTGAGAATACGCTGCAAAATGAACAACAGAATCAATTTTATTTACTAGAAAAACACCTCTTATATCATCAATGTTTTTTAAATTTCCCTGAATAAACTTAACATTGCCGTATTTTTTGAGGATGTTTATAATCTCAATATGCCCGAGCTCCAGACTGTCAAATATAACAATATCATTTCCGCTTTCAAGTAATGCCATTGCAAGATGGCTTCCGATATATCCGGCTCCGCCTGTAATTAAAATCATTCCGCCAGCCCTCCGTTTTCTATTTTATATATTATAACATCTTTTAAGAACTCTTCTTCAAAAAGAACCGTATCAACAGAAGTAATTATTGTCTGTGTATCCTCTTCAATAGATTTTAGAAGGTAATTTTGCCTTGTCTCATCTAATTCAGCCAGAACATCATCCAGAAGAAGAATAGGAGAATATCCGGTCTTTTCTTTAATAATCTCCAGCTCAGAGAGCTTAAGAGCTAAAACCAGTGTTCTCTGCTGCCCTTGAGACGCAAACTTAACCGCATCAAGCCCGTTAATTTTAAATTCTATATCATCCCTGTGAGGTCCGACACATGCCTGATGCCTTGCAATTTCTTCACTCCGTCTTTCAGCTAACTGTTCTTTTAAATAAGCGCTGATTTCATTAATCTCATCAAACGGGGAAGTATAATTAAGGCTAAATTCTTCGGAATTACTGATTATTCCGTGCTTTTCTGCAGCTATTTCAGAAATCTCTTTTAAAAACTTTTTCCTTAAAAATATTATATTCGCTCCTGTTACTGTAAGTTGTTCATTAAAAATATCAAGCAAAGATTCGTCAATATATTCCGATTTTAAGAGATTATTTTTCTGTATTCTTATTTTTTCGTATTTAGAAAGTCTTTCATCATAGGCAGGATAAATCTGCGAGATTGCTCTGTCAAGCCAATCCCTTCTATCCTGCGGAGAGCCTCTTAAGAGAAGCAGGTCTTTTGTTGAAAATAAAACGGTTTTTACAACAGATTTAAAGTTTTTAGGCGTAGTTTTTACCTGATTAACCTTTGCTATTCTTTTTTTCTCGATCGTAAGAGAATAATCAAGTTCTATTTCTGTATTATTTTTCTCAACCATAGCTGAGATTTCAAAGCTGTCTTTTCCAAACTGAATCAAATCACTGACAGTAGAAGTTCTCGGGCTTTTTAGGTCAGAAAGGAAATAAATACTTTCAAGAATATTAGTCTTACCCTGGGCATTTTTCCCGATAATCAGAGTTTTGCGGCTCTTAAAATCAATTTTGACGTCCGTACAGTTTCTGTAATTTTTCAGCTCTAATCTTAATAACCTCATAAAACAAGTATATCACACCCTGATTTTATTATTTTAAAACTTATAGAAATTGGCATGTCGGCTATCAAAAGTAGGGTTATGAAAAATTTTACAATACATTATCGTATAGTTAACAAAATCATAGATAAAAAATTTTGTGAGGTAATAAATATGAAACAAATAATTCCTGAAAAAAGTTCCGAAAAAGTAGCTAAATTTTTAGAAAAAAATTCTCTCCACAAAAGAGATTTTGCAGAGATGATAGGGGTAACTTTATCTTACGTATACAACCTTATAGATGAAACCGTTCCGTTTTCAACCAGAGGTACTACAATAGAGAGAATTGCAACAGTTATGGATATTGAGCCGGAAGAGTTTCCGGAATACCGGATTCCGCAGGAGCCTATTCTTATTGATGAATCTATAGAGACAATAAAAGATTATATCAAAGAGAATAAATTGACAGTTGTATCATTTTTAAAGGCTTTTCCGCGCAAAAAGCGTATTGATATTGTTGATATATTAAGAGGCGCACTTCCTGTACCTATAGATTATAAAGAATTAAAAATGATAGGCAAAACTTTGAATATGCCGGATGAAGAAGTCTACAACATGTGGGAGCAGAGAATCCGTCAGGTTCTTGAATCAGGCGGAATGAATATTTACGCCAATTCCGGTCTTGTTACAACAATGCTTGACTGCGCAAGAAATTATCTTCTTAATGAAAAATAGGCAATTTTTTCAAACAAAACTACTTTATATATATAAGGTTAGAAAAGGTTGTAGAAAATTTAAAAAGTCCGAAGCTTCGGACTTTTCTTTTTATTGCAAAGCTTTTATTATCTCTCCTGCTGCTTCATTGGCTGAATACTTTGCAGAAAGCTTTTCTCTTACCTGTCCTAACTTTTCAATAAATTCTTCACGATACTTTTTGTCATACAAAAGTTTTTCCGTCTCATAACAAATGTTTTCGACAGTGAATTTTGCCTGAATAAGCTCCGGCACAATATCCATATCAGTTATAATATTAGGTAGTGAAACCCTTTTTATACAGCGGAAAATCAAATAAGCCAGATACAAAATCCAAGGACCTTTATACCCGATAATCATAGGTACTTTATATAATGCAGCCTCTAAAGCAACCGTACCGGAAGCCAAAATTAAAGAATCAGAAACGCTTAAAAGTGCCTGATTTTCGCCCTTAATTACTTTAAAATCAGTGTCGTGAATATATTTTTCAAAGACTTTATCACTTAAATTAGGCGCATGTGATATGCAAAACTGAATATCCGGATGTAATTTCTGAATTTTTTTAGCAGCTTTAATAAATGTTTCCGAGAAAAATTGCAGCTCTAAAGGTCTTGACCCCGGAAAAACCGAAACAAGAGGACGCTTAATATCCAAACCGTGCTTTTTGAAAAACTCTTCTTTATCAGCTTTATCCGGCAGCTGCTTAATAAGCGGATGCCCGCAGTAATGTACATTTATCCCGTACTCTCTGTACATCTCTTCTTCAAACGGGAATATACAAAGGACTTCATCCACATACTTTTTAATCCCCTTAATCCGCCATTTTCTGCTTGCCCAGACCTGAGGCGGAATATAATGGAAAACTTTGATTCCGTGTCCTTTTAATCTTTTTGCAACTCTTAAATTGAAGGTTCCGTAATCTACCAGTAGAACTAAATCCGGCTTATATGAATTCAGGATATAATCAGAAACTTTCTTCTCCAGCGCTAAATGGTCTAATGCCATCTTTAAGCTAAACCCGAAACCTGACATTTTAGAATGGTCACAAAAGAGCTTAACTCCGGCTTTTTCAAGATTTTCACCGCCTATACCTTCAATTTCCAATTCAGGCATTTGCTTTTTTAAAATTTCTGCCACACATCCGGCATGAATATCGCCGGAATATTCTCCTGTAATAATAAAAACCTTTTTCATAATCCTAAACAGCCATCACTACTATATTGTGTTTGTTTGCATATTTGATTACTTCTTCTTTATCTACAATAATTGTTTCTCCGGCTTCTACCGCAATTAAATCCGCTTTGTATTTTTTCATAGTCTTAAGAGTTCTTAACCCTATTGCCGGAATATCAAACCTCTTATCCTGTGAAGGTTTCGCAACTTTTATGACCCTTGAATGATTTTTGGCAATTTTGCAGCCTCTTTTAATGCATTTATCCGTACCCTCAATTGCCTCAACTGCCATAACCATTTTGTCTTTTATAACAACAGACTGCCCGATATCAAGCTTTCCTGTCTCTTTAGCCAGCCAGTATCCGTAATTTACATCATCAATTTGTTCCTGAGTCGGCTGAACTTTGCCCAGAATGCCGGACGGTATCATTAAATTCTTTATAAAAAGAGTCTGGTCTAAAATTGTCACTCCGATTTTTTCCAGCTCTTCAATTATCATAAGCATAACCTTGTCGTCATTAAGTCTGATTGCTTTTTTTATAAAATCGATAGCGCGGGAATCAAACTTAGGGCGCTTGATTAAAATAGTCTTGCTGACTTTACCGAGAAAAGTTATCTGCTTAATACCTTCTGCTTTTAAGGTATCTTCTATCTTTTGAACTTCGCCGGGGCAGAAAGAATAAACTTTTGAGCAGTATTTTTTTAGTTGGGAATAATTGTCGTTTGAAAGAGAAATTGCAACCACATCAAATCCGTTTTCTTTAGCATACTGCGCCATTTTTACAGGCAAATGCCCGTCTCCGGCGATTAAACCCTGTTTTTGTTCCAACACTACTGACATTGTATTAAATCCTTTCCTCCAATATACCTTATAATACTATAAACATGGAAATTTAAAAAGATAAAAGATTTATTCCTTAATAAAATTAAATAATTTAAACCTCTAAATTCATATTCGGTCTTCAATTGTAAATTTTTGTAACAAAATATCTAAAATTGCTAAAGTTTTTCTAAAAAATGCCGTAAACAATAATATAAAATAATGGGAAAATTAAAAGGAGCAGATTATGTCAAATGATAGCATTTCAAGAGTGTATCAATTCTTAGCTAATCAGGGAGATTGGGTATCCGCTGCGGATAAAGACGGCGATGGTACAGTAGTTAAAACCGAGTTTCGTAACTTTATGAAAGATAATTTTGAATGGGACGGAGAAACGACAGAAGCCGGAAAAAATGATTTAATTAACAGCTTCTGGAATACTATTGATACTGATCAGAGCGGTAAAGTGAGGGGTACAAATTTAAAAGATAAAAATGCGCTTAATAAAGATGAAATCGCTGCTATGGAGGATAGAATTGAGATGTATGAGATTTTAAATGATTTTACATCGACTCTATCAGCTCCTTATGTAGTACAGGATGCGGCTGGATGGAAAAAATCTGTTTCCGAAGGTCTGGGCGCTCTTGTGGAAACTTTTATTAAACAAGGCGGAAAGCCGGACGAGCTTGAAGCATATCTTGAGGAAAAATCTGTTTCTGTAGAGCAGAAGGCAACTGCTGATTATTGCGCTAATGAATATCTTAAAAAGACAATGACAGATTTTATTAAAGAGTACGGATATTCCTATGCTGAAGACGGAACATTGCAGGGCATAATCAATACTTATGTAAAAAACATACCGGAAGACAGCACTTTTGAAGATATTTATGAAACTGTAATGGAAATAATTGATGCATATACAGCAACAGCAGGCTTACCAGGCAGTGAAAACCCTGAATTATTATCACAATACGGCTATACATACAATGAAGATTCAGCATTGAATGATTTACAAAAGAGTATTATAAAGAAAAACTTAGAAAAATCTCTTGAAGAAATCAAAAATAAATCAGATTATGAAGCAAATAGTGCATTATATGATTCAGCAATAAATGATTATATTACCAATCTGTTATCAGGAGCAAAATTTGCTGATTTTGAGGAACTCAAGAAGTATGGAATGAGTGAGTTTGAAGCAAGCGATGCCTACAAAACTGTAGAAAAAACTATAGAAGTTCAAAATCTCTTCGACAACGCTGATTTTCTTGCCCAACTTGCTGCGAAGACAAGTGAATCATTTGCGGAAAGATTCGGTTATGTAATGCCAGGAGAGCTTGAAGCATATGATAATCTCGTAAATGATGCTATTGCTAAAGTTAAGAATGGTGATTTTGATACAGAAAGCGGTGAGCTTGACAAGGAAGCGCTTATTGACTGGATTATTGAACAAGCTCAGGCAAGCATGGCAGATTTCTATCCTAATGGTCTAGGTGATATGCCGATAGAGGAACTGAACAGCACTTATGATGCTCTGATTGCTGTAGCGAAAGAACAGCAAGATGCTGCAAAAGTTAAAGATGCAGCTATTCAATATTGCAAAGCTCTTTGTGAAAAATCAACAGTTCTTGCAGAAGCTGTAAAAGATATCTTTGGAGACAGTTATGCAACAGAAATTAATAAAATGCTCTCTGGTGAAGTAGAAGAAAAAATGGAAGAACTTAAGGCAAAAGCTCTTGAAATTGGTGACGTTGAAGCATTTACTCTAGGTTCATTCAATAGCGGAATTAATGGTAATTCTCTTGTTTTGGAAACAGGGCAATCAAGTTCACATGTATTCAATGCAACAGTGCTTAATAATGGAACTGCAATTGATTCAAGCAGAATCACATATCAGGCAAGCTGTTCCGGTAGCGGTATAACATGCAAAATTGAGTCAGGTACAAATACACTTACTATTCAAGGCGCAACATCAGGTACATATACTATTAAAGTTCAGGTTCTTGCAGATGGTGTTGCTATAGGTGAGCCTCAGGAAATTAAAGTTACTGTTAAACCTAGTACAGCAGAAATACTCGGCAAAGTGACAGGATGGAACGGAGCGACAGTTGAACACCTTGAAGCTTTAAAACAAGCTGATGGCAATAACCTTGGAAATCAGGTTACAAATGAAAATTTTGCAGACTTATACAATGGCGATGCTAATATTGTTCTCCACTGGGCAAAAGATTCTAAAGGTAACGGTTGGAGTGATAGCGGAGTTCAAGATAAAGTAAGAAGCAGGTTACAACTCCTCGGAACAGCAGTTGTAAGTGCATTATCTACAGCAGGACTTGATAGCACAAAACTAAATACAGCTGTTAATACTGTTATTGACAGATATATAAATCAAGGCACAAAATATTACAAGAAAAATAGAGGAGATACTCCTGCAAACTGTTATAATATCATGAAAGATGACAGAGTATCAACCCAAAGCTACATCGTTAACGTTCGAGATACAAACGGTAAAGATTCTAACATTTATGCAATCCACTTTAAAGACTTTGTAGATGACATACTTGAAGAATATTGGAAATTAGCTGGTTAAAACTAAAAAAGAGGTGATTTGAATCACCTCTTTTTTAGTTTTACTTATGCAATTTCAGCTCTTGTTTTCTGGGAAATATCTGCCGTTTTATTCTGCGGAAGATGAATTAATTCAGCAGTATTATCAAGCTCGTCCTGTCTTTCGACCATTTCCTTTGTTATAACAAATTTAGTTATGTCATGCTTTGTAGGTATATCATACATTACATCAAGCATTAATTCCTCAACGATTGACCTTAAAGCTCTAGCACCGGTCTTACGCTTGATAGCCTTTTGCGCAATCAAATCAATAGCTTCCGGCTCAAACTCTAAATCTACGCCGTCCATCTTAAGCAGACATTGATACTGCTTAAGAACCGCGTTCTTAGGCTCGGTCAGAATCATCTTTAATGTCTTTTCATCAAGCGCATCTAATACCGCGTAAACAGGGATTCTGCCGATAAATTCAGGAATTAAACCGAACTTGAGCAAATCTTCCGGCTGTAATTTTTTAAGCAACTTTGCTGCCTGCTGCTCTTTTTCAGCCTGAGTCGGAGCGGATTTGCCAAACCCAATTGAAGAGCCGTCTTTAACTCTATGTTCAATGATTTTATCCAGATCAACAAACGCTCCGCCTACAATAAACAGGATATTGCTTGTATCAATCTGGATAAATTCCTGCTGAGGGTGTTTTCTGCCGCCTTGAGGCGGAACATTCGCAAGCGTACCTTCAATAAGTTTTAATAACGCCTGCTGAACGCCTTCACCTGAAACATCTCTGGTTATTGAAGTGTTTTCTGATTTTCTTGCAATCTTGTCAATTTCATCAATGTAAATTATGCCTTTTTCAGCCTTTTTAGCGTCATAATCGGCATTCTGATAGAGTCTTAACAAAATATTTTCAACATCATCACCGACATAACCGGCTTCCGTAAGCGTTGTCGCATCAGCCACTGCAAACGGAACATCGAGCATTTTAGCTAATGTTTGTGCAAGCAAAGTCTTACCGCTACCTGTCGGTCCTACAAGAAGAATATTTGATTTTTGGATTTCTACACCGTTAGTATCTTCCTGCCTGTTGTGTTTCAACCTCTTGTAGTGGTTGTATACAGCAACTGAGAGAACTTTTTTGGCATCATCCTGACCTACAATATGCTGGTCTAAGTATTCCTTAATCTCATGAGGTTTCGGAATAGATTTTTCATCAATATCGTCAGAAGCCTTTTCGTGTTTATCATTATTTTTTTCTTTTGTTTCAAAAAACTCTTCGTCCAATATTTCATTACAGAGTTCTACACATTCATCACAGATAAACACATCCGGTCCTGCTATCAATTTCTTGACCTGATCTTGCGTCTTTCCGCAAAATGAACATTTTAACCTATCGTTTGATGACATAAATTTCTCCTTGTCACTGTTTGTTTTATATTGCTGCGGTTCTTACGAACCTCGCAATGCCGGCTTTTCTGTTGCGACAGCCCCTAGCCTTCTTTTGTGATGACTTTATCAATCATACCGTATTCAAGAGCTTCCTGAGGAGTCATAATATAGTCTCTGTCAGTATCCTTTTCAATCTTCTTGATTGACTGACCTGTATTTTCAGCCATAATTTCATTCAATGTCTTTTTAATTCTCAAGATTTCCTGTGCCTGAATTTCAATATCAGTAGCCTGCCCCTGAGCGCCGCCTAACGGCTGATGAATCAATACTCTTGAGTGAGGAAGAGCCATTCTCTTACCTTTTGCTCCTGAACATAAAAGGAAAGCGCCCATAGAAGCAGCCTGACCTAAACAAATAGTCTGTACATCAGCTCTGATATGCTGCATTGTATCATAAATTGCCAAACCTGCAGTTACGCTTCCGCCAGGGGAATTAATATAAAGCATAATATCTTTTTCCGGATTTTCGCTATCAAGAAGCAGAAGCTGGGCAACAATCAGGTTTGCTACCATATCGTCAACCGGAGTTCCTAAGAAAATAATTCTTTCTCTCAACAATCTTGAAAAAATATCAAAAGAACGTTCACCTCTGCTTGATTGTTCAATTACTACAGGTACAAAACTCATTTTCAAAATTTCCTTTCTTATTTAAGTATAAAAGACAATAACATTATACATTACAAATTTTTATAAACAAATAATCAGTTTGTATGATATTATCGTGTTTATTGGGTCAAAATAATTATAACATAAAAGCTTCCGATTGGAAGCTTTTTAAGTAAGAGTTTTGTCGGATCTCCCCTCGACCTGCCCTCTAATTTAAGTTAGCAGTAGAGTGGAGCTTGCTCCACAAGCATTGCGTAAATTGTGGAGCAAGCTCCACTCTACTGTGGCTGTTTGAGGTAAAAATTTTTTACAAAGTCATTCTGAACCCGACAACAATTCAGGGGTGAAGAATCTGACAATAAGCAATACCTAATATCCTCACGTCATTGCGAGGGAGCAGCCATTCAGCCCGAAGCAATCCAGAACAAATTTGGCAATTTAATAAAAAATGGATTGCCGCGAAAATCAAAGATTTTCTTGCAAAGACGGCACTCCGGCAGGTAAACATCACGCCCAAAGAACGTTGCTGCACTCTCCCCCTTATTCCTCAACCTCAAACATGTCTTTGCCGACTGAGCATAAAGGGCAAACCCAATCTTCCGGCAGATCTTCAAATGCTGTTCCCGGATTAATTCCGTTATCAGGATCTCCTGCTGCCGGATCGTAAACGTAGTGGCATACTGTGCAAACATATTTTTTCATTATTAATCCTCCTTGTTTTTCTTTCTCACCCTCTCCTTGAGGAGAGGGCTGGGGTGAGGTGTCCACCCGTATAGTTATAATACTAAAAACCTAAAGATTTTACTATTGTATTTACAACATTATCCATTTGTGCAATCTGTTCTTCTTTTAATGTCGATTTTATGCAGATTGAATCATCAAGTATTTCCGTACCTTTAAGCTTTTCTAAGATTTCCCTCATCTGACTGCCGCAAGAAGGCGCCCAGCTTCCGTTTTGAATCAATACATATTTTCTGTTCTGCAAATTGTGTGCTGCAAGCGAATGCAGGAATGTTTCCATGGATTCAAAGATTCCTGCATTATAAGTTGTTGTTGCAAGAACGATGTGTGAATACCTGAAAGCATCTGCCAGAACAAAAGATGGATGAGTTATTGAAACATCATACATTTTTATTCTTTTTACGCCTTTATCTGCAAGCTTTGAGGCAAGAAGATTGACCGCGCTTTCAGTTCCCCCGTATACAGAAGAGTACGCTATAAGAACCGAATCCTCTTCCGGAGCATAATTTGACCATTTGTCATACTTTTCAACGAAAAGTCCGATATTTTTTCTTATCATTAAACCATGGAGCGGACAGAGCATTTTTATATCAAGTCCGGCTGCTTTTTTAAGAAGCATTTGAACCTGAAGCCCGTATTTCCCTACAATATTTGTATAATATCGTCTTGCTTCATCCAGACAGTCTCTTTCCCAGTCGACTTCATCATCAAAAAGATTTCCGTCGATTGCGCCAAATGAACCAAACGCGTCTGCTGAAAAGAGAATTTTATCAGTACTGTCATAAGTAACCATAACCTCCGGCCAGTGAACCATCGGAGCCATAATAAATTTTAGTTCGTGTTTTCCGATTTTCAGAGTTTCACCTTCTTTTACAACCTGAACGCGTGAATCAACATCAAATTCAAAAAACTGCTTTATCATCCCGACAGTTTTTTGAGAGCAGATAATTTTAACATCCGGATGCTGCTTTATAACTTCACCCAGAAGCGCACAATGGTCAGGCTCCATATGCTGAACGATTATATAATCTAAATGCCTGCCTTCAAGGGCATATTCAAGGTTTTCATAAAACTGTTCCGCACAAACTTTATCAACTGTATCAAACAAAACAGTTTTTTCATCTTTTAAAAGATATGAATTATAAGACATCCCATCTTTTACCGGATAAGCACTTTCAAAAAGTGAAATCTTTCTGTCTGAACAGCCTAAATATACAATATCCTCAGAAATTCTTCTAACATTATGCATAACATACTCCTAAGCTTAAATAATTTATAAAACTATTATAACCGAAACAATCAGCTGGGTAAATATCCGGAGGGGGGGGGAAATGTATTTTTAGTGGGGAGTGAAACTACAAGCTTGATGTCATTATGGGGTAAATGTATTTAAGTTGGTAAGTAAAACTACAAGCTTGATGTCATTATGAGGGAAATGTATTTTGGTGGGTACTTCCCCTCGCCTTGGGAGAGCGGATTTGCGGACGGAGCGGGTAAAAGCGTGAAGGGAGAGGGTTAGTCGTTTTTCCCTCGCCCCTTTGGGGAGAGGGAACGCGCTAACGTTGCTCAATTAACACCTTTTTCTCTCTCTATTCACTATTTAGAATTGTAGGTCAGGTTTTACCTGACAAGAACTGTAGTGCTATTGCCGGAGTTTGGTTAGCAGCTAGTAGGTTTTGGTAATCTTTGATTACCGAAACAATAAATGATTTAGATGCGGTAAATCACAGATTTACCACATCCTACACCTCTCAAGAACAGCTGCTCCCTCTCCCGCAAGGGGCGAGGTGAATGTGCGGTTATTGGGCGCGAAGAAACGCCAGTTTTTGATTGCAAGATTTGTTCTGGATTGCTTCGGGCTGAATAGTTGTTCCCTCGCAATGACGTGATTCTTAGAGGGCGAGGGGAATGCGCGAATATTAGACGCAATGAAGTTTCTGTTGAAAGAATTATTAAATCCTTCTCAACTGCTAAACTTCTAAACTTCTCCCCAAATCAATACGCCTAAAATCAGCACCAATAGAGGATTCTATCCCATCTCAGAGCCAAAACTCTTGCAGCGTACAGGGTTAAAAGCATATTAAATACCTTTTTAAAAGAATCTAATTTACACATATCCTTATATACTAATTATATATTGTGTAATTATAATTGTCAATTATATATAATATTATATTTTGATATAACCTATATAAGGTAAATTTCTGTAAAACCCGTCGTAGTCAAGACCGTAGCCTACAAGAAACTTGTCGTCCACTTCAAGCCCGTAATAATCAGGGTCAATATCGACTTCCCGCTTAATCTTCTTATCCAGAAGCGAACAGAATTTCAGTGACTTTGTCTTAAAATTGTGGTTAATAAAATCTACCAGAAATTTTGCAGTATGCCCTGTATCAATAATATCTTCTACTATTAAAACATTTTTTTCGTTCAAATCCGGAAGAGAAATGTCAACCGCATTAACTTTACCTGATGAAGTAAATCCTGAGCCGTAACTTGAAAGTCTTATAAATTCCATATCAACAGGCATTTTTAAATGCTTTGAAAGGTCTGTCATAAACATTACAGCACCTTTTAAAACGCATATTAAAAACAGTTCTTCCCCCGCATAATCTTTATTAATTCTATCCCCAAGAACCTTAATAGCTTCTTGAATCTGTTCTTTGGAAAAAAGTATTTTTAAATCATTCTCTGTTATCATATTGTCCTCCGTTTTTGAGGTTTACACGACTTCTATCACGTGCGTAGGCTTATCTTTAACAGATATTTTGTTACTCAAGCCGACTCCTACTACCCACAAAACTTCATTATCCGAGCATAAGAGAAGCAGATTGTCTCTCGAATGCCGCGGAACACCCTTGGCGTTTAAATATTTCTTTAATTTCATGCTGCCTGTCATTCCAAACGGGCTAATTACATCTCCGTCTCTTCTTGTCCTTAAAGTTAGAGGGAATTTTACCCGCGAAAAATCTACATAAGCAAATTTTGAGGTTGATTCAGGAAAAACAAACAAATCTTTTTCTACAAATTTTTTAAGAGAAAATACTTTGTCGTCAAAAGTGTACCCGCCTTCTCCCCCTACTTCGACTTCAATCATTTTCCTGATTTCTTCCTGAACGTCTTTTTTAGGCGGGATTACCTCTATTGTTTTTTCGTCTGCATAAAGCCATTTTGCGGTTGCAAGCGACTTGGTAGAACCGTTTCTTTGAGTTATATTAGCCTCTATAAAATCATATATCTCACAAACTTTTTTGTAATCATAATCTAAATCCAGACTCTGGATAAATTCGTGTAAAAGCCGCATTTTTACAGGTTTGGATAACTCCCTGTAGGTTTTTGGACAAATTTTCCCGTCACTTAACAAAACTTTTTCTCTCAAAGGCTTCAAATACTCTTCTATTATTTCATTATCACTTTTTGCAATATCAGAAAGCGTATTAATTGCCTCCTTTACATTCAAATTGATTTTCTCTAAAGACGGAATAACATTAAGCCTTAGATAGTTTCTTTTGTACTGAATATCGGCATTTGACGAATCGTTGTTCGGAGAAAGGTTGTTGTCATTGCAGTATTCCAAAATTTCAGAACGCCTTATATAAAGAAGCGGACGGTAAAAATACCCGCGTTTTTCAGCAATACCTTTTAGCCCTAAGATTCCTGTTCCCTTAATAATTCTATATAAGACAGTCTCAGCATTGTCATCATAGTTGTGCGCCGTAAATACTGCATCAGCATCATATTCTTCAAAGGCTTCTTCAAAAAACTCGTATCTTGCTATTCTGGCATCGTTTTCCGTCTTTTTAATATTATTCTTAGCAGTTTTTGTGAAAAACTCAAACCCTTTAGCACTGGCAAAAAGCCTGCAGACTTCCTGCTCTCTAAGCGCCTCTTCACCGCGCCAGTTGTGGTTAAAATGAGCCGCAATAACATTCAAGTCATAAAATTCCGGCTGATTCTTAATTTCAGAAAGAGCATCCAAAAGACACATTGAATCGTACCCGCCGGAAAACCCCACCACAATGGTCTTATCCTGCAAATCGTATTTTTTTAGAAAATCAATGACTTTTGAAACAATATTCTGCATTCTGCACTCTAATTGCTTGAATTTTTACTCCGGCTTTGTATTCCATGCCTGATTTCTACAGCATCAACGCCCAGCTGGTCTAAAGCTTTCATAGCAAGAGAATCCGGCACATCAATGATTGCCAGTAATAAATCAACTGCTTCAATTTTTTGCTTGTTAGATTTTTTCGCGGACAACCAGGCTTTTTCCAGAACTTTTTTTGCACGTTTTGTGAATGTAATTTCCCTGTCAAAATACTCATTTCCATATCCGACAAGATTTTCAACAACTATACGCGCGTCTTTTAGAGTAATTTCAAGATCATTAAGAACTTCAAACGCAACACTGGTTCCTTCTGCAATAATTCCTAAGAGAAACATCTCTGTTCCTACAATATTGCGCCCGATTCTTCTTGCCTCTTCTTTAGCAAGCTTCATTATTGTAAGCGTCTCAGGCATCTGCTTTTCTATCGGTCTCAAAATATCCTCAGACATCTTTTCGCTATTGATACCCAGAGATTTAATAATATCATAAGCCAGCCCGCGCTTGATTTTTAGTATGCTTAAAACAATATGTTCAGGTGTAATTACAGAAGAGCCAAGCTCTTTTGCGGTTTGTAAAGCTGAATTCATAACCAGAAAAGCATTTGGAGTGAATATTATCTTCTTATCCGCATATTCAGAAGAACGTGAACTCTGCTCGGCAAGCTTCTTTTCAAAGACTTCGGAATCCAAACCGTATTTGTGAATAGTGTTAACAAGTTCTGTATCACCGGATTCCAGAATAGAAGCCATAATCTGCTCTGTTCCTAATATTTCATAACCTGCAGCAGAAAGCTTTGAGACAGCTCTGTCAAAAACATCCGACAAAGCTTCGCCTTCGTATACAGATTCAAAAGAGCTTTTCTCGTCATCTTCTTCCGCTTCAGGGTGTTCAAGACGTTTAATTTTTTTCTGAACGAGTTTTGTCAGAATATCACGCGCATTATAGATATCAAACCCGAAGTTATTCAGAATTTCCTGAATATTAGAATTTTTCTCGCTGATAACCGTCAGGAATATATGCTCAAATAAAATATTTGTATTTCCTGATTTTGCTGCTAAATCCAGCGTATGTTTTAATATATCTTTAAAAGAATGGCTGAACGGAATGTTTTCTATACGTTTCGGGGATTCTTTTACATATTTTTTTACTTCCTCAAAAGCTGCATCAAATGTAACATTATACATCCTAAACAGTTTTAAAGAAACGCCTTTTGCATCCTTAATAAGCGCAAGAAACAAATGCTCAGGCATAACTTCACTGCAGCCCATATCTTTTGCAAGATTTTGCGCTTCCGAAACTACATTAACCGCTTTTTCAGTAAATCGTTCAAACAAACTTATTCTTCCTCTTCATCATCTAATGATTCAATATATTCGCAAACCCGCCGGAATTCCGTATCATCCTCTATATTCTTAAAATACCCGTCGTCACCGTCTTCTACATATTCCATAACGATAACTTCGGAATTCTCGTCGTTTTCATCCTCTGAAAGCGGCAGAAGCATAGCGTAAGTTTTATCCTCAAAATCTACAATATCATAGATTTCACACTTAATAATCTGTCCGTCTTCTCCGTAAATTTCAACGTATTGCTGTTCTGTTTCCTGAATTTCATCGCTCATAATCATTTCCCTAAATACTGTTCTAATATTATACAGGCGCTTTCTATATCCACAAGCCCCTTGTTTTTCCTGAAATTAACTTTTCTTTCCCTTAGCCTTTCTTCCGCTTCTTCGGAAGTCAGACGTTCATCTTCTAATATTATATCAAAACCGGTTAATTTTTGTGAAAAATCTATACAATCCTTTGCCTGAGCGCCATACGACCCGTCCATGTTGATAGGAACCCCTACAACAATTTTTTCTACACGGTTTTCTTTTGCAATTTTAACAATTTCTTCAAGCGCTTTTGCTTCCGGCTCTCTGTCAATACAAACACACGGAGTCGCAATTACCTGCAAATAGTCGCTTAAAGCAACTCCTATACGTTTTTTCCCGACATCAAGCGCCATAACTTTATGCATTATCAACCCACCTTGCTTCTATACTTGATATTATCATATCAAGCTGCAAAAGTTTAAAATCATTAGCACTTCCCTGTGTTTTTTTCTCAAAAATACTTGAAGCTTTTCTCTGATTTTTGAGTATATAGCGCTTTCCGACATAGTATTCATAAATACTTTTTCTCAAAATATTGGTTAAAAAGCTGTAATTTGAGCCTAAAGAATATAGTATTTGTGCTAAATCTTTATCCCCTTTAAGCATTCTCAAATATGCCGCAATGTTAAAAGTTATCAGCTTATACGCAAGTTCCTGAGCGTTATAAATACTGTCAAAATTGTCAGCAATGAATTTATCCAGATCCACGTTAAAATTATTTGCCCTGAATTCAGCAGAAAGCTTATCAATAAAGGCTTTAAATTCTTCGGAGGTAATCTCGTCAAAGAACCAGTTCTGAACATACTCACTCAAACATAATTTATCAATATCTTTCTGGTTCAATTCTTTTTTCTCTAAATATATTGCAGGCTTTTCCGACTCAATATCAAGGAGAATACTCTGCCAGCATATGTATTCATAAGGTATTTGCTCACCGTTCAGATGCGAATTTTCCTCTGCCTGTTCAAGCAAATACTTTGCAACTCCGGCGTTAATCTCGTATTTTTCCTGATAGTTGTAGAATTTATCTACAATTTTATAAAAATCCTGTTCTGTCATTGAATTAAATCCGAATGAATCGAGTATTCCGTATCTTGGATTAATTACAATGGCTAAAAATTGCAGCGTCCTGTTTCCTCTGTTTCTGGAAAATATTATTGCCATATTTCCGTGTCCGTCCGGAAAAGAAGTATATACTTTGTAAGGTTTTGACTCTTTTAGGATATTTCTGTAGAATTCCTCTGTATTATCAACTCTTATGCCGGACATCTTAAGCTCTGATACGGCTTTGTTAATTTTATTCTTTAATTCATCAGGAGCAAAGGTTTTAGCATTTTCCAGCGCATGATAAGCAAGTTGAGATTTTGTTCTGCCGAGAATATCAAGAGCAGTATACCCGACCTCGGAATCCATATAGTATAAAAATACGGGAATAAGAATATTTGCAAGCGCATCATTAGCATAATCTTCTTCAAGCGACTTTATCAGGATTATTTTATCATTGTCATTTATGGCGTTTAAAAAGTCCATAAAATCAATCTGCGCTTCCGGATTCATAATAGCAGTTTCCAGAAGCTGCTTGGTTTCTTTATTTATAAGCTCATTAAACTGCTCAAAGTATCCGCTTATTACATCGTAGTCGATTTTATTCCCTAAATCCTTGAGCATATTAAACGCAATCATTTTAACATGGTCATTGTATTCTGGCGCCTTGATTACATTCCATAATTCGTCGTTCAGAGTATCTTTGTCGATAAGCTCCATTAAAAGCCAGCATATTAAGACGGCTTTTTGTTCATTTGCGCTGACAAGCTCCCGGATTAAGACTTCAAGAACGGTCTTTTTGTCCTCAATATTTTTCAAATCTGTAATAAGGGATGCCTGCGGCTGGCTTGAAGTCATTAAAGCTGTCAAAGTCGCCAGAATTTCTGCTTTTATTTGGATTTTGTTCATAAAACCTCTCAAACGGACTTAATATTTCTGCATAAAGGGTTTCTATTTACATTTGCCCCAGAATGCGTCAAGAATTTGCTGGGCGTCAGCCGAAAGCATTCTGTCATTAAGAATCAGGTATTGAACCGCAATCATTGTGCACTCGGAGCAAATATTTACCCCCGGACCTTTTACCATCTTAATAACCTGTGTATTAGGTCTGCCGCAGAAACTGCAATATACTGGCTCCTGAATTCCTTCGTGATGATGCTCAACAGACTCGGTCTTTTTACTTCTGCTTCTTTTACCTAATTTTATGACTTTATCGTCTGACATAAACCTCTCCTCTTTATTTTCTGATTGTAACTTAAAAATAAGGTTTGCGCAAGAAATATTAAGAAGGGTGGGGAAAATATAGGGGTAAATGATTTGTTTTGATGTAAGACAACAAGTTTATCTCTTTTAGTCAAGAATAATTGCGTTAATAGAACAACAACGCGCGTTCCTTCCCTTTTGAGGGAAGCGGATTGTCGGCAGAGAGTGAAGGAGCTTTGCGGGAGCAAAGTCCGTAAGCTCGTTTATTGCCGACAACCAAGCAGGTTAGGATGGGTGAGGTTTTCATGTTTTACCCCCCTTCGACCTCCGGTCACTTCCCCCGCAAGGGGGGCAGATGCGACGGCGCTCATTGGGTGTGACATGAATCGAGTGACAATGCGTGTCCCCTCTAAAATCGAAGAGTTGAACGCAATTATCGCGACAGTAGTTGAATATTAGCACGTGTTCCCTCGCCCCTGCAAAACATTCTGCTTGTAGAATTACCTGCCAAACCAATACATTTACCCCGGAGAGGGATAGGGAGGTGGTAATACTAATAGAACATCAGCGCGCGTCCCCTCGCCCCTTTGGGGAGAGGGTTAGGGAGAGGGGCTGTAATATTTAACATAAAAATCGAGAGCCCCGACGAGGGGCTCTCGATTCATATTCGACTAGAATAAATATAACTAAAGGACCTGAATTGCTGTCGGGTTCACCTCGCCCCTTGCGGGAGAGGGTAGAATTTCAAGTTGAGCTTGGGCGAAACTTAGAAATTCGGGTGAGGGGTCGTGTCGTTCCCCATCCTAGCCTTCCCCGATTGGGGAAGGAATACGCGCTGTCGTTCATTTTTACTGCCACGTGCGTGGGGTAAATACTTCCGGCTTGTAGGTTTGCTTACCTACTCAATTCATTTACCCTTAGCCTGAGAAGGTTTTGTAAGAAGATTCGATGTTGTCGTTGATAACTTTTTCTACTGCTTCGATTTCTGTTGTAATCTGAGTTCTTTCGTTATCAAGTCTTTGAAGTTTTAATTCAAGGTTCTTATCTTCCTGTTGAATAATTTCTGTTTTTGCGTTGATTTCTTTGATCTTCTGGTCATATAAATATGTATCATATTCATACTTGTTGTAAGCATCTTGGTATGCTGCTTCATCTGTTACGGTTTCTGCAGCTACCGAGATTGATGTCCAGGATGAAACTGTACCATC